>NZ_MKKC01000044.1 GCF_001942255.1 Nocardiopsis sp. CNR-923
GGCGGGTTGTCGGAGGTGTGGGTGCGAGGACTCGTGCAGGGGTGTCGGTTCGGCGCCGTGGGCGCCGATGAGGTGGATCTCGGCGGGTAGGCGGGACAGGGTGGCCAGGGTGGTCAGGGGGCGGGAGGACAGGACGGCGCAGGTCGTGTCGGGTAGGTCGGCCAGCTCGCGTAGGGCGCGTAGGGCGGTGGGGTCGGGGCGGGCGGTGGGGGTGTGGGTGGGGGTCAGAGCGCCGTCGTAGTCGCAGGTGATGAGGAGGCGGGGGGTGCGGGCCAGAGCGCTGACCCGCCGCCGCACATCCACGGGCGGCCCCGGTGTGCCCTCGTCCGTCCGCCAGGGGCGCGCTCTCGCGTTCGCCCGCGACGCCTCTGCTCGCTGCACGGCACTCACCTGCGTCACCTCCGTCGATCCTGATCGCACGCGGGGGCGCACGGCCCCGGCCCCGTGGAACCGGCCACGGCTGTGACCAGTGATGACGAAGGTAAAGCAGGGAGAAAGTCTGACACATCTGACTTCATCGGACCTTAGGCGTCGGATAAGGAACTCTTAGGGTTCACGGCTGCGGGGACGCCGGGCTCGTGCCGTGTGATCAGTCGACGGGGAGCGCGAGCTTGATCAGGGCCGAGCACTCCTCCAGGCATCCGCCGAGGAGGACGGTGCCGCCCGGGTGGGAGTCGGGGAAGTACAGCGCGGCGCCGGTGGAGCCCCCGGCGTCGAGCTGGCTCCGACCGGCGGCCCGGTCCGCTCGCCGGTACTCGCCGTCGGATGTCCGGTACACGGCTCCCGGGAGGCCGATGTCGGCGCCGCCGGCGGTGGCGATGTCCAGCGTGACGACCAGGACGGTCTGGCCGACCGGGCGATAGCGCTCACGACGGTGGCCTCGACCCCGCCGCTCCCGACACGGGCCCCTCCGCCCTCGACCAGGGCTCCGGAGGGATCAACGCCGTCGACGCGGAACCGGGCGACGCGTCCGTCGTCGTAGGCGAAGTCGGTGAGCTCGACGCAGCGGCGGTCGGCCTCCCGGCCCCCGCCCCAGTAGCCCTCCTGGAAGACGTCACGGCACACCCGGTGCCCTGAGTCGGTTCGGTCGACCTCGGGGTCGGACAACCCGCGGCCCTCGTCGGCCCAGGCACGCGCGACGGCCGTGTGGTGCAGCAGGTAGGTGTGCGCCGGGGAGTCCTGCGCCGCCTCCCCAAGTCCCTCCCGCATCCGGTCGGGGTCGGAGGAGGAGGCGAGTGCGGCCACGTAGCGTCGGAGGCACGCGGGTGCCGGTCCTCGGATCCGGCCGCCGGAGCCGGGCCGGGCGACGTTCCCGCACCCCGCTCGCGAGCCTTCGCCCCGGGAGAGGGATCCGGGGCGGGGCCGGGTTCGGCCACGGGTTCCCGTACACGGTACGACGCGGGCGCGCGGCTGGAGTCGGGGGTGGCCGTGGCCGGCGGAGCGCCCCGCGGGCCGACGTCGGGGGCCCCGTCCCGCAGGGGGAAGGGCCCGCAGCCGGTCACCGCGAGCAGGGCCGCGACGGCGAGCAGTCGGATCGGGGCCATGGCACGTCCTCCATGAGGCGCACGGAGTGAACTGAGAAGAGTGTTGTCTCATGTCGGATCTGATTCATTCCGCTGTGCGCCGACTTGGAAACCCGCCGCGCACCCCACCGGCCGGAGCGCCGGTGACGGCTGGGAAGGACCTCGGGTCCCGGACCGGCCGGCGCGTCCCCCGACCCCCGGCGCTGCCGGCAGACGGGGCGCACCCCGGCGCGCCGACGGCGGGGACCCGGCATCCCGGGTGGTTCGACCTCAGGTCAGTGGGGAATCTTGACGTGGACCGACGCGTTACATCCCGCGAGACCGCACGAGCGCCTGGAGGCACCCACACGATGGCCGAGCGAGCACTTCGCGGCACCCGGCTCGGGGCGACGAGCTACGAGAACGACCGCAACACCGACCTGGCTCCCCGGCAGGAGGTCACCTACGACTGCACCCGGGGCCACCGCTTCTCGGTCACCTTCGCGACGGAGGCCGAGATCCCCGCCGAATGGGAGTGTCGCTTCTGCGGCGACCGCGCTCTGCGGCGGGACGGGACCGGCGAGGAGCCCAAGAACGCCAAGCCGGTTCGGACCCACTGGGACATGCTGCTGGAGCGCCGGAGCATGGAGGACCTGGAGGAGGTCCTGGCCGAGCGCCTCGCCCTGCTGCGCGCACGCCGCCGCGAGGAGGCGGCGAAGGTCGAGGAACTCGCCAGGCAGCGCTAGCCCGAGCGACGGCGACCCGGCACGGGCGGTGGACACGCGTCCGCCGCCCGTTCGTCGTGGCCCGGATTCGGACGGGCCCGGTCCGCCCACCGGCCGCGGGTCAGTCCTTGCGATCGAACGGATCACGGGTGGTGCCCACGAGCTCCTTGACCGACTCGATCACACGGGTGGGCCGGTAGGGGAACTGGTCGGCGGTTTCGCGGCCGGAGATGCCCGACAGGACCAGGACGGTCTGCAGGCCCGCCTCCAGACCGCTGAGGACGTCGGTGTCCATGCGGTCCCCGACCATCAGAGTGTTCTCCGAGTGCGCGCCGATCCGCCGCAGCGCCGAACGCATCATCAGCGGGTTGGGCTTGCCCACGAAGTACGGGCGGCGACCGGTGGCCTTCTCGATGAGCGCCGCGACCGCGCCCGTCGCGGGCAACGGACCCTCGGCGCTGGGGCCGGTCTCGTCCGGGTTGGTGGCGATGAACCGCGCCCCGGCCCGCACCAGACGGATGGCGCGGGTGATCGCCTCGAAGCTGTAGGTGCGGGTCTCGCCGAGCACCACGTAGTCCGGGTCGTTCTCGGTCATCACGTACCCGACGTTGTGCAGCGCCGTGGTCAGTCCGGACTCGCCGACGACGTAGGCCGACCCGTTGGGCCGCTGCGTCTGGAGGAACTGGGCCGTGGCCAGCGCTGAGGTCCAGATGGACTCCTCCGGGATGTCCAGCCCGGTGTTGAGCAAACGAGCACGCAGGTCGCGGGGGGTGAAGATGGAGTTGTTGGTCAGCACCATGAACGGGATCCCGTTCTCCCGCAGCTCGGCGATCAACGCGTCGGCGCCGGGGACGAGGTGCTGCTCGCGGACGAGCACGCCGTCCATGTCGAAGAGGTAGTTCCACTCGTTTTCGTTGCTCACGGGCCCCATTGTGCCGCCTGCGCCCCAAGGGGCGCCATTGCTACCCCCCGGTAGGGGACAGGGTTCACACCCGCGTGCGGCTGCCGGTTCACACCGGCGGCCAGGGCACCGACGGCCAGTCGGGCGCCGGGTAGGGGTGGATCCGGTGGTGGATGAGCAGGTCGACGCGTCCGCCGAGGGCGTACACCTCCGGACCGCTCAGGTGACGGCCGAGCACGTCGGACAGCGCGCTGCCGGGATCCTTGAGCATGTCGCGGACCGACTCCAGGGCGGCCAACGCGTCCTCGGTGAGCGGTTCGCCCCGCCACTGCCACAGCACCGTGCGCAGTTTGTAGTCCTCGGCGAAGGAGACGCCGTGGTCGCAGCCGTACAGGTGGCCGCCGGCGGTGGGCAGCAGGTGGCCGATCTTGCGGTCGGAGTTGTTGATGACCGCGTCGAAGACCGCCATGCGGCGCAGATCGGCGTTGTCGGTCTGGTGGGAGAGCGCGACCAGGTCCACGGTCGTGTCGCCGTGCACCCACAACTGCACCATGCCCTCGCCGAAAGGGCCGTCCCGGTGCACGGTGGGTGGGACGATCCCCCAGCCCAGGGCCTCGGAGACGGAGAAGGCCGACACCTCGCGGCCCGCGAGCGTACCGTCGGGGAAGTCCCACAGGGGCCGCTCCCCCGCCACGGGCTTGTAGACGCAGGCGGCCGAGCGGGGCGCGTCGGAGACGGTGCAGTACAGGGTGGCGTTGGAGGCCGAGGTCAGGCGGCCCTCGACGGTGATCCGGCCCGTGCGGAGCAGGTCGAGCCCCGTGGTGGCGTCGAGGCCGTCGAAGGCGTCGGTGGTGTCGTTCATCCGGTCCCCCGCGGCGTGCGCGCGCCGGGACCGCCGGGTGCGGTCGTCATCGCCACCGGTGTCACACGAGACGGTCCGGCCGGTACCCGTTCTGCCGGGCACAGATGTGACCGCTGGGGTCCAGAGGACGGCCGCACAGCGGGCAGTCGGGGCGCCGGCGGCCACGACCTTCATGGCGCGTCCGGCGAACGCGCGGGCCTCGCCGGGGGTCAGGTAGACGCGCAGGACGTCGCGGTGCGCGGGAGCCTCCTCGGCGAAGACCTCCAACTCCTCCTCCTCGTCGTCCTCGACCAGGTCCTCGCCGGCGGACTCGTCGATCTCCTGGGCCTCGATGATGACGCGGGCGGCCTCGGCGTCCCAGGCCAGGGCGAGCGTGCCCACCCGGAAGTCCTGCTCGATCGGCTGTTGGAGGGGGCCGTCGTCCTCGGGCGGAGCGGTGTCGCCCGGGGGTGTTCCGAACCGGCGGTGCACCTCTTCCAGCAGCTCCTCGATTCGGGTCGCCAACGCCTCGACCTGGGCCTTCTCCAGGACGACGCTGGTGATCCGCCCCTCCCCCACGGCCTGGAGGAAGAAGGTGCGGTCTCCCGGCTGGCCGACCGTTCCGGCGACGAACCGCTCCGGCGGATTGAACTGAAAGACGGGCATGCCATGAACCTTAAGGGATGGAGGGCGCGTGTGGCCCCATCGTCCCCGCGCTTGACATCAAGTCAACTTGACGTAGTTCGCTCTCTCTCGGAGTGCACCGGCTCCGCCCCCGGCGACGACATCGGGAGACACCATGAGCACCACGCGCCACTTTGAGATCCACGCCCTCGTCCAGAGTTTCGAGGACGCATTCAGCGCGCACGACCCGGCCGCACTGGCAGAGCACTTCGCCGTCGACTCGTTGTGGACCAACGCGCTCGGCAGGCAGGTGCGCGGCAGCGCCGTGTACGTCTTCGCCCGCGGCGACGAGGGGTGGCGGATCGTCGTGGGCCAGAACACGGTCACGGCGGCATGAGCGGCCGCCGCTCCCGTCAGGCGGTGTCGGAGCCGTCCGGCCCTCCGGCGCCGCCGCCGACCGCCGCGTCGCCGCGCGCCTCGGCCCGGGTGGGCATGCAGCCCGCCAATCCCTCCCCCGTGTCGTTCAGCGTGTTGAGGAAGGGACGCGTGCGGGTGTAGGTGATGGAAGTGATCGAACAGGGGTCGACACGCAGGCGCTGGAAGAGGTCCAGGTGCAGGCCGAGGGCGTCGGCGACGATCGCCTTGATGATGTCGCCGTGACTGCACACGACGTAGACCGGCGGTCCCTGTTCGCCCTCGGCCGGGGTCCTCGACGCACGGCCGTTCCAGTCGCGGACCGCCTCGACCGCGCGTGCCGACGCCGCGGCCAGGGCCTCCCCGCCGGGGAAGCGCGCGGCGCTGGGGTGGTCCTGGACCACCCGCCACAGGGGTTCGGCGGTGAGCTCCCCCAGCCCCCGCCCGGTCCAGGTCCCGTAGTCGCACTCGATCAGGCGCTCGTCGGGCGTGACCGCGACACCGAGGTGTTCGCCGACCGTCTCCGCCGTCTCCCGGCACCGTTCGAGCGGACTGGACACCAGCGCGGCGGGGCGTAGCTCCGCGAGCCGTCGCGCCAGGCGGGCGGCCTGCGCGCGACCGGCGCCGTTGAGGTGGACGCCCTCGGCGCGCCCCGCCAGGCGGGGGCCGGTGGCGTCGGTCATGCCGTGGCGGACGAGGAGGAGGGTGACCGCCTCGGCCGCGGGGGGACGGGCGTCCTGGTCTGCTTCGGGTGTCGCCATGGCCCCACCCTAGACGCATCGCGGTGGGGGTTCGCGGGCGGGACGGGACCCCGCCCGCGCACCGCGGTGGGTTGCCGACCAGGCAGAACCCGGACGGTGGCGCCCACGTGTGCGGGAGACCCCGCCGTCCTTCGCGCCCACGACCGGCGGGCGGGCCGGGGCCGCCGCGTGGTCCGCGCGCCCCGGCCCCTGGTCAGACGGACACGGTACTCTCCGCCGCATGGAACAGCGACAGGTGGGCAGATCAGGACTGTGGGTGTCACGCACCGGCCTGGGCACGATGACCTGGGGTAAGGACACCTCCGAGGAGGAGGCCGGGCAGCTGCTCACCGCGTTCGTCGACGCGGGCGGCACACTCGTGGACACCGCCGACATCTACACGGGCGGGCAGAGTGAACGCGTCCTGGGCCGGTTGCTGAACGCCGCGGTGCGCCGTGAGGACGTCGTGGTCGCCACCAAGACGGGGCACACGCCCGAGGGGTACCGCCCGGTGGACGGTTCCAGACGGCACCTGCTCGCCTCACTGGACGCGTCGTTGCGGCGGCTGCGAACCGAGTACGTCGACCTGTGGCAGCTGCACGTCTTCGACCCGGCCACCCCGCCGGAGGAGTCCCTGGCGGCGATGGAGACCGCGGTCGCGGCGGGCAAGGCGAGGTACGCGGGCACGGGGAACCTGGAGGCGTGGCAGTTCGCCACCCTGGCGACGTGGCAGCGGGCCCAGCCAGGACGCGTGCCGTTGGTGAGCGCGGGAGCGGAGTACTCCCTGCTCAACCGGGACGCCGACCGGGCGCTGCGCCCGGCGGCGGCCGCCGCCGACGCCACCTGATCGCGTGGTCGCCCCTGGGCCGCGGGGTGCTCAGCGCCAAGTACCGCAACGGGGTCCCGCCGGACTCGCGGGCGGCGTTCCCGCACATGGCGCCCTACGTCGAGCCCTACCTGGACGAGCACAGCCGCCGCGTGGTCGAGTCGGTGTGCACGGCCGCTGAGGGCCTGGGCGTGCCGCCGCTGGCGGTCGCGCTGAGCTGGGCGCGCGACCAGGAGGGGGTGGCCTCGGCGGTGGTCGGCCCGCGCACGCTCCCCCAGCTGGAGGGGATCTTGCGGGTGGAGGCGGTGGAACTGCCGCCGGAGATCCGGGACGCCCTGGACGACGCCACCTCCGGGCGCGGACGCTGACTGCGGGCGTCGCTCGGCGCTGAACCCGGAGCGGACGGTCACCGTGAGTCGGTAGGCTCCCAGGGTCCTGCCAACCGTGTGACGAGGGGAACCATCCGAGGTGTCCGAGGCTGTGGAACAGGTCAGTGCCGTCCTCGACCGGTTGGGTGCGCCGCGCGCCCTGGCGCCGCGCCTGGCCGCGGAGTTGGGCCCGGAGGCCGCCGCCGAACTGGAGGCCAACCCGTGGCTGCTGCTGCGGCTGCCGGCGGTGACCGTCGAACAGGCCGACTACTGCGCGCGTCAGTGCCTGGGGGAGCAGGCCCGGCCGGACGACCCTCGGCGGTTGGGCGCGTTGACCGCCCATGTGCTGCGCCAGTCGGCCCGGCGCGGGCACACGGCGGTCGAGGAGCGGCGGCTGGCGGCGATCGTCGGCGGGCTGGGGGTGGCCGACCCCGCGGCGGCTCTGGACGCGGCCGTGGCAGACGGTTCCACGGTGGTCTTCGAGAGCACCGACGACACCGACGACGACTTCGACTTCGCCGAGGGCGGGGTCCCCGACCTCCCGGACGCCGAGCGGTTCCACGCCCTGCCCGACATCGGCCGCGCCGAACAGCGCCTGGGCGAACAGCTGGCGCGGTTGATCGGAGGCAACGAACCGATCATGGACGCGCTGACCGCCGCCGAGACCGTGGACGCGGCGGTCGAGCGGCACGAGTTCACGTTGTCGGAGCGCACGCGCGAGGCGCTGGTGACCGTGGCGCTGCGTCCGGTCACGGTGCTGCGGCACGGTCCCGCGGACGCCGCGGAGGCGGCCCGCGCCTTGGTGTGCCTGCACGCGATCGCCGCCGACAGCCAGGTGGGCGTGGCCGTGGCCGCGCCGACCGCGCGGGCTGCGGCCGAGGTGAACCGGGAACTGGGCCGTTGGTGGGGCGAGGGCGAACCCGGGTTCCGCGCGGTGTCCCTGCCCGAACTGCTGGGGCGGGCGCGCTGGAGGTCGGCTTGGTGGTGCTGTGCGAGGCGATGTCGGTGGGCGTGGCGCGGGCGGCCGAGCTGGTCTCCTCGTGTTCGGACGGCGCCCACCTGGTGCTGCTCGCCGACCCGAACCAGGCGCCGTCCGCGACCCCGGGCCGGGTGGTGGTGGACGTGGCGGCCTCCCGCACCGCGCACGTGGCCGAGGTCGCCGACCCGGGCGATCCCGGGCCCATCGCCGAGCTGGCCCAGGCGGTGGCCGACGGGAGCCTGCCTGAGGTGGCGGCGCCGGAGCGGGAGGTGGTCCGGGTGCCCGCCGCGTCGGCGCAGGAGGCCGCGCACCGCGTGGTGCAGCTGCTCACGGACTCGATCCCGCGCGCGCTGGGCATCGCGCCCGATGACGTGCAGGTCGTGGCGGCGCGGGAGGACGGACCGGCGGGCGCGGGCGCGCTCAACGCCGCGTGCAAGGAGAGGTTGAACCCGGGACCGGGCGCGCACGGGGGCTTGGACGTGGGTGACCGCGTGCTGCTGGTCGCCGGGGGTCCCGGGTACGGACCGGGCGAGACGGGTTACCTGCGCGAGGTGGGCGAGGCCGCGGTGGTGGAGCTGGCCGACGGGCGGCGGGTGTCGGTGGCGGACTCGTCGGCGCTGCGGCCGGGCTGGGCGGTGACGGTCGCCGCGGCGCACGGGAGCCGGTGGCCCGCCGTGGTGTCGGTGTTCCCGCCGGAGGTGGCGGTGTCGCGCCCGCTGGTGTACACGGCGCTGACCCGGGCGGTGCGGCACGTGTCACTGGTGGACGCCACCGGCGGCGCTTTGGAGACGGACGTGCGGGAGAACGCCGGCGCGGAGCGGACGACGCGGCTGGTGCGGGTCCTGCGGGAGGCGTGACGGGGGTCAGCCGCCGTAGCGGGGGAAGACGGACGTGTCGATCCGGACGTCCTTGAGCGGTTCGGGCAGGACCACGTCGGTGCCGAATCCGGCGTCGTGCCTGGCCTGGTACTCACCGCCCTTCGGGTCCCAGTACAGGCGGGTGGTCGCGTTTCTCGGGTCGATGATCAGGTAGAGGGGGATCCGCCACCGCGCGTACAGGGACGGCTTGACCTTCGTGTCGTTGGCGGCGTTGCCCGGGGAGACCACCTCCACCACGCAGTCGACGTCGTCGGGGCTGACCAGCCAGCCGTCGTCGTCCATAAGGACATCGGGGAGGACCATCAGGTCGGGAATGGCGTAGTCCTCGCCGTCGGGAGCCTCGACGGAGCACACCTGCGCCGTCGAACGATCATGAGGCAGCTGCTCCACCAGTTGAACTGGTGAGCCGACTGAGCGCACCCGCGTGCTTCTTCGACGCTGTGGGTGACATCACGATGGCCCCTTCAAGGACCTCCACTTTGAATCCCGGAGGGACGTCGAGGTGGTCGGCCAGATCACGCAGACTGATCGGGGCCGGACGCGCGGCGGAGGACTTTTCCAGAACGGCGGTCATGGGCTCCCCTTCCTTTCGCTTCGCCATCGTAAAGACCTCCGGGGACGTGTGTACGGGTCTTCCCTCATCCTGTGCCCGAGTGAGAAGCCAAAGCAAGGACCGCGGGGCAGTCAGCCCTCGTACTGGCGACAGCGGCCGGTGAACACGGTGCCGAGTTCCGCGCGCAGGGCCGCGCGGGCGTGGTCGGCGACGCCCGGTGCGCCCCGGTAGACGCGGGTGGCCAGGCCCTCGGCCACCGAGGCGATGCGCGTGGCTGCGGTGTCGGCGTCCACGTCCGGTCCGACCTCGCCGCACTCGGCGCCGTTGCGCACCGCGCGGGCGATCTCCGCGTGCGTGGCCTCGGCGGTGCGCGCGTCCACCTCGGCGAGGGCGGGGCTGTCCAGTGCCCGCCCGGCGAAGGCACGCACGACGCGGAACTCGGCGCGGCGGGGTTCGTCGAGCGGCAGGTGTTCGGCGAGGGCGTCCAGCAGGACGTCCGCGATGGTCCGCCGGTGGGTGGCCCCCTCGCGCACGACCCCGGCGACGCGCTCGGCGACCTCCGTGCTGACCTCCTGGAAGGCGTGCAGCAGCATGTCGTCCTTGGCGCGGAAGTAGTGCTGGACGAGCCCGACCGACATTCCGGCGCGCGCGGCCGTGCGGGACACGGTGACGGTGTCCAGGCCGGTCTCGGCGATCATCTCGCGCACGGCCCGGCTGATCTGTGCACGCCTGAGGGCGTGGTCCGCTGTTCTTGGCACGACATAACCGTATCAGTGTATGGTAATAATCGTATGTCCGTATGGTTATCTGAGGGAGCCCCCGTGTACCGACGTGCCGCGGCCGCGTGCCTCGCCCTGGCCCTGCTGTCCCCGACCCCGCCTCCCGCGTCCGCCGCGGCCCAGGACATGGACTCCTACGTCCGTGCACGCATGGCGGCGACCGACACCCCCGGCCTCGCCTACGCGGTGGTCGGACCCGAGGGGGTCGAGCACCAGGGCGTGTTCGGGGTGGACGGGCACGGCGAGCCCGTCACCGAGGAGACCCCGTTTCTGTGGGGGTCGGTGGCCAAGCCGGTCACCGCGACGGCGGCACTGGTCCTGGCGGAGGAGGGGCGGCTCGACCTGGACGCGCCGGTCGAGGAGTACCTGCCCGAGTTCGCCGCCTTCGGCGCCGAGCCGACCGTGCGCGACCTGCTGACGCACAGCTCGGGGATCACCGAGGCGAACACGGTCGCGACGTTCGACGTGTACGAGGCGGGGTCGGCGGAGTTCGCGCCACGCGTGGGGAGGATCGCCGCCTCCGAGGTGGGCGATCCCGGAACGCACGCGTACAGCAGCGCGAACTACCTGCTCCTCGGCGCGGTCGTCGAACGCGTGACCGGCGAGGACTTCGGCGACTACCTGCGGGAGGCGGTGCTGGACCCGGTGGGCATGGACACCGCGTTCACCGGCGCGAGGAGGCCGCGGCGGCGGGGCTGACCCCGGGGTACCGCTCACCGTGGGGCGTGCGCCTGGCCGACGCGGACGGCGTGGACGACGCCGGGGTGTCCTACGGCTACCTGGGCGGCGATGTCGGGGCGCTGACCGCGTTCGCCCGGACGCAGTTGTCGGACGAGCCGGGGGTGCTCGACGCGGAAGCGCTGGCGGAGGCGCGCACGGGGATCGTCCCCGTGCCCGGCTCGGAGCAGCAGTACGGGCTGGGGTGGCGCGACACCCGGCTGTCGGAGCTGGACGAGCCGATCGTCTTCCACGGCGGCGCGACACCGGGCCACGCGGCGATGGTGGTGCTCCTGCCCGAGCGCGACCGCGCGGTGGTCCTCCTCCAGAACACCTATGATCTGCTGCGCGACGATCAGATCCAGGCGGTGGCCTTCGGTCTGGCCCACCTGGTGGCGGGCGGCGACCGGCCGCGGGGCCCCGGGCCGAGCGTGGCCGACCTGGCGGTGGTGTGGGGTTCCACGGCGTTCGCGCTGGTCATGGTCGTCGGCGTGGTGCTGGCCGGGCTCGCGGTGCGAGCGCGCCGCGGCGGAGTCGCGGCGACCGTGGTCTGGGGCGCGGCCGGGGCGGCGGCGGTCGCCGCCGCAGTGTGGCTGCTCGTCGGGCTCGGGCCGCGCTCCGCCCTGCTGTGGCTGCCCGACGCCGCGGTCGCGGTGCTGGTCGCGGGGGTGTGCGGCGCGCTGGTCCTCGTCCTGCGGGTGTCGGCCGCCGTCCGGGGACGCGCCGACTGACGGACGCGTCCGGTCAGGCCCGGTCGAGGAACCCGCCGTCCACCACCAGGTTGTTGCCGGTGATGTAGCCGGCGGCGGGGCTGGCCAGGTAGACGGCGGCGCGGGCCACCTCCTGCGGACGGCCCAGACGGCCGTAGGGGATGCGGCCGCGGATGGTCGCGTAGAACTCGGGATCGTTCTCCCGGCGCCGGTCCCAGCCTCCGCCGGGGAACTCGGTCGGGCCGGGCGAGACGGTGTTGACGCGGATCCCCTCGGGCGCCCACGACCGGGCCAGCGAGGCCGCGTGGTGGTTGAGCGCGGCCTTGAGGGCCCCGTAGGCGGCGGGCCCGGCCGGACGGGTGGTGTGCAGGGCGGAGGTGGTGGAGATGAGGACCACCGAACCTCCGCGCTCGGAGGCCGCCAGGTGCGGGTGGACGCGTTCGGCCATGCGAACGAACGGCAGAACGTCGGCGACGAAATTGCGCTCCCACTGATCGGGGGTGCGGCTGCTGCCCGCGGAGACGTTGGAGACCAGCACGTCGATCCCGCCCAGGATCTCGGCGGCGTCGTCGACGAAGGAGTCCAGCGCGGACTCGTCGGCGACGTCCAGGGCACGGGCGAACACGGTCGCACCGGTCAGGCGCAGCTCCTCGGCCGCCTCCTCCAGCGGCTCGGGGTTGCGCGCGCAGATCGCGAGGTCGGCGCCCTCGTCGGCGAAGACGTCCGCGATGGCGCGGCCGATCCCCCGACTGGCCCCCGTGATGACGACTCGCGCGCCCGTCAGGTGCAGATCCATCGGTTCTCCGTACATTGGTGAGTGGCCCGCGCCGCCCGCGTCCCCTGCTCCGGGCGCAGATTACACGGGTTCGGATCCGCTCGCGCGCAGGCCCCGGACGGCGGCGACGCGCCCGGACGCCGAGGCCGGCAGGCACCAGGGGCGTGCGCCCCGCCCGTGGCGGGCCGGGACGCACGCCCGGGTCGTGCGGGGATCAGGCGCCGGTCGAGTGGAAGCCGCCGTCCACGTGCACGATCTCACCGGTGGTCGCCGGGAACCAGTCGGACAGCAGCGCCACGACGGCCTTGGCCGCGGGCTCAGGGTTCGTGACGTCCCACCCCAGCGGCGCGCGCTCGGGCCAGTGTTTGGCCAACTCGGCGAAGCCCGGGATGCTGCGCGCGGCCATCGTGCTGAGCGGGCCGGCCGAGACCAGGTTGACGCGGATGTCCTGGTCGCCGACGTAACGGGCCAGGTAGCGCGCGGTGGAGGTCAGCGCGGACTTGGCCACGCCCATCCAGTCGTAGATGGGGTAGGAGACGCTGTTGTCGAAGTCCAGCGCCACGACCGAGCCGCCGTTCTCCATCAGCGGCATGAGTGACGTGGTCAGCGCCTTCAACGAGAAGGTGGAGGTGTGCATGGCGGTGGCCACGTCCGACCACTGGGTGTTGAGGAAGTTGCCGCCCAGCGCGTCCTGCGGGGTGAAGCCGATCGAGTGCACGACGCCGTCGATGCCGTCGACGTGCTCGCCCACGCGGGCGGCCAGGGAGCCGAGCTGCTCGTCGTCGGTGACATCCAGCTCCAGGACCGGCGGGGTCTCGGGCAGCCGCTTGGCGACGCGCTCCACGAGGCTCATCCGGCCGTATCCGGTGAGCACGACGGTCGCGCCCTGCTCCTGGGCGAGGCGGGCGACGTGGAAGGCGATGGAGGAGTCGGTGAGCACCCCGGTGACGAGGATGCGCTTACCTTCGAGAAGTCCCATGGGTTTCCTGATTCTGCTCTGGCCGGCGGGGGTGGTCCGGTGGCTGGTGCGGGTGGAGGGGCTGGCGGCTCTGGGGCGTGTGCCGCGGGCATGCTTCCTAGTGACCCATCCCCATGCCGCCGTCCACGGGGATGACGGCGCCGGTGATGTAGCCGGCCCCGGGGCCGGCGAGGAAGCCGACGGTCTTGGCGATGTCCTCGGTGCCGCCGATCCGTCCGAGCGGGATGTTCTTCCTGATCTCGGCCTGGCGGTCCTCGCTGAGCCGCGTGGTCATGTCGGTCTCGATGAATCCGGGGGCCACGACGTTGACCGTGATGTTGCGGGAACCGAGCTCGCGGGCGAGCGAGCGGCCGAAGCCGACCAGTCCGGCCTTGGAGGCCGCGTAGTTGACCTGTCCGCCGGAGCCGAGCATGCCCACCACGGACGAGATGAGGATGATGCGCCCGCCGCGCTTGCGCATCATGCCGCGCACGGCGCGCTTGGCGACGCGGAACGCCCCGGTGAGGTTGGTGTCCAGGACGGAGGAGAAGTCGTCCTCGCTCATCAGGGCGAGGAGCTGGTCCTTGGTGATCCCGGCGTTGGCGACGAGTACCTCGACGGGGCCCTGCGCCTCCTCGACCTCCTTGAACGCCGCGTCGACCTGCGCGGAGTCGGTGATGTCGCAGCGCACCCCGAGCAGGCCCTCCGGCGGCTCTCCCGAGCGGAAGGTCACGGCGACGCGGTCGCCTCCGGCGGCGAGCTCTCGGGCGATGGCCAGGCCGATTCCGCGGTTGCCGCCGGTGACCAGAACCGATCGCGACATAGGGGCACCTCTTCTCCTGCGGCTGGTGTCAGCAGCCACGACGTGGATCTTCCGGGGGTGGGATCGCCTTGCAGGGTACCGAGCTACCCGTCGGTAGCGGCAACCGAGGTGGACGAACTTCGGTCCGGGAGGAGCGCTCGCCCGCCGTCGCGGGACTCAGGCCCACCCCGCGTCGTGGGCGAGGATGGCGGCCTGCACGCGGTTGGACAACCCCACCTTGGCCAGGATCCGGCTGACGTGCGCCTTGACCGTCGCCTCACGCATCCCCAGCGCACGCCCGGCCTCGGCGTTGGACATGCCCTTGGCCACGGCGACCAGCACCGCGCGTTCGCGCTCGCTCAGCTCCGACAGCCGCCGCTCGGCCTCGGCGCGCCCCGCGGCGGACCCGGCGGGCTCGGGGACGGCGAAGCGGGCGAGCATGCGCTTGGTCACGCTCGGCGCGAGCATGGCGTTGCCTCGTGCACCGTGCGCACGGCGGCGATGAGGTCGCGCGGAGGGGTGTCCTTGAGCAGGAACCCGACGGCGCCCGCCCGCAGCGCCCGGTGCACGTACTCGTCCAGGTCGAACGTGGTCAGCAGGACCACGCGCGGCGCGTCCGGCAGCTCGGTCAGGCGCGCGGCCGCGGCGAGTCCGTCGGCGTGCGGCATGCGGATGTCCAACAGGACCACGTCGGGCGACAGCTCCCGGGCGAGCCGGACGGCCTCCTCCCCGTCCCCGCCCTCCCCGACCACCTCGATGTCGGGCGCCGCCTCCAGGATCATCCGCAACCCGGACCGGACCAGGTTCTCGTCGTCGACGAGGACGGTGCGGATCACCGTAGGTCACTCTCCTTCGCCTCGTGTCCCCCGTGCACGGGAAGGACGACGCTCAGCCGCCAACCCCCGTCGAACCGGGGGCCCGCCGTGAGCGACCCGCCCGCCAGGACGACGCGCTCCCGGATCCCCGCAAGACCGTACCCGCTGCGCGGCGGGGGCGGCGCGGCGGTGGTGGCGGGCCCGTTGGCGACCTCCACCTCCAGGGCGGCGTCCCTCCTGCGCAGCTCCAGGGTCACGCGGGCGCGCGCGCGTGCTTGGCGGCGTTCGTCAGCCCCTCCTGGACCACTCGGTAGGCCGTGCGCTGCACCGTCGGGGGAAGTTCCCCGAGCGGCGCCGGATCTACGCGGTCCACGGCCATTCCCGCCTCACGCCACTCCCCCAGCAGCCGGTCGAGATCGGACAGCTCGGGCTGCGGCGCGGTGGGCGCGGCGGCGCCGGACTCCTCGCGCAGCACCCCGAGGATGCTCCGCAGTTCGGCGAGGGCCGCGCGACCGGTGGTGCGGATGAGCCCGGCCGCCTCGACCGTGCGCGGGTCCTCGGCGGAGACCTCCAGGCCACCCGCGTGCAACACCATGAGGCTCACGCGGTGCGCGACGACGTCGTGCATCTCCCGAGCGATCCGGGTGCGTTCGGCGGTGATGGCGTGTTCGGCCATGAGGTGCTTCTCGCGTTCGAGCCGCTCGGCGCGTTCCCGGAGGCGGCCGATGAGCTGCCGCCGCGTGCCGACCCACAGGCCGAAGGTGGTCGGGGCGACGAGGAAGAACCCCGCGCTGAAGACGTAGGAGCGCGGACCCACGCCGAATCCGACGTACATGGCGAGCGCCGTGAGGGCGAACCATCCGGAGAGCAGTCTGCGGTCGTCGAAGTGCACCGCGTAGGAGTAGAGGGCGAAGGCGGCCGGGAGCACGTTGCCGAAGAGCAGGAGGAGCACGAGCGCCAGGGCCAGCAACAGGTGCGGGCGGGACCTGCGGAACAGGACGGCCAGGGACACGAACGCCGCCGGGAACACGCACAGCAGCAGAACGCCCACGACCCCGGACAGCGGACTGGGCGTGCCCCGCAGGAACACGTCGACGGGCTCCCGCAGCAGTCCCACCTCGGGGGAGATCTGGGCGACCGCCACGAGCGGGAACGACCCGACCGCGTAGAACCAGTCGGCGAAGCGCATGCGGTGCCTGCGCCACCACCGCTCGCCACGCCGCCACAGTCCGGCCAGACCACCCGGTACCCTCGTGCTCCACTCCCCCATGCGCCGGATTCTATGGTCGGCGCCGTCCCGCCCCGCGGTGCGGCGACGGTGGGCCGCCCGAGGGCCGAAGGTCGGGGTCTGGCGCGTTCTTCCCGGTCACGACCTTCTCCGCGGCCAGACCCCGCACGCCGTCCCCGAACCGACCCCGACGAAAGTCGGTGACGACCCCCGACCTTGGAGACGTGCCCGCCCGTCCGACCCATCCCTTTGGCCGGGGTGCGATTCGGCCCGTGGGGGGAGGAGTCGGGCACCTCAGGGGACCTAGCGTGGGAACCGTGCCGGGCCCGACCGCGGAGGACGACCCCCGAACCGCCCGGCGCTTCGTGTCCACCCGTCACCACTGGAGTTGTCTGCCGTGACCGCGTCCTCAGTCCAGCCCGTTCCCTCGGCCACCGCCCCGCCGGTGGTGGTCGCCCGGGGGCTCACCAAGACCTACGACACCGGAGGCAGCCAGGTCCACGCCCTCGCCGGGGTGGACGTGGACTTCCACCGGGGCGCGTTCACCGCGATCATGGGCCCCTCCGGCTCCGGCAAGTCGACCCTGATGCACTGCCTGGCGGGCCTGGACGTGCCCACGTCCGGCACCGTGCACCTGGGCCGCACCCAGATCACCGGCCTGCGCGACGGCGAACTGACCTTGCTGCGCCGCGACCGCATCGGGTTCATCTTCCAGTCGTTCAACCTGCTGCCGATGCTGACCGCCGAGCAGAACATCCTGCTGCCGTCGCAGATCGCCAGGCGCAAGGTCGACCGGCAGCGCTTCGACCACATCATCGACGTGGTGGGGCTGCGCGACCGCCTCGGCCACCTGCCCGCCAAGCTCTCCGGCGGCCAGCAGCAGCGCGTGGCCGTGGCGCGCGCCCTGCTCAACGCGCCCGAGGTGGTCTACGCCGACGAGCCCACCGGCAACCTGGACTCGCGTTCGGGCGCGGAGATCCTGTCGTTCCTGCGCGACTCGGCCGAGGACCTGGACCAGACCATCGTCATGGTCACCCACGACCCGGTGGCCGCCTCCTACGCCGACCGCGTCGTGTTCCTGCGCGACGGCCGACTGGTCGACGAGGTCACCGACCCCGACCCCGAGCTGGTCTCGGCCCGACTGCTGAAGCTGGAGGCCTGACCGCATGCTGCGCACGACACTCGCGGGCCTGCGGCTGCACACCTCCCGCTACGTGACGACGGTCCTGGCGATCCTGCTCGGCGTCATGTTCGTCTCCGGGACCATGGTGTTCGCCGACACGCTGAACGCCAACTACGAGGAGTCCGTGATGGGCTCCGCCGGTTCCGTCGACGCCATCGCCACACCCGCCGAGGCGGAGACGGGCGAGGACGGCGCGCACGCCGGGCCCGAGCCGCTGACCGCTGACGACCTGGCGGGGATCCGTGCCCTGCCCGAGGTCGCCGAAGCCGACGGCCTGGTCCGTGGACAGGCCGTCCTGCTGGACGCGGACGGCCGTGCGCTCGGATTCACGCCGCCCGCCGCGGTCTCCATCGAGGGCGCCAGCCGGTTCGACGCCGGGCGGGGCGAACTCCCCTCGACCGGTGACGAGATCGCCCTGGCCACCTCCACGGCCGAGCAGTCCGGGTTCGGCGTCGGGGACACCGTGACCGTGCTCGGCCCCGACCGGGAGGAGCACGAGTTCGAGGTCACCGGCCTGGTGAACTTCGGAGTCGACCCCAGCTTCGGCATCAGCGGCGCCGTGGTCTTCGCTCCCGACACCGTCGAGGAGATGACCGGGGCGACGGGCTACTCCGAGATCGACGCGATCGCCGCCGAGGGCTATACCGACGAGCAGGTCGCCGACGCGGTCTCCGGTGTGCTGGGCTCCTCCGCCGACGTCTCGACCGGCGAGGAGTACGGCCTGGAGATGGCCGAGGGCGTCGGCGCCCAGACCGAGATCTTCCGCGTCGCGCTGCTGCTGTTCGCGTTCATCGCGATGTTCGTCGCGGGGATCGTCATCTACAACACCTTCGCCATCCTCATCGCCCAACGCCAGCGCGAACTGGCGCTGCTGCGGTGCGTGGGCGCCAAGCGCTCGCAGGTCTTCCGCTCGGTGCTGCTGGAGTCCGCGGTCGTGGGCCTGGTCGCCTCGGCCCTGGGCGTCCTGGCGGGCGTGGGCATCGGTGTCGCCGGAGCGGCCCTCGCGGCGCCGGCGATGGGCGCCGACGGCGGGGTCCCCGTGGTCGTCACCCAGGCCGCGGTGCTGACCGGACTGGGCGTGGGCACGGTCGTCACGGTGCTCTCCGCGATGGTCCCCGCCCTGCGCGCCACCCGTGTGGCCCCGCTGGCGGCACTGCGCACCAGTACCACCGCCTCCGGGATCGAGAAGGGCACCGGCTGGTTCCGCGTCGTGTTCGGTCTGGTGACCTTCGCCGTCGCCGGCGGGCTCGTCGCCCTGACCCAGATCTCCGGTCCGACCCAGATGGGCCTGGTCGTCGTGACGGCCGCCGCCCTGGTCTCGTTCACGGGCGTCGTGGTGCTGGGGCCGCTGCTCGTGCGCTGGATCGTGCGCCTGGTCGGCCTGCCCCTGCGTCGGGTCGGCGTGGCGAGCATGCTCGCCGTGGACAACTCCGTCCGCAGCCCGCGCCGCGCCGCCACCGCGATGATCGCCCTGACGGTGGGCGCCACGCTCATCACCGGCTACTCCGTCGTCAGCGCCTCGACAGAGTCGACCCTGAACCGGATGCTGGAGGAGCAGTTCCCGGTCGACTACCAGATCACCCCGCAGTTCTCCATGGAGGAGCCGACCGGCGCCCAGGACGCCTCGACCGCCGAGGGCGGGGACGACGCCGCGTCCGCCCCCGGGGAGGGTGCGGACGCGGTCGCCGACACCGGCACACCCGAGTTCGGCTTCGTTCCCGAACAGGTCCGCCGCGACCTGGAGGACGAGCCGAGTGTCGGAGCGGTGTTCGGGCAGCGCGGCGGCTACGTGGAGGACGAGGAACACGGGCTCATCAGCCTGGTGGCCTTCACCGGCGCGCGGATGGGCGTCGACCTGGCCATGGGCACCGTCGAGGGCGACCTGTCCGACGCGGGGCCAGGCCGGATCGCGCTCGTGGAGGGCCACGCGGACGGCGTGCGCGTGGGTGACACCTACACCCTGGCCAACGGGGACGCCGTGGTCGACCTGGAGGTGGCGGCGATCGTCGAGCCCGGGGCGCAGGTCTTCCACGGCTACCTCCACGAGGACGACCTCGCCGCCCTGTTTCCCGACGTGACCCGGGACGAGGCCGTGCTGGTCCGCGGGGCCCAGGACGCCGACCCGGCCGAGCTGCGGGAGGCGGTCTACGGCGCGGTCGAGGACGACCCCACGCTCCAGGTCATGTCCGTGGCCGAGATCAAGGAGCAGTTCTCGGACATCATGGACATCGCCTTCTACACCATCACGGCGATGCTGGGTCTGGCGATCGTCATCGCGGTGTTCGGCATCTCCAACACGATGGCGCTGTCGGTGCTGGAGCGCACCCGTGAGTCCGCGCTGCTGCGGGCGCTGGGTCTGGCCCGGGGCCAGCTGCGCCGGATGCTCAGCGTGGAGGCCGTGCTGCTGTGCCTGATCGGCGCGGGGATCGGCATCGTCCTGGGCGTGGTGTTCGGCTGGGCCGCCGCCGCCTCGGTGCTGCCGGGCCTGGTGTTCAGCCTCCCGGCCGGTCAGATCGCCGTGTTCATCGCGGTCGCCGTCCTGGCCGGACTGCTCGCCTCGATCCTCCCGGGTCGGCGGGCGGCGGGCACCTCGATCACCGGAGCGCTGGCCAGCGAGTGACGCCCCCGGCGCCGCGGCCCTGACGGGCACGTGACACGCGGCGCGGTCGCCCGCTCCGGTGGGGGGCCGCGCCGCGTATGTTGTGGATCGGAGGTGCGTGGTGCGAGCTTCGATCCCGGTCGCGGCGGGCGCGGTGGCGTGGGGAACCCCCACGGCCCGCTGGACGCTGGCGGCCACGGTCCTCGGTTCGGGGATGGCGTTCCTGGACTCCACCGTGGTGACGGTGGCCCTGCCCGCCATGGAGGACGAACTGGACACCGGGCTGTCCGGCCTTCAGTGGATCGTCAACGGGTACCTGGTCACGCTGTCGGCGCTCATCCTGCTCAGCGGCTCCCTGGCCGACCGGTTCGGCCGGGTGCGGCTGTTCATGGTCGGCGTGGCGGTGTTCGCGGCGGCCTCGGCGCTGTGCGTGTTCGCGCCGACACTGGAGTGGCTGGTCGCGGGGCGGGTCCTGCAGGGGGTCGGCGGGGCGCTGCTGACCCCGGGGAGCCTGGCGATCCTCCAGGCGGGCTTTCGCGAGGAGGACCGGGCACGCGCGATCGGCGCGTGGTCGGGGCTGACGGGCGTGGCGGCGGCGGTGGGACCGTTCGTGGGCGGCTGGTTGGTGCAGGTCGGCGACTGGCGGCTGATCTTCCTCATCAACCTGCCACTGGCCGTGGCCGTCCTGGTGATCACCTGGTGGCGGGTGCCGGAGTCGCGGGACGAGTCGGCCGCGCGCCGCATGGACTACCCGGGCGCGCTGCTGGGCGTGGTGGCCCTGGGCGGGATCACCTACGCCCTGATCCAGTGGGGCGCGGTGGGCGGCACGCCGGCCGTCTGGACCGGTGCGGTTGTCGGGGTGCTGGCGCTGGCCGCGTTCGTGCTCGTGGAACGGGCGAGCGCCGCGCCGATGCTCCCGCCGGGGATCTTCGCCTCCCCCGCCTTCACGGTGACCAACGTCGCCACCGTCCTCGTCTACGGGTCGCTCGGCCCGCTCTTCTTCCTCCTGGTGATCTACCTGCAGGAGGTGGGCGGCTACACGCCGGTCGCGGCGGGCGCGGCCTCCCTGCCGATCACCGCGCTCATGCTGGCGCTGTCCGCGCGCTCGGGGAGGTTGGCCGCGCGGATCGGACCACGTCCGCAGTTGGTCGTCGGTCCGCTGCTGCTGGCGGGCGGGTTCCTGCTGCTGTCCCGGCTGGATCCCGGGGACTCCTACGTCGGCGGGGTCCTGCCGGGGGTGCTGCTGGTCGCGTTGGGCCTGTCCGCGGCCGTGGCGCCGCTGACCGCGACCGTGCTGGCGTCGGCCCCGCAACGGCAGGCGGGTCTGGCCTCGGGCGTGAACAACACCTTCGCCCGGGGCGCACAGCTGATCGGGGTGGCGGGGGTCCCGGTCGTGGTGGGGATCGGCGGCACGGGCGGTGGAGCCGGGGGCTTGGAGGCGGGGGCGGAGACCGTCGCCAGGGGGTTCGGGCCGGCGATGCTGCTGCTGGCGGGAGCGTGCGCCCTGGCCGCGCTGTGCGCCGCCGCGCTGCCGCGCGGGAGGATGCCGGGCCCCGCGGAGGCGCCCGTCGAGGAGGAGGTCGCCGAAGCGCCGCGCCCCGTCGGGAAGGGGCGCGCGACGCGGTTCTGCGGGGTGTCGGGGCCGCCGATGCGCGCGTGTCCGGGCTCCAGCGCCGGTGGAGCGCGCCAGACGGGACGGGAGGGCTCGGTCTGACCCGACGGGGGTCCTCGCCCTCCTGCTCGTCCGCGTACCCGGTGGACGCCGCTGACGGACGTGGGGTCACACGTCGGAATCGGGCGCGGCGTCGGGTTCGGCCGCGATGTCGGACTCCGGGACCACGCTCACCGCGTCCTCCTCCGCGCTGCGCTGGGTGCCCCACCGCTGGTGCGGGACGACCGGCCGCCGTTCGGCGCGCACCTCCTGGGTGATCCCCCACTCACCACGGCTGTCGTCGTCCACGAAATCGTAGCCGAGGATGTTGAAGTCGGGGTCGATCGTACGCTCGCACTCGGCGATCTCGGTCTCCTGCGGGTCGTCCCCCAGGTCCGCGTCGACGTCATAGGGTAGTTCGCTCACTGCGGCCCCCTCCTTCCCCGTTGCCCCCGATGATCGCAGGTCCGGGCGGACAAGGGAAGAACCGGCTCCGACCGGGGTCAGCCGCGCGGGCGTTCGGCCCGGCGCAGGCGCAGCGGGCGCAGGGCCGCCTCCAGGGCGACCGCCCCGTCCAGTTTGCTCTCCCCCACGACGCGGTCCTCGAAGTGGATGGGGATCTCCATCATCTTCTGGCCGCGCCGGAAGGCCCGGTAGTGCATCTCGATCTGGAACGCGTAGCCGGTGCTCTGGATACTGGGCAGGTCGAGCACGCGCAGGGTCGAGGCCCGCCAGATCTTGAAGCCCGCGGTGATGTCGCGGATCGGCATGGACAGCACGGTCTTGACGTAGGCGTTGGCCCACCCGCTCAGCAGGCGGCGTCCGGTCCCCCAGTTCTCGGAGAGGCTTCCCCCCGGGACGTAGCGGCTGCCGATGACCACGTCGGAGTTGGTGGACAGCAGGGCGCCGAGCAACTGGGGCACGTAGCCCGCGGGGTGGCTGAGGTCGGCGTCCATCTGGACCACGAGGTCCGCGCCGTCGTCGAGGGCGCGGACCATGCCCGCGACGTAGGCGCGGCCGAGCCCGTCCTTGCGGGTGCGGTGCACGACGGCGAGCCGCCCGGGGTGCTCGACGGCGAGTTTGTCGGCGACCTCGCCGGTGCCGTCCGGCGAGTTGTCGTCCACGACCACGATCCCGAGGTTCGGCAGTCCGAGCGCCATCAGCCGGCCGACCAGGACCGGGAGGTTGGCCGCCTCGTTGTAGGTGGGCACCACCACGGTCAGGCGCGACTGCGACCAGGGTTCGGGCAGGGCGACGGGCGTGGGGACGACACGCGCCGGGACGGACCCGGCCTGCTCGGGCTGTGTCGGCTTGGAGGGCATGTGCGGCGGCTCCTGCGTGTGGACGGCGATGCGGGGGGCGGTGGTCGAGCGGGATGCGCCCAGGATCACGCATAGGGCGCCAACGGCACAAGCGTGCGTGAACGGAAGGGTACGCGTTCTTTCGGCTCTCCGACGGCAGCGCCCGGTCAGTCCCCCCTCTCCCCCGCGACCACGGCGACGTGGACGAGGGCCCCGACCTCCTCCAGGGTCATGAGCACCTCCGGGTCGCGCCGGCGTCGGTGACCAGGTGGGCGATCTCCTCGGGGCCGACCGTGGGCACCATGGTGTCGGTGCCGATCTTGGTGTGGTCGGCCAGTACCACCGTCTCCTCCGCGCACGCCGCCAGGGCCCGGTCCACGCTGGCCACGGCCGGGTTGGGGGTGCTCAGCCCGCGGTCCGCGCTGACCCCGTTGCCCGTCAGGAACGCCCGGGTGACGCGCAGTCCGGAGAGTGTCTGCTCGGCCGCGGCGCCGACCAGGGCGCGGATGGGGCCGTGCAGGGTTCCGCCCGTCATCACGACCTCGACCCCGGCGGCCCCGGCCAGGGCCTCGGCCACACGCAGGGAGTTGGTGACGACGGTCAGTTCGGTCCGGGTGAGCAGTTCTCGGGCCAGGGCCTCGGTGGTGGTGCCGGGGCCGACGGCGATCGCCTCGCCGGGCCGCACGAGCCGGGCGGCGGAGGCGGCGATGGCCGCCTTCTCCGCGGCGCACTGTCCGCTGCGACCCGAGTAGCTCTGTTCGTGACCGATGCGCCCCGGGAGCGCGGCGCCGCCGCGCCGCCGGTCGACCAGTCCCTCGGCCTCCAGCGCGCGCACGTCGCGGCGGACGGTGACCTCGGAGGCGCCCACCCGGGCGGCCAGGTCACGCAGGGACAGGGTGCCGTGGGCGCGGACGAGTTCGAGGATGCGGTCCCTGCGTTCGGCGGCGAACGCCGGCCGGCTCTCCTCGGCCATGGACGTGACCCCTCCCCGTACCGGTGACAGCACGGGCGGTCCCGCGCGTCCCTAGAGTACGGACCTGTCCTGGGAGGGGGGAACGTCCGCGTCGGCCCCGTCCAGGAGGAGGGTCACGACGAGGACCGCGGACAGGGCCACCAGGCCGATGACCGCTCCCGCTCCGAACATCACCACGACGGACATACGGGCCTCCCAGGGGGACGGGCTGACCTGCCATCTACCGGATTCCCGTTTTCGGTCGCGCTCACACCCTCCGTCCGCCGCAACTCGGGGGTCGCCCGTCCCCCGCGTTTCCCACGGCGGGAGGGAACTCGTTCCGGGAGCGCCCTTCCTTCGGGGAGAGGAGCAGTCAAAATGGGCGTATGACCCTCGGTTCCACCCTCACGCCCCTGACGTCCACGGTGTGGTGGGCGCACACCTCCGACGCGTCCGACCGGCTCCTGCGCCTGTTGGACGGGACGGAGCGCGCCCGCAACGACCGGCTCCGGCACCAGGCCGACCGCGACCGCCACCTGCTCGGCAGGGCAATGGCCCGACTGGCCCTGGCCCAGCTGGCGCAGTGCCCGCCCGAGGAGGTGACCTTCGACCTGGTCTGCCGTTCGTGCGAGGAGAAGTCGCGCACGGGCGCGGACCCGGGTGAGCGCGGACCGCACGGCAAGCCCGTGCCGTCCGGTCCGGCGCACGGCTGGGAGGTGTCGGTCAGCCACTCGGGTGAGTGGGTGGTGCTGGCGGTCGCCGAGGGGACGCCGGTCGGGGTGGACGTCGAACAGGTGTCGGCGGCGCGCGACCTGGACGGGCTGGTCGGCTACACGTTGGCGGACACGGAGCGCTCGGTGTGGGACGCGCTGCCGCCGTTGGAGCGGATCGGCGCGTTCTTCGGTTATTGGGCACGTAAGGAGGCCCTGCTCAAGGCGACCGGGCTGGGGTTGTCGGGCGGCTGCGGCGGGTGGCGGTCAGCCCGCCGCACGCCGAGGCCCGGTTGGAGTCCTGGTCAGGTGGCGGCGCCCCGGAGGCGGCCTGGCTGACCGACCTGGACCGGGACTCCGACTACCGCGCCGCGTTGGCTGTGCTCACCGACCGGCCCGTGCGGACGGTGGTCCGCCCGCACGGGGACACGGTGGCGCTCCTGCGGTCCTGACCGACGGTCACACGCCGCGGGCGAGATCGCGGCTGATCACCAGGCGCTGGATCTGGTTGGTGCCCTCGACGATCTGGAGGACCTTGGCCTCGCGCATGTAGCGCTCGACGGGGAAGTCGCGGGTGTAGCCGTAGCCGCCGAGGATCTGGACGCGTCGGTGGTGACCCGCATGGCGGTGTCGGTGGCCATGAGCTTGGCCATCGCCGCCCGGGTGGCGAAGGGGCGGCCGGCGTCGCGGAGCCGGGCCGCGGCCAGGTAGAGCTCGCGGGAGGCGGCGATCTGGGTGGCCATGTCGGCGAGCATGAAGCCCACGCCCTGGAAGTCGCCGATGGCCTGACCGAACTGGCGGCGTTCGCGGGAGTAGGCGAGCGCCGTGTCCAGGGCGGCCTGGGCGAGGCCGACGGCGCACGCCGCGATGCCGAGGCGCCCGGAGTCCAGGGCCGCCAGGGCGATGCCGAAGCCGCGGTCGCGTTCGCCGACCAGGGCGTCGGGGCCGAGTTCGACGTCGTCGAACAGGACCCCGGCCGTGGGCGAGGAGGACATGCCCATCTTGTGCTCGGGGGCGGCCGCGCCGACCCCCGGGGTCGCGGCGGGGACGTGGAAGCAGCTGATGCCGCCCGTGCCGGACTCGGGGGAGCCGGTGCGGGCGAAGACGGCGTAGTAGTCGGCCAGACCGCCGTGGGTGATCCACGCCTTGGCGCCGTTGACGCGGAAGCCGTCCTCGACGGGTTCGGCGCGGGTGGTGAGGGCGGCCGCGTCGGAGCCGGAGCCGGACTCGGACAGGCAGTAGGCGCCGAGCAGGTCGCCGCCGACCATGCCGGGCAGGTGGGCGGCCTTCTGGTCGTCGGTGCCGAAGGCGGCCACGGGGTAGCAGGAGAGCGTGTGGACGCTCACGCCGAGCCCGACGCGAGCCAGCCGCGGGCGAGCTCCTCGACGACCTGGAGGTAGACCTCGTAGGGCTGGTCGCCGCCGCCGTACTCGCCGGGGTAGGGCAGGCCCAGCAGCCCGGCGGCGCCGAGCGTGCGAAAGACGTCCCGTGGGAAGGCGGCGTTCTCCTCGTCCTGGGCGGCACGGGAGACCAGCTCCTTGTCCGCGATCTCCCGCGTCAGCTCCAGGAGCTGCTCGGCCTCCGGTGTGTGCAGTGTGCGTTCGACCGCCATGAACCTCTCCCAGGGTTGCGGCGACCCACGAGAAATTTAATAGGTCGTCCAACTATATGGTGACGAACGGCACCCTATCCCACAAGGACCGCGCGAAGAACGTTCGGGACTGGACGGGCGCGACGGGGCGAGGAGATCGGCTTGACGCGGGGATGGTTCCACACACCCGCGGACGCACGTCTGTACACGAACCCTCCACTCGTCCTACATTCCACGCATGGACCTCGAACTCCGCCACCTGCGTACCCTCTGTCTCCTGGCCGACACCGGCAGCGTGACCAAGGCCGCCGCGGCCCTGTCGACGTCGCAGCCCGCGCTGACCACGCAGCTCCAGCGGATCGAGCGCGAGGTCGGCGGCCCCCTGTTCCACCGGGGGCGTTCGGGGGTGCGCCCCACCGAACTGGGCGAGTTCGTCCTGGTTCGAGCACGGTCGGTCCTGTTGTCCATGGACGACCTGATGCACGACATCACGGCGCGGCGCGCCTCCCCCACCACGATCAGGATCGGCGGCGTGGGGCCGTTGACGTTGGAGTTGTCGGCGCGGTTGCCCGAGGTCTTCCCCGACGCTCCCGTCCACGTGCGCACCGAGTACTCCCCCAAACTGGTGACCGACCTGGTCCGGGCCGGTCACCTGGACATGGGCACCACCGTCGACTACGTGGACCGCGACCTGCCCACAGACGGGCCGCTCGCGTGGGCGATGCTCGCCGTCGAGCCGCTCCACGTGGCGCTGTGGGAGGGCCACCCCGCGACCGACCAGCCGACGGTGCGCCTGGCCGACCTCGCCGACAGCCCGTGGGCGCTCACGCCTCCGGACGGGAGCGGCTGGCCGGAGTGTTTCTACCTGGCCTGCCAGCGGTCCGGGTTCACCCCGGACGTGCCCTTCCGCCTCTACGACCGCTCGGAGATCCACGACCTCATCGTCGAGCGCCGCGCGGTGGCCCCGTGCCAGTCCGACTTCGACTCCTCCGACGGTGTCGTCATCCGGCCCCTGGCCGGGGCCCCGGTCCAGCTGCGCCACCTCCTGGTCTGGCGGCGCGACAGCCCGGTGCACCAGGCCTCGGACCGCATCGCCCGGGCCGCGCGCGAACTGCTGGACCGCTCCCCGAAGTCGGTGGCGGCCGCACTGGCGGGCGCGACCGGAAGTAGGCCCTCAGCCGCGGGCCCGGGCGCGCAGCAAACCGCGCGCCCACGGCGCCACCGACCACGCGGCCATGCCCAGCCCCGCCAGGATCAGCGCGGCGGTCGCGATCCACTCGTGCGAGCCGTCGGGGTGGTACACGCGCGTGCGCGCACCGATGTCCACGGCGGCCGACACACTCCCCTCCTCGCAGGCGAAGTCGCCGCCGGAGAGGTAGACCCACTCGCGCTCCACCGACCCGTCGTCGGCCCTGTAGTCCCCGTAGCACGTGCAGGACACGTGCCCCAGGTGGTTCACGCAGTCCTGTGCGGCCGCCGTGAACCGGCCGGGGTCCCCGTCGGCGCGCAGCGCGCGGACACTGCGGTCCACGCTGCCCGCGCCCAGGTAGGCGAGGAACAGTCCGAGCACGAGGACCACCACCGGGAAGGCGCCCATCCTGCGGCGGGTCACGCGGCGACCCCGGACGGTTCCTCCTCGTCGGCGCAGTCGCACACCATCGCGTCCCGCTCGGCGGGCCCGGGCCGCGCGTGCAGGTACAGGGCGACCACCATCGGCGCGAAGACCAGGGTGTTGTACAGCAGGTGCAGCTCCACGCGCGGGATGAGCAGCTGGACGAGGCTGGTCGGATCCTCCCGGCCCGCCAGGTTGGCCCCGACCAGGGCCTGCACCAGCAACAGCAGGTGTTCGAGGTGGTGCCAGAGCTGGATGCCGAGCGAGATCCACCACCAGGTGCGCGAGCGCCCGGTGAAGCCGGGCAGCAGCAGGAACAGCCCCACGAGCATCACAAGGGCGTACCCGTAGTGCATCCACTCGGAGGTCACCAGCCAGGGGAAGGGGATGCCGAGCACGCCCCGGGCCTCGGCCACCGGCCAGTCCAGCGCGTAGATCTGCGCCGCCTGCGCCAGGTGCTCGGCCCAGTGCGCGAGGACGATCACCATGAAGACGCGCAGCCCGGTCCGGTGGCGGCGGGTGTTGAGCGCGTCGATTCCGCCGTGGCAGGCGCGGCGGGCGTTCTGTACCAGGGTCATCGGACACTCCCGGCGTCGGTGGTCGGACGTTGGCGCCATCGGGCGACCAGTGGCGCGGCCAGGACCACGACCGCGCGCAGTGCGCATCCGATGACCAGTGCGAAGAACAGGCCGAAGACGACGTGCCAGGTCACCAGCAGGCCGTAGACCGCCGCGACGGTCACCCCGAAGACCACCTGGTTGCGCCGTTTGTGGGGCGTGGTCCCGGGGTCGGTGATCATGTAGTTGGTGAACAGGATGAAGGCCAGTCCGGTCATCGGCAGCAGGGCCGCGACCAGCGCGTGGTCCAGCACCAGCCAGCGCACCACCGCCTGGCCGACGAACCCGCCGATCCAGCCGAGGATAAGCGGCCAGCGCCCGCTGAGCCGCACGTTGAGCATCGTCCCGGCCATGAGCACGCCCAGGGGCAGGAGCCAGTCCAGCGCTCCGGACGTGTTGTTGGTGAAGTGGTAGGGCGGAGCGATGCCCACCCACGGGAAGAGCACGAGGGTCACCGTGATACCGAAGTTGGAGGGGTTGAGGATGTGGCGTCTGCGGCCGTTGACGGGGATCCGTACCAGGTGTTTGCTCACCACCGCCACGGTGACCGCGAACAGGTAGGGCCACAGCGAGGCGTTGCCCCACAGCAGCATGGCGCACGCCAGCCCGGCGATGTGCGTGGGCAGCAGGTAGGTGACCAGCGCGCCCGGGCCGCCCGCGTAACCCGGGGCGCGTCCCTCGCGCGCGCGCCGAGGGACTCCAGGGCGAGGTCGACCGCGTACGCCACCAGCACGACGGCGATCGGTGTCAGGGGCGACTGCTCGAAGCCCAGGAGGAGGTGGCCCAGGACCGTGAAGACGGTGATGCTCGTGGCGAACATCCGCAGCGCCATCACCCGGGTGTCGACGGCGGGCCGCGTGGCCGCGTCGGACGGCGCGGGTGGTCGCGGGCCAGCGGCGGCGGGGCTGGGGCGGGGCCGGGGCCGGTGCTCCCGGGGCGGAGCCGCCGGGACGTGTGGTCGTCATCGAACTTCGGCTCCTCCGTCGTCCAGGTGGATGGTGTGGGTCCCGGGCTCCAGGTCCAGGTCGGCGGCGTGGGTTTGGCCGGAGGGGTCCCGCCAGCTCACGGTGACGGGCAGCGCGCCGCCGTCCGGGGCGGCCAGGTGCAGCGTGTCGGCGGAGACTCCGACGTGGCCGTTGGCGGGGAACAACTGCCGTGTCTGGTGGGGCTGACCGCCCTCGCGGACGGTGACCTCGGCGCCGACGGCCGGGCGCCACTCCCCCTCGGCCGCGGACGCCGGGACGAGCAGGCGCAGGACGATGCCGGGCGGGGCTTCGGAAGCGTCGTTGATCAGGACCTGGGAGTTCTCCCACTGGTTGGCGACCACCGCGTCCAGGAGACCGTCGCCGTTGACGTCGCCCATCGCGTACGCGCGGGAGACCGCGGGGGCGTCCAGGCCGAGCGACGGCGCCAGGTCGACGAACCGGCCTTCCTCGTCACGCGCCCAGAACGGGTTGTGCTCGTGGCCGGACAGGTCGTCCCCGGCCTGGAAGTTGGGCCACGCCCACGGATACCGCAGGAGCTGGTCGTTGCCCATGGCCAGTTCCTGGAGTTCGGCCCAGCGGTCGGTGTCGCCCTTGAGGAACCCGGTGGCCTGGACGAGTTCCTCGGTCCCGTCGTTGTCGAAGTCGCCCGCCTTGACGTCCCACGCCCAACCGCTGCGGGACATGGCGAGCTCCTCACTGCGCTGTTCGTAGGGGACATCACCGTCGAGGAGGTCCCCGCCGTCGCCGGTGGGCACGAACGCGAAGTTGCTCTCGTGGAGGGCGAAGGGGCTGGTGATGTTGCTCACCACCATGGTCGGCAGGTCGGCCCCGGCGTCGTAGGTGAAGGCGATCCCCATGCCCTTGTAGGAGCCGTTGCCGAGGACGCTCGACTTGGGCGTGGACATGTCGCGGTCGCCGCGCACGGCCTCCAGCGACACCTCGCCGGGCGTGGAGCGGTTGACCAGGAGGTGGTCGTTGCCGAAGTCGTTGGCCAGGTAGATGTCGGGCACGCCGTTGCCGGTGAGGTCCTGGAACCCGACGGCCAGGGTCCATGCGGTGCTCGCCCGCTCGGGCAGGGCGGTGCTGGCGTCGGCGATGTCGGGCGGGGTGTCGGGCTCGCCGGTCGGCGTGGTGAGCAGGAGGTGGTTGCGCCCGGCGTTGGCGGCCAGGCCCATGCCGTCCTGCATCTGCATCCGGGTCTCGTCGTGGGCGTCGGGGTCCAGGACGCGCGCGCGTCGGGGAAGTAGTTGCCGACCAGCACGTCCAGACCTCCGGAGCCGTCCACGTCGGCGACGTTGAGCGCGGTGGTGTTCCACACCTGCATGGGCTCGACGAGCTCGTGCGCGGTGAAGTCGGCTGCGCTCGGCGCTCCCCCGTCCGCGCCGGAGTTGAGGAACAGCACCGGGGAGCGGCCCCAGTAGTAGACGATGAGGTCGGTGTCGCCGTCCTCGTCGAGGTCGGCGGGCACGCACCCCATGGGCGCCATCGTGTGGTCGTAGGGGAGCCGTCGGGGAGCAGCTCGGCTGCGGGGTAGGCGTCGGCGCCGCTGCCCGGAACCGCGCGCAGGGTCACGCTGTCGTCCCGGGGGTCGACGAGGCAGGCGTCCGCCGGGCGGCCGGCGCCGCTCAGGTCGGTGAGGGCCACCCCGGCGCCGACCGCGGAGATCCAGGAGCGGAAGTGCTCCAGGTCCGGGGCGACGACGCGCTCGGTCCGGGCGTCGTCGGGGGCGGAGTTCAGGTCCAGGACGGCGAAGGAGAAGGGGTCGGCCAGCTCGGCGGCCTCCGCCCCGGTCGCGGACGGTCGAACGGTCATGGCCGCCAGGGCGCCCACGAGCACGGCGGCGATGGCGATTCTGGCCAGGCGGAACAACAACCGCATCAGCGTTCCTCGAAGGTGGGGGAGGTCGCGAGCGACCCGGGGCACAACGCCCATCGTGTGCGGGCGCCGAACCCCGTTCATCTTCAGGATTGCTCTGCGCCCCGAGGCACGCACGAAGCGCAAGGGAAGAGAAGCGGGCCCGCTCCGCCTCGCGATCCCATCTCGCCCACTATACTTTATTTAAAGATAGTAGAAGAAGCACATGCGGGTCCGCCCTGACGCGTGCGAACCCGCCATGAATCCATTGAGTGTGGCCTTTACATGGAAGTACTCGCATTCGGAAGTCAACTCGACGTCAGCGATCGCTCGTCCTCAGCTATATTAAATACTAGTATCGTGTGCTGTTAGTCGAACAACGACCGGGAGGCTTGGATGACCGCACCGCGCTTCGGCCCAGAGCCCGCCGAGGACATCCCCGCGTTCCCCCTGGCACGGAACTGCCCGTTCGCGCCTCCCGAGCCCTACGAACGGCGACGCGCCCGGACCCCCGTCTCCCGCGTCCGGATGCTCGGCGGCAACGACGCCTGGTTGGTCACCCGGCACGAGGACGTACGGCGCGTCCTGTCCGATCCGCGGACCAGCGCCGACCGGCGCGCACCCGGCTTTCCACGCTTCGCTCCCGCGACCGAGGCCCAACGCCGCGCGTCGTTCTTCCGACCTCCGCTGAACTGGCAGGACCCTCCCGAGCACACACGGACCCGGCCCTGGCTCATGCGGGACTTCACCGCCCGCCGAGCGGAGCTGATGCGCCCCCGGATCGCGGAGGTCGTCGACGCGTGCCTGGAGGACATGCTGAGCACGGGGCCTCCCCTGGACCTGGTCCGCCACCTGGCCGATCCCGTGCCCTCGCGGGTGATCTGCGGGATCCTCGGAGTCCCCTACGACGGCCACGAGCGGTTCGAGTCCGCGATCGCCGTGATGATGGACCGGACGGCCTCCGCCCCCCGGCGGGGCGGCGCGGCACGCGACGTCCGCTCACTCCTGGAGGCGGTCGTGGCCGACGCGGCGCGCGGCCGGGGCACGGGCCTCGTCGCCCGGCTCGTCGACGAGCAGGGCGCCGATGACCTGGACTCCGTGACCAGCTCCGCGTTCGTCCTCCTCGTCGCGGGACAGGTGACCACCTCCAACATGATCTCGCTCGGAACCCTGGCACTGCTGGAGCACCCCGACCAGCTCGCGCGGATGACGTCCGACCCCGAACGCGTGCCCGCCGCCGTGGAGGAGCTGCTGCGCTACTGCTCGATCGTGGAGGCCGCGACCGCGCGCACGGCGACCGCCGACACCGTGGTGGGCGGCGTGACGGTCAGGGCCGGCGAGGGGATCGTGCCGGTGGTGCAGACCGCCAACCGCGACCCCGACGTCTTCGAGCGCCCCCACGAGCTGGACATCGCCCGGCCCCCGCGAGCGCACCTGGCCTTCGGCCACGGACGCCACCGCTGCCTGGGCAGCGCACTGGCGCGCGTCGAGCTCCAGTGCGTGTTCGAGGCGCTCTTCCGGCGCATCCCGTCCCTGCGGGCGGCGGTCCCGCTGGACCGCGTGGCCTTCCGACGGGAGTCGAACATCTACGGCGTCCGGGAACTGCCCGTGACGTGGTGAACCGGCTCGCGAGAGCACCGTACGGACGAAAGGATGTCCATGAAGCGCAACGGTGGCACCGACCCCCGGGTCTTCCCGCACGACTCCGACCACGAACTGGAGATGCGCCGTCGACTGGCCAAACTCCTGGCCGACACGCCGATCCCCGAGGAGGAGCTGGTCGACGCCCTCCCGCTGTACATGCGCAGGCAGCAGGTGGCCGACCTGCTGTCCATGGACGCCCTGTACCGCATGGTGCTCGACGTTCCGGGCGTCATCATGGAGTTCGGGGTGCGCCACGGGCGGCACGTCGGCGCGTTCACCGCCCTGCGGGGGGTGTACGAGCCCCACAATCCGTTCAGGAGAGTGGTCGGGTTCGACACGTTCACCGGCTTTCCCGACGTCAGCGACGTGGACCGGGTGAGCCCGAGCGCCGTGGTGGGACGCTTCGCCCTGCCCGACGGCTACCCGGACCACCTGCGGGAGGTGATCGCCGCGCACGAGGAGGGCGACCACCTGCGGCACGTCAGCCGCAGGACGATCCTCGTGGAGGGGGACGTGCGGGAGACCCTGCCCCGCTACCTCGCCGACAATCCGCACACCGTCATCGCGCTGGCCTACTTCGACCTGGACGTGTACGAGCCCACCCGCGCCGCCCTGGAGCTGGTCCAGCCCTACCTGACCCGGGGCAGCGTGCTGGCGTTCGACGAGCTCGACCACCCCAAGTGGCCGGGCGAGAACCTGGCGATGCGCGAGACGCTCGGACTGGACGCGGCCGAGATCCGGCTCCTGCCCGGGCGTCAGCGCCCGCCTACCTCCGCTGGCCGGGGCGGCGGGACTCATGAGGGGCATCGTCCTCGCCGGAGGGCACGGCACCCGCCTGGCGCCGAGTACCCAGGCGACCTCCAAGCACCTGTTCCCGGTCTACGACAAACCCCTGGTCTACTATCCGATCGCCACGCTGATGCTCACCGGGATCCGGGAGATCCTCGTCATCGCCACCCCTCGGGACCTGCCCAGGTACCGGTCCGCCCTCGGGGACGGCACGCGACTGGGCATCGCCCTCTCCTATGCCGCCCAGGAACGGCCCAACGGCCTGGCCGAGGCGCTGACCATCGGCGCCGGGTTCGTCGGCGACGACGACGTCGCGCTGATCCTGGGCGACAACGTCTTCCACGGCCCCGAACTCGCGGACCTGCTCCGCGCCCAGGCCGGGCACCTCGACGGGTGCGTCCTGTTCGGCAGCCCGGTGGCCGACCCCCGCCGGTACGGAGTCGCCGAGGTGGACGCGTCGGGCCGCCTGGTGTCCATCGAGGAGAAGCCGGAACGTCCGCGCTCACGCACGGCCGTCACCGGCCTGTACCTGTACGACAACGACGTCCTGGACATCGCCGCGCGCGTGCGCCCCTCCGACCGGGGGGAACTGGAGATCACCGACGTCAACCGCGCCTACGTCGCACGGGGACGCGCGCGGCTGGTGGACCTCGGCTCCGACGTCGCCTGGTTGGACGCCGGAACCGAGGACTCGCTGTTGGAGGCCGCGACGCTGGTGCGGGACGTCCACCGCCGCGAGGGCGTACGCGTCGCCTGCCTGGAGGAGACGGCGCTGCGCATGGGCTTCATCGACGCCGAGGCCTGCCTGGACCTGGGCGCCGGGCTGGGCGCCTGCCCCTACGGGGAGTACGTCAGGCGGGTCGGCCTGCGTGCCCTGTCGCAGCGGAGACGGCCCGCAGGCACCACGTGGTCGAGGGCAGGATGACACTCGAACCGTCGCCGTGGGCTTCGCGCACCGCGTCGGAGACGGCCCGCCACACGCGCGGGTCGTCCTCCCCGCCGCAGCGGTCGCGCACGGCACGCAGCAGGACGGGCGGGGCCACGTCCCGGCTGAACCGGGCGTAGTCCTCGGGGGTCGCCCACTCGAAGGGGACGACGGTCTCGGTCACCGACACCTGTGCGAATCCGGCCGCCTCCAGCTCCCGCGCCGCCTGGCCGGGGTCCGACATCGCGAAGGGGCCCGGGGCGTCCGGCGGCGGAGGCGGGAGCTCCAACACCTCACTGACCACGGAGAAGCCCAACGACATCACCGGCGCCACGGACGGCGGGCCCCACACGGCGGCGGCCAGGGTACCGCCCGGGACGAGCAGGTCCGCGAGGGACCTGAGCATGGCCCCCCGGTCGACCGCGAACACCAGCCCCCAGCGGCTGAGGACGACGTCGAAGGAGCCGGGCGGACGGTCGATCGCCTCCAGGTCCGCGACGGCGAACTCGACGTTCTCCCGTCCCCGGGCACGCCGCCGCGCCACGTCCAGCATCCCTGGTGAGATGTCGACGCCCAGGACGCTTCCCCGCGCGCCGACGGCCTCGGCCGCGGTCAGGGCGGGTTCGCCCACGCCGGTCGCCACGTCCAGGACCCGCTGTCCGGGACCGACGTCGCCCAAGTCCAGGAGTCGGCGGGTCACCTCCGCCGCGCCCCGCTCGAAGTCGTCGGACCACGCGTCCCACCCCGCGCTGATCGCGTCCCACGTGGCACGCTGGCCCTGCTTGACGGAGTCCGGATCGAGTCGTTGCGTCGTCACGGGCTACCTCCCGGTTGTCTGGACGGACGTGAGCGGTCGCCACCACGCCGGGTTGTCGCGGTACCAGTCGACCGTCGCGGCGATCCCGTCGCCGACCTCGACGGAAGGCGCGAACCCGAGCTCGGCGCGGATCCTGCGCCAGTCGACGGAGTAGCGCCGGTCGTGCCCGCTGCGGTCGCCGACGTGGTCGACCTGGTCGCGGCCCCGGCCGCACGCGGCGAGCAGGAGGTCGACCATCTCCCCGTTGGTCATCGCCGTGCCGCCGACGTTGTAGACGCGCCCGGCGCGGCCGGCCACGAGCACCCGGTGCACGGCGTCGCACAGATCGTCCACGTGCACCCACTCCCGCACATGCCGGCCGTCCCCGTACAGCGGCACCCGGCCCCCGTCGAGCAGCCGGGTGATCGCCAGGGAGACCAGTTTCTCCGGGTACTGGTAGGCCCGTACCCATTGCAGCTGCGCAGGATCCGCACGTCCATCCCGTGTGTGCGGTGGTAGGAGAGAGCGAGCAGGTCCGCGGCGGCCTTGGAGGCCGAGTACGGGGAACTGGGCCGCAGTGCGGCGTCCTCCGCGCACGCCCCGGAGCGCACCGATCCGTAGACCTCGTCCGTGGACACGTGGACAAAGGGGCGGGCGCCGCGGTGGAGCGCGGCGTCCAACAGCGTCTGGGTGCCCAGCACGTTGGAGACGACGAACTCCTGCGAGGCCTGGATGGAGCGGTCCACGTGCGACTCGGCGGCGAAGTGGACGACGGCGTCGTGCGCCGCGACCAGGTCGTGGACCAGGGCGGCGTCGGTGACGTCCCCGCGGACGAAGGAGAAGGCCGGATCGTCCTGGACCGGCGCCAGGTTGGCCCGGTTCCCCGCGTAGGTGAGCTTGTCGAGCACGGTCACCCGCCGCGGCCGTGCGGCCCCGGGGACCGGGCCGAGCAGGCGGCGCACGTAGTTCGAGCCGATGAATCCGGCCGCACCGGTGACGAGGATCCTCATGTCGTGGCCCGCCCCCGCCTCCGCGGCGCGAGCCCCGCCGGTCGCCCCGTGCCGTCGAGCGCCGTGTGGAGGTCCTCGACGAGGTCCGTCGGGTCCTCGATCCCGACCGACATCCGCACGAGCCGGTCGGTGATGCCCAGTTCGGCGCGGACCTTCGGGGCCAGTCCCGCGTGCGTCGACCGGGCCGGGCACGTGACGAGCGACTGGACGCCGCCGAGGCTGACCGCGCTGGAGAAGAGCCGCAGCCGCGAGAACAGCTCCGCGGGGTCGCCCGGGCACTCGAAGATCAGGACCGACCCGGGGCCGCTCATCTGCCGCCGCGCCACGTCGTGCTGGGGGTGGTCGGCCAGTCCCGGGTAGCGGACGGGCAGTCCGGCGCCGACCAACGCGTCCGCGAGCACCCGGGCGTTGTCGACCTGCCGGGCCACGCGCAACGACAGCGTCTTGAGTCCGCGGTGCACGAGGTAGCAGTCGAAGCGCCCGGGACCGCGCCGACCGCGGTGCGGTGGGCCAGGAACCTGTCGTGCAGGTCCGCACGACGGCAGACCAGCGCTCCGCCGAGCACGTCGGAGTGCCCGGCGATCGACTTGGTCGTGCTGTACAGGCACACGTCCGCCCCCAGGTCCAGCGGCCGTTGCAGGACGGGGCTGGCCAGGGTGTTGTCGACCACGACGACCGCCCCCGACCGCCTGGCCAGCGGACCGAGCCGCGCCAGGTCGGCGATCTTGAGGAGGGGGTTGGTCGGCGCCTCGATCCAGACCATGTCGGCGCCGTCGGACAGCGCCGTGCGCACGGCCGCCGGGTCGGTCAGGTCGACGTGGTCCACGGTGACCCCGCGCCCCGCGAGCAGGCCGAAGAGCGCTCGGGTGCCACCGTAGACGTCGTCGGAGGCCACGAGCCGACCGCCCGGCGGGACGAGCGACAGGACGGTCTCGCCCGCGGCCTGGCCGGAGGAGTGGACGGTGGCGAAGGGCGCGTCCTCCAGGAAGGCCAGGGTGCGCTCCAGCGCCTCCCGGGTCGGGTTCTCGCTCCGGGTGTAGAAGTAGCGGGGCTGTTCCTGCCACCGGGTGTCGTAGGTCGCGGCCAGGTGGAGCGGCGGAACCGTCGCGCCGGTGGCGTCGGGATCGCTGCCGGACTGGAGGAGCCGGGTGTCGAAGCGCATGTCAGACGAACCGCGTGTTCGGTCGCTCGGCCGTCCACTCCCCCGGCCGAACCGTGCGCAACGCCGCGACCAGGCGGTCGACCTCGTCCAGGGTGTTGTAGACGCCGAAGGAGACCCGGACGGTGCCGACCAGTCCGAGGTCGTCCAGGAAGGTGCTCGCACAGTGCACGCCGCTGCGCACGGCCACTCCGTGCCGGTCGAGGTGTCCGCCCACGTCGTAGGGGTGGACGCCGTCGACGACGAGCGAGACGATACCGCTGGGGTCGGCCGCGGGGTCGCCCACGACGCGGACGCCGGCGAGACCGTCGAGCGCGCGGACCGTGTGGCGCACGAGCTCCGCGTCGTGCTCGCGTACGGCGTCCCAGCCCAGATCCCGCACGTAGCGCAGCGCGGCGGCGAGGCCGACCGCGGATGCCACGTCCGGGGTGCCCGCCTCCAGCCGGGCGGGAACGGGGACGTAGGAGACCGGCCGGTCGGGACTGACCCCCTTCACCGTCCCTCCCCCGACCTGGTAGGGGGGCAGCTCGCTGAGCAGCTCGCGTCGGCCGTACAGCACGCCCACGCCCATCGGTCCGTAGACCTTGTGGCCGGAGAAGCAGTAGAAGTCGGCGCCCAGCTCCTGGACGTCCACCGGCCGGTGCGGAACGGCCTGGGCGCGTCGACCACGACGGGGACGCCGTGGCGGTGCGCGTCGGCGATCATCGCGCGCACCGGGTTGACGGTCCCGAGCACGTTCGAGACGTGGGCGACGGCGGCGAGGCGCACCCGCGGACCGAGTGCCGCGTTGAAGTCCGCCGCCTCGACGCGCCCGCGCGCGTTGACCGGGACCGTCACGAGTTCGGCGCCGACGCGCTCGCAGAGTCGGCGCCAGGGAAGCAGGTTGGAGTTGTGCTCCATGCCGGTGACGACCACCTGGTCGCCCGCTCCGACGACACGGGCGCCGAAGACCTCGGCCAGCAGGTTGGTCGCGGCGGTCGTGCCCTGGGTGAACACGATCTCGTCGGGGTGCCGGGCGCCGAGGACCTCGCGCACGTACCCGCGCGCCTGCTCGTAGCGTTCGGTCGCGGTCATGCTCAACCCGTAGTGGCCGCGCCCGATGTTGCTGTTGGCCGTGGAGTAGTGCCCGACGATCGCGTCCAGGACTGCGCGGGGCTTGTGGGTGGTGGCGGCGTTGTCGAGGTAGGTGAGGGGCGGACCGTCGTGGCGGGTCGCGAGGATCGGGAAGTCGTCGCGCACGCCGAGGCGCGGACGTCCCTGCGTGGGAGTGACGCGGTTCACGCGGGCACCGCCTCTCCGGGCAGGCCACGACGGGGCGACGAGAGCTTGAAATCAATGTAGCGATGTGGGCGAACGATTGGGCGAGACATGCCTCAGCCACCATCTTCCATACAGATGATCACAGGGACCGCTGCCTACACCCTGGCACATTACCACTTAATTTTAAAGCGCCTGGAGTCGACCGATGGCGCGCCGCCCTCGTCGCCGGGACCCCGTCACACGGCCCCGGCGACCCGTTCGCGCACGCCCGTCGAAGCGCCGGTGAGCCCCAGGAGGGCGATGGCCCGCTGGACCGCCTGCTCGTCGCCCTCAAGCGAGAGTTGGCCGCTCACCACCGCCATGAGGGGGTTGAGGTTGCCCGAGCCGATCTCCACGAACGTCCGCGCGTCGGTGACCGCGACCATCGCCGGCGCCTCGCACCGCCCCTCGTGCGCGGTGGCGCGCCCGTCCTCGACCCGGATGTGGAAGTCCGAACCGTCGACGCGGAACTCGTAGCACTCGTCGACGCGCCCACCCGCGATGCGTCGATCATGGACTGGACCGCCAGGAACCCCCAACCCGGGCGGACCTCCTCGTCCCCGGTGGGCGCCCCGAGGTGTTCCAGGCCCCAGTGCGCGATCTGGAGAACCGGGGCCCGCAGACTCTCCCCGTGCTCGGTGAGCTCGTACCCGCGCTCGTTGCCCCCCGACACCTTGCGAAGCACCCCGTGCTCGGTCAGGAACTTCAGACGCTCGGCCAGGAGATTGGTGCCGATCCCCGGAAGCGCTTCGAGCAGGTCGCGGTAGCGTGCCGGGCCGATGAGCAGTTCCCGCACGATCAGGAGCGTCCAACGCTCCCCGATGATGTCCAACGCCGAGGCCAGACCGCAGTACTGGTTGTACCTTCGCCGAGATCGACTCACCGGAACCCACCCTCACGGTACTCTAGATCTACTTTCTAATCACATACTACTTCATCCTTGCGCTTTCCGTTGGCCCGATCACCCTCTCCGATCTGTGCCGGACCACAGCGCGAAGCGCGTCCCGGCGCAACCTGCTCATCGCCCCCGCGGTCGGCATCCGCTATCTTTTTCTTGTGTAACAGGCGGACCGGGAATCCTCCGGCCCGACCCAGCGGCCCCACGATGCGCCGGAGGCGCACGTGCCCGACGACGTCGACCCCGACTTCCGCGCCCTGCCCCTGCGCGCCTGCGCCGACGCGGCCCTGTGGCGCTGTGCCGTACGGCGCGGGGGACGAAAGCGGGGGTGGTCCCGCACAGGCGCCCGGGGGCCGACGTGCGGCGGTTGGCGCAGGAGGCCACGCGTTCGGCGGGGGCGTCCGCCACCGTGGCCGGCGCGACCGGACCGGCCTGAGCGCGCGGGCCGGTCGTCGGCGCCCGCCCGCTCAGGGCGGGGAGAAGAGCGCCAGAAACGCCTCCACGAGGCGGTCCGGCGGCTCCAGGAGCTTCTGTTCGGGATAGGGGCGCTGCGCGGGCGGGACGTAGCCCGGTTCGCCCCGCGAGGGAACGCGGCCGTTCGGGTCGGCCAGGTGGGGGCCGAAGTAGAACCAGGAGATCTGCGCGACCTGCTCGGCGAAGAGCACGGGGCGCGCCTCGTCCGGGTACATGTGCATGTGGCAGTGGGCGGCCCGGAACTCCCCGCGCGGGCCGAAGCCGTTGCCGTGCATCACGTGTCCGAAGACGTCGTGCACGGCGCGAAAGACGTCGTTGTGGCTGAAGCGCACGCCGCCGAGGACGACCGGTGACGGCTCCCGCATGGGATGGGCGCCGGCGCCCCCGCCAGGGCCGTGCCCCGCGCTGGTGAGGTAGACGTACAAAACCCCGCTGGAGTCCACGCCGCGGCGGAGCCGCGCGGAGTCCCGGTAGGGCTGGCCGTCGCCGAGCCAGGGCTCCACCCGCAGCCCCGCGTCCAGGAGGGCACGCAACTGGCGGAGGTTCTCACGGTGCAGGACCCGGTAGGCGCGCTCCAGCGCGGGGGTGGCCGCGCGGTTGTCGGCCCGGTCGAAGTGCCTGGCCACCGAGCGGCAGTACGCCTCGTCCCAGTCGAGCCGGGCGCGGGCGAGCCCGGCGACGGACCGGTGCCCGCCGGGGAACCGCCGTGCCAGGTAGTCCTCGGCGATCTCCTCGAAGTCGAACCCTGCCACGGCACCCCCGCCCGGTCGAGCCCTCCCATGGACACAGGCACTATAAGATATAGCGAGCCTGTCGACGCATACCCCCGGGAGCCCTGCTTGCCTCCAACAGAGACGGGAGAAGCGGCTTCCCCGCCGCTCGACCCGTTCATCGCGGCGCTACCCAGAGTCGAACTCCATCTGCACCTTCTGGGTGCGGCGTCCCCCGACGCGGTGGCCTCCCTGGCTCGGCGTCGGCCCGAACACGGGGTGCCGACCGAGCCGGACGGGGTGCGGCGCTACTTCCGCTTCACCGGTTTCGCGCACTTCGTCGAGGTGTACACGGCCGTCAACGCCCTGGTGACCAGCGGCGCCGACGTCTTCGACCTGGTCGTCGCACTCGCCGCGGACCTGGCCGCGCGGGCGGTGGGCTACGCCGAGGTCACCGTCACGCCGTTGTCGCACCTGCGCGCGGGAGTCGCCCCCGACGCCCTCTCCGAGGCGCTGGCCGCGGGCCGGGCCGCGGCCGGGGAGCGGCATGGTGTGACGCTCAACTGGATCTTCGACGCCTCGGGCGACGACGGACCCGAGGGCGCGTCCGCCACCCTGGACTGGGTCCTGCGGCAGCGGCCCGAGGGAGCGGTGGGCTTCGGTTTGGGCGGGCCGGAGGACGTCGCGCCGCGCGCGCCGTTCCGCGAGGTCTTCGCGCGGGCCCGGGCCCACGGGCTGCACAGCGTCCCGCACGCCGGGGAGACCACGTCGGCCGCGCAGGTCTGGTCGGCCGTGCGCGACCTGGGGGCCGAGAGGATCGGTCACGGAGTCCGTGCCGTCGACGACCCGGCCCTGCTGGCGTTCCTCGCCGACCGGGGGATCACCCTGGAGGTGTGCCCCACCTCGAACCTGCGCACCGGCGCCGTGTCCGACCTGGACGCGCACCCGCTGCCCGCGCTGCTGGCCGCCGGAGTTCCCGTCGCCCTGGGCAGCGACGACCCGGCGATGTTCGACACCGACCTGGACGCGGAGTACCGCCAGTGCCACGACCGCTGGGGCATGCCGCCCGCACGTCTGCTGGACCTGGCCGAGAACGCCGTACGGGCCGCCTACTGCGGTGAGAGCCTGCGCACGGCCCTGCTGGACCGCGTCGGGCGGCTCCGCGCGTGGCTCACCCTCCGGCCAGCGGGGGAACGATCGTCACGGTCGTCCCCGGGCGTACGCGCGCCCGGGAGCGGTCACGCCGGGGAATGAACTCGTCGTCCACGTAGACGTTGAAGTACTCCAGTGGTTCGCCGGAACCGTCGAGCAGCCGGTGGCGGTAGTCGGGCTGGTTCTCGGCCAGGGCGCGCAGGACCTCCCGCAGGGACCCCTCCGCCACCTCGAACTCACTCCGCCGACCCTGCGTCCACGCCGACGACAACACCACCGTGACCATCACGGTCCTCCTTCCTCAGCGTCCCTGGCACACCGGAAGCCCGTGGCGAAGTTGGACCAACCGCCCGGGTCTCCGTACATCCGCTCGCTACACCGAACCTGGTAGCGGAAGTTCATCCACGAACCTCCGCGGATCACGCGGTAGCGGCCCATCACCGTGCGCAGCGTCGCGTCGCACTCGGCGGACTCGTCGTACAGTCCGGCGAGGGTCGCGTTCCACTCGTAGACGTTGCCCGCCATGTCGGAGCACCCGTGGACGCTGTCGCCGTCGGGACCGAAGTCCCCCACCCCGGAGGTCTGCGGCATCGGTCCGGTCCTGGAATGGACCGTGTCCCACCAGCGGCGCCACTGGTCGGGCGAGCGCAGCGCGCCGGCGTGGTACTCGGCGGTGTTGGCGAGGTCGGGCTTCCAGTCGTCGCCCCAGGGCCACAGGCGAAACCCCGTCCCCCGAGCCGCCAGCTCCCACTCGGCCTCCGTGGGCAGGCGCTTGCCCGCCCACCCGGCGTAGGCGACCGCGTCCCCGAAGGAGATGTGCACGACGGGGTGCCGGTGGTAGTCCTCGACGCCGACCACGGGTTCGCCGGAGGGCGTTCGCCACGTGGCTCCGGGGCGCTCCTCCCAGTAGCGGGAGCCGTACACCATGCCGTGGCCGAGCCGTTCGGCGTCGGTCCGGTATCCGGTGGCGTCGACGAACTCCGCGTACTCGCCGACCGTGACCGGGTACCGATCCATCCAGAACGGGGCCACGGTCTCGGTCCGTTGGGGGGCCTCGTCGCCGAACCACTTCCCGGGAAAGGCCTGGTCCTCCCCCTCCAGCCAGTCGAGGACCCACGGGGGCGACCCCTGCCGGAAGGTTCCGCCCGGGATCCGCACCATCTCGCCCATCTGACCGATCCCTCCGCTGGAGCGATCACTAATACTATATGAAATAGTAGCAACTGGCGAGGCGTCGCGACACCCGGGCAGGGTGCCGCGACGCCTCCGGGTCAGGCGGTCCCGAGCGAGCGCGCGAAGGCGACCTCGACCGCCCTCGCCCAAAGCGCTCCCCGCTCCGCGGCACGCTTCTCCAATTCCGGAGTGAACTCGAACCACTCGGAGGTCGGCTGGTCCGGGGTCTGCCCCTTGAGGTAGCTCTCCAGGAAGTCCAGTGGCATCTCCCAGCCGACGCCCACCCCCCAGTCGCCCGTCTCCGGGTCGTTGACCAGGAAGGACTCCTTTACCGAGGCGTGTTCGAGTTCGAGGACGGTCCCCCCGCCCTCGGCCTCCGACAGCCTCAGCTCCACGTAGGCCGCGGGATCGTCTCCGTACTCCCAGGTCAGGGCGAGAAGGTGCGGCGCCTCGCACCTGAGGATCCGCCCACTGGCGTTGCCCTCCAGGGCGAAGTTCCCGCCGAGTCGAAGGTCGCCCTCGGGTTCCATGAACCAGCGGTTGATCCGCTTGGGTTCGGTGCAGGCGCTCCAAACCTCCTCGACGGGCGCGTCGTAGGTGCGTCGGATCAGCGCGGTGTGGGCCTCGCCCGCGTCGATGGTGCGCCGCCCCACCTCCCGGTGGGTCACGGCGAGCGAACCGGCGACGTCGGTCATGATCTCCCTCTCCTCTTCTCCTGCGGTCGGCGGCGGCCGCGGCACGCGACCGTCCTCGACGAGACGCCGACCATTATCCAGTGGCCACTTATATAAGTCAATCTCGATATAACAATCCGCTACGGGACGGCGCCGAAGGACGGTCCGCCCTCACCTGCGGACGCCGACGAACAACCCCCGCCCCGTGAGCCAACCCGGGTGGTACTCGACGTCGCACCCGGCCGCGTCGAAGGCCGCGCGGTACTCCGCCTCGTCGAAGAGCATGAGGAACTCGACCTCGGTGAAGCGCCTGATCCCCGAGGCGTCGGCGACCACCCAGTGGGCCTCCAGCCTGGTGGCCCGCCCCGCGAGGGTCGAGTGCGACACCCGGGCGATGGTCAGACCGCCCTCGGTCACGACGTCGCCGCCGACGTGGCCGTCGATGAACCGCTCCGGGAACCACCACGGTTCGAGGACGAGGACGCCTCCGGGCTCCAGGTGGTCCGCCATGCTCCGCACCGCGGCGTCCAGTCCGGCGACGCCGTCCACGTAGTTGACCGCCGTGAACAGACACGTGACGGCGTCGAAGGCACGGCCGAGGCGGAAGCCGCGCATGTCGCCGTCGTGCACCGGCACCGACGGCAGCCGACGGCGGGCGCGCTCACGCATCGCCGCGGAGAACTCCAGCCCCTCGGCTCGCTCGACGTCCTCGGCGAAGACCGCCAGGTGCGCCCCGGTGCCGCAGCCCACGTCGAGCAGGGAGGAGGCGCCGGGGGACAGTTCGCGGATCCGCCGCACCACGTCCGCGGCCTCCGCCTCCCAGCTCTTGCCCCTGGCCCGGTACATGGTCTCGTAGACGTCGGCGTGCTCGGGTCCGAAGGTCTCGACGGTCGGAGGGAGGGTCATTGAGACTCCTTCGGCCGCGGTCCCGGCCGCGCGGGTCGGTGGACCGGGGCCGTGCCGTGGCCGGTGATCCGGCACACTACACGGTGTGTCCGGTGCGCACCACCGGTGTTCCTCACCGTTGCTTGCGGTTGTAGAAGAACATCGTGGGCGGGGCGAACAGCAGGATCAGCGCCGCGCACGCCACCAGCCCGCCGACCAGCTCTCCCGTGGTCAGTGCGCCGTGGACCAGCCCCCGGACCACGGTGGCGGCGTGGCTGACGGGGTTGGCCGAGACCACGGCCTCCAACCACCGCGGCATCGTGCTCGGGTCCACCAGGATGCTGCTGCCGAACACCAGGAGGAACTGCAGCGGGAAGGTCGCTCCCTGCACCGCGGTCGGCGTGCGCATGAGCACCCCGAACAGGGTCCACACCCAGGCCAGGCTGAAGGTGAACACCTGGAGGAACACCAGTGCCAGGAGGACCCCCAGGATCCCGCCCTCGGGACGGAAGCCGAGCACCAGCCCCAGCAGCACGGGAACGACGGAGGCGACGGTGTAGCGCACGACGTCGCCGAGCATCGATCCGACCAGGACCGAGGGCCGCCACACCGGCAGGGAGCGGAATCGGTCGAACGTTCCCCTGGCCATGTCCTGGTTCAGCGAGATCCCGGTGTACATGCTGGTCAACGCCACGGCGAGCACCATGACACCCGGTAGGAAGTACTGGAGGTAGTCGGTGGGCGAACCGGACATCGCCCCGCCGAAGAGGTACGTGAAGACCAGCGTGAACATGATCGGGAAGATGAGCGCGTCCCCGAGCTGGTCGGGCACGTGCTTGATCTTGAGCAGGGCACGCCAGGCGAAGGCCAGCGACGCCGCCACGCGTCCCGCCGGGGGCGGGGCCTGCTCTCCGACCAGCAGCTCCTGGAGGAAGGGTCGGTCGGTCGCGTCCGCGGATGGGGCCGGCGCGGTCATCGGGCCGCCTCCTGCTTCGTCTCGTCGGTGTCCTGGGCCGCGGCCGGCCGGTGGCCGGTCAGCGCCAGGAACGCCTCGTCCAGGGTCGGTTGCTCGGCGGCGAACTCGGCGACCTCCACTCCCGCCTCGTCCAGCTCGGCCACGGCCCGGGCGGCGCGCCCGGGCACGTCGATCCGGACCGAGAGCCGCCCTGACTCCTGGTCCCACTGCACGGGGGCGCCCAGGTGGCGCGTCAATCTCTCCGCGGCCTCGTCGCGCTTCGCCGCATCCCGCACGCGCAGGCGCAGCGTGGCGGCCCCCGCCGCCTTCCTGAGGTCGGCCGGGGTTCCGTTGGCCACGACCTTCCCACCGTCGATGAGCGCCACCAGGTGCGCCAGCCGGTCGGCCTCCTCCAGGTACTGGGTGGTGAGCAGGACGGTCGTGCCCACGTCGACCATCGCGCGGACGATGTCCCAGACCTGGTTGCGGCTGCGCGGGTCCAGGCCGGTGGTGGGCTCGTCGAGGAAGAGCAGCTCCGGCGTCACCACGATGCTGGCGGCGATGTCGATGCGCCTCCGCTCGCCGCCGGAGTAGGTCTTCAGCAGCCGGTCGGCCGCGTCCCCGAGGTCGAAGGCCGTGAGCAGCCGATCCGCGCGCTCGCGCGCCGCCGCCCGCCGGTACCCGCGCAGCAGCGCGGACAGGATGAGGTTCTCCCTCCCGGTCAGCTCCTCGTCCACCGAGGTCGACTGTCCGGTCAGGCTCACCCTGGCACGCACGCGTCCGCGTCCGCGACCACGTCCTTGCCCAGGACCCGGGCGAGACCCGAGTCAGGGCGGATCAGCGTGCTGAGCACGCGGATGGTGGTCGTCTTGCCCGCGCCGTTGGGCCCGAGCACGCCGAAGACGGTGCCGCGCGGAACCCACAGGTCCAACCCGTCGACGGCGCGCGTGGAGCCGAAGCTGCGCACCAGGCCGGCGGTCTCGACGGCGGGTTCCGAGTTCGAGGTCATGCGCGTCCTCCTCTCGCCGTGCGGAGCCGCTCGCGTCTCCGCTGGAACCCGCGCGCACGCGTCAGGGTGGCGCGCGGGGAGGGCGGTGCGCTGCACGGGAGTGGCTCCCGCTCCGTCACCCACCGGCCCTCGGTGGCAACAATAGAAGGAGATGCTTATATAAGTCAAGACGCAACTAGTTGACGGCCAGCGACTTCCGTCAACCCGCCACACTCTATGCACTATAGGTATTTATAGCTATTTTGGAAGTGTGCTCCATCGGGGGGCACGGGAACGCACCGAGGGGGAACATGAGACCGCGTCACGTCCTGTGCGTCAGCGTGCAGGGTCACGGCCACGTCCACCCGACACTCGACCTGGTCGGAGAGCTCGTCGGGCGCGGGCACCGGGTCAGCTACCTCACCGGCCGGATGTTCGCCGAGGACGTCGAGTCCGCGGGAGCACGACTGGTCCCCTACACGTCCGTCTTCGACGAGGTCCACGTTCCCGACGTCGTGGACCAGGACGAGGCCGAGACGCGGATGCACCTCCTCCACCTCCGCGAGAACCTCGCGATCCTGCGCGCCGCCCAGGCGGCGTTCGACGGCGCCCCGCCGGACGCGCTGCTCTACGACGTCTTCCCCTTCATCGCGGGGCGGCTGCTCGCCGACTCGTGGCGGCGCCCCGCCGTGCGGCTCTCACCGATCTTCGCCTCCAACGAGCACTACTCCACCTACGAGTCCCTCTGGCGCGCCAACGGCTTCCGCCACGCGGCCGACGTGGAGGGGTTCCGCCCCGCGATGCGCGAGGTCCTGGCCGAGTTCGGCCACGGGTCCGTGTCCATCAGGGAGTTCTGGAACCGCATCGAGGACCTGAACATCGTGTTCATCCCCCGGTCCTTCCAGATCGCCGCACCGACCTTCGACGACCGGTTCGCCTTCGTCGGCCCCGCGAACCCTCCCCGCGCATCCGGCACCGGGTGGAACCCTCCGGACGACAAGCGGCCCGTGCTCCTGGTCTCACTGGGGAACATGTACAACGAGCACCCCGACTTCTTCCGCCGGTGCGCGTGGTCCCTGGCGGACACGGAGTGGCGCGTGGTGCTGGTGATCGGACAGTTCCTGGACCCGGCGACACTCGGACCGCTCCCGCCCAACGTCGAGGCGCACCCCTGGCTCCCCTTCGCGGACGTGCTGCCGCACACGAGCGTGTTCGTCACCCAGGGCACGACGGGGGCGATCATGGAGTCCCTTCGGCACGGGTGCCCCCTGCTCGTGGCGCCCCACTTCGCCCCCGAGGCCCGCCCCACGGCCGACCGCGCGGTGGAGCTCGGTCTGGGCCACCGCCTGCCCGAGGACGCCAGCGCTCCCGCCGTCGCCGACGCGGTGCGCCGCCTCGCCGGGGACGACGGCGTGCGCCGGCGCGTGGCGGCCATGCGCAGGGACATCGACGAGTCCGGGGGCGCGCGGCGGGCCGCGGACGCGGTGGAGGCGTACCTGGCGCGGGAGCGGAGCGGTGTGCGGTCACCCGAACCCGCGCGTAAATATCATCTTTGACTTATATAAGCGAGCGGCCTAGACTTGACGCGTGCATGCTCTGGACATTCTCGGCGACCCGGTCCGCCGCCGCATCCTGGAACTGCTGGCCGACGGCGAGCGGGCCGCGGGACGGATCGGCGCGGTCGTCCAGGAGGAGTTCGGGATATCCCAGCCCGCGGTGTCGCAGCACCTGCGCGTGCTGCGGGAGAACGGTTTCGCGACCGTGCGCGCCGTGGGAACCCAGCGCCTGTACTCGGTCGACCCCACGCCCCTCAAGGACGTCGACATGTGGCTGGACCACTACCGGAAGTTCTGGAACCAACGACTGGACGCCCTGGACACCGAACTGGCCCGAGGAGCCCGTGAACGGCGTGGCGAGCGGGCCGACGGGGACGGCGCGGACGACACACCGGAGGGGGGCGCCGAGAGGGACGCCCCGCGGGACGACCGCGCGTGACGGCCCCGTCAGCCCCCGGGCACGTAGTCGTTCTCCGCGTACCAGTCCCCCCGCCCCCCGGGCAGGAGGTCGAGCACGTGCCAGACCGGTGAGAGAAAGTCGATGCCCCGCTCGGTCCGGTCGTGCGAGACCTCCGGCCGCGCGCTGTACAGGTGCCGCACCCCCGCCTCCTCCCTGGCGAACACGGACACCCCGGGCGCTGATCGCCGTCGCCGTCTCAGCGCCGAACTTCCGGTTGAAGTCTCCGTCGTGACTGGACAGCAGGCGCAGGCGCGTCCATCCGCGCCGCGCGCCCCAGGCGCTCAGCTCGTCGATCGGCGCCTTGGCCACCACGGCGAACGCCGTGTGCCGGTCCAGGTGCGCCGCCACCCCCTGGAAACCGTCCACCCACATGGAGCACATCGGGCAGGCCTCGCCCTGGCCGGGCTCGAACATGAGGTGGTAGACGACGAGCGTACGATGGCGGCCGAACAGGCCGCTCAGCGGCGTGGACCGCACCCCTCGCCGCGCCCGGCGGTCCGCCTCGGCGAACACGTGGTCGGCCACGAGCGGCCCCGGCGGCAGGGCCCGCCGCGCCTCGGCCACCCGCTCCACCTGGTCCAGGAGTCGCCGCTCCGCCCTCAGCAGGTCACGCCGCGCCGCGACGTACTCCGGGTCGGCGGAGGGCGGCCACACCACGATGTCCTCGTCGCTCACGGATCCTCCAGGAACTCGTCTGACGGCTGTCCGGCTCGGAGGGCCCATGCTAGCATGATGCATTATATATAATTAAAGTGACTTGGTCTGGTTCATGCTCTCCTGAACGCCCCCGGGGCGTCGGGGGGCGCCTTCCGACGAAGCCCAGGAGGGGACGTGTCCAGTTCTCGCACCACGTCGCGGCCGCGCATTCTCGACGGCGGCCTGGCCACCGAACTCGAACGGATCGGCGAACCCGTGGACGCGCCGTGGTGGACCAACAAGCCCCTCCTGGTCGGCGCCAGGCGTGAACGGCTGCGCGCCCTGCACGAGGAATTCGTCGACGCGGGAGCCGAGGTGCTCACCGCCAACACCTTCCGGTGCAACCGGCGGACGTTGCGGGGGCTGGGCTTCGACCCCAGCTCCGGGATGGCCTGGATGGTCCACGCCGCGGTGGGCACGGCCCAGGCGGCGGCGCGGCGCTCGCCGTCCGTCCGGACCGCCGCCTCGGTGGGCCCGGTGGCGGACTGCTACCGGCCGGAGGCGGTCCCCTCCGACGAGGAGCTGCGGGCCGAGCACCGATGGCTCGCCACCGAGCTCGCGCGCTGCGGGATCGAACTGTTCCTCGTCGAGACGATGAACACCGTGCGCGAGGCCCGCATCGCGGTGGAGGAGGCCGTCGCCGTGGGCGGCGTCCCCTGGGTCGGATTCGTCTGCGGGGACGGGGGGCGACTGCTGTCCGGAGAGCCCGTCGCGGAGGCCGCGGGCGCGGTCCGCGAGGCGGGCGCCCGGTTGGTGGCGGTCAACTGCACCGACCTCGTCCGGACGGAGACCGCCCTGGCCGCCCTGCGCGCGGACGACGGCGGGGCGATCGGGGCCTACCCGAACCTGGAGGACCGTCGCGCTCCGCGTACCGCGGGCGGGCGCGGCCCCCATCCGTCCGCGCTGGGCCCCGAGGACTTCGCCGAGGTCGTGGCGGGCTGGGACGCCGAGTTCGGACTCGACCTGGTGGGCGGCTGCTGCGGGACCACGCCCGACCACGTCGCCGCGTTGCGGCGTGCGGTGCGCGAGGCCGCCGGGACGGCCGCCCGGGACGCACGGCCCTGACCTCTCCGGGGGCGGGGAGCCGGTGTCCGGACCCCGCCCCCGGAGACGGCGCGCGGGTCAGGCGGAGAACAACCCCTTGTTCAGCATCGGCTTGGCCGTCTCCTGGAAGTCGATCCCGGGGTGGAGCTCGCGGATGGTGCCCTCGATCACCAGGAGCGACAGGAGCGGGAAGACCAGTTCCGGGGCGGCGTGGACCCCGTGGCGGCGCTGGAGGTCGAACATCTCGGTGGCGAAGGCGATCAGGCTGAACTCACGGGCCGGGAGCCCGTGGCTCCGGTGGACGAGGGCGGCCATCCGCTCGACGAACCCCTCCAGGTCGGCGTCCGGCCGCAGACCCGCCGAGCTCTCCACGACGATCTCCGCGCAGCGCACGCCCCGCCCGACGGCCATGTTCATGAAGAACTCGGCGAACAGCGACGCAGGCGGTCGGACAGCTGCACGCTGAACCCGGCGTCGAGCACGACGACCTCGCCCGACCCGGTGAAGTACAGGTTGCCCCGGTGCAGGTCGCAGTGGACGAAGCCGTCGACGAAGAGCATCCGGTAGACCGCGGTCAGACCGGACTCGGCGAACCTGCGCCGCAGCGCGGGCGAACAGGACCGCGCGGTCCCGGTGTCCAGGTCGGGAACGAAGTCCATGGCGATGCACCGCGGTCGGCACAGGCGCGCGTGCGGCCGCGGGGCCTGGACCCGCCGTACCGCCGACAGGTTGTCGCGCAACCGTTCGAGGGCCCTCGCCTCGCGTCCGAAGTCCAGTTGTCCCGACACGGCGTCGGCGACCTGACCGACCACGTCGACGACCGGGGTCCCCGACAGGACGGACCACCGGGCGGCCAGCCCGGCACCCCTGCGCATGAGCCGCAGGTCGCGCCCATCAGCCGCTCGACCCCCGGCCGAAGCACCTTGAGCGCGACCTGCGCCCCGTCCGCGGTGACCGCGCGGTAGACGCACGCGATGCTTCCGCCCGCGACCGGTCGGAAGTCGACCTCGCGGAAGAGTCCCGCCAGGTCGGGCCCGTAGATCTCCCGCAGGAGCCGCTCGCTGCGCGCCGCGTCCAGCGGGGCGACGTCGTCCTGCAATCGGGCCAGTTCGTCGCAGAGTTCGGGCGGCAGGACGTCGCGCCGGGTGCCCAGGACCTGTCCCACCTTGACGAAGGCGGGCCCCAGCCGCATGACCAGACCCGTCATCCTGCGGTAGAAGCGGCGCCGTCCGCGGGCGCGGCCGCCCGTCGCGGCGACCACGGTCGCCTCGGCGGCGGCAGCGGGCACCGCGACGGCGACGGTGCCCGCGACCCGTACCGCACGGCGCAGGTCCTCGAACGCCTCACCCATGGCGGGCCTCCTCACGTCTGGGCGCCGTGCGCCGCCGCCCGCCGGAAGCCCGGCAGTTCCACCGCACGGAGCTGGAGTGTGTCGTGATCGCAGTACCAGTGCAGCCGCCCGTCCCACGTCAGCGCGCTCGGGCGCCCCCAGACCGAGACCACCAGCCGCTCCCGGTGTCCCGAGGCGTCCAACAGGGTGATCCGTGAGCGGTGGTGGTCGGCGTAGGCGACATAGCCGTCGGAGACGGTCACACCTGAGGCGTGCGTGCCCACGGGGACGCTGGCCACCAGGGACAAATCGTCCAGTGACCGGAAGTCGAGCACGCCGAGCCGTCCGTAGCTCATCCAGATTCCGTCGCGCCCGGCCTCGATGCCGGACAGGGCGTGCCCGGGCCTGGGGTTGGGCGCCTCGTCCAGTGTGGCCCCGGTGCCGGGGTCCAGGAGGCGGAGGCGGTCCTCCTCCCCGACGACCTGGAGGAGCGCTCCACGCACGGTGGTCAGGTCGGTGCTGATGTCGTCGCAGGTGATCTGGTGGACGACCTGCCCGGTGTGCGGGTCGACCGCGCTGATCCTGCGGGTGAAGCCCTCCGAGAACCAGAGGAACTGGCCGAACCAGGTCAGTCCGCAGGGGACCAGGGCGTTCACGGGCAGGTCGCGCACGATCCCGGCCAGGATGGTCATCGTCGCTCCCCTCGGCGGCGCATGCCGCAGTCGAGTGTCCAGTCGGTGACCTCCCGCACCGAGTCCGGGCGGTTGAGCCGCACGCCGAGGACGTCGCCCTCCGCCACGGCCGTGTGGCGCAGCGGCCAGATCCACACGCCCCAGTTGCAGCCCGGATAGGAGGGGAAGTTGGACAGGGTCACCTCCGGGGTGAGCCTGGCGGTGAAGGACCCCATCACGGCGTGCAGTCGGCCCGGGCGGGTGATCGGCAGTTCGAGCACCCTGTCGGCGCCGTCCCCCGGCGTGGCGCCGAGTTCGACCGCGGCGACGGCCAGGTGCTCGCTGAGCAGGATCGGGTCGCGCTGGAAGAAGTGCAGTTGCGCCCCCGGGAGCACGTGGTCCTGGACCGCGGCCAGGCTGTGCCCGAGGAAGTCGTCGGACCACACGCCCCAGCCCTCGGCGTCGAACTGGATCGCCGTGAGCCGGGTGGTCAGCTCACGGGGGACGACGCGCCCGCCCTCGGCCAGGTTGTGCCCGACGAAGTCCGCGAAGATCTCGGGCATCTCCTCCTCCGGCCCGAGGTTGCCCATGAGCTCGCCCACCACGACGTCGGCCCGAGAGGGCAGGCGGACGCGCCGGGCGTCCCCCTGGACGATGGTGAGCCGGTCCTTGAGGTCGTTGTCCTGCGCGACGCGCGCCGCCAGGGCCGCGGTCGACGGGTCCCCCTCCACGGCGTACACGTGCCCGGCCCCGTGGCGCAGCGCGAGCAGGCTCAGCGCGAGCGTGCCCGCCCCGAGGTCGGCGACCACGTCGCCCGGTCCGACGACCTGTTCCAGCGCGCGGTCGTAGGCTCTCAGGCGCGGGCCGTCCGAGAGCATCACCTGGTGCATCAGCAGGGTTCGGCTGTCCACCGCACCTCCTGTCGACGAGCCCCTCCGGGGCGGCGGAGCGCTCCGGAGGGGCGACGGTCACCGCTGGTCAGACGTTGACGGCTGCGTGCTCGCCGACGATCGCCTCCCGCATGACGAGCCGCAGGCCGCTCAAGCGCGCCTTCGCCTCGTCATCGGTGGTCAGCAGGGCCGTGTCGGAGCCGACCATGGTCAGCTCGGTGCCCGCCGGGTCCAGGTCGGACAGCCGACCGGACATGTGCACCGGGCTCGCGGCGTAGAGCACGCCGTGCGGCGTGACGACCTCGAACTCGGCGTCGAGGTGCAGGTCGCCCGGGTAGCGGACGCTGCTCAGGCTGTCCTCGCCGCCCTCTCCGAGGGTGCCGGAGGAGGGCTTGGGCCAGCTGGCGCGGAGCATGACGCGCCCGCCGAGCTCCTCGCAGTGGCCGACCAGGGCGGTCCTGGCCAGCTGGGCCAGGACGCCGCCGCCCTCGTCGTGCTTCTCCGGGCCGAACAGGAGGATCTCGGCGCCGGCGGCCAGCTTGTGGTCACCGGTCACGTCGACGCGCACGGTCCTGCCGCCGACCTCCAGCTCGATCTGGCCCTCCATCGAGACCTGCATGATCATCGACGGGTCCACCAGCATCGACATGCAGGCGGCCGGGCTGTCGGCGAAGAACACCGTGGGCGTGGTGCCGATGGGCTGGTTGTCGTCGGTGGACGGGTACCAGGCCTCGGGCAGCGTGGTGCCGCGCACGACGCCGGGCGACTGGACGAGCTCCATGGCGTGGTCGCCGCGCGGGGTCCCCAGGTAGGGGCGGCCCAGGGCTTCTGGAAGGGGGGCACGTCGTCGACGACACCGTAGATGTCGATGACGTTGCGGTGCACCAGCCGCATCGTGCTGGTCTCCAGGATGCCGAACCGGCGGATGTGGAACTCGGCCGGGAAGTTGGTCCCCGGCGCGATCTGGCGGACGTGGCCCGTGTTGGGCAGCAGGGGGTTCGACAGGATCTGGATCCGGTCGTTCAACTCGTAGCTGAAGCCCTTGATGCCCACCTCGGGGGCGCTGATCAGCTCGGTGTCGAACTCGGCGTGGCCCTTCTCGTCCACGCGGTGCTCGAAGCCGGGCATCGGCCACTTGTTCATCTGGACGAAGCCGGAGAGGTTGATGGTCTCCCGCTTGCCGTTGTAGTAGTCGTCGCCGTAGACGATGGTCGCCGCGGCGAGGATGTGGGGGCGGATCGGCTTCGGCGCCAGGTTCAACGACTCGTAGTTCTCCATGGCCATAAGGACCTCCTCCTTGATGCGTCGCCCTTCGGCGACTGAGTGCATCCAACCCAGAAGCTATACTTTTTTCAAGTGCTGATCAACGAGACTCCGGCCGTCGAAGGAAGGTCTCACCGGACGGTAAGGATCGCCGCGCCCGGCGGACGGGGGCGGCGGAGCCGGGAGCGCCTTCCTCCGCGGCACGGAAGGGGGTGGGGCCCGGGCCCCACCCCCTTCCGTGCCGCGCTCCTGGACCGGCTCCCTCAGCCGGCTCCCTCGGCCGCCTCGACCCGGCTGTGCAGCACGACGGCGCCCACGGCGGTCTCCAGCGCCTCCTGGCAGCGCCGCGGGGTCGGAGCCGCCGCGGCGACCAGTCCGTAGCGCCCCCACACGTGTCCCTCGGGAGGGGGCGCCACGCGCTCCCCGGGTTCGACGGTGGCCGTCGCCAGCACCACCGACGGCGGCAACAGGGAACGGTGGACCACGACCTTGTCGACCGTCAGCGGCCGGTCGGGGTAGAGGAAGCGCACCCCGGCGGTGTGCCTGCGGACCGGCCGGGGGTCGGGCGCGCGTCCCAAGGCGATCGCCGCGGCCACCGCGGCGGCGTCGATCCCGGTCGCGGCGCGCCCCAGGAACGGGATGAGGTCGCCGCCGAGTCGGCAGTTCACCTCGATCACCCGCCAACCGTCGGACGCCAGCCGCAGTTCGGTGTGGGTCATTCCCGTGGTGAAGCCCAGGGCGCGGTGGGTGCTGCGCAGCACCTCGCGCAGTCCGCGGTCGGCGAGCAGCGGATCGGCGCCGTCCACCACGTGCCCCGTCTCCTCGAAGTAGGGGGCGAATCCGCTGCTTTTGCGGGCGACGAACAGGGGAGTGAGCCGTCCCCCCGCGCACGCGGAGTCCACGCTGATCTCGGGCCCCTCCACGCATCGCTCCACGAGCACGCCCGCGTGGTACCGGCGGGCGATGGACACGTGCGCGGCGCGGGCGTGGGCGTAGGCGGCGGGGACGTCCCCGGGCGCGTCCGCGCGGACCACCCCCATGCTCGCCCCCAACGCGCGGGGTTTGAGCACGACGGGGAACCCGATCCGGTCCGCCGCGACCCCGGCCTGCTCGGGCGAGGCGACGAGCAGGGAGTCGGGTTGGCCGACCCCCGCGTCCGCCAGGGCGCGGCGGGTGCGGTGCTTGTCCCGGCAGCGGTCGATGACGTCCGGGTCCTCGCCGGGCAGCCCCAGTTCCGCGGCGACCATCGCCGCGTGGGCCATCTTGAGCTCGTCCCAGCACAGCACGCCGGCGACGGGGTGGCGCGCGGCGACCTCGCGTGCCGCCGCCAGCAGGGCCGCCCCGTCCGAGGTGTCGACCACGGTGTGCCCGATGAGGTGCTCGTCCTCCCAGGTGGTCTCGCGCTCGGCCAACAGCCACACGTCGGCGACCTCCGCCACGGCGCTCAACAGGTGCCCCCGGTAGTGGCGGAAGACGACGCCGACGAGGAGGACGACGGGACGGCGGGCCGGACGCGGGGCGGGCGGGCTCACGCCGCGCCCTCCCGGTCCAGGACCGCGGGCCGGATCGCGCGCAGGGCCCTGCCCGGGAAGTCGCAGTACCACAGCAGTCGCCCGTCCCAGGTCATGCCCGTGGGGTTCCCGGCAGCGGGCAGCGTGACCACCCCGCGTTCGGTCCGCACGTCGTAGCCGCGGATGACGCGTTGCTCGAAGTCGGAGTAGAAGACGATCCCGTGCGCGTACGTGAGTCCCGAGGGGTTGCCCTCGACCGGGAACTCACGCAGGACGGTCATGGTGGCGAAGTCGCGCAGCTGCACGACCGGAGGGCGACGCAGGCACATCCACACGCCCTCGGGGCCGGCCTCGGTGCCACACAGGCGTCCGTTGGAGGGCCGGACCGCCTTGTGCCCGGTGACCTCGCCCGTGTCGGGGTCGACCAGCAGCAGCCGCTTGGGGCGCATGCCCACCTGGCAGAGCCGGCCCTCCACGTGAGTCAGGTCGGCCCTGGCCGAACGGCACGCGAAGCGCCGGACGACGGCTCCGGTGTCCGGATCGAGCGCGTAGAGTTCTCCGGCTCTTTGGTCCGAGTGCCAGAACCTGGTCCCGTCCCAGGTCAGCCCGCACAGGTAGGTCCCGGGGGTGGGGAGTGAGGCCATCACCGAGCCGTCGTCGGTGTGCTGCGCAGTCATGGAGGTGCGCTCCGTTCGTGATCGGTGCCCGCGCCGTCCGGGACGACGTCGGGTTCCGACGTCCTCCCCTTGTCAGACCAGGGGTGTGCAACTTTATATAGATATAGTCAACATGCCGACACGGGAAGTCAACCCGTCCGGCCACGCGCTCACCCCCACCGCCCGACCCGCATTCGAGGGAGAAGGACCATGGACGACCACCAGTCGGCGCTGTTCCTGTACGACGAGGCGATGGCCTTCGCCTACTCCGCCGCCCTGCGCGTCGCGGCGGCGATCGGCGTCGCCGACCACCTCGTCGAGGGACCGCGTTCCGTCGACGAACTCGCCGAGGCGACGGGAACCCGGCCCGACGCCCTGAACCGGGTCCTGCGCGCGCTCGCCTCCAGAGGGATCGTCCACCACCACGGCGTGCGCGGGTACTCCTTGGCCGAGCGCGGCCGAGCGCTGCGCGGCGACTCCGCCGTGCCCGCGGCGACGGGCGTCCTGATGTTCACCGACACGATGTTCTGGACCATGACGCACGCGCTCGCGGCCAGCGTCACGGAGGACAAGCCGAGGTTCGAGCGGCACTTCGGCCGCACGTTGGCCGACTACCTCGACGGCGACCCCGGGGTGGACGCGCTCTACCACGAGGGCATGGCCACCGTGTCCGACGCCGAGAACGCGCTGGTGGCGCGCGCGTGCGAGCTGCCGGAGACGGGGACGGTCGTGGACGTCGGCGGGCGCAACGGAAGTCTGCTGATCGCCGCCCTGCGCGAGCGCCCCCGAACGCACGGGATCCTGTTCGACCGAGCGGGCGCCGTCGAGACCGACCGGTTGGAGGCGGCGGGCCTGGACGGCCGGTGGACCGCGGTCGAGGGCGACTTCTTCGCCGAGGTCCCCCGCGCGACGTGCTCGTGCTCAAGCGCATCCTGCACAACTGGGACGACGACCTCAGCATCGGCGTCCTGGACAACTGCCGCCGCGCCCTGCGCCCGGGAGGCCGGGTCCTGGTGGTGGACGCGATCATCCCCGAGGACGCGACACCGCACCAGGGCAGGGCGATGGACCTGATGATGCTGGCCGCGCTGACCGGACAGGAGCGCACGGCAACCGAGCTGGAACCCCTGTTCTCGGCGGCGGGACTGCGCCTGAACCGGGTGACGCCCACCGCGTCGGTCATGTCGGTCGCCGAGGGAGTCCCCGCCTGATCCGCCCGGACCACGGTCTCCCTTGTGTCCTCCCATCAATGCAGGTATATATATTTAAAGTAACTTGTGCCGATATGACCATCACCGACGCCTACGGTCCGGTGACAGTCGACCCTGCGGGAGGGGCGCATGCACACTGACGCCGAGGATCGCTCGACCCGCGCGGAGGGTCTCACGGAGCGGTTGGGGGTGTCGGCCCGAACCCGGTCGCGACGGCCGCGGGGCGCCGACGCCTGGCTGGCCGAGCGCCGTCGGCGGGGGTCCTTCCGCGTGGAGCCGACACCGCTCGACGGCCTCCGCGGCTGGGGCTTCGCCCCCGACACCGGCGACCTCGTCCACGACAGCGGCCGGTTCTTCGCGGTCCAGGGCCTGCACGTGCGCACCGGCCCCGGGCCGCGCACCCGGTGGCAGCAGCCGATCATCCACCAGTCAGACGTCGCGATCCTCGGAGTGCTGGCCAAGGAGATCGACGGCGTCCTGCACTTCCTCATGCAGGCCAAGATGGAACCGGGCAACCTCAACACCGTCCAACTCTCCCCGACCGTCCAGGCCACCTCCAGCAACTACCTGCGCACCCACCGGGGGGCCCGGCCGCGCTACCTGGAGTACTTCACCGAACAAGGGCACGGACGGGTGCTCGTGGACCTCCTCCAGTCCGAACAGGGGTCCTGGTTCCGCGGCAAGCGCAACCGCAACGTCGTCGTGGAAACGAGCTCCCCCGTCCCCGACTCCGACGACTTCACCTGGCTCACCCTCGGGGACATCCTCGACCTGCTGCGACGCCCGCACCTGGTGAACATGGACACGCGTACCGTCCTGTCCTGCCTTCCGGCGTTCTCCCGGGCGGACCGCTCGGCCCCCGACGCCGGCGCCTTCGCCGCACACGTCGAGCACTCCTTCGCGGCCTCCGACGCGGAGTCCCTGCTCCCCCACACCGCGGTCGAGGCGTGGCTGGCCGGACGCAAGGCGGCCCACGTCCTGCGCGCGCGCCCGATCCCGCTGCGCGACGTGGCCCGCTGGCGGCGCACCCGCGACGAGATCCACCACGAGTCGCGGCGCTACTTCAGGATTATCGGCGTCGACGTCGAGGCGACCACCAGGGAGGTCGCGAGCTGGAGCCAACCGCTGCTCGCACCGTGCGGGACCGGGGTCACCGCGTTCGTCGTCCAGCTGATCGGAGGCACGCTCCACATCCTGGTCCGCGCCGACCTGCGGGCCGGCTACCGGGACACTGTCGAACTGGGCCCCACGGTCCAGTGCTGTCCGGACAACCTGCGCGGTGCGCCCGCCGATCTGCGCCCCGCCCACCTCGACCTCGTGCTGTCCCAGGACCGGACCCGGGTCCACTACGACGTCGAGCAGTCGGAGGAGGGAGGGCGCTTCCACCACGCGACCACGCGCCACCTCGTGGTGGAGAGCCTCGAACCGCTCTCGGTGACGGCACCACCCGACCACGCCTGGGTCACCGCCCGCCAGCTCACCCGGCTGGTCCAGCGCAGCCACCACGTCAACATCGAGGCCCGGAGCCTGCTCCTGTCCTCAACGCCCTGCGCCAGCGCTCCTGATCCCCACCCGTGACCACGCAGGAGGAGACCGTGGCTTCCACCACGCACCCCGCCGAACCCGCCCCGTCCACCACGGGCCGCTCCCCCGGAGGTCTTCGAACGGCGTCCTGGGACCGGATCCGCGACCTGTTCGCCCTCGACCGGAACAGCGTCCACCTCAACACCGGGACCGTCGGCGCGATGCCGCACGAGGTCCTGGAGGTCAACGACCGGGTGACCAGGGAGTGGACCGGCGGTCTGATGAACGTCTATCCCCCCGCCATGTACACGGAGCACCGGGCCAACATCGCCCGCTCCTTCGGGGTCGACCAGGACGAGATGGTCATCTGCCACAGCGCCACCGAGGGCGTGGCCAGGGTCATCCACGGACTGGACCTCGCAGAAGGCGACGAGGTCCTCACGACCACCCACGAGTGCTACTCGGTGCTGTCCAACTTCAACCTGCTCCGCAACCGCCACGGACTGACCGTGCGGACCGTCACCCCGCCCTCGGGACCCGACGTGCGGGCGGAGGAGATCGTCGAGCTCTTCGAGCGGCGGATCACCCCGCGCACCAAGGTGCTCGCCTTCGCCGGGGTCACCCTGTTCACCGGAACGATGATGCCCATCCGCGACCTGTGCGAGCTGGCGCACCGCCACGGGCTGACGACCGTGATCGACGGGGCGCTCCTGCCCGGCATGCTCGACTGCGACTTCCGTTCCTACGGCGCCGACTTCATCTCCTGCTCCGGCGCCAAGTTCCAGTGCGGCCCCCTGGGAACGGGCCTGCTCTACGTCCGCAACAAGGTGCACCCCCAGCACAACCCGCTTCCGCTGCCGACCTTCTGGCCGATCATCTCCACCTGGTACCCGATGATCGGCAGCCCGCCTCCGCGCACGACGACGTCGGTCGAGAGCTGCAACATGGGCGACTACCTCCAGAGCGCCGGAAGCGCGAACATCGCCAGGGGGGCCGCCCTGGCCCGCGCGTGCGAGCTGTGGGACGAGATCGGACGGGACCGCATCGAACGCCGCGTGCGGGACCTGGCGGAGCACGCCCGGAGCAGGCTGGTGGAGGCCTTCGGCTGGAACTCCCTGTACTCCCCGTCCGCCGATCCCAGGCTCCGTTCACCGCTGATCGCCTTCCATCCCTTCCGTGACCGCGCGGACGCGTGGAACATCAAGAAGTTCGTCGAGTTCGTCGACCGGCTGGAGCACGAGCACCGGATCTGGATCCGGTGGACGGAGTTCGACGTCCCCGGCTCCCCCCACCAGCACTACGCCGCGCGCCTGTGCACGCATCTGTTCAACGACACCGCCGAGATCGACCGCGCCGTCGCGACCATGGCCGGTCTCGCACGGGAACTCTCCTGAAGGGGTGAGGACGCTGAAGGACTCGACCGACGCGCCGACCACCGGCGGCACCCTGCGCCTCAGGGGCCCCGGGGACGTCGACCAACTGGATCCGGCCCGCTCCCTCCAGTCCCCGGCCGACCAGCTCCAGCGCCTGTACGCGCGGCAGCTGTTCACCTACCCGCCGAGGGAGAACCCCGACGACTGGCAGGCGATCGACCCGGTGCCGGACCTGGCGGCGGCGGTGCCCTCGACCTACAACGCGGGTCTGGGGGCCAGCCACACCTACCACGTCGTCCACCTGCGCCGGGGCGTGCTCTGGGACACCGAGCCCGCGCGCGAGGTGACCGCGCACGACGTCATACGGGGGATCAAGCGCATGTGCGCCCCCACGGCCCGACCCGCCGCCCTGGGTTACTTCACCAGTGTGGTCCGCGGCATGGCGGCCTACTGCGCCCGCTACGCGGAGGCCGTGGGGGGAGCCGCCGCCGATCAGCACCGCCACGCCGGGTTCCAGAACGCGCACGACATCCCGGGGATCTTCGCGCTCGACGCGCAGACGCTGGTGGTCGAGCTGCTGCGGCCCACCCTCGACCTGCCCCAGATCCTGGCGCTGCCCTGCGCCGCCGCGGCGCCCGCCGAGTACGACGCGGTCGTCCCCGCGCCCGCGACTTCGCCGCGCACGCGCGCTCCAACGGCCCCTACCGGATCGCGGAGCACCGCCCCGGCGCGTCCCTGCGGCTGGAGCCCAACCCGACCTGGCGGAGGGAGACCGACCCCGTGCGGGCGCGGCGCCTGGACGCGGTGGAGGTGACCGTCGACCGCTCCGGTCCGGCGCGCCTCGCCGCGCTGATCGACGCCGGCGCGGCCGACCTGACCTGGGGATCTCCGGCGTCCCGGCCGGGCGGCGACCGCCCGGGGAGGCCGGGGCGCCGACTAGGCCACTCGCTCGACCCCTACCTGGTGTTCAACCTGGCCGGAGACCCCGGCGGCCCGTCGTCGGACGCCGCCGTGCGCAGGGCGGTGGCCGAGGCGATCGACCGGGAGGCACTGGCCGCCATCGTCACGGCCTCGGGCGGGACCGCCCGCGCCGCGGCGACGATCGTGCCCCCTGGCAACGACGGACACCGCGAGGGGACCGCCTCCCCGCGGGCCCGTGCCGAAGCCGCGCGGAGGCGATCGCGGGCGCGGGTCCCGGCGGGGTCGACGCTGACCGTGATCCACCCCGACGGCGAGCTCGACGCCGCGCTGGCCGCCTCCTACGCAGCCGACCTGGAGAAGGCCGGCGCAACCGTGCGCCTGCGGGCCCTGGACCCGGTGTCCCACCGCGGGGCCCTGGCCGGACACCGCGGTCCCGCGCTCGGCCACTGGGACCTGGCGGCCCTGTCGTGGTCACCGCCGTGGTTCCCCCACAACGCGCGGGCGTTCCTCCAGCCGTTGTGCGCCGGCGGGGCGACGGGGAGCTGGAACGTGGGGGGGTACCGGAACCCGGACGTGGACACGCTGATGGAGGAGGCACTGGCCTCGGTCGAGGATCCCCTGCTGCGCGAGACCTCCTGGAGCCGGGTCGAGGACCGGATCACGCAGGACGCCCCGATCGTTCCGCTGCTGTTCCGGCCCCCCGCGCCCCGGGGCGCGGGGCGCTCGGGTGCGCGGCGCCGTCGCCCTCCCCGCCCTCGGGTTCTCCTACGACCTGGCCACCCTCTGGCTGGCCGGGGGCGGTCAGGAAGACTGACCGGTCCGCGGCGCGGGCCACCGGTCCAGCCAGATGTGGCTCGCGTCGTACCACCGGTCCACGTGGGGGAGCGGCACGGCGCCGCGCACCCGGGCGCTCATGATGTGGGGGATCGTCGGCTCGCACACCAGGATCGGCACGATGGCGGCGTCCTCGATCACGGTTCGGTCCACGCGGTGCCACAGCTCCTCGGCGCGCTCCGGGGCGCTCTCGGTGAGGGCGAGGTCGATCAGCCGGTCGACCTCCGGGTTGCGGTACCCGCCGTAGTTCGCCGTCCCGCTGGCGAAGTGGGACTGGAAGAGCGGCTGCACGCAGGTCCGGCCGTTGTTGCCGAACCAGTCCGGGGTCCACGCCGCGGCGGTCACGTCCCACTCCCCCGCCTCGGCCCGGGCCGGGTCCTGGAGGATCCGGTAGTACTCGTCGGCGTGGCGGATCATCCGCAGCTCGGTACGGATTCCCGACCGCGCGAAGTCCGCCGCCAGGCGTTCGCCGATGTCGCGGTGCGGGTTCTCCTCGCGGTACAGCAGGCGCAGGACGAGGTCGTCGTGGCCGGCCTCGGCCAGCAGGGCCCGTGCGACCTCGGGTGATCCGCGGTCGCCGGGGGTCGGATACCGGTCGTAGGGACGGTGGCCGATGTTCCCGGGCGGGATGGCCGTGCTCGCCGTCTCCGTCACGGTGCCCAGATCCATGTCGTCGAACAGGTGGACCATCCCGGCCTTGTCGACGGCGTGGGCCACCGCGCGGCGGACCCGCAGGTCGCTCGTGGCGCACCGCTCGTTGGGGCTGCGCATGTTGAAGACCAGGTAGGGGTTCATCGCGTAGCCGACGTGCCGGTCTGAGTCGGGCACCACGCGATCGGGGCTGATCACCGGCGCCCCCCAGGACAGGTCGGCTCGGCCCTCCAACACCGCCCGTCGCACCTGGTCGTCGGTCACCCGGCGCATCCGCACGTCGATCCCGTCCACGTACTGGTGGCGCAGGGGATCCGTGGCCTGGCGCCAGACCGGGTTGCGCTCCATGGTCAGGCGGACACCCCGTTCGTAGGCGGTGAGCCGGTAGGGGCCGTTGGAGCGCACGGCCGCGACGAACTCCGGACTGTCGGGAAGGACGGCGTCGTACTCGGCCGGGGCCGCCGAGGCGAACAGGGTCGACAGGATGTTGACGAGGTCGTTGGCCGGTCGGATCAGCTCGACGACCAGGGTTCGCTCGTCCGGCGCGCGCAGACCCCGGATCTCGTGGGTGTTCTGGTAACGGGCCAGGTCGGCGGCGGTGACGGCGCCGGTGTCCACCGCATCCCGGTACCCCTCGGCGAACTCGGCCATGCCCGCGACGGTGCTCGTGAAGTAGGTGAGCGCACCCGCTCCGACGACCGGGTTGCACAGCCGTTTCAGGCCGCGGACGAAGTCGTGCGCCGTGACCTCCCGGGCGGGGTCGGTGTCCCAGAGCACCCCGGGGCGCAGCCGGAGGGTGTGGGTGAGCCCGTCCTCGCTCAGGCCGCCGTTGGCCGCGGTGGGCACCTCCCGGGCGACGTCGGGCACGGGGGTGAGCGCGGACTCGTCGAGGGCGGTGGGGTAGCCGAAGAGCTGTCGCGAGAACAGCCGGATCACCTGGTGGGAGAAGGCGTAGTAGGCGCACGCGGGGTCCACGTGGTCCATGCCCCCCGGTCCGAAGTAGCGCAGTGTCCCGCCGCGGCGCGGCCCGGTTCGTCTCATGTGACGGCTCCCTTCTCGGTCCACCACGGGTTCCGACGCGCCCATGCCACGGTCCGGGCCACTCCCTCCTCCAGGGGCACGCCCCACCGCCAGCCCAGGACCCGGCTGGCCTTGCCGACGTCGGGTACCCGGCGGTCGATGTCCTCGTAGGCGGCGCCGAGGCTGGCCCGGGTGTCCACGTCGAGGGGCGCGGCGGCGCCGGCGCCGACCGAGGCGCGTACCGCCTCCACGGCCTCGGCGATCGTCCACTCCTGGTCGCTGCCGACGTTGAACGTCTCCCCCTCGGCGGCCTCGCTGTCCGCGACCAGGAGCGTGGCCGCGACCGCGTCGTCGACGAAGGAGAAGCAGCGGGTCTGGGCGCCGCCGTCGTAGAGGAGCGGCGGCGCCCGCGCAGGAGTCGGTGCAGGGTCCTGCTGATGACGTAGGCCGGGCGTTGCCGGGGCCCGTAGACGTTGAAGTAGCGCACGACCGACGTCCGGGTTCCGTACCTGCGCGCGTGTGCGTGGACGAGGTGTTCGGCCACCGCCTTGCCGGAGGAGTAGGACCACCGGTCCGCGGAGGTGCTGCCCAGGACCCGGTCGGCGTCCTCGGCCCACGGGGTGACCGGATTCCTTCCGTACACCTCGCTCGTGCTGGCGAACACGAGCCTGGCGCCCGACCGGCGGGCGAGGTCCAGGACGTTGCGGGTGCCCAGGACGGCCGTGTCGATCACGTCGAGCGGGTCGTCGAGGTACTGGTCCACCCCCACCACGGAGGACAGGTGGTAGACCTGACGCACGCCGGACAGGTCGAGGCGGCCGAGGGCGTCGGCGTCGCGGACGTCGGCCGCGACGTGACGGACACCGCCCGGATCACAGTCCAGGTCCGGCGGGGCGTCGGCCGGGTCGAGCACGAGGACCTCGTCGCCGCGTGCCACCAGGCGCTCCACCAGGTGACTCCCGATGAACCCGAATCCTCCCGTGACGAGGGCCCTGCGGCGGCTCATCGCCCCACCCCCCGGTAGGCGAGCCCGAGTTCGCGCAGTTCGCGCGGAGTATCCGGGGCGAGGACCGCGCGTCCGTCGAAGACCAGCCCGGCGCCGGACAGCAGCGAGCGGAGCCGCGCCGGGGGGATCTCGCGGAACTCCCGGTGGCCGGCGAGCAGGGCCACCGCGTCGGCCCCGCGTACGGCCTCGTCCAGGGAGTCCGTCACTCTCTCGCCCAGCTCGGCCCTGACCTGGTCGGGCTCGGCCAGGGGGTCGAACATGCGCACCCGGACGCCGGCCTCGCGCAGGCGCTCCACCACCCCCTTGACCGGTGTGTTGCGCAGATCGCCCGTGCCGCCCTTGAAGGACACGCCGAGGACGGCCACGGTCGCCTCCTCCGGGTCGGAACCGAGCTTGACCAGTTCCTCCAGGATCGTCTCGGCGGTGTACGAGGGCATCGAGTCGTTGGCATGGCGGGCGGTGCGCACGGTCTCCAGCCGCACACCCCGGTCGCGGGCGACCCGCCAGGCCATCCACGGGTCCTTGGTCAGACACGCTCCGCCCACGCCCACTCCAGGACGCAGGATGTTGACCCTGGAGTCTCCCTTGGGCAGGGAGTTGGACGCCGCGATGACGTCCATGACGTCGACGCCGAAAGCCGCGCAGAACCGGGCGAGCTCGTTGGCGATGGCGACGTTGGCGTCGATCCACCAGTTCGTGGCCAGCTTCACGGTCTCGGCGGCGTCCGTGCCGGGCACCACGTGGGTGGGCACGCCGAGCGACTCCTCCCAGAAACGGGCGGCGGCGGCCGTGCCGTCGCGGCCGTCGCCGCCGACGACCACGGTCAGCTCCCCCAACTGGGCGAGCGCCTCGCCCTCCGCCAGGCGCTCCGGGCAGTAGGCCAGCCCGAAGTCGGTTTCGCAGGTCAGACCGCCCTGCTCCAGGAGGGGGGCCACGAGGGTCCTGGTCGTCCCGGGGACCACGGTGCTCTTGACGATCACCAGGCGTCCGGGCTCCAGTCGCGGGGCGATCTGCTCGCACACCCGCTCCAGCTGCTCGGTCACCAGGCGCCCTGCTCGTCGACCGGCGTGCCGACGGTGATCACGACGACGTCCGCCGAGTGGATCGCGTCGTAGTCGGTGGTGAAGGAGAGCGATGCCGAGGCGGAGAGCCGTGCCAGCGCCTCGGCCACCCCGGGTTCGGGCACGGGACAGCGCCCGCCGTCGAGCTCGGCGACCAGTGCCGGGTCGCTCTCCACCCCGACGACCGCGGTCCCGCGCTCGGCGAGCGCCGCGCCCAGACAGCACCCGACGTAGCCGAAGCCCACGATCGCCACTCTTCGCATTCGGTGTTCGGGCAGGAACCGCACGGACCACTCTCCGCTTCGCTCGGGCGTGTGCTCGTGGACCGTCGACCTAGAAAAGCTGGTCGAGGATCCGCCGCTCGGTCTCGACCGGGGTCGGAAGGGCCCAGACCTCGTCACGCACCTCCTCGGCGGCGCGGCGCATCGTCTCGTCCTCCAGCAGCCGGGTGATCAGGGCGGAGTCGACGTCCTTCGGGGCGCCGGTCAGGCCGATGCCGCGGTCGCGCACGGCGGCGCACGCCGTGTACTGGAGCCGGTCCCTGGGGTCGGGCGTCAGCATCTGGGGGATGCCCGCGTCGACCGCGGTCAGGGTGGTCCCGCCGCCGCCGTGGTGGAGCACGGCCGCGCAGTCGCGCAGCAGGGTGTGCAGCGGTGTCCACCCCACGGAGGTGACGTTGGACGGCACGACCAGGCCGGAGACGTCGATGTCGCCGAGCGCGAGGACGAAGTCCGCCGGGGTGTCGGCGGCCGCGGCCAGCAGGGGGTCGAGCATGTCCAGGCCGAAGGTCTGCAGTTCGATGGTGCCCATCGTGATGGCCACCCTCGGCCGTGAGCCGGGCCTGGGCAGGCGGTCACCGACGACGTGACCGCCGCCGTAGGGCACCCAGCGCATGAACCAGCCCTCCTCCGGCGTCCCGGAGAGCATGCTGGGCGGGAAGGACTCCACCGTGACGTCGGGCTCGGGCACGGTGAGGTCGTAGCGCTCGCACAGGTCGGCCAGCTCACGTGCGACGTTCTCGTGCAGGGCGCCGGTACGCCAGGCGCTCTGGTTGCGCTGGACCGAGGGGACGCCCCGACGGGCCGCGGCGAGCAGGCCCACCGTGGCGCCCTGGTCGTAGACCACGAGGTCGGGGCGCCACTGGTCGGCCACGTCCATGGTGCGTTCGACCATCGGACGGTTGACGGCGGCGACCTGGATCGCCCAGTCCTCGATCGGCGCCTCGGCGCGCTCGGCCATCCTGGCTGCGAAGTCCGGGTGCTCCCTGGCGACCCGTTCGAAGACGGCGACGGCGCTGTAGTCGGGGGCCACGTCGACGACTTCGAGTCCCGCCGCGGCCGCCTTGTCGGCGTGCTCGGCGATGGTCACGAGCACGTCGTGGCCGTCGGCCCTGAAGGCCCAGGCGAGCTGGACGAGGGGAAGGAAGTGGCCGACGCCGGGTGAGGAGGAGAAGAGGACGCGCATGGAGTGCATTCCTTCGCTGACGGGGGAGGGGTCGGGTGCGGGTCGCGGCCGACGGCGGGGACCGGTCGGTCACCAGCCCGCGCGAACGGTGTCGGCGATGTGGCCGAGGTCGTCCTCGGAGAGCCACCACCCGACGGGGAGGTAGGCGACGCGGTCGTAGACGTGGTCGAGGCCGGGCAGGTCGGTACGGTAGGCGGCGACGCAGGAGTGCGCGTCGTTGCGGCGGGAGATGAGGCTGGTCATGATTTTGGCCTCGGTCATCCGGCGCATGAAGCCGTCGCGGTCCTCCACCTTCAGGGGGTAGGCCCAGAAGGAGGGTTCACGGTCCGGCGCCCGTTCGGTGAGTTCCACTCCGGGGACCGCGGCCAGCTCCTTGTCGAGGTAGGCGGCGTTCTCCCGGTGCCGGGCCAGGAGCGGTTCGACGATCTCCAGGTTGGCCATGCCGATCGCCGCCGCCGTGTCGTTCATGGGGAAGCGGAAGCCCCACTCGGCGACGTCGTAGTCGCCGTGGACGCGGTCGGCCCGGCGGTCGATGCCGAACCAGCGGCGGAGCACCGCCCTTCGGCGCAGCTCCTCGTCGGGGAGCACGACCAGCCCTCCCCCGCCGCAGGTGAGGAGCTTGATCGCCTGGAAGCTGTAGACGCAGACGTTGCCGTGGTTGCCCAGGGGTCGGTTCCGGTAGGTGGCGCCCCAGGCCTGGGCGCAGTCCTCGATCACCGGCGGACGGAAGCCGAGGCGGCGTTCTGCCCGGTCGACGATCCCGCGCAGCCGGTCGAGGTCCAGGGGGTAGCCGAGCCAGTGGACGAGCATGATCGCCCTGGTCCTCGGGCCGATCTTGCGTTCGAGGTCGGCGAGGTCGGCGTTGAGCGTGTGCGGGTCCACGTCGACCCAGCGCACGCGCAGGCCGTTGGCGAGGATGGGCCAGTTGGTCCCCTCGAAGGTCAACGGCGTGGCCAGGACCTCACCCGGGTCATCCGGCGTCGCGGCGGCCTCGGGGCCGCCGGTGAACAGGCTCAGGGCCAGGTGGAGACCCGAGGTGCCGCAGTTGACCGTCGCGACGCGCGGGTTTCCCAGGCGACGTCCGAGGACGGCCTCGAACTCCTCCACCCGGGGGCCGTGCTCCAGCTGGCCGCTCCGCAGGCCTCGGCGACGCGGTCGGGGGCCTCCGGCGACATCGCGACCTTGAACAGCGGAATCATCCCAGCATCCCCTCATGTGCGCACATCGACCGCACTCGTTGAAACCCAGCCCAACTAGAAATATGATTTTAAAGTGAAATGAACACCATCAGCAAGAGTTCCCACGATTCGAGCGGACGACACTTGAACATCAAGGAGCACCGTGGGATCGTCACCCCTGCTCGCCGAGCACGAACCCGAGGAGCAACGGGATGTCGCACCAGGACTCGCAGCACACCCGCCTGGGCAGGACCGGGCTGAGCGTCAGCCGCCTCTGTCTGGGCACCGTCAACTTCGGCGGACGCGTGGAGGAGCCCGAGGCGCGAAGGCTCCTCGACCACGCCCTCGCCCGGGGCGTCGACTTCGTGGACACCGCCAACATGTACGGGTGGCGCGTGCACAAGGGGTTCACCGAGGAACTGCTCGGCCGGTGGCTGGGTGAGAGCCCCTCCCGCCGCGACGCGGTCGTCCTGGCCACCAAAGTGGGCAACCCGATGGGCGGGGGACCCAACGACTCCGGGCTCTGCGCACGCCACGTCATCGCCGCGTGCGACGCGTCCCTGAGACGGCTGCGCACCGACTGGATCGACCTGTACCAGATGCACCGCATGGACCCGGGCGTCGCCTGGGACGAGGTGTGGCAGGCGATGGAGACCCTGACCGCACAGGGCAAGATCCGCTACGTGGGCGCCTCCAACTTCAGCGGCTGGGGTCTGGCCTCCGCCCAGGAGGCGGCCCGTGCCCGGGGCTTCACCGGCCTGGCCTCGGAGCAGTGCCTGTACAACCTCCTCGTCCGCCAACCGGAACTGGAGATCCTGCCCGCCGCGGTCGCCTACGGCCTGGGCGCGCTGGTCTGGTCGCCCCTGCACGGCGGCCTGCTGGGCGGAGCGCTGCGCAAGCTCGCCGCCGGAACGGCCGTCAAGTCGGCGCAGGGCCGCGCCCAGTCCGCGCTGGCCGCACACCGCGCCGCGGTCGCGGCCTTCGAGGAGCTGTGCGAGGACGTGGGCAGGCCTCCGGCGGAGATCGCCACGGCCTGGATCCTGTCCCGTCCCGGGGTGACCTCGGCGGTCATCGGTCCGCGCACTCCCGAACACGTCGACGGCGCCCTGCGCGCGTTGGCGAGTCCGCTCGACGCCGACGTCCTGGCCCGGTTGGACGACCTGTTCCCGCCGGTCGGACGCGGCGGCCCCGCCCCGGACGCCTGGCTCGGCTGACGTCCGTTCCGCACCCGCCCCGAGGAGGTCCCGTGAGTCACATCCTGTTCGTCAACGTCGCCGAGCGCGGACACGTCTACCCCACTCTGACCGTGGTCGAGGAGCTGGTCCGACGGGGGCACCGGGTCAGCTACACCGGCACGCCCGAGGTGTCCGACCAGCTCGTGTCCGCCGGGGCCGACGTGGTCCCCTACCGGTCGGCGATCGCCGAGGCCGACCCGGCCGAGGTCTTCGCCCGCGACGACGACGGCGCCGCCGCCCACCTGATGTACCTGGAGGAGAACACCGCGATCCTGCGCGCGGCCGGAGAGGCGTTCCCCGACGAACACCCCGACCTCCTGGTCTACGGGGACTTCCCCGTCATCGCCGGGCAGGCCCTGGCGTCGCGATGGAATCTGCCCGCGGTCCGATCGAGCGCCGCCTTCGCCTCCGACGAGATCTACTCCTTCTCCCGGGACCTGGTGGAGTCCGCCGGATTCGCCGACCCCCTGACGATGCCCCGGTTCCGTGCGCACCTGGCGGACCTGCTGGCGCGGGAGGGGATGGAGGCGACGGTCGAGGAGTGCTGGAACCACGTGGAGGAGGCGAACCTGGTGTTCGTTCCGCGTTCCTTCCAGATCCAGGGGCCGCGTTTCGACGACCGCTTCGCCTTCGTCGGTCCCTGCCTGGGCGACCGCGGATTCCTGGGCGACTGGCGGCCCCCGGCGGGCGACCTCCGGTCGTGCTGGTGTCCCTGGGCACGACCTTCGGCCACCGGACGGAGTTCTTCCGTGCGTGCGCGCGGGCCTTCGCCGACTCTCCGTGGCACGTCGTGATGACCCTGGGCGGGCGGCACCTCCCGGAGGAGCTGGGGCCGCTGCCGCAGAACGTCGAGGCGCACGCGTGGGTCTCGCACCGAGCCGTGCTGCGGCACGCCAGCGTGTGCGTGACGCACGGGGGCATGGGGACTCTGATGGAGGCGTTCTCCCAGGGCCGACCGGTCGTGTGCGTGCCGCACTCCCCCGACGTGGCCCCCATGGTGCGGCAGGTCGAGGCGCTCGGACTGGGCGGGGCGCTGCCCGCGCAAGGGGTCAGCGGGGCCTCCGTGCGGGAGGAGGTGGAGCGGGTGGCCGCCGACCGGCGAGCGGCGCGCTGGTCGCACGGATGCGCCAGGAGATCGGTCGGGGCGGCCCCTCCCGCGCCGCCGACGCCCTGGAGGCGATGCTGTTCCGCACTCCCTCCGCCCGCGCCTGACCGGAGGCGACCGCACCGGCGGGGCTCAGTCCCGCACGGCCAGCAGCTGCCAGAACCGCGCGGTGTGCCAGAACTCCTCCCGGTCGCACAGCGCGGTCTCCAACCGGAGCAGCCGCGCGAAGAACGCCGGGTCGTGCTTGAGCTCCTCGTCGGCGATGAGGTCGGTGACGCAGCGCAGTCCGAAGCGGTGCGTCACCGGGCATCCGGCCTCGCGCAGAGCCGACTCCACCGCCTCGCACGGCACCCTGTGCATGTCGTGGCCGAAGGTCCGCGACCGCACGGTGTCGGCGTCCAGCAGATCGAGCGCCGCGTCGGGGTCGGCGCGCCGGACCGCCGCGGCGAGCACGTCCATCGCGGGGTTGGGCGCCACGACGGAGACGGTACCGCCCCGTCGCGCCATCCGCACGGCCGTGGCCACGGTCGCCGCGACGTCAGCGCTGTACTGGACCACGTTGTGGCAGAGAACCAGGTCGTAACCGGCGTCGATCCCCCCGGGGAGGGGGTCGGCGCTCAACTCCTCCAGGTCCGCGTGGACGGTGCGCACGCGGGCGTCCACACCCGCGGCCGCCGCGCCGTCCCGAGCTCTGAGCAGCAGCTCGCGCGCGCTGTCCACGATGGTGACCTCGTGCCCCTGCCGGGCGAGCGGAATCGCGTCGCCCCCGTCGCCTCCCCCGATGTCCAGTACCGAGCTGCGCCTTCCCGGCCGCAGGGTCGCGCCCAGCGTGTGCGCGACGAGGAGGTAGCGCAGTCGTCCCCACGGCGTGGCCCGCCAGCCTCCCAGGCCCGCGCCCCGCGGTCGAACACGGTCCCCTCGGCGCCTTCCGGTTTCCACGACATGCCCGCGATACTACGCCGTGGCCTCCTCGGCGTTCAGCGAAGTGACATACGGCACCCTCTTGACCACAATCAAAGAATGTTTTACTAGCGCCAAATTGGAGACTGTTAACTCAGCTCACATCAGCACCATGGCGCATACGGGACCTAAATGGTCCGCGCAGGCTGGTGGGAGTTTGGGGGCCGCACATAACGCAAGGCAACTCGCACCCATGTTCGATTAACACGAGCGATCAGAAAAGTTAGTTATGGACACGAAAGAGCAATCTTGGAGACGCTAACCCGCGAACCCCTAAGAAGGATGGAGCGGTGAGTCGCGCGCTCCCCCCCACAGGCTCGCGCTCACGTCGACTCCGTGCTGACCCGTCACCGTAGGAGTGGTAGTGCGCGAAGCAGTATGCAAGGCCGTCACGATGATCCACAGACGTTTTTCCGAGCGCATCACCCTCGAGGACATCGCCAGCGAGGTCTTCGTCAGCCCCTTCCACCTATCTCGGGTCTTCGCGCAGGAAGTGGGAGTCCCCCCGGGCAAGTACCTGACCGCGGTGCGCATGTTCGAGGCGAAGAAACTCCTGATCAGCTCACCGATGAACGTGTGCGACATCGTCTACAGCGTCGGATACAACAGTGTCGGCACGTTCACCAGCCGATTCACGCGCACGGTGGGAATGACTCCGCGCCAGTACCGTCGCCCCGACGTCGAGCGGCTGCTGGTGGCCGCCTCGGGCGGGTTCAGCCGCATGCCCAGCTCCCGAGAGCTGGAGGGCCTCGGTCCAGCGTCCGGGAACGGTCGCCCGTCGGGAACCCTGAGCGGCACGGTGGACCTCCCCCGCCACGCCAAGGGCACCAACATCCTGGTCGGCGCGTTCCACTCCCGGATCCCGCAACAGGCCCCCGTCGCCCACAGGATCCTCCCCTTCGGACCGCGCGTCGGCTTCACCCTCACGGACGTGCCGACGGGGAACTGGACGATCGTCGCCCTGGCCATGAGGAACGGGATCTCCTACGGCCGCGAGAACGTCTTCGTCGGCGTCTCCCCGACCCGCGTCGGCATCTCGCCGGACACCGAGGCCCGAACCCATCTCTCGATGCGGCGGCTCGCCTCCACCGACGCCCCCATCGCGGTAACCCTCGCGGACACCTCCCCCGTCCACTCCCAGTACCAGGACGGCCGGTCCCCCGCCCTGGTCTGCGGCTGATTGACCCCACCCCAGGAGGCACCGTGCACACCTCCGTCAGGGCGCTGCGGCGCCACGTGCTGACCCCGAGCACATCCGAGACCCACGTCAGCCGACGCGGCTTCCACCCGGGTGAACCGAACGACCGGCACATGATCGAGACCGTGGGCGGGACCTTCCTGACCGGGTACGGGCACGCCGTGGAGACGGGGGACCCCGAACGCGTCGTCCCGCTCCTGCGCGGGACCCCCGCTCGCTTCCGCGGCTTCGCGCACGAGGGCGCCGCGATGGGCTTCACGGTGTTGGACGCCCTGACGCTCCGCGGCACACGGCTGACCGCCTACCTCGACGGTCCCGGGCGGCCGCACGTGTACATGGCGCACGTGGGCGCCGGCTGGGCCCTGGCCCGCCTCCCCCGGCCGCTGTGGCCGCGCGCCGACCGGTTCGATCCCCTCCTGCGCTGGCTGGTCCTCGACGGCTACGGATTCCACGAGGCCTACTTCCGCACCGACCGGACCGTCCGGCGGCGCCGGGTCGACGACCGGCCCGCGCGCTGGTCCGGCCATCCCGACTACGCTCCCCGTGCGATCGACCAGGGGATCGGCCGCGCGCTCTGGTTCGTCGCCTGCGCCGACCCCGTCCGCGCCGCCGACCTGGTCGAGGGCTTCCCCGTCGGCCGCCGCGCCGACCTGTACGCCGGCGTCGGCCTGGCCGCCGCCTACGCGGGCGGCGGCGACGACCGCCTGGCGGCCCTGCGCGAACGCGCTGGAGAGCACACGCGGTGGCTGGCCCAGGGCGGCGCGTTCGCCGCCGAGGCCCGCGTCCGTGCCGGATTGGAGGTGCCGCACGTCGCGACCGCGACCGAGATCCTGTGCGGGTTGACTCCCGAGAGGGCGGCGCGGCTCGCCCGGGAGACCCGACCCGCGTCGGGAACGGCCGAGGGCCCAGTACCCGCCTACGAGGTGTGGCGGACCCGTCTGGCCGAGCGGCTGGCCAGGTGAGTCCGCGCCGCGCGGATCCGCGCGTGCGCGAGGCCCTGGTGGGGATCGCCGCCCGTGTCCTCGCCTCGGAGGGACCGCGCGCCCTGACCACCCGCCGGCTGGCTCGCGAGGCGGGCTGCTCGACGATGGCCGTCTACACCAACTTCGACGGGATGGCGGGGTTGGTGCGCGCCATGGTGTACGAGGGGTTCGCCCGGCTGGACCGGCACTTCGGCCGGGTGCGGCCCGGCGCGGACCCGGTGGCCGACGTCGCGCTGATGGGGCGCGCCTACCGCCGCAACGCCCTCGCCAACCCCCACCTGTACGCGGTCATGTTCGGAGCCGCCTCCCTGGCCGGATTCTCCCTGACCGACGACGACCGCCAGCACGGCCGCTACACCATGGTCGGCCTGATCGAGTCCGTGCGACGGTCGGTGGAGGCGCGGCGGTTCCGCGCGTCCGACCCCGTGATGGTGGCCCACCACATGTGGAGCGCCGTCCACGGGATCGTCACGCTGGAGCTGGGGGCCTACCTGGTCTCCCCCTACGAAGCCGACGACTGCTTCGAGACCCAACTCTCCTCGCTGATGGTCGCGCCGGTGACCGGTGGGAGGCCGCGGCGAGCTCCGTGGCCGCCTCTCGGGAGGCGTTCCACGCGCTGTTCGGCGCGGCCGACGACGGGCCCGCGGACGTGGGAGACTCCGCTGGCGCGGCGCCGCGCAGCGACCCGCCCACGAACAGCAGCGGGTCGGTCCCCTCTCCCGGAAGCGCGCTGAGCACACCGCCCAACAGGATGACGTGATCCCCGCCGGGCAGGCGGCGTTGCACCTCGCACTCCAGCCAGCCCACGGCGCCCGACAGCAGGGGGGCGCCGGTCCTGGGACCGGACCGCCATCCGAACCCGGCGAACTGGGCGACGCCGTCGGGGCGGGAGCCGTCCGCGAAGTGGCGGGCGGCCCGGGTCTGGTCCGCGCCGAGCAGGGAGACCCCGAACGCCCCGGTGTCGGCGACCGCCGTGCACAGCCGCGCGGTGCGGGCCACGCAGCACAGCACGAGCGGCGGATCGAGGGACACCGAGGTGAAGGCGTTGGCGGTCATCCCGTGCGGGACGTTTCCGCCCGTGGTGAGGACGGTGACGCCCGTGGCGAACCGGGACATGACCCGGCGCAGGCCGACCATCATCCCCCACCGGTTGCGGGCGGGCGGAGGCGAACGGCGCCAGCGCCGCGCGCAGCTCGGCGGGCACCCGTGCCGGAACGGTGGCGGCGTTGGGGCCGCGCATGCACGCCACGCGCTGGCGTCCGCGAGCGACGAGGGTCTGGCCGTCGGGCCCGTCCAGGCGCACGTAGTCGAAGGCGAATCCGATCTGGGTCTGGGTGAGCTCCTCCAGGCGCAAGCGGACCGACAGGTGGTCGAAAGCGGTGGTCTCGGCGAGGTACTGGCAGTCCACGTGGAGCGTGAACAGCTTCAGGTCCGCGCGGAGCTCGGCCAGGACGCCGGGCGCGTGTTCGCGCAGGAAGAGTTCCCGGCACCGGCCCTGCCAGCGCACGTAGTGGGCGTAGTAGACGTTGCCCACGAGATTGGTCTCCTCAAGTCCGACGACGTGGCGCATCTCGAAGTAGGCGTCGTTGCCGTTCACGGTCGGGGTTCCTCTCGGTCGGGGTCGGACGCGGTGACGGCCACCACCACGGGGGGCTCGTGCCCCGCCAGGGTGGTGGCCCAGGTGGCGGTGCGCGCGGTCCCGGCGGCCAGGACCGTCCAGCCGTCGGAACCGGCCCCGTCCAGGACCAGGTCGCGCGTGGCGGTTCCGGTCTTGCGCAGGCACTCCAGGGCGCACCACACGCGGGTGGCGGCCACGGTGAACGGTTCACCCGACTCCTCGGACAGCAGGTCGGCGACGGCCAGCCCCGTGGGCCCGAGCAGGTCGGCCCAGTCCGGGCGGGGCCGTTCGACCGCGGTCTCGATGTCGCAGCCGACGGGGGCGGAGGCGGCGACCGCCAGCGTGACCCCGGCCCCGTGCGACGCGGACACGTGCGCTCCGGCGACCTCGGGGCGGCCGTCGGGCCGGTGCTGGAGCGGAGCGCCCCGGTCCAGGAGGCGGCGCACGGCGCGCGCGGTGCGTTCACGCCGTTCCGCGCGCCGTCGGCCGGGGAGCGCGTCGTCCGGTTCGACGGCCGCGCGGATCCGGGCTCCGAGGACGCGGTCGAGCGACCGCTCCAGGTGGGGGCCGAGCAGCGGCGGCGGCCACGGGCCCTCGCCCCCGCGGGAACGCACCGCCCTCAGCCGCAAACCCTCCCAGCGTTCGAGCACGCGACCGGACTCCTCGCGCACCTCCACGTCGTAGGTGTGGGCGTCGCCGTCCTGGTCGCGTTCGCTCGCGACCAGGAGAGGGGGACCGGCGGGGCGCACCGCCGGGTCGGCCAGCCGGATCCGGTCGACCCTCTCGGGCAGGAGCACGGCGTCGGGGACACCGCTCTGGAGGGCGTGCATGACGGTGTCGCGCGCGCCGGGGTCGGCCAGGACGAGCCGCTGCGGCAGATAGGGGGCGAACCAGCCGTCGGTGTCGCGGGCGGCGATCTCGGCCACCGTGTGGCGCGCGGCGACTCTGCGGTAGGCGAGCAGACGCTGGAACCTCTTGCCCTGGAAGAGGAGACCGCCGTAGAGGTCGGCCGCGGGGTCGAGGGGGACCGGGTCGTCCGCGGCGCCCGGCACGTCCACCCGGGCCCGGTCGTCGCCCGGGGAGGTCGGCCAGCGCAGGACGGCGCGGAAGTGGTCGGTGGCGTACCCGGTCTCCTCGCTGCGCACGGCCACGTCCACGGTGCGGTCGTCGCGGACCAGGGCCGCGACCCGGATGGTGGTGGAGCCCGCGGCCGGGACGGTGACGGGGCGGAGGAAGGAGGCGTCCTCCAGGACGGGCACACCGCAGTGTCCGCTGACGGCGGCGGCCGTCTGCGTCATCGCCTCCATGCCCAGGACCGCGGGGAGGAGGGCGTCCCCGTCGAGCCGGTGGTCGTCCAGATAGGGGTCGGTGTGTGCGGACAGGATCGTCTCGGTGACGAGTTCGACGCCCGTGTAGTGGACCACCGCGCGGTCCACGAACCGGCCCAGAGGCAGGTCGGCGGGACGGGGCAGGGTGGGCAGGGGACCGGTGCGGCCGCTGACCACGACCACGGGCCCGGCGTCGGGGTCGGCCAGCAGGGCGCGCAGGATCGCCAGTCCCTCGTCGACGGAGACGGGGGTGACGCCCTCGCGCGACAGGGCCTCCACCACGCCCATGCGCTCGCCCATCCCGGCCCCGGACCAGACCGACCACTCCACAGCCAGGGTCCGGGTGCGGGGGTGGCGACGCGCGTGGTCGGCGGTGAGGGCGCTCATGCGGTCGTTGGCGGTGGCGTAGTGCGCCTCGCCGCGCAGACCGGCGCGTCCGATCACACTGCCGAAGGTGACCAACAGGCGCAGCCGGTCGGGGTCGACGGCGGACAGGACCGCGCGCAGGCCCTCGACCTTGGGGGCGAGCGTCGCGCGCGTCCGCTCCGCGGTCAGCGCGTGCAGGGGCGTGGGCTCGTTGCGTCCCGCTCCGTGCAGGACGGCGGTCACCGGCCCGAGGTCGCCGGCGGCGTGCCGCACGGCCGCCGCCACCTCGTCCGGGCGGGTGACGTCGGCCCGAGCGTAGCGCAGGCGCACTCCGGCGGCGGTCATCCGTTCGAGGTTGGCGGCCAGCTCGGGGTCGGCACCGGGGTCCGAGCGGCCCAGGAGGAGGAGGGCGGGGCCGTGCGCGCGGGCCAGGTCCAACGCGCACTCGGCGGTGATGCCTTGCCTCCGCCCGTGACGAGCAGGACGTCGTCGGGTCCGAGCGGGGGCTCGGTGTCGGGAGGCGGGTCGGCGGGGGTGAGAGGGGTCAGGACGGGGACGTCGCGCTCCCCGTCGGGTCCGTGCCGGACCTCGGTGTAGGCGGTGGTGGCGGCGGCCTCGGCGACGACCCGGTCGACGAGCCGCCGGGCCGCGTCGGGGTCGGCCGGGGCGGTGTCGGCCACCTCGACCACGGTCACCGGGACCTCCGGCCGCTCCAGGTGCAGGGTCCGGGCGAGTCCGGAGGCGAGCGGGCGGTCTTGGACGAGGACACAGCGGACACCTCGGCGGGCGGCCTCCCGTACCGCGTTGAGGGGGACGTCGGGGTCCTCGCCGGTGGGCACGAGGAGGACGCCCCCGCCGATGCCCGCTCCGGCCAGCGCCTCACCCAGTGCCACGGCGAGGGGCTGGCGGCCGTGCGCGTGCACCGACCACTCGGCGGGCCCGGTGCCGGTCCCGGGCCGGACCGCGGTCGGAGCGGGCGCGGGAGACGGGGCGTGATCGACGCGGAAGGCACGGACCCAGGGGCCGACGCCGGCCGGTTCCGCGGTCCGCTCGGGTACGGAGTCGGCGCTCGCCGCCAGTCCGTCGATGGTCGCGGCCAGGTCCGCCAGGCTTGAGGTGGCGTGGCCGGAGACGGCCTCCAGCGGCGGAAGCCCCCGCGCCCGGGTCACCTCGTTGACGATCTGACCGACGGTGATGGAGCTCAGGTGCAGCTCGTCCAGGGGCCGTGTGTGCGCGGTGACGGTCTCCACGGGCAGTTCCACGCGGGCTGCGACGAGGGCGCGCAGGGCGCTCAGCGTGTCGGCGGCGCCGACCGTGTCGTCAGCCGTGGCCGTGGGTGCGTCGGCCGGGCTCGCCTGCGGGGTCGCGGTCCTGTCGAGTGCGAGGTCGGGAGCGGTCTCGCAGGGGCTGCTGAGGAAGGTGAGGGTCTCGGGCAGGGGACGTGCGAGCCGGCCGTGGAACAGCCGCCCGGCGTCGACCGGGGCGCCCAGCGCGAAGGCGGCTCCCAGGGCCCGCAGGAGGGGCCCCAGGGTGGGTGCGTCGGTGTCCAGCGGCAGCGCGGGCGTGTCCGGTGCGAGCCTCGGACCAGGCCGGACAGAACCCGTCCGGGCCCGGCCTCGACGAAGAGGTCGGTGTCGGGCGCACGCGGGCGACGGCCTCGTGGAAGAGGACGGGGCGCACCACCTGGTCCCGCAACAGGTCGCGCAGGGGTGCGTCCGGGGCGAGGTCGCGCCGGTGACGGTGGAGACGACGCGGCCGGTGAGCGGGCGCAGCGGCAGGTCGGCCAGGACGCGGTCGAGGGCCCCGGCCGCCCCGGCGACGAGCGGGGAGTGGAAGGCGTGGGAGACCCGCAGGCGGGTGCCGGCGATCCCCTCCGACCGCGCGCGGGCCAGGAGTCGGTCCACGGCGTCGGCCCGACCCGAGACGACGGTCTGCTCGGGCCCGTTGTGCCCGGCCACGACCACCGAGGAGCCCGGGTCGGGGTCCTGGGCGGCCAGGAGGCGTTCCACGCGGTCGGGGCCGGCGGAGAGCCCGGCCATCGCCCCATCGGGGGATCCGTGGTCGGCCATGGCACGGCCGCGCGCGACGGCCAGGTCGAGCGCATCCTCGGCGGACAGGGCGCCGGCCCAGTGCAGGGCGGTCAGCTCGCCGAGGCTGTGTCCGACCGCGGCGCGGGCCGTCACGCCCAGGTCGTGCAGGACGGCGAGTGCGGCCAGGGAGCCCGCGACGATCCGGGGCTGGGCCGTCTCGGTCGCCACGTGGTCCGCGCTCTCGGTCGGGCGTCCCCCGTACGGACCCGGATCGGCGCGGGGGAAGCGCCGGGACAGAGCGCCGTGGACGCCGCTCCCCGTGCCCTGACCGGGCAGGAGGAGGGTGAGGCGGGGCGGGACGGCCCGGGCTGCGACGAAGACCCCTTCGGCCGGGGCCAGGACCTCGGTCTCCCCCGCGTCCAACCGTTCGCCGAGCGTGCGTGCGGCCCGTGCCGCCCCGTGGGGGTCCGCGGCGACGATCGCGCAGCGCACGCCCCCGACGGCCGCGTCGGGCCGGTCGCGGGCCAGGTCGGCGGCCAGGTCGGTGAGTTCGGCGTAGGACAGACGGGGCAGCAGGTCCGCGAGGTCGCGCAGGCGTGCCCGCAGAGCGTCGTGGGTGGGGGCGGCCAGGAGGAGGAGTTCGGCGTCCTGGCGTCCGGCGACGAGCGCGTGGGTTCGGGCGTCGGGTCCGCTCGCGTGTCCGGGCGCGGCCTCCAGCGCGACATGGGTGTTGACGCCCCCGAACCCGATCGCCGACACACCGGCGCGCACGGGGTGGTCGGCGGGCCAGGGCTCGGCGCGGTCGGACGCGCAACGCTGGCGCGTCCCCGGTCATGAGGGGGTGGGGATCGTGGTGGCCGGTTCCCGGGGGGATGGTCGCGTGCCGCACGGCCAGGGCGGCCTTGATGAGTCCGGCCACCCCGGCGGCGGCCTTGGTGTGGCCGATGTTGCCCTTGACGCTGCCCAGGGCCGCGGGGCGGGCGGGAGCGGGGCCGCGCGCGTGGGACAGCGCGGCGATCTCGGTGGCGTCGCCCAGGGCCGTTCCCGTGCCGTGGCCCTCGAAGTAGCCGACGGTGTGGGCTCCGTATCCGGCACGCGCGTAGGCGCGCTCCAGCGCGAGGCGGTGGCCGTCCTCCTCGGGGCGCGTGATCCCGCCCCGGCCGTCTGAGGAGACCGCCCACCCGGTGAGCAGGGCGTAGACGCGCGCGCCGAGGGCTCGGGCGTCCTCCTCGCGCACGAGGACGAGCACGCCCGCCCCCTCGCCCGGCCAGAATCCGTTGGAGCCCCGGTCGTAGATCCTCATCTCGTCGGTGGCCAGGGCCCCGGTGCGGGCGAAACCCACCAGCTCGAAGGGGTCCACGGACAGGTCGACTCCCCCGGCCAGGGCCGCGTCGAGGGTCCCGTCGGACAGTGCTCCGGCCGCGGTGGCCACGGACAGGAGGGAGGAGGAGCAGGCGCCGTCGACGGTGTAGCCGCCGCCGTTGAGGTCGAAGTGGTTGCACACGCGTCCGGCGATGGTGTTGGACAGCCCTCCGGCGAGGGTGTCCTCGTCGGTGACGGGGAAGGGCGCCTTGTAGGCGCTCTCCAGGTCGGCGAGGAAGGGGGCGAGCTCGTCGTCGCTCCAGCCGCGGCCGCGCAGGGCCGCGGCGAGCGTGCGCCGGACGTAGGGCCAGCGCAACCGCAGCGTGTTGGCCCGCGCGAACTCCCCCGTGAGGCTGTTGCCCAGCACCACTCCCGTGCTCCGCCGGGGCAGCCCCTCGCCTTCGGGAAAACCGGCGTCCTCCAGCGCCCGCGCGGCGGTGTCCAGCGCGAGCCAGTGCGTCATGTCGGTGGATCTGAACGTCCGACCCGCCACTCGGAATTGCTCGCGGTCGAAGCTGAATCCGCGCAGCAGGGCGGCTTTGTCGGAATAGAACCGGTCCGGCGCGTGGGTGTCCGCTGACCAGTAGTCGTCCAGGCTCACCCGCTCCGCGGGAATCGTCCGGAAGGCCCTTTTGCCTGCGAGGACGTTCTCCCAGAGTTGTTCGGGGGTGTCGGCGTCCGGATAGCGGAGGCCGATGCCCACGATCGCGATCCGACCGGTTCCCATGACGCACCTCCGCACTGTCGGGCGGAGTTATTCCGCCGCCTTCGAGCCCTCAGGATCCGTGATACTCGAAAGCGTTTTCTTCTTCGCAGTTACGCAATGGGGAATCGTAATTCCATAACGCTGTCATTCTTCTTTCACGCCGCACGGCGATCCACCCCTCCCGGACGCGGGGAAAGACCCCGTGGCCAGGTCCGGCCAGGGGACCGTGCACGGACCCCCAGGAGGTTGCGGTGGGCCGCGACACGCGTATGGTGTTGACTCGCGAGTAACATACTCGCGAGTAACCAGTCGGACCCCCTCTGCATCTGCGACTCCAACCCCGATCACGGAGCCACCGCCCGCCGAGACGAGCCAAGAACCCCCGGGACTGACCACCATGCGCACTCTGAGAACCCTCGCCCTGGCCCTGGCCGTCACGGTCCTGACCGCGTCCTGCGGCGGGGAGCAGGCGGACGGCGCGGCCGGCGAGGCGAACCTCGCCCAGGGGGTGACCGACGACGCCGTCGTCATCGGCACTCACCAGCCGCTCACCGGCGCCGCGGCGCCCGGCTTCCGACACGTGTCCACCGGCGCTCGGGCCGTGTTCGACTACGTCAACGACAACGGCGGCATCCACGGCCGACGGATCGAGTACCAGGTCCAGGACGACGGCTTCGACCCCGCGCACACACAGGAGGCCACCCGCACGCTGTTGGACGACCACGGGATCTTCGCGATGCTCGGCGGTCTGGGCACCCCGACCCACGAGTCGGTCGTCGACGAGCTCAACCAGCGGGGCGTGCCGGACCTGTTCGTCTCCTCCGGGGCGCTGTCCTGGGACCAGCCCGAGGCGTACCCGTACAGCTACGGCTTCCAGGTGGACTACACCCGCGAGGCCAAGGTGCAGGGCGCGTTCATCGCCGAGCACTTCGCCGGCGACCAGGTCGGGCTCCTGTACCAGAACGACGACGTGGGCCCCGCGTCGCACGCGGGAATCGAGCAGTACCTGTCCGAGGAGATCGTGGCCTGGGAGTCATACGACCCCGGTGTGCCCGAACTCGCCGGTCAGATCGCGGCGATGAAGGAGTCCGGCGCGGACATCGCGGTGTGCTACTGCATCCCCTCCTACCTCGCCCTGGCGGTCACGGAGTCCGCCGCGATCGGCTACGAGCCCCAGTGGATCGCGCCCAGCTTCGGCGCGGACGTGCGGATCGTGACCGGCCTCATCGAGGAGTACGCCCAGGGCACCCCGGCCGAGGACATCCCGGCCGAGGCCTTCCTGGACGGACTGATCATCACCGCGTTCCTGCCGATGGCCGCCCAGTCCGACGACCCGTGGACCGAGTTCTTCCGGGAGATCCACGAGCGGTACAACGAGGGGACTCCCTTCACCGACACCACGATCTACGGCATGGCGCAGGCGACGCTGTTCGCCCAGCTGCTCATGGCGGTCGGCCCGGACCTGGACCGCGAGTCGCTCCTGGCCACCCTGAACTCCCATGAGTGGGCGGGGCCGGGCCTGGTGCCCTTCGTCGCGACGGAGGACGACCACAGCGGATACACCGGGGTCATGGTCGTGCAGCACCACGCCGAGGGCGGTGTGGAGGTCCTCCAGGAGCCCAGGACCACCGACGGCGGCGGCGGCGAGATCCTGGAGTTCGCGCTGGACCGACCGAGCCCCGTCGAGGTCCCGCTCTCGGACGCGGACGCGGCCGGGTAGGCGGCGCGGGTCAGGCCAGTCGGCCGGGCTCGGCGGGAAGGGTGAGCGTGAACACCGCCCCACCGAGCAGGTCGCTGTCCGCGACGGTCAGCGTGCCGCCGTAGTCCTCCGCGATCTCACGGGAGATCGGCAGGCCCAGACCACTGCCGCCGGGGTCGCGCTCGCGTGAATCCTGGAGCCGGGCGAAGCGTTCGAAGACCCGCCCCCGATCGCGCTCGGGCACCCCGGCGCCGTCGTCGTGCACCCGCATGACGGCGCTGTCCCCCTCGCGGTCGACGGTGATATCGATCCGGGACCGGGCATGCCGTTCGGCGTTGACGACCAGGTTGGTCAGTACCCGCGTGATCCGCAGCCGGTTGACGAGCACCCACACCGGTCCCGCCGAGTGCACCCTGATCACGGGGCCGTTGCGGCGGCCGACCATCTCGTCGGCCACCAGCGCGGACAGGTCCACCCGCTGGCTGTCGGCGACCGCGCCGGTGTCCAGACGGGCCAACTCCAGCAGGTCGGCGACGATGTTCTCCAGCCGTTCGGTGTCGGCGAGGAGTGCGGTGAGCAGGAGTTCGCGAGCCCAGGGATCGGGCGCGGGGTCGGACAGCTCCACCTCGATCCGGGTGCGCATCCCGGCGATGGGGTTGCGCAGTTCGTGCGAGGCGTCGGAGACGAACCGGCGCTGCTTGGCGACGGCCTCCGAGAGGCGTTCGAGGCTGGCGTTGGCGGTGCGCGCCAGGTGCGCGATCTCGTCGTGGCTGCTGGGGACCGGCAGCCTGCGGTCCAGGTTGCTCGCCGACAATCGGTCCAGTTCCGCGCTGATCCGCTCCACGGGACGCAGGGCCCGACCGACGCCGTACCAGGTGACCAGCCCGCTGGCGCAGAGCAGCACCCCCGACATACCGACCAGTACGAACTCGGGGGTGGCCGTCTCCACCAGCGTGGGCCGGAGGGAGGCGGCGAGGACCCAGACGTCTCCGTAGGCCGTCGCGTCGGCCTCGTAGCCGACCACGAGCAGGCACTCGCGTCCCGCGAGATGGGCCTCGGGGGCGCAGACGGTGGTGTCGAAGCGCACGGAATCGGATGCGGACTCCGGGTCCGGCACGGCGAGCGCCGGCTCACCGTACATGGCCGCGCTGGCCGCCAGCACCTCGTGGGTGTCCTGGTCGACGATCTGGAGCCACAGAATCGGCGCGTCGGTCGGGATCAGCCTCTCGTAACGGCTGTCGACGATGTCGCCGACCACCAACCGCGCCGCCCTGGCCGCCTGGTCCCGGTCTCGGTCGAGGACGAACTCCCGGACCGCGATGGTGGTCGCGAGGGACCACAGGCCAATCACGATGATCAGCACCGCCACGGCCCAGAGGGTGACACGGGCACGGATCGACTTCGGACGCAGACGGCGCCACATGGCTTGAACCTTGTCGATCCACTCTGACACCCGGCCATTGTCACTCAAAGTGACGCACTTGCGTCGGATGGTGCTCGGTGTGGCGAAGCGGAACTGCTCACCGGGGCACGGAGCGCGGGGGGCGACCGGGGTCCCGAAGACGGCCACCCCGGTGCACCGGAGGCCACCGCGGCTCCCGCCGCTCCCGCGACCGCCAGGCCGCGGGCGGCCGGGGACCGGCCGACGTCACGCCTCATAGGGGTCCGGGGGGTTGGCCACCTCCGAGCGCTCCAGCGCCTCGAACCTGTGCTCGCTGACGTCGACCAGCTCGCCCTCCGGCTCGACCCACGTGCCGCGGACCGTCCACCAGGAGTCGGCCTCCGGCTCCGGCACGTTGGTGACGAGCACCCGGTTGACGATGGCGTCCGCGGCGCAGCACGCCATCTGGAGCCGGGCCAGGTACCACCCCTCGCCCTCGGGGTCGGGCACGGCGAACCCGGTCAGCTCGACCTCGCGGCCCGACAGCGTCCGTTCCTCGTCGACCCAGGCCCGCATCACGAACTGACGGATGTCCATGGCGACCACCTCGCCCGGCTCCGCGTCGTCCAGGCCGTCGTCGAACCGCCCCGAGGGCGGCCCCTCCCGCGGCGCGCTGGAGGGTTCACTGCGCTCCACGCTGTAGGAGCCCAACGCGGGCGGGGCCACGACGAAGACGGCCACGACCGGCACCAGCAGCAGCCAGGACACGCGAGGCGCGCGGGAGTGGTCGTGCCCGCGTCCGCCCCCGCAGGAGTGACCGCCGTCCGCCTCCCCGTCCGCGGTCGAGGCGGTGCAGAACGCGTGGTCCCGCCCGTCGTCCCCGCCTCGGTTCCCGCGCCGCATCTCGCGACCACGACCACCGCGCCGAGCGCGACCGTGACCGCCCCGGCGGCGACCAGGAAGGGACCGAACCCCGGTTTGACCCAGTTCAGGTACATGTCGGTGGGAATGGTGCTGGTCAGCGCGGCGGCCCCCAGCAGTACGAGGGTGAGTCCCTGGGCGATGCGGTTCACAGGAGCAGTCCTCCGATCAGGAACGTGCTGAGCAGACCGACCACCAGGCACAGCGGAGCGAACCGAACGGCGAAGCGCCACCCGAACACCGCCGCCTGCATCGCGATGAGCTTGAGGTCCACCATCGGGCCGATGACCATGAAGGCGAGCTTGGCCGTGGGCGAGAAGTCGGTGAAGCTCAGCGCCACGAAGGCGTCGGCCTCCGAGCAGATGGACAGGACGACCGCCAGCGCCGCCAAGACGAGCACTGACACCACGGGCTCCTCGGCCACCGACAGCAGCCACTCGCGCGGCACGAGGATGTTCAGGCTCGCCGCGGCGAGCGCGCCGACCACGAGGTAGCCGCCCGCGTGCATCATGTCGTGCAGCATCGAGTCGCGGAAAACCAGCCAGCGGCCGGCGCCCTCGGCGTGTGTGGGGGCGGGCAGGCGCAGCCAGTCCGCCCGGCCGAACCGGACCCAGATCCAGCCGATCACCACCGACGCCAGCAGTGAGGCCGCGAACCGGGCCAGCACCACCTCGGGCCGTCCGGCGAAGGCCACGGCCGTGGCGATCATGACGACCGGGTTGATGGCGGGCGCCGCCAGCAGGAACGTGAGCGCGGCCGCCGGCGCGACCCCGCGCTTGACCAGGCTTCCCGCGATGGGCACCGACGCGCACTCGCACCCCGGCAGCAGTGCCCCCGACAGTCCGGCGACGGGCACGGCCGCGCCGGTCTGGACGGGAAGAAGCGCTGGTAGACGGAGGCGGGCACGAAGGCCGTGAGCGCGGCGGACAGCGCGACGCCGAACACCAGGAACGGCAGCGCCTGGAAGCTGATCGCGGTGAACACCGTGGCCCAGGCGAGGAAGGCCTGACTGGTCAACTGGTCGGACAGCCACGCGTGCGCGAGCGCCATCGCGGTGATGAACAGGGCGAACAGCCAGACCGTGCCGGTCCTTCGCGCCCCGGGGCGGGGTCTCCACTCGGCGGGGGGCAGATCGTCCCCGCGCTCGTCCCACCCTGGGGCGAGCGAGTCGCCGAGGGAGGCGTTGGGGGTGGAGCCGGCGGTCGAAGGGGTCCGGTCGGGCACGGTGCTACTCCGTGTTGTCGGTTGGATTCTTCAGGAATGGTAACCGGAAATCGTTTTCGTTCGGGTCCGGCGGGCGCGGCCTGTGGACAATCCCGGCCGCCCCCGCGCGGACATCCGCCGGGTCAGCGGCCGGCGGCTCCGCCGTCCTCGCCCTCGTCGGGGCGGTCCTGGTCGTCGGTCGACACCACCGGGTCGCCCAGTCGCACGCCGTGGGCGCGCGCGATGTCCTCGGGCAGCGCGCCCTCGGCGTCGCCCCAGCACTCCACGTTCCGCAGGTCGGGCATCTTGGCAGGGTGAACTGGGGGTCCAGGCCGGTGCGGTACTGGCGTCCGTAGTCCGCCAGCAGCCGGAAGGCGGTCTCCGACAGCGGTATCAGCGCGACGAGGTTGATCACCGCCATCAGGCCCATGAACACGTCCGCCAGGGCCCACACCATGGTCAGCGGCGCCACGCTACCGACGAACACGGCCACCAGGACGAACGCGCGGAAGTACGTCAGGTGGTGCGGGTCCGCGTCGAGGAACCTGAGGTTGGTCTCACCGTAGTAGTAGTTGCCCAGCACGGACGAGAAGGCGAGAAGGAACAGGATGACGGTGAGCGCGTGCACCGCCCATCCGCCGAGAGCGGACTCCAGCGCGACCTGGGTCACCTGGACACCGCCCTGCCCGCCGTACTCGGGCCCGGACACCAGGATGATGAACGCGGTGACCGAGCAGATGAGGAGGGTGTCGAAGTACACTCCCAGGCACTGCACCAGGCCCTGTTTCACCGGGTGCGACACCGACGCGGTGGCGCCCGCGTTGGGGGCCGACCCCAGACCCGCCTCGTTGGAGAACATGCCGCGGCGCATGCCCTGCACGATCGCCACTCCCACCCCCCCCGGCGACGAACTCCCGCGCGCCGAAGGCCGACGCGAAGATGTCGCGACGACCCGCGGCACCTCCCCGGCGTTGAGCAGGACGACGGCGAGCCCGAGGAGGAGGTACAGCAGGGCCATGGCCGGGACGAGCGTCTCGGTCCAGTGGGCGATCCGGCGCACGCCGCCGAAGATCACCAGGCGACCAGGCCGACCAGGACCAGTCCCACGAACGCGTTCAGCGGCCAGCCGCCAGGCCCTCCGAGCGCCGCCACCGTGGTGCCCACCGAACCGGAGATGCTGTTGGCCTGCACGGAGTTGAACACCAGGGGGAACGTGATGGTGATCACCACGGCGAAGAGCACGCCCATCCAGCGCTGCCCCAGCCCGTACCGCATGTAGTAGGCGGGGCCGCCCCGAAACCCGGTGTCGGTGCGCACCTTGTACAGCTGGGCCAGGGTGGACTCCACGAAGGCGGCCGAGCCCACGACCGTCGCCATCAGCCACATCCAGAACACCGCACCGGGTCCGCCGAGGACGATCGCGGTGGCCACGCCGACGATGTTGCCGGTGCCCACACGGGAGGCGGCCGAGATGGCGAAGGCCTGGAAGGAGGAGATCTCCTTCCTTCCGTCGGGCGCGTACCCGGACTGCTGAGGATCACCCGGAACATCTCCGGAAACAACCGGAGCTGGACGAAGCCCGAGCGCACGGTGAAGTAGACGGCCAGGACGATCAGGAGCGGGATGACCAACCAGCTCCAGAAGAAGTCGTTGACTGCGATGACGGCGTCGGTCAGCACGTTCACCCGTTCCCCTTCTGGCGGCGCGGTCACCCCGGACCGGGACCGGGGCCGTCCCGCCACTGTCCACAAGGACAGGCGTCCGGAGCACGCCGGACACGCGAAATCGGGGTAAAGGAGCGTCAGGTTCCGACAGCGCCGGCCTATGCCCGCGTCCCACATGGGAACACGCCCACCTGTGGGGAACGCGAACATGGCCCAGGTCACGTTCGGTCCCTACCGTTCGTTCCATGGAACCGAACACCGCCTCCTCCCCCGCCCCGGATCAGCGCAGAACGCCCATCCTGCGCGTGGTGACGGCCAGCCTCGTCGGCACGACGATCGAGTGGTACGACTTCTTCCTGTACGGCGCGGCCGCCGCCCTCGTCTTCAACCAGGTCTTCTTCCCCGAATCCGACCCCCTGGTCGGCACCATGTTGGCGTTCACCACCTACGCGGTGGGCTTCGTGGCCCGACCGCTGGGCGGGCTGGTCTTCGGGCACTTCGGCGACCGGATCGGCCGCAAGCAACTGCTCGTGATCAGCCTGCTGATGATGGGTGGCGCGACCTTCGCCATCGGCCTGCTGCCCACCTACGCCGCGATCGGTGCGGCCGCGCCCCTGCTGCTCACGCTCATGCGGGTCATCCAGGGCTTCTCCCTGGGCGGTGAGTGGGGCGGCGCGGTCCTGCTCGTGTCCGAACACGGACGGCCCGAGCACCGGGGCTTTTGGGCCTCCTGGCCGCAGGCGGGGGCGCCCGGCGGCAACCTGCTGGCCACGGCCGTCCTGGCGATCCTGTCCGTGACGCTGACCGACGCGAGCTTCCTCGCCTGGGGTTGGCGCGTGCCCTTCCTGCTGTCGGGAGTGCTGGTGCTGGTCGGGCTGTCGATCCGGCTCGCCGTCAACGAGTCAGAGGTGTTCCGCCAGGCCCGTGAGCGCGCCGAGACCGCGGCCGCCCCGGAGCGCGCCCCCATCGTCGGCGTCCTGCGCGACCACCGGCGCGAGGCCCTCGTCGCCATGGGCGTGCGCATGGCGGAGAACGTGTCCTACTACATCGTCACCGCGTTCATCCTCGTCTACGCGACACAGGAGGCCGACCTGTCCAGAGGTGAGGTGTTGAACGCGGTCCTGGTCGCCTCAGCGGTCCACCTGGTCACCATCCCCGCCTGGGGCGCGCTGTCCGACCGGATCGGCCGTCGGCCGGTCATCACGGTCGGCGCGGTCGGGATCGCCCTGTGGGGCTTCGTGTTCTTCCCGCTCATCGATGTCGGGACCTTCGGGTCGGCGACCCTGGCCGCGACCGTCGGACTGATCTTCCACGGCGCGTGTACGGCCCCCAGGGCGCCTTCTTCTCCGAACTGTTCAGCACGCGCGTGCGTTACTCGGGCGCCTCCGTGGGCTACCAGTTGGCGTCGATCGTCGCCGGCGGTCTGGCGCCGCTGATCGCGACCGCCCTGCTCGCCGCCTTCGGCACCTCGCTGCCGGTGGCGCTGTACCTCACCGCCATGTGCGCGGTGACCCTGCTGGCCGTGGCCGTCGCACGTGAGACGCGCGGGCGCGACCTGGGCGAGTCGGCGCCCGAGCCGGCCGCCCGCTGACCGGGCACGTACGGAGGGCTCGGGCCCGGCCGAGGCCGGACCCGAGCCCTGTGCGCGAAAGCCCGTGTCAGGGCCGCCCGTCAGCGCGGATCAGTACCGCGAGGCCGCGTCGTAGCGGTCGCCGCGGCGGTTGTCGCCGCGGAAGCCGCCGCGACGGTCGCCGTCGCGGAAGCCGCCGCCCTCACCGCGACGTTCGCCCCGGGGACGGTCACCCCGGTAACCGCCGCGCGGACCGCCGCCCCGGTAGCCGCCCCGGCGCGGACCGCCGCGGCCGCGCCGCAGACGCTCGGGCTCCGGCGGCTCGATCCACGGCTCCCAACTGGGCTCCTTGGCCCCGGTCACCTCGGTGAGCAGCTCGTCACCGGGGTTGACCAGGTGCTGCTTGGCCTCGACACCGGCGTCGCTGAGCAGGCGGCGGGCCATCCGGCGCTGGTTGGGCGCCACCAGGGACACCACGGCGCCCGAGGAGCCGGCGCGCGCGGTGCGACCGCCGCGGTGCAGGTAGTCCTTGTGGCCGGTGGGCAGGTCGATGTTGACGACCAGGTCGATGCCGTCGACGTGGATGCCGCGCGCGGCGACGTCGGTGGCGACCAAGGCCTGGATGCGGCCTTCACGGAACTTGGCCAGGGTGCGGGTGCGCACGCTCTGCGTCTTGCCGCCGTGCAGGGACGCGCAGGGCACCCCGGCCTGGACCAGCTGCTCGCTGATCGTGTCGGCGCGGTACTTGCTGCGCACGAACAGGATGGTCCGGCCCTCGCGCGCGGCGATCTGGGCGACGATCCTGTTCTTGTCGCGCGGCAGGACCTTGAGCAGGTGATGCTCCATGGTGGTGACCTGCGAGACCGGCGGGTCCACCGAGTGGGTACGCGGGTTGTTCATGTACTTGCGCACCAGCCTGTCGACGTCACCGTCGAGCGTGGCGGAGAACAGCAGGGTCTGACCGTCGGGGTGCACCTGGTCGAGCAGCTCGCTGACCTGCGGCATGAAGCCCATGTCGCACATCTGGTCGGCCTCGTCGAGAACCGAGACCTCCACGTCGCCCAGGTCGCAGGCGCCTGCTCGATCAGGTCGGTGAGGCGGCCCGGGGTGGCGACGAGGACGTCGACGCCGCGGCGGAGCTCGTTGATCTGGCGGGTGTAGGAGCTGCCGCCCACGACGTCGCCGACGCGCATGCCCAGCACGCGGGCGTAGCCGCGCAGGGCGTCGCGCACCTGGTGGGCGAGTTCGCGGGTGGGCACGAGGATCAGGGCCCGGGGTCGGGCGGAGGCGGCGCGGCGCTCGGAGCAGCGGGTCAGGACCGGCAGGCCGAAGGCCAGGGTCTTGCCAGATCCGGTCCGGCCGCAGCCGAGGACGTCGAGTCCGTCGATCGCGTCGGGGATGGTCGCGGCCTGGATCGGGAACGGGGTGGTCACACCGTTCTTGGCCAGCTCGTCGACGATGTCCTGGGGCAGCCCGAGGCCGTCGAAGGCAGGCTCTACGGCAGTGTCCGTCAAGTGACGTGTACCTTCCTCATCGTTTGGCGGCGTTTCGAGGAAGGCTCCACACGGCCACGGGGACCCAGCGAAGAAATCACACAAACGCGCCTGATCACACGCGGAAGCGGGCCCCGATGGACATGGGGCTCCTGGGCTCTTCGAGTTGAGAGTGGTGTCGACACCGTCGACACGCTGTCCGCGTCTTGTGCGGCCCGGCACGCTCGGATGCGCGCGGCAATGGAATGACCGCTTGGAGCAGCGTACTAGAGATCCCCTGGGATCGGGGACGGGATGGGCGGATTTCACCGGTGATCCAGGTCTCCCCACCCCGCCCCGCGTGGGAGCGCGCCCTACCGCCGCCCCGCAGCCGTCCCCGCGGCGAGCGCCGTGAGCCGACCGATCTGGGCCCGGCGCTCGGCCTCGGCCTGCTGTTCGAGCGTGTTGCCCGTGGCCCGCTGGAGCAGGTCCTTGGTGGCGGTCGCCGCGTCGCGGTCGGTCGCGAGCAGTCCCTGGATCAGGTCGTCGACGGCGCCGGGGAGTTCGTCGACGCCGACGACGAGTTCGGCTAGGCCCAGCTCACGGGCCTCGTGGGCGCCCACGCGGCGCGCCGTCAGGCAGATCTCGGTCGCGCGGTGCACGCCCACGATGTCCACCAGGGGCTTGGTGCCGGTCAGGTCCGGCACCAAGCCGAGCGCCGGTTCCTTCATGCACAGGGAGGCGTCGTCGGCCAGGACGCGCAGGTCGCAGGACAGGGCCAGCTGGAATCCGGCCCCGATGGCGTGGCCGCGCACGGCCGCGACGGTCACCAGGTCGGGGCGGCGCAGCCACAGGAAGCCCTCCTGGAGGCTGGCGATGTACTCCTCCAGCCCGGCGGCGTCGGCCGAGCCGTCGGCCAGGCCCGTGACGATGGACCGCTCGCCGTCGACGCCCTCGGGGGTGAACATGCCGAGATCGATGCCCGCGGAGAAGATGTCACCCTCTCCGGCGATGACGACGATTCGGACATCGCCGGGCAGCGTCTGGCCGATGTGGGCCAGCGTGGTCCACGTACGCCCGGTCATCGCGTTGCGGCGCTCCGGACGGCTGATGGTGATCCGGGCGACCGGCCCGTCCACCGCCAGCCTCAGCCCCGCCCTGGACAGCTGCTCCTCGGTGGGCGCCGTCCCGGCGTCGTGCGCTGCCTGTGCCATGGGTTCCTCCGTCGTGTCGGGTTCGACCCTGACATTACTCGCTGGTAACCGAAGCGTCTCGGTCGGGCGCGCCCAGCGCGGCGCCGCCGACCCCCTACACGACCGGTCGCCGGCGGCGGGTCGCCCCACCCCTCCCACGCAGTTCGACCCCCGCCTCACCGAGCAGCCGGTGGACGAACCCGTAGGACCGGCCGGTGGCCGCAGCCAGCATGCGGATGCTCTCGCCCTCGTCGTAGCGGCGCTTGAGTCGAACGGCCAGAGCCGAGCGGTCCTCCCCGGACACGCGCGTGCCCTTGCTCAGCGCATCGTTCACAGATCACTCCTCGGAGTCGTCGTGAGCCGGATCGGGCTCACCGCCATGATCCGACACCGGTACGGGACGAGGCCACACCCACGGTGCGCCACGCCCCCGTCACTCTCCTCGGACAGGATTTCGGAACACCGCAATACACGGCCGAAACGCACGGGGGTGAACCTCGCGGCGCGCTGGGCGTCCGCGCCCCCGACGTCGGGCCGCGGGCCGCGGGCCGCGGGGCGCGGGGCGCGGGCCGCGGGGCGCGGGGCGCACGGCTCACGCGAGCGCGATGAGATCCTCGAACTCGGCGTTCCAGACGTCCTCGACTCCGTCTGGCAGAAGGATGACCCGCTCGGGCTGGAGCGCCCCGACCGCGCCCTCGTCGTGCGTGACCAGCACGATCGCGCCCTTGTAGTTGCGCAGCGCCGCCAGGATCTCCTCGCGGCTGGCCGGGTCGAGGTTGTTGGTCGGCTCGTCCAGCAGAAGCACGTTCGCACTGGACACCACGAGGGTGGCCAGGGCCAGCCTGGTCTTCTCACCGCCCGAGAGCACCCCGGCGGGCTTGTCGACGTCGTCGCCGGTGAAGAGGAAGGAGCCCAGGGTCCTGCGCGCCTCGACCTCCGGGAGGTCGGGGGCCGCGCTCATCATGTTCTCCAGCACGCTGCGATCCACGTCCAGGGTCTCGTGTTCCTGGGCGTAGTACCCGAGTTTGAGCCCGTGACCGGGCACGATCCGTCCGGTGTCGGGTGTCTCGACCTCGGCCAGCAGGCGCAGCAGCGTGGTCTTGCCCGCACCGTTGAGTCCGAGGATCACGACACGGCTGCCCCGGTCGATCGCCAGGTCCACGCCGGAGAAGATCTCCAGGGACCCGTAGGACTTGGACAGCCCCTCCGCCGTGAGCGGCGTCCGTCCGCTGGGGGCGGGGTCGGGGAAGCGCAGCTTGGCGACCTTGTCGACCTTGCGCACCCCCTGCACCCCGCCCATGATCCGGTCGGCACGGTTGAGCATCTGTTGCGCCGCCCGCGCCTTGGAGGCCTTGGCCCGGAACCTGTCCGCCTGCTTACGCAGGGTGTCGGCCTGCTTCTCGGCGTTGGCCAGCTCCCGGCGGCGACGGCGCTCATCGGCCTCGCGCTGGGTCAGGTACTGCCTCCAGCCCATGTTGTAAACGTCGATGACGCTGCGGTTGGCGTCGAGGTAGAAGACCTTGTTGACCACGTGCTCGACCAGGTCGACGTCGTGGCTGATCACGATCAGACCGCCCTGGTGCGACTTGAGGAAGTCACGCAGCCAGACGATCGAGTCGCCGTCCAGGTGGTTGGTGGGCTCGTCCAGCAGCAGGGTGTCCGACCCGCTGAAGAGGATGCGCGCCAGTTCGATCCGGCGGCGCTGGCCACCGGAGAGGGTGTGCAGCGGCTGGGAGAGCACGGTGTCGGGCAGTCCCAGGCTGGAGGCGATCGCGGCGGCTTCGGACTCGGCGGCGTACCCGCCCAGCACGTGCAGCCGCTCCTCCCACCGCGCGTAGGCGCGTACGCCCTTGTTCCGGGTCTTGGTGTCGGTGCTGGCCATCTTCTTCTCGGCCCCGCGCAGCCCCTCCAGAGCCTCGTCGATGCCCCGCGCCGACAGGATCCGGTCCCGGGCGATCACGTCAAGGTCGCCGGTGCGCGGATCCTGGGGCAGGTAGCCGATGGAGCCGGAGGACGTGACGGCGCCGCCGGTGGGCATCCCCTCGCCCGCGAGCACCTTGGTCATGGTGGTCTTTCCCGCGCCGTTGCGACCGACCAGGCCGATCCGGTCTCCCGCCGCGACGCGGAACGTGCTCGGCTCCAACAGGACCCGGGGTCCGACGCGCAGTTCGAGGTCGGTGGCGATCAGCATGGCAGGGGCTTCCTAGCGGTGGTGGGACGGATCGGTCGGGGCCGGGGCCGGGAACGGCCCGGGGCGCGGGGGTCGGCCCCGGTCACCGATGCGGACGGCAGGTCCGACCGGTCCGGGCGGCCGACACAGCCTAACGGCACCCGTTCGGGGTGGCACCGGGATTTCGACCGCGGGCCGGGGCGGGCGGCCCCGCCCCCACAACGGGAGCGGGGCGGCACGCATTCCCGGCCGGGCCGCCCCGCGTCGATCGCGGACGTCCTCCCGAACGCATCGGGTCCGCGCCCGGGATCAGGTCCTGGTCGCCGAGGCGCCGCCGACCCCCTCGCCGCCCGGTCGTCCCGCGTCACCGGGCGGGGCCGCACCGCCGGTGTCGACCGCCCGCCCGGAGTCGGGAGCCGCGACGGCGTGGTGCGTCGGCGGGCGGTTGCGCAGCAGGGCGGCGAGCACGGCGGCGATCGGCGTGGCCAGGAACAGGCCGGGGATGCCGCCGAGGATGCCGCCGACGGTGAGGGCGATGAGCACCACGGCCGAGGGCAGTTCGAGGGCCTGGCCGTAGATGCGGGGGGCGAAGACGTTGCTCTCCAGCTGCTGCACGAGGATCACCCCGCCGAGCACGACCAGCGCCACGATCCAGTTCTCCGTCACCAGGGCGACGAGGACGGCGAGCAGGCCGGAGAGGAACGCCCCGATGATCGGCAGGAACGCGCCGACGAAGGTCAGCACGATCAGCGGGATGGCCAGGTTGGTGTCGATGAGGAAGACGAGGAAGATTCCGATGCCGACGGCGTCGAAGAGGCCGACCATCGCCACACCGCGCACGTACCGGCCCATCACCCCGTAGGCCACGTGGCCGCTGTACCGCAGACCCGGACGGGACTTGGGCGGCAGCAGGGTCACGATCCACTCCACCAGCCGGTCGCCCGAGTGCACGAAGTAGACCGTCAGCGCGAGCATCAGCACCAGCCCCAGGAGCAGCTGGAACACGGCCGTCGTCGCGGTCCAGGCGCCGGTGAGGATCTGGTCCTGGTTCTCGGTGATCGCGTCCTCGATCTGCTCCCAGGCGCTGTCGATCAGACTGCTGAACAGCGCGGGGTCCAGACCGAAGGGCACCTCCAGCTGCTGGAGCTGGATGACCGCGCTGTTGACGCTCTCGACGAGGTCGTCGAAGCCGCTCACGGCGGGCGTGACGATCATCGAGATGACCCCGCTGAACACGGCGAGCCCGAAGACCACGCTGACCGCGGTGGACGTGCCCCGGCCGAACCCGGAGCGCTTGACCGGGTTGGGGCGGCGCAGCCAGTTGGCCATGGGCATGAGTAGCGCGGTCAGGAACACGGCCAGGATCAGGGGCAGCGTGACGACGCTCAGGTAGACGAGCGCGTAGACGAGCAGCCCCGCCACGACGCCGATGATGAGCGCCCGCCAGGCCACGTCGCTGACCGTGCGGAGGATGTCGCCCGCACCGACGTCGTCCTGTTCGGCCAGTTCCGCCTCGGGGAGTTCGGGCTCGGGGGCGGAGGCGACGGGGTCCGCCGCCCGGACGCGGCGCTCGGCACGGACTCTGCGGGCCGAGATCCACTTGTTCAGGAGCGCCCACACTCCCGGCCGCTGGGCTTGCACATGGACTCCATTCTCTGGGGGTCGCTGGTGGGGCGTCCGGGAGCCGACGGGCGGAGCCGCCGTCACCGGGATCGCCGGGGTGCGCGATCCGGCTCTCCCACGTCACGTGGTTCCCAACGAATCAGAACTGCCAGGGTTCCCTGGAGCCGCCGCTGCGGACGATCTCGTTGCCGAAGGGTGCGAGGGCCACGGGGATCATCTTCAGGGACGCCCACGCCATGGGTAGTCCGATGATAGTGACGGCCAGCCCCACGGCGGTGACGACATGGCCGATGGTCAGCCACCATCCGGCGACGATCAGCCAGATGACGTTGAGGGCGGTGCTGCCCCCGCCCGCTCCAGGCCTGCGCACGAGCTCCCGGCCGAAGGGCCACAGGGCGTAGCTGGCCATGCGGAAGGAGGCGACGCCGAAGGGGATCGTCACGATGAGGACGCAGCAGATCACTCCCGCCACGACATAGCCGACCGCCAGCCAGAACCCGGCGACGAACAGCCAGATGACGTTGAGGACAAGTCGCAGGAGAGCCATGGTGTGCCTCATCTCCTCGTGTGTCGGGTCGGGGGGACGGCCCGTGTGGCCGCCTCCGCGCTTGTACCGCTACCGCCTATGACGCGGGGACGCCTCGACCCGTTCGGCGCCGTTTCTCGAACCCTTCCCGGGTTGTGACGGGGGGACGGCGCCCCTGGAGCCCCTCCCGACGGCCGTCGCCCAGGGTGAGGACATACGGTCAAGCCCTATCACGCGACCCGGTGTTGTCCGCAATGTGATCGGCGCATCAGGGGGAGCCCCTAGGCAGGCGGGACATCGCCCCATACGATGTGCTGTGTCCTTCGCAAGGCCATAGAACTTGCGATTTGCGACAAACTCGGACAATCCTCCAGATGCCACCCAGCACGCATCAGGTTTCGGTAACGGTTCTGCGAGTAATTTTCCCACCCCCCGTGCATGAGCGGGAGTGGGGATGGCATGATTACGTACCGGCTCGGACGGAGGCCGTCACCGCCTCCGCAGCCGTTCGTGTGAGAGCACTCCGTCCCCGGCGGACCAGCGCCGCCAGGACCGTGTCTTCTCGTGGTCTCAGCCACACCGGGGAACACCGCCACACCGTCCGGCGTTCGCGTCGTGCGGGGTGCCTCACGCCGCACGACAACTTTTGGTGACTGAAGCTTTTTTCGACAGCTTACTAGCGATTTCAGTAGAGGTGGTTCAAGCATGTCTCAGGTACGTCGGCAGGCCGCGCTGCGCCCCCGCCCGAGCTGGGGGTGGCAGGATGCCGCCGCGTGCCGGGGCGAGGACCTTGTGCTCTTCTTCGGCCCCGATGGCGAGCGCCAGCCGGAGCGGGAGATCCGTGAGCGCAAGGCCAAGGAGATCTGCGCGGCCTGTCCGGTGCGAACCGACTGCCTGGACTACGCGATCTCGCGTCCGGAGAAATACGGCACCTGGGGCGGGCTCAACGAGGACGAGCGCGCCTCCGAGCGCCGCCGCCGGATGCGCCGCGCCAACGCTGCCTGACCCAGGCTCCCGACGCCCGCTCTGCGGATCTCCCCCGGTGGCCCCGGCCCCCGAACAACCCCGCCGGCGCCCCGACGATCACTCGTCGAGCGCCGCGGGTTTTCTCGTGCCCGTGCCCCCGGTCGCCCACGGCGCGCGAACGAACGCCTCCGGGCGCGAACGCGCGCTCACCCCTGACGCCCCGCGAGGTGTCGATCGAACCAGTCGAGTGCCTCGGTCGCGACCCGCCGCCACTCCTGGCCCCCTTCGAGAAGCTGCTCGGCGCCCTCCACCACACGCAGATCCGTGGGCCCGCCCATACGCCCGCGCGCCCACTCGCTCAACTCGCGGACGAAGGAGTCGCCGCTCTCCAGCATCACCAGCGTCGGCGCCCGCACCTTGGGCAGACTCGGTTCGGCCAGGTCGATCCGGCCGCCGTAGACCACGACCGAGTTCACGTCCCGGGGGTGTTCGGCCGCGGTGAGCAGTGCCGCCGGGGCCGCGGTGCCCGAACCGAGGATCCCCACCGGTTCGCTGGCCGCGTCCGTGGCGCGCCGCAGCCACGTGACCGCCGCGTTCAGCCGATCGCCCAGCACCCCGGTGTCGGCTCCCTCGGCGCGTTCGGCCCGTTCGCCCGTGGTCAGCAGGTCCAGGAGCAGGGTGGCGTAACCGGCGCGGCGCAACACGGAGGAGATGGCCCGCCAACGCGGATCCGCCCTGCCCTCCCCCATGGCCACGACGATCGCACCGCGCAGGGTCGCGGGCATGGTGAGATCCCCGTCGAGGTAGTCCTCTCCAGAGCGGATCCGCACGCCGCGGGTGACGTCGGACGGGGGTTGGGCACGGCCGCGCTCGGCGAGGATCGCGGTGACGTGCCCGTCGGAGAGCTGGGAGAAGTCCCGGTACCACTCCCCGACCGCGTGGAAATTGTCCGGGGCGCTGAGGACGACCAGGGCGTCGGCCTCCGACCGCAGGCTCTCGACGGCCTCCGGCGCCGCGACGGGCACGGCCAGGATCAGCTGGGCGGGCTGGGCCTGGCGGACCATCCGGAGCGCGGCTCGGGCGGTGCCGCCGGTGGCGACCCCGTCGTCGACGACCACGCAGTCGCGCCCGGCGATCCGCGGCGCGGGTCGGTCCGCCCGGTAGGCGCGGCGGCGACGTTCGAGCTCGTCGCGCTCGGCCTCGACGGTCTCGGCCAGCGCCTGGCGCGGGATGCGCATCCGGGCCAGAGCGAGGTCGTCGAAGGTGACGTGCCCGTCCTCGGAGATCGCGCCGACTCCGAGTTCGGGACGGCCGGGAAGGCCGACCTTGCGGACCATGAGCACGTCGAAGTCGGCGTCGATCAGCCGGGCGAGTTCGGCGCCGACCGGAACCCCGCCTCGGGGCAGGGCGAGCACCAAGGGGTCCGTGACCGCGTACGGACGCACGCGCTCCGCGAGGCGGCGACCCGCCTCGGACCGGTCGGTGAAGGGCAGCGATACGGGTACCGGGTTCATGTCCTCACCGGTGCCGGGACCAGGGCCCCGGCACCGCTCCTCTCGGCTGTCCGGGTGAGCCGTTGGAAAAGTGGTACCGGCATACCCCGCGCGACGGCGGTCACAACCCCGCCGACAGGCAAAAACCGTGAGTCAGGTGTTTTTCAGGGAGGTTCTGAGCACGGCCATGAGCAGCGCGTCGTGCCTGCGCCCCTCCCACAGCAGCGCGTCGCGCAGCCTCCCCTCGACGGTGAATCCGCACGATCGGTACACCGCGATGGCCCTCATGTTGAAGGCGTACACGTACAGCCAGACGCGGTGCAGTCCGATCCGGTCGAAGGCGTGCTCCAGCACGAGCTCGGTCGCCTCCCGGCCCAACCCCTGACCGGCGAACTCGATCCCCGACAGCGCGATGCGGTATCCGGCGCTCTCGTTCTCGGGGGACACGTCGTAGAGGGACAGCTCGCCCAGGTAGCGGCCGTCCTTGGGGGCGGTGATGGCCAGGTCGAGGCGGTCGGTGCGGCCGGCCCGCGTCTCGCACCACTCGCGCGCCTGGCCGTAGGTGAGATGTCGGTGCGTACCGGTGAGCCTGCGCACCTCCTCGTCGAGGCTGGCGGCGAAGTAGGCGTCCGTGTGCTCCGGGCCCAGGGGTACCAGGCGCACGCGTTCGCCGACGAGGGTGGGCGCGTCTCGCAGCGCGCTCGCGTTCATCATGGGCACTTCCGGTTCCGTCCGGGCCGTGCGCACGGTTCCCGGCATGGGGGTCGGCGGACAGGGGTGGGGCCCGTGCGGGAGGGGCCGCGGGGCCGGTGCGGAACGTGACGGTGACGTTGGCGGAACACCTATGTAAATCGGCCGCGGCGTCGGAGGCAAGCCCGGGGACGGACGCGAACGAGAACGGGATGTCGGCCCGGAGGCGGAGTGGATAGCATCCGCACGCACCGTCCGCCCCCTGGGAGCCACCGTGAACAGGCCCACCGACCCGACGACAGCGACCGCGGCGCCCCCGTCCGAGGCGCGGCGCGCACGGGTGGCGGTATCCACCCTCTTCTTCGTCAACGGGTTCACCTACACGAACGCGGTGCCGTGGCTACCCGTGATCAAGGCCGAACTGGGCCTGAGCAACACGGAGCTGGGCATGGCGATCGCGTCGGGGCCCGCCGGCGCGATCCTGACCGGGATGCTCGCGGGACCTGTGATCCACCGGTTCGGCAGCGGGCGTGCGGCCGTCGGCACCAGCCTGATCACTCTGGGCGCGCTTCCGCTCATCGCGCTGGCGCAGAACTGGTGGTTGCTCGCGACCGCGTTCCTCGTCCTGGGCAGCGCCGACGCGTGGACCGACTCCGCGCAGAACGCGCACGGTCTGCGGGTGCAGCGACGCTACGGACGCACCATCATCAACACTTTCCACGCGGTGTGGAGCATGGCCGCGGTCGCGGGCGGTGTGGTGGGCGCGACGATGGCGGGTGTGGGTGTGCCCCTCCTGGCGCACCTGGGCGGGGTGACGCTCGTACTGGTGTGCGTGAACCTGCTGGTGAGCCGGATGCTGCTGCCCGGGGCCGAGCACAGCGAGCGCGAGGACGGAGCCGAGGGCGCGGACGGGCGGCGCGCACGCGTGCCCGTGCGGGGTCTGCTCCTGCTGCTGTCGCTGGGTGTCCTGCTGGTCTTCGCGGCCGGGATCGAGGACTCGGCCGCGTCGTGGGGGGCGGTGTACATGACCGCGGAGCTGTCGGCGCCCCTGTTCCTGGCGGCCATGCCGTTCGTGGCGTGCCAGGCGATGATGACGGTGGGGCGCCTGGTCGGGGACCGGGTGACCGACCGCTTCGGCGCCGCCGCCGTGGGCGCGGGATGCGGTCTGCTGGCCGCGGGGGGCATGGCGCTGGCGCTCCTGGTCCCGTATCAGGTGGCGGCCGTCGCCGGGTTCGGGATCATGGGGCTGGGCGTGTCCACGCTGTTCCCGTTGACGCTCGCGGCCGCCGGTGACGTGCCGGGGGTGCGCACGGGTGACGGTCTGGCCGTCGTGGGCTGGTTGGGGCGCGCTGGGCTCCTGGCCTTCCCCCCGTTGGTGGGGATGTTGGCGGACGCCACCGACCTCAGCGTCGCTCTGTGGGCGGTCGCGGCCGCGGGTGCGGCGGCCTTCCTGCTCTCCCCCGCGCTGCGCCCGCGTCGCTGAGGAGCGTCGTGAGCCGGGCCGACCGGATGGGTCCGGGCCGTGCCCCGAGGCGCCGAGAGGGCCCCCGACCGCGAAGGGTCGGGGCCCGACGCACGTCACGGCCCGTGGGGGCCGTGGGGTGCGCTCCTCAGGCGACCGACGCGGGGCGGCGGGCACCGGCCCAGAGGGCCATCGCGCCGATCCCGGTCACGACCACGCCGCCGAGCACGAAGCCCTGGAGGTCGACGCCCGTCGTGGCGAGCGCCTCCTGCTCCTCGTCATCGTCGGACGACCCGTTGGAGTTCGAGTCGTCGCTCGGGGCCTGGTCATCGCCGTCGTCGTCGCCGGAACCGCCGTCACCGGGGGGGGTACCGCCGCCGTCGCCGTCACCGTCGCCAGGGGGAGTGCCCCCGCCGTCACCAGGGGGGTTACCGCCGTCGCCGCCGTCACCAGGGGGGTGCCGCCGTCGCCCGGGGCGGGAGCGTCGAGCTGGGCCGCCGCGGAGGCGCGACCGTCTGCAGCTCCACCTCGGGGGAGGTGGTGGACGCGGTCTCCTCGGCCGTGTCGGCGAACGCCGGGCCGACCGAGAATCCGGCCACGAACAGGCTGGCGGCGGTCACCGTCAGAGCCCGCTTCTTGGGGGACATTCGTCTCCTTGTCTTTTCCTTTGTCGAGTACTCACTGAGGGGGAATGGCATAGAGGTGGTCGTCGTGGACCACGATCGCGTGGTCGCCGAGCAGTCCTCGCGGCGGCTCGGCCCCGGCGGGAAGTTCGGTGGCCGTACCGTCGGCGGTGACGGCCGCCGACCGTCCGTCCATCTGGCCGAAGACCTGGCGGCCGACGGCGATCTCCGGCTCGAACCCGGGGACGACGGCGCTCTCACCCGTTTCGAGGTCCACCACGGTGGGGCCGTAGGAGGCGACGCGCGTCCCGATCGGCAAAGAGGCGTAGCCCGCCTCCGCCACGTCGGTCTCCTCGACCTCGACCCCGCCGAGCACGGTACCGTCCTCGCGGTCGTGGAAGGCCAGGTAGCGTCCGTCGCCCTGGTTCGACCGCCACAGAACGATCACGTACTCCTGGAGCGCGGTCACCACCCGGTCCATCTCGCCGGCCTCGCTCGGGCGCTGGGGGACGACCTGCGTGGAGCCGCCGTCGGGATCGATCCACTCCCAGGGGCCGTCCACGACCGCGGTGAGGACCCGCTCTCCATCGGCCAACATGGCCGCCGAGCCCTCGGGAACCTCGACCTCCCGAAGCACGCCGTCCGCCGGGACGAGGCTGCCGTCGCCCGTCCGCACGAGTACGGAGGAGTCTCCCGCGTACTGGACGACCGCGTCGTCGGGGAGGTCGACGCTGGTGGGTTCGCCTCCCTCCACCGGCCAGAACCACAGGGCCGCGCTGGTCTCCAGCACGACGGCGGGGGCGCCCTCGTGGAGGGCGAACCGCGCAATGCCCAGGGAATCCCCCATGTCCGCGGGGAGGTCGGCCGCCCAGAGCCGCTCGCCCGCGGCGTCGTACAGATGGAGTTGGTCGCCGGGTGCGACGAGGGCCAGGTACTCGCCGTCGCGGCTGGTCCTGGGCCAGGTCCCGGGCGCCACCGCGACGTCGAAGACGGAGGTCTCGGAGTAGCCGGGCGGCGCCGGGGCGGGCAGCGGCTCACCGGGGTCGTCGGTCTCCGCCGCCACGGGCCCGGTGGAGTCGTCCGGCAGGAAACGCAGGGCCAGGGCTCCCGCGCCCACGATCAGCACGAGGGCGAGCACGGCGGCGCCGGCGACCAGTGGTGCCCTCCCGCGTCGGCGTCCGTCATCCTCAGCGGGCCGCGGCCCGTGCGCGGGATCCGGTTCGACGCTTCGGCGGCCTGGACCACCCCGTCGGGGGTGGCGACCAGCCGCCAGAAGCCGTTGGCGTCGCGGGCGCTACGAGCACCGGCTGCCCGATCCTGGCGGCGTAGCCGGTGGCGACGTCCAGCGCCGCGCGTCTGGTCTCCTTGGGGACGTGACCGGTGACGATCTGGCGGTGCCCCTCGATGGAGATCTCGGCGCTGCGCTCGTCGGGAGCGATGACGATGACGACTGTGGGCCGGGTCCGCCCCGGTCGGGACGCCCGGCTCATGGTGCCTCCGAAGGCATGGGAAGGGTGGACCTGTTCCTGTGAGCGGGTGACGGGTGGCCTCGATCGGCTACGGCGGTGGCTCGCGGCCCGAGGCCGCCGGGAGTCGGTACGGCGCACGCGTGGTCAATGCTGGACGAGATGATACTGACCGTCGATGGTCGTGCCGGAGCGGGTCTCCGGCCAGGGATTCGGTCACTGGCGGACACATGCACACACCTACTCCCCCCGTTTCCCGCATGACCTGGTAGATCTCCTCTTACCCAGGCGGACCACCGGCCTCCAGAACAACCTCGCCTGTGGAGTGGACACCTGAGGGAGGCAATTGGTTCACACCGAAACTGGCCGAATCTGGCCACCCAGGGCCTCCGCGTACCCGCCGCCGTCAGCGACCGCCCGCCATCGTCTCGATGACGGCCTTCTCCCGCCGACGGACCAGTCGGTCGGCGCGTTCGAAGCCGCGGTCGGCGATCTCGGCGCGGGCGGAGGCGGTGCGCACGGTCGGCCACATCGCGTCGATCTCGGAGTTGAGCGAGGAACCCGCGAGAACCGCGAACGCCATGACGTAGAGCCAGGCGAGGATGGCGATCGGCGCGGCGAGGGAGCCGTAGATGCTCACGTCGCCGAACGAGGCGTTGAGATAGGCGCGCAGCCCCGCGGACCCGACCATGAGCACGACCGTCGCGAGCAGGGCACCGGGCAGGTGGCGCCACGGCGGCGTGCGCACCGGCACGCTGAGCGCGTACAGGAGCGTCACGGCGGTCGTGGCGAGCAGGCCGACCACCGGCCAGTAGAAGTGGTTGAGCAGTCCCACCGTCGCCGGGAGCAGCCGGTGGACCAGGTCGGGCCCGGCGACCAGGATCGGCAGGACCAGGATCGCGAAGAGCAGCCCGCCCAGGTAGGCGACGAACGCCAGAACGCGTCGGCGCAGCCATCCCCGTAGTTCGTCCAGACCGTAGGCGATCGTGATCGACCGGATGAACACGTTCATCGCCCGCGACCCCGACCACAGCGACACCAGGAAGGTCACCGACAGCAGTCCGCCCCTGACCCCGCCGAGGAAGTCGTCGACCAGGGGCGCCACGACCGTCCGGACGGTGTCCGGAGTCAGCGTTCGGGCGGCCAGGTCCAGGATCCACACACGGATCTCCTCGACCAGGTCCGGGCCGAACACCGCCGCCAGCGGTCCGAGCGCGCCCAGCAGGCACAGCAGGAGGGCGGGAAGGGAGATCAGCGAGAAGAAGGCCGACTCGGCGGCCAGTCCGAGCACCCGGTAGCGCGAGAACGAGCGCAGCGTGCGCAGGAACAGGAGGACGGCACCGTGCGTGAACGGGTGCCGACGCTGCCACGCGTCGATCGCCCGCCAGAGCCCCTCCCAGAAACCGGCCACGGGGAGAACGTTAGCGGCCGTCACGGAGTCCGCCCCCTCCCCCACCCCCCGAGGGTGACGTGACTCACGCACCGACGTGGCGCACGCGCCTGGACAGGGCGGCTGGCCACGTGCCATTCTCGATGCATGATCGCTGCTCTGGACCCCATGCTCTGCGTGCGCCGCCACGTGGACTTTCTTCGGGTCCGTAGCGCCATCTGTTGCAGCGTCGGTTGATCTCGCCGCCTTTGTGACGCACCCGTTATTCAGGAGTGCGCGCGGCCCCGGCGCTCGCCCTCTTCGTTTCCCACACCCGTGGTCTCCACCCGTCCGACCAGCACGATGACGTGCGGCGCGAACGGGCCAGCGGTGCGGGCGCCGGGCCCGTGAGCACCCCGCGACCTCATCGGAGACACCCGCGATGCCTCCCTCTTCCGCGCAGCCAGGCACGCCGACTTCGGCGACCAAGCCCAGCCGCCGACGTGGCGAGGGCCAGTGGGCCCTCGGCTACCGTGAGCCGCTGAACAAGAACGAGGAGAACAAGAAGAACGACGACGGGCTCAACGTCCGCGATCGGATCATCAACGTGTACTCCAAGGCCGGATTCGACTCGATCGACCCGGCCGACCTTCGCGGGCGGTTCCGCTGGTACGGGCTCTACACCCAGCGCGCCCCCGGCATCGACGGCGGTAAGACCGCCGTTCTGGAGCCCGAGGAGCTCGACGACCGTTACTTCATGCTGCGCGTGCGCATCGACGGCGGACAGCTGTCCGTCGCCCAGCTGCGCGCGATCGCGGAGATCTCCCGTGACTACGCGCGCGACACCGCCGACGTCACCGACCGGCAGAACGTCCAGCTGCACTGGGTGCGGGTCGAGGACGTCCCCGCCATCTGGGAGAAGCTGGAGTCGGTGGGCCTGTCCACGATGGAGGCCTGCGGCGACACCCCGCGCGTGATCCTGGGCTGTCCGCTCGCGGGCGTGGCCGAGGACGAGATCCTCGACGCCACCCCGCAGATCCGCCGCGTCCACGACGACCACATCGGCAGCCCCGTGTACTCCAACCTGCCGCGCAAGTTCAAGTCGTCGATCTCCGGGTGCTCGTCGTACTGCACCAACCACGAGATCAACGACGTGGCCTTCGTCGGGATCCGCGGCGAGGCCGGTGAGGTTGGCTACGACCTGTTCGTCGGCGGCGGCCTGTCCACCAACCCGATGTTCGCCAAGCGCCTGGGCGCGTTCGTCCGCCCCGACCAGGTGAGCGAGGTGTGGGCCGGGGTGTGCTCGATCTTCCGCGACTACGGATTCCGCCGCCTGCGTACCCGCGCCCGGATCAAGTTCCTCGTCAAGGAGTGGGGACCGGAGAAGTTCCGCCAGGTACTGGAGGAGGAGTACCTGGGCTACTCCCTGCCCGACGGGCCGGCGCCGGAGTTGGACCCCGGTTTGGAGCGCGACCACGTGGGCGTGCACCGCCAGCGCGACGGCCGCTTCTACGTCGGCTTCGCGCCCAAGGTGGGCCGGGTGTCGGGCACCACGCTGCTGCGCGTCGCCGAGATCGCGCAGGCGCACGGGTCCGACCGCATCCGCACCACCGCCGACCAGAAGCTGGTCGTCCTGGACATCGGCGCGGACGACGTCGACTCGATCACCGGGGCGTTGGAGGCCGAGGGGCTTCAGGTCAGGCCGAGCACGTTCCGCCGTCAGACCATGGCGTGCACCGGCATCGAGTTCTGCAAGCTCGCCATCGTGGAGACCAAGGGGCGCGCCTCGTCCCTGATCGAGGAGCTGGAGAAGCGCCTCCCGGACTTCGAGGAACCGCTGACCATCAACGTCAACGGGTGCCCGAACTCCTGCGCGCGCATCCAGGTCGCCGACATCGGACTCAAGGGCCAGTTGGTGATGAACGACCGGGGCGAGCAGGTGGAGGGCTACCAGATCCACCTGGGCGCGGCATGGGACTCACCGCGTCCTTCGGCAAGAAGGTCCGCGGCCTGAAGACCACCGCCGACGAGCTGCCCGACTACGTGGAGCGGGTGCTGCGCCGGTTCCAGGTCCAGAAGGAGGACGGGGAGTCCTTCGCCGCCTGGGTCGGCCGGGCCGACGAAGCCGACCTGAAGTAGGCCGCGTCCGGCCCCGCAGGCGGGGCCGGACCCACCACCAAGGAAGAAGAGGTGCGCCATGTCCGAGAGGGCCGCGCCCTACTACTGCCCCTACTGCGGTGACGAGGACCTGGTGCCCGAGGAGGGCGCCGCGGTCAAGGGCGAGGGATACCCCTGGTCCTGTCTTTCCTGTGCCCGGGTGTTCCGGGTGAAGTACGTCGGGTTGCGCTCCGCGTCGTTCTCCGCGGGAGGCGCCCCCTCCAGACCGACGGAAGGCAACGCATGAACGCCATCACCACCTCCCCGGGCGGCCCCGAACTCGCCGAGCGGGCCGCGCGTGAACTTGAGGGGGCCACGGCCCGGGAGATCATCGCCTGGGCCGCGGAGACCTTCGGCGACGGCCTGTGCATGACCTCGTCCATGGCGGACGCGCTGATGGTCGATCTGGCCTCGCGGGTCAAGCCCGGGATCGACGTGATCTTCCTGGACACGGGGTACCACTTCCCCGAGACCATCGGCACGCGCGACGCCGTGGAGTCGGTGTACGACATCACGCTGGTCAACGTGGAGCCGAACCGCACGGTGACCGAGCAGGATCAGGCCCTGGGCCCGCGTCTGCACGGTCGGAACCCGGAGCTGTGCTGCCACCTGCGCAAGGTCGAGCCGCTGCGGCGGGCGCTGGCGCCCTACTCGGCGTGGCTGACGGGCGTGCGCCGGGGTGACTCGGCGACCCGGCGCGGCACCCCGGTCGTCCAGTGGGACCGGCGCCGCCGCATGACCAAGGTGAACCCGATCGCGCGGTGGACGCAGGACGAGGTGGACGCCTACGTCGTCGAGCACGGCGTGATCGTCAACCCGCTCCAGTACGACGGTTATCCGTCGATCGGTTGCGAGCCGTGCACCCGGCGTGTCGCCCCCGGGGAGGACCCCCGGAGCGGCCGGTGGGCCGGGACGGGCAAGACCGAGTGCGGAATCCACGTATGAGCACGGAGTCCCGGGGTGGAGTGGAACGGGGATCGGTCCCGCTGTTGGCGGTGGCGCACGGAAGCGCCGACCCACGGTCGGCGGCGGCCGTGTCAGCGCTGTTCGACCGGGTGCGGGCGCTGCGGCCCGGTCTGGACGTGCGCGTGTCCTACCTCGACCACGTGTCGCCCAGCGCCGAGGACGCGCTGACCGCCCTGGCCAGGGGCGGCGCGGGTGAGGTGGTCGTGCTGCCGACCCTGCTGACGGCGGCCTACCACAGCAAGGTGGACCTGCCCCGGGTCCTGGACAGGGCGCGTGAGGAGAGCCCCTGGCTCCGGGTGCGCTACGCCGACCCCCTCGGCCCGCACCCGCTGCTGCTCGACGCCGTCGAGAGGCGGCTGGCGGAGGCGGGTGCCCGGCCGGGACCGGGCACCGCCCTGGTGCTGGCCTCGGCGGGGTCCAGCGACCCGGCGGCCAACGCGACCGTGGGCTCCCTGGCCGCGCGGCTGGCCGAGCGGGGGCCGTGGCGGGAGGTCGCTACGGCGTTCGCGTCGGCCGCCGCGCCCGGACCCGGTGAGGCCGTGGCGGCGCTGCGGGAGCGGGGAGCCGAACGGGTGGCGGTGGCGAGCTATCTGCTGGCGCCCGGGTTCTTCGCCGACCGGGTGCGCGACCGGTCGGTGGCTGCGGGCGCGTCGGCGGTGTCCGAGGCCCTGGGCGACGCCCCCGAGCTCGCCCGCGTGGTGCTGGAGCGCTACGACGTCGCGATGGCGCCGCGCAACGCGCGCGTGTGAGACACGGGCGGCCTTTCTCGGCGAAGGGCCGCCCGTCGTCGTGCGGGTCGGTGGCACCCGCCGTCCACAGGCTCGCGATCGGCCCTTGTGAGGCTTCCCGCCAGCGAGAAGAATCGTGGGCACGGCGCCCCGTCCGGGTCGCCGAGGCAACGTCGAACACGGGGGGCGCAGGTGTCGGAGCACGGGGGGACGCGGGAACTGCTGCGCGGGTTGACGGTGTTCGCGGGCCCGCTCGCGGAGTTCGATCCGACGACCGCTCCGGAGGATCCCGCGCGATTGTTCCGGGACTGGTTCGCCGAGGCGGTCGAGGCCGGTGTCCGGGAACCGCACGCGATGACGGTGGCCACGGTGAACCAGCACGGGGAGCCGTCCTCCCGGGTGGTCATCATGAAGGACTTCACGCCCGAAGGATGGTGGTTCGCCACCACGACGGGCTCACGCAAGGGGCGGGACCTGGCCGGGAACGCCGCCGTCGCGCTGTCGTTCTACTGGGGCGAGCAGGGGCGCCAGGTCCGGGTGGGCGGGTTCGCGGAGTTGGCGAGCCCGGAGCAGTGCGCCGCCGACTACCTGGCCAGACCGCTGGAGTCGCGGGTGGCCGGTCTGCACGGGAGACAGAGCGAGCCGTTGGCCGAGCTGGCGCAGATCCACCGCACGGCCGACGAGAGCCGCGCGCGGTTGGCGGCGGATCCGGAACTGGTCCCGCCGGACTGGGGGCTGTACCGGGTGACGGCGACGGAGGTCGAGTTCTGGCAGGCCGACCGGGACCGGCGGCACACCCGCCTGCGCTACACCAGGCCCGCCGCGAAGGCTCAGTGGAACCGTGAACTGTTGTGGCCCTGAGCCCGCCGTCAGTCGTGGCAGCGACCCGGACGGTGGGCCGGTCGCGAGTGGCTCCGCGCGGGGAGCACGGCCCGCTCCTGCCGATGGTGTTCGAGTGCGTGTGCGCATGGCTCCGCGCGGGGAGCACGGAGGCCATCACAAAACCGAACCCGATTCGGGTCCGGGTGGGCGCACGGGTTAGGATGCCGCCACTCCCACCGCTGACCCACGGACGGAAAGGCGACGATGCCCGCCACACACGAGGTGTTCAACCAGGCCATCCCGCTCGGCGACTACGCGGCCGCGGAGGACCCGGCGCTCCTGGAGGGGCTGCGGCGCGAAGGCGCCGGGTGGGCCGAGTCCGAGGTGCGCGAGGTCGGCGACGCCGCCGGGACCGAACGGGTCCGCGCCTGGGGCGAGTCGGCCAACACCTACCCGCCCGTCCTGCGCACCCACGACCGGTACGGCCACCGCGTGGACGAGGTCGACTACCAGCCCGCCTACCACGTGCTCATGGAGCAGGCGGTCCACCACGGCCTCCACGCGGCCCCGTGGGCCGACGACCGCGAGGGCGCGCACGTGGCGCGCGCCGCCAAGTTCTTCCTCTGGTCTCAGCCGGAGAGCGGTCACGGCTGCCCGATCTCGATGACCTACGCGGTCGTCCCGGCGCTGCGCCACGCCCCCGAACTGGCCGCGCGGTACGAACCCCTGCTCACCTCGCGGACCTACGACTTCGGCCTGCGCCCGCCCCTGACCAAGCGGGGCCTGGTCGCGGGCATGTCGATGACCGAGAAGCAGGGCGGGTCGGACGTGCGGGCCAACACCACGCGCGCCGTGCCCACCACCGGGGACCATCACCTGCTGACCGGGCACAAGTGGTTCACGTCGGCGCCCATGAGCGACTTCTTCCTCACCCTGGCCCAGTCGCCCGAGGGACTGAGCTGCTTCCTCGTCCCCCGTGTGCTGCCCGACGGGACCCGCAACGCGCTGCACGTCCAGCGGCTCAAGGACAAGCTGGGCAACCGGTCCAACGCGTCGGCGGAGCTGGAGTACGACGGCGCGGTCGCGCACCTGGTCGGAGAGCCGGGCCGAGGCGTGCGCACCATCATCGACATGGTCAACAGCACCCGCCTCGACTGCGTCATCGGGTCGGCCGCCGGGATGCGCGCCGCCGTGGTGCACGCCCTCCACCACGCCGAGCACCGCTCGGCCTTCGGCGAGCGCTTGGTGGAGCAGCCGCTCATGCGCAACGTCCTGGCCGATCTGGCGCTGGAGTCCGAGGCGGCCACCACGCTGATGACCCGCCTCGCCGGAGCGGTGGACCGGTCGGTGCGCGGGGACGAGGCGGAGACCGCCTTCCGCCGCCTGGGCGTGGCCGTGGGCAAGTTCTGGGTGACCAAGCGGCAGCCCCCGCACGCGGCCGAGGCACTGGAGTGCCTGGGCGGCAACGGCTACGTCGAGGAGTCGGGGATGCCCCGGCTGTTCCGGGACTCCCCGCTCAACTCCATCTGGGAGGGGTCGGGGAACGTGGCCGCGCTGGACGTCCTGCGCGCGATGGGCCGCGGCCCCGAGTCGGTGGAGGCCGTGCTCGCCGAGCTCCGCGCCGCCGCGGGCGCCGACGCCTACTTCGACGCCGCCCTCAAGCGGCTGGAGCAGGCCCTGTCCGACACGGAAGGGGCGGAGTACCGCGCTCGGTCGGTGGTGGAGCTGATGGCGCTCACCCTGCAGGCCTCGCTGCTGCTGCGGCACGCGCCGACCCCGGTCGCCGAGGCCTTCACCGCCAGCCGTCTGGGCGGTGAGTGGGGCCGCGTCTTCGGCACGCTGCCGGACTGGGTGGACACCGAGGCGATCCTTGAGCGGGCCCGTCCCCGGAAGTAGTCCCGGCGGTCGGGCAGGGTTCCCTCCCCGACCGCCCGGCTCTGACCAGACCACGCTGATAATTCCTACGAAAAGCCACAAATCGAGACAGGGCGCGAATGATCATCGCCCCTGACCGGCATAATTCGGCGGCCGTGGCGGAAGGAAGAAGGCGAACGCGACCGCTCGCTTTCGAGCCGTGGTGGGACGCAGTGCCCCCGAACCGGCTGGCGAAGGCCCCGACACCAAGAGACTGACGACGCCAATGGTGGAAGTCTGGCCCGGTAGTTCCTATCCGCTCGGTGCGACCTTCGACGGGTCCGGCACCAATTTCTCCCTCTTCTCCGAAGTGGCCGAACGCGTGGACCTGTGTCTGTTCGACGACGACGGGGAGGAGACCCGTGTCTCCCTGACCGAATACGACGGGTTCGTCTGGCACGGCTACCTTCCCGGTGTCGGTCCGGGACAGCGGTACGGATACCGCGTCCACGGTCCCTACGCGCCCGAGCACGGTCTGCGGTGCAACCCCAAGAAGCTGCTCACCGACCCCTACGCCAAGGCGCTGAACGGCGAACTCACCTGGCACGAGTCCCTGTTCAGCTACCACTTCGCCGATCCCGCGCGCCGCAACAACGCCGACAGCGCGCCCTACGTGCCCAAGTGCGTGGTGGTGAGCCCGTTCTTCGACTGGGGCAACGAGTCCCGCCCCAGCACGCCCTACCACCGCACGGTCATCTACGAGGCGCACGTGCGCGGCCTGACCATGCGCCATCCCGGGATCCCGGAACACCAGAGGGGCACCTACTCGGGGCTGGCCCACCCGGCGATGATCGACTACCTCACCTCGCTCGGGGTGACGGCCGTCGAACTCATGCCCGTCCACCACTTCGTCCCCGAGCACGCCATGGTCGCCCGCGGGCTGACCAACTACTGGGGCTACAACACCCTGGCCTACCTGGCCCCGCACAGCGGCTACGCGGCGCTCGGGTCGCGCGGCCAGCAGGTGCAGGAGTTCAAGGCGATGGTGAAGTCCCTGCACGAGGCCGGCATCGAGATCCTGCTCGACGTGGTGTACAACCACACCGCCGAGGGCGACCACATGGGCCCCACCCTGTCGCTGCGCGGCATCGACAACCTGAGCTACTACCGGGTCAGCGACGAGGACCAGCGCTACTACCTCGACTACACCGGCTGCGGCAACAGCCTCAACGTGCGCCACCCGCACTCGCTCCAGCTGATCATGGACTCGCTGCGGTACTGGGTCCTGGAGATGCACGTGGACGGGTTCCGCTTCGACCTCGCCTCCGCGCTCGCGCGGGAGTTCCACGATGTGGACCGCCTGAGCACGTTCTTCGACATCGTCCAGCAGGATCCGGTGATCTCGCAGGTCAAGTTGATCGCCGAGCCCTGGGACGTGGGCCCCGGCGGCTACCAGGTGGGCAACTTCCCTCCGCTGTGGACCGAGTGGAACGGCAAGTACCGGGACACGGTGCGCGACTACTGGCGGGGCCAGCCCGTCCTGGGAGAAATCGCCTCCCGACTGGCCGGGTCGAGCGACCTGTACCAGGACGACGGCCGCCGCCCCGTCGCCTCGATCAACTTCATCACCTGCCACGACGGCTTCACCCTGGCCGACCTGGTCTCCTACGACCACAAGCACAACGAGGACAACGGCGAGGACAACCGGGACGGCACGGACGACAACCGGTCCTGGAACCACGGCGTGGAGGGCCCGACCCGCGACCCCGAGATCATCACCCTGCGCCGACGCCAGGTGCGCAACTTCCTCACCACCCTGTACCTGTCGCAGGGGGTGGTGATGCTCTCGCACGGGGACGAGGTGGGCCGCACCCAGGACGGCAACAACAACGCCTACTGCCAGGACAACGAGATCTCCTGGATCGACTGGAAGGCCGCCGGTCTGGACGGGGAGGAGCCCGACAACGACCTCCTCGACTACGTGCGCGGCCTGGCGCGTCTGCGCCGCGACCACCCGGTGTTCCGCCGGCGCAGGTTCTTCCGCGGGAGTCCGGTGGAGGGCGGCCGCGGCGACGGTCGGGTCCTGCCCGACATCGTGTGGCTGCGCCCGAACGGCAGGCCGATGTCGGGCCCGGACTGGAACTCGACCCGGCAGGCGCTGGGTGTGTTCCTCAACGGGGACGCCATCACCGAGCCGGACCCGCGCGGGCGGCGCATCCGCGACAGTTCGTTCCTCCTGCTGCTCAACAGCGGCGCGGACGCGGTGGACTTCACCGTCCCGGGCACCGAGTACGGGATGGCGTGGGAGACGGTCCTGGACACCGCCGAGCCCGACGTGGCCGGACGCCCGTCCGTGGCCGCATCAGGCCCCGTCCGGGTGATCGACCGGGCGCTGGTGCTGCTGCGCCGGGTGTCCCACCGGCACGGACGCACCCCCTGACCGGAGCCGGTCGACCGTGTGACGAAGCCGTCCTGGCGCGAACGCCTCGGCCGGCCCACCCAGACCGGACGGCGGAGGGCTGCCAGCGGTTCAGGGCCCGGCGGCCGACACCGTGACCGGTCCGCCGGGCCTCGGACCCGCAACGCCTACCCTTGTTGACCATGCCGTCGAAGACCCCGAACACCGCCTCCTCCGGTCCCGGACCGTTCCGTCAGCTCCTGCCCGCACCGGACGCGGACGTCGACCTGGCCACCGCGTACGCCTACCCTGACGGTCTGGACCGTCCGTTCGTCCGCGCCAACATGGTCTCCAGCGTGGACGGAGGCGCCGTCGGTCCCTCCGGGCGCAGCCGCGACCTGTCCTCCGCCCCGGACCGCAGGGTGATGGGCGTCCTGCGCGGCCTGTGCGACGTGGTGCTGGTGGGCGCGGCGACCGCCCGGATCGAGGGGTACGCGCCCGTTCGACCGCGCGAGGTCTGGGAGCCGCTGCGGCACGGGCGGCCAGCAACCCCGCCTATCGCGGTCGTCTCCCGCACCCTCGACATCCCCGAGGCGCTGCTGAGCTCGGCGCCCGAGACCGCACGGACCATCGTGTTCACCACGGCCTCCGCGCCCAGGGAGCGCCGCGAGCGCGTCCGCGCGTGCGCCGACCTCGTGGTGGTCGACGGTCAGTCCGTGGGGCCCGAGCACGTCGTGAACGCCCTCGGCGAACGGGGGTTGTGCCGGGTGCTGACCGAGGGCGGTCCGCATCTGCTGGCGGAGTTCGTCGGGGCCGGGCTGCTGGACGAGCTGTGCCTCACCGTCAGTCCGCGCGTGTTGGGGTCGGGCGCGCCGCGCGTGGTGGCCGGGGGTCCGGGGACTCCGGGCGCACCGACGCGTGCCTCCGTGCGGAACACACCCGTGCGCATGGCGCACCTTCTGGAGTCTGAGGAGAACCTCTTCGCGCGTTACGTTCGAGAATAGGGAGGTCTTTGGGGGAGACCCGTATCCGGTTGGTTTCGGCTGCCCCACAACCACGCATGAATCTCCCCGCAACCGGACATACCCGATGTGTGCCATCCACTGGAAACACCCCCATTGGACACACCGCGACGGGGCTTACCGGCTTGGCCCCCCGGGTGAGAGGATGAACGTAGTGCCGACGTCCGACAACGGGTCCCCTCCGGTCTACCGGGAGATAGCCGAGGAGCTACGCGGCCAGATCCGCTCCGGGCGGTACGCCGACGGCGACCGCCTTCCCGGGGAGAACACCCTGATGGAGCGCCATGGCGTCGCACGGGCCACGGCACGCCAGGCGCTCTCCGTGCTCATCAACGAGGGCCTGGCCGTGGCGGTGCGCGGCTCGGGCATCTACGTCCGGCTCTTCCGGCCCGTCCGGCGGCACGGCGCTCGCCGCCTGTCCAAGGAGCTGTGGGGCAGCGGAAGGGCGATCTGGCAGACCGACAGCCAGGACCGCGGCTACGAGGTCGACTCCCTCGACGTCGGCGAGGCCGTGGCGCCCGAACACGTGGCCCGCGCGTTGGAACTGCCCGACGGGTCCCGGGTGCTCCGCCGCTCCCGCCGTTACCTGGTGGACGGCAGGCCCGTCCAGAGCGCCGTCTCGCACCTGCCGCTGGCCGTCCTGGAGGCTCTGGGCGACTCCCCCGCGGCTCGCCGCGTGCGCGAGCACGACACCGGCCCCGGCGGGATCTACGCGCGGCTGGCCGACCTTGGACACGCTCCCGCGCACTTCACGGAGGAGATCCGGGTCCGTATGCCCACCCCCGAGGAACGGTCCGACCTGGAACTCAGCGCCGGCACGCCCGTGCTGGAGGTGGCCCGCACGGCGCTGACCGGTGAGCACCGCCCAGTCGAGTTCAACGAGATCACCATGGACGGGTCGGCCTACGTTCTCCAGTACGACTTCGACGCCTGAGCCGCGCGTCCCCGCCCCGCCCAGATCCCCGGAGATCCCCCGAGACCGATCCCCACGCGAGGGGCCGCGTGCGCGGCCCCTCCGACTCTCAGTGACCACTTCGTCTGGAGGCGAACACCAGATACGTCAGGACCAGCAACACCAGCCCCACGGCGACCGCACCGGCGGCGGCGAAGGGCAGACTGCCCGCCGCCGTCATCGCCCACCGGGCGATGCCGAGACCGAGGACGAGCGCGACGGCCAACGCGCACGCCGCCACGACCGCGACGAAGGCGAGCAGCTTCCCGTCGTCCCACGGCTCTGGTCTGGCGGCGTCGATCCGCGCCGCGGCGACGCGCGCGCTGAGGACCGTCGCCCAGCGCAGTTCCCGACCCGCGGCTGCCGCGGACGCGGCGACCGATCCGGACCGGGCCCTCACGCCCGCCGTGACCTGATCCAGCCACCACAGTCCGTATCTGATTCTCCCCACGCGCAGTGGTCGCCTGCCGACTCCGAGTGCCTGCTGTGCCGTAACTGCCATCTCACCTGCCCCGGCGCACCTCGACCACTGACCCTGGTTGAGGCCTACCCCCGGCTTTGGCGACCGAACGTGAACCGAGAGGAGGTTAGGTGTATATAACTCTTAGGTGGGATTTGCCCTCTTGCAGACAGCGATTAGCGTTCCTTCCGAAACGCGGTCGAGGCGGCATCGGAGCCCGATTAGCGGTAGCGTCGTCACATGGCTGACGCAGCGGAACAGGGCACCAACGGCGGGTCCCCGAGGATCCCCCAGACCGACGCGGAGTGGCGCGAACGGCTCGACGCCCAGGAGTACGCCGTACTCCGTCAGGCGGGCACGGAACGCCCGTGGAGCGGAGCCTACGTCGGCACCAGGACCACCGGCGTCTACCGGTGCCGGGGGTGCGAGTCCGAACTGTTCCGCTCCGACGAGAAATTCGACTCGCACTGCGGCTGGCCCAGCTTCCACGACCCGGCCGGCTCCGACGCCGTCACCCTGCACGAGGACGCCTCCCTCGGCATGGTGCGGACCGAGGTGAGATGCGCGACCTGCCGCTCGCACCTGGGCCACGTCTTCCACGGTGAGGGGTACGACAACCCCACCGACGCCCGGTACTGCATCAACTCCGTCGCTCTGACCCTGAAGCCCACCGACCCGACGCAGTAGGTTGGCGTACCATCCTGGTTCCGGACGCACGCGGGAGTACCCTCCTGAGCCAACGGCGGGGCGACACCCACACCCCGTCAGCGCCGGATCGGGGATAATCGCCTCCAGCGCACCGACGGTCGGCTCCGTCCACCCGCGGGGCGCCGCGCGAAGGAGACCCACCCGGTCTCGGCGCACGCGCCCCGAACCGCCCGGCAGCCTCGCGGCGGATTCCGGGGCGCGAGAACCGACCGACCCGTGACGAAAGCGCTCGATGACCGACGACTCACCTTCCACGACCGCCTCCCCCCGCCCCCCGGCCCGGCCGCGCTTCGGCATGGCGCAGGGGTCGGCGCCCTGGCTGCTTCCCGCCCTCGGCGCGGCGGGCGCGCCGCACTGGCGGCCCGGGGGTCCCGCCGACGCGCGGCGGCCGCCGCTTCGGTGATCGCCCTCGCCGCGGGCATGACGTGGTTCTTCCGCGACCCCGAGCGAGGCCCGGCCACCGGGCGCGTGATCTCCGCGGCAGACGGCGTCGTCCAGAGCATCGACCCCCAGTCCGACGGCCGGACGCGGGTGGCGGTGTTCATGAACCCCCTGAACGTGCACGTCAACCGTGCACCCCTCTCCGGAGTGGTCACCCGGGTCGAGCACCGCCCCGGGGGTTTCCGCCCCGCCTTCGACAAGGACAGCGAGCGTAATGAGCGCGTCATCTGGACCCTTGAAACCGAGATCGGTGAGGTCACGGTCGTTCAAATCGCCGGCGCGATGGTCCGGCGTATCGTCCCGTATCTCGCTGCGGGGCAGAAGGTCGAGCAAGGCGAGAGGATCGGTCTCATCCGGTTCGGGTCGCGGGTCGACGTCTACCTTCCGTCCGGGGTCGCCCCGGCGGTGGAGGTCGGCCAGAAGGTCCGTGCCGGAGAAACCCGTCTTGACGCCGACTGAGCGAGCGGTCCTGGAGCCCGACGGCGCGGCGCTGACCGACGCCCCTCGGCTCCGGCTGGGCGTGGCCGACTACCTGACGCTGGGCAACGCCCTGTGCGGGTTCCTCGCGGTGTGGGCGCTGACCGCCGCGCAGTCGGCGCACGCCGCCTCGGGTGCGGGCGGGCCGCTGCCCAAGGCCGCCATGGCCACGGTGGTCGGGCTGATGCTGGTGGCCGCCGCGCTGGACGTCCTCGACGGACGGGTCGCGCGCAGGCTCGGCGGCAGCGGCCTGGGGGCGGAACTGGACAACCTCGCGGACGTGATCAGCTTCGGCTTCGCCCCGGCGTTCTTCTTCGTGGTGTGGGGCGTGTCCTCCGGCGGTCCCACCGTGCTGCCGGTGGTCGCCGGGGGCGCCGTCCTGCTGGCGGTCATCGTGCGACTGGCGCGCTTCTCCTGCCAGGCGCCGGGAGCCACCTACTTCACCGGGCTGCCCTGCCCGTTCGGCGCGATGGCGGTGGTGACCGTGGTCCTCATGGACCCGCCGCTGTACGCGGGCGTCTGCGCCGTGCTGCTCATCTCCTGGTTGATGGTGAGCCGGATGGAGTACCCCAAGCCGCGCGGGCGCAAGATCTACGCGGTGCTGGGCTCCCTGGCGACCGGGGTGGCCCTCATGACCGCCTGGGGGGTCGGGCTGCCCGCCGGAGACGCGCTCATCTACCTCATGAGCGCGGTGGTCCTGGGCTTCATCGTCACGATCCCCTTCTACGTCCTGGCGAAGCGCAGGTCGGCGGGGCGCTGAGCCCGCGGCGCCGAGCCGCGGGACGACCGAACGCGACGTGCCCCGGGCGGATCCCCGCCCGGGGCACGGTCGTCTCGGCGCGGGGCCGTCCGCGCCGTCCGGACGCGCCGGGCCAAGACCGCGCCGAAGGCGTCCGGTGCGGGTGACGGTGGGTGGCGTGCGGACGCGGCCGGCCGCTCACGAGGAACGCGCGTCAGGCCCACCGGGGATGAAGCGTCCTCGGCTCTTCGGGCACCCGAACACGGTCCCGAAGCCAAGCGGAGGACCGGAAGGCCCCGGCTAGGGCAGGGCGTCGACGAGCTCGGCGACGCTCCGGCGGCGACCCGTGTAGAACGGCAGCTCCTCACGGGTGTGCAGGCGGGCCCTGGCGCCGCGCAGGTGACGCATCAGGTCGACGATGCGGTGCAGCTCGTCGGCCTCGAAGGCCAGCAGCCACTCGTAGTCGTTGAGGCCGAACGAGGACACGGTGTTGGCGCGCACGTCCGGGTAGGGGGCGGCCATGCGGCCGTGCTCGGCGAGCATCGCGCGGCGCTCGTCGTCGGGCAGCAGGTACCACTCGTAGGAGCGCACGAACGGGTAGACGCACAGGTGGTCGCGCGGCTCCTCGCCAGCGAGGAAGGCGGGCACGTGGCCGCGGTTGAACTCCGCCGGACGGTGCAGGCCCGCGACCGACCACACCGGGGTGCTGGCGCGGCCCAGGCGGGTGCGGCGGAAGGCGGTGTACATCTCCTGGACCTCCTCGGAGGTCTCGGCCACCCACCAGAACATGATGTCGGCGTCCGCGCGCAGGCCCTGCACGTCGTAGCTGCCCCGGGTGATGGTCCCGCGCTCGGCGGACTTGTCGAAGAGGGCCTGGAGTTCGTCGGCCGCCGCGGCCCGGTCGACTCCGTCGAGGCCCTCGACCTTGAAGACCGACCACATGGTGTAGCGGATGAGCGCGTTCAGGTCGGTGCCGTCCTGGTCGACGGCGATGTTCTGCTGGCCCGTCACGGGTTCACTCCTTGCTCGTTCGTTCCCTCGGCGTCGCCGCCGGGGGTGGTGTGACTGATCGGGGGGAGGGTGCGCGCCAGCCGTTCTGCCGCACGGCCCGCGTCGGCGACGCACGCGGGGATGCCGACGCCACCGTAGGCTGCGCCGCACACCCCCAGACCGCGGTGCCGGCCGACGGCTGCGCGGATCCGGTCGACGCGCGCGGTGTGGCCGACCCCGTACTGCGGGATGCCGTTCCGCCAACGGGTGACCCGGCTTCGCACGGGGGGGCCGACCAGTCCGGTCACCGTGGCCAGGTCCGCGACGGCCACCGCGGTCAACTCCTCGTCGGAGCGTTCCAGAGCGGCGGTGTCGCCGCCGCGGCCGATCGAGCAGCGCACCACGACCAGGTCGTCGCCGGGATTGGCCGCGCGCAGCTCGTCGGCGATCCAGGGCCACTTGTTGCTGGAGAAGGTGGCCGCCTTGATGGTCAGCCCCTCTCCCGCCGGGGCGAGGAAGCCGCTCCCGGTCAGCGGCTCCGGGAAGGCCGACGCGGGAAGCACCAGGGTCACCAGGGCCATGCTCGCGTACTCGACGGCGGACAGGTCGCGCGCGGCCTCGGGCACGTGGTCGGCGAGCAGCCGGGCGGCCTCGGGCGCGGGACAGGCCAGCAGGACGGCGTCGCAGTCCAGCCGGTCGCCCGTGCTCAGGTGGACCCGCCAGCCCTCCGGCAGGCGCAGCAGCGCGTCGGCCCGCGTGCCGGTGCGCACCCGTTCGCCGTGTCGCTCGGCCAGTGCGTCGGCGAGCGCGGCGATCCCTCCGCGCAGCGACGCGAACACCGGCCCGGGGGAGGCGGGGGCGGCGCCCCGACCCGCCAGGCTGGCGTGCACCGCGCGCATGAGGGAGCGGTCCTCACGCGCCATGGGGGCGATCTGCGGCAGCGTCGCGTCGAGGGAGAGCCGGTCGGCCCGCCCCGCGTACACACCGCCGAGCAGCGGCTCGACGAGCCGGTCGACGACCTCGTGCCCCATGCGCATCCCGACGTAGGAGGCCACCGGCAGGTCGCCGCGCACCGGCGTGCGCGGCCACACCAGGTCCAGCCCGGCGCGCAGGGTCCCCCTCCAGCTCAGCACCCCGCTGCGGGCGAGTGCGCGCAGGTCGCCGGGCACCCCCATGAGCTGGCCCTCGGGCAGGGGCCGGATCCCGCCCCTGGTGTAGATCCCGGCGGATCCCGGTCCGGGGTGGACGACGCGGTCGGCCAGGCCGAGTTCGGTGATGAGGTCGAGGGCCTCGGGGCGGCGGGCGAGCACCGACTCGGCCCCGGAGTCGACGGGCACGCCCGCCACGGGCGAGGCCCGCAGTTTGCCTCCGGGCGTGTCCGCGGCCTCCAGCACGGTGACGGCGGCTCCGAATCCGGTGAGGCGGTGGGCGGCGGTGAGCCCGGAGACCCCTCCCCCGACCACGACGACGTGCGGTGCTTCTGCCATGCCTCCAGCTTTCCAGATGCCGCGGATCACACCGACCCGACGTCCCCTCAACGCGGCGGTCGCCCCGAGTGCCGTGCGACTCCCGCGTCCCACCGGTTCCGTGTACCGCCCGACCTGCGGCCCCGCCGTTGCGTCGTCGTTATCCGAGGGCCGAAACGCCCGCGTCGCGCCCCGCGTCGAAGGGTCATGAGAGCAACCACTTTCCCCCAGCGGTGGCGTACGAGCGTGGCCGGACTGTCCGTGGGTCTGGCCGTCCTCGCGATGACCGCGTGCGGCGCGGCGGGCAGCGACTCCATGACCTCCGACGGGTCGGGCGAGGCGGCGTCCGGGCGGGCCGGGGGCGTCGCCGTGGACGAGGGCGCGGCGGCGGTCGAGGGTGCCCAGACCGAGGAGGGCGCCGAGGACGGCACAGGCGCGCTCGGCTCCGGTGTCGAGGCCGCGGACCGCGCCCTGATCCACACGGCGACCATGAGCGTTCGCGTCCAGGACGTGGAGGAGGGCGCCCAGAGCGCCGCGCGGCTGACCGTCGAGGCGGGCGGGTACGTGTCCTCGGAGCATCTGTCGACCCCCCTCGGCGGGTCGCCCACCGCGACGCTCACCCTGCGCGTCCCCGCCGAGGACTACGAGGAAACGCTCACCGGGCTGGCGGAGCTGGGCGACAGGTCCTCCCTGGAGCGCTCGGTGGCGGACGTCACCGAGGAGGTCGCCGACGTCGAGAGCCGCGTCGCTTCGGCGGAGACGGCTCTGGAGACGCTGCGCGGCTACCTGGAGGAGGCCGAGGACGTCGACGACCTGCTCCGCGTCGAGCAGGAGATCCAGAACCGCCAGTCGGAGCTGGAGGCCTTCCAGGCGCGGTGGGAGACGTTGAACGACCAGACCGCCTACTCGACGGTGAACCTGAGCCTGGACAGCCCGGACACCTACGTGGACAGCCCCTCCGGCGAGGCCGTCGGGTTCCTGGAGGCCCTGGGTCAGGGCTGGGCCGCCCTGGCGGCCGTCGCCCTGTGGATCGCGGTCATCGCGGGCTGGGCGTTCCCGTTCCTGGTGGTCGCCGCGGTGGTCGGCGTGCCGCTGTGGTGGTACCTCAGGCGGCGTGCCCGCGCGGCGCGAACCACGAGCGGGCGGGACCGGGCCCCGGAGCGGACCGACGGGAGCGTCGACGCGACGACCGCCGCCGACCGCGGCAGCGACGGAAACGGAAGCGACACCGGCGACGGCATCGGTTCGCCGGGCCCGAACGGGTCGGACTAGGTCCTGTCTGGAGTTTGGATCACGAGTTCGGGAGATCGCCTGCGGGCCGGGCCCGGCTTTGATAGAGCAATAGTCATGGCACGAGGCGATCTCA
>NZ_MKKC01000045.1 GCF_001942255.1 Nocardiopsis sp. CNR-923
GCAGTGAGCCAGCCGCCAGATCGGCGCGCCCGCCCCTTCCACCGCCAGGCGGTGGTGGGTGGTCAGGTACACCCCCACCGTGCCGGTGCAGGCGGAGGCGAGTTTGCGCGCCGCGTTGTCCTCGCGCTTGTCGGAGTGGACTATGAACAGCACGATGGAGGGCAGCTTGCTGGTCTGGGCCAGGAGCGCGTACCCCGGCATCTTCCGCTTGAGCTGGGTGAGGGGTTCGGTGCCGGTGTCGTACTCCACGAACGCGTCCAGGACCAACTCGCCCTCCTCCCAACGGACGAGGGCGTCCGGGCGGATATACCTGCCCCACCTCTCCTTACACTCGCGCTCGGACCTCCACCGGAGCAGATCGGCACCCACGTCACGGGCGCTCTCGACGAAGTGGGCGCGGGTCTGGGCCAGGCCGAGGATGTGGTCCAACCTTGGCGAGTGGGCCAACGCCAGAGCCCGGTCGGAGCGGAAGTGCAGCTCCTCGGGCTCCTTGCCCTGGTACAAGGCGACCAACACCGCTCCGGTCGGGGACAGGATCCAATGGTCAGGGGCGTTGCGGTCGTGGGCGTGGCGGCGAAACCGATTGAGCAGCCCGTACCGGTGCAGAGTCAGCAGCCGGGAGCGGGCCCGGCGGGGTCCGGCATGAGGGAAGTAGATGCGGTGCAGGTGGTGGGTGGTCATCACCTGGTGCTCCCACAACCCCACCAGGATCTGCCGGTCCCGGTCGGTGATCCGGGGAGCCAACCTCGACAGTGTCTGCTCGTACTCGTTCACGCACGCCCTCCAGGGGTCCTCGCCCTTCCTTTGCCTTTCACCTCCCTATGGAGACGAGGACGGCGCGGATGCGACACCGAGAGGCCGAATTCTCACCTCAAGGCCCCTGCACGCGGGCGTCTCGCGATCACGCCCACCCATGAAGTAGGCGGGTGGTGCCGCTGAAGCGACACCACCCTCATCCCGATCCGAACCGCTCAGCCAACCGTGTTGAGATAGGTCCGAACCACTGCGGCGAGATCGGCCAGGTCGTCCGGAGCCCGCTGCGGCGGAGCGGCCAACAGATCACCCTCAGGAACGCGGGCACAGGGAACCGGCATCCGGATCTGGGGCGGTGGAGGCATGTAGGGGCGAACAAGGGCGCCCCACTCCTCCTCGGGGTCGGTCTCAGGCGCGGCGTCGAACCCGCCCCCATGGTCGTCGCGCTCCCAGTACGCAGCCACCTCGCCGACCGACGCCACCCGCCTCGGAGAGGTACTCGGATCGGACGCGGTCGCCGACACAGCCGGAGCAGGCTGTTGGGGGCGTTCAGGTACCGGAGAAATCGCGGCCCTGGCCCGCTTGGGCGGGTCGGGGACGGTCATGTCCCTTGGAGTGGTGTAACTCCGGGATGGGTGATCTGACCTGGACGGCTATAGCGACAAGGCGAGCCACCGTGTGACCGTCAAGTGAGAGA
>NZ_MKKC01000046.1 GCF_001942255.1 Nocardiopsis sp. CNR-923
TACTCCAGTTGTAGATCCGGTTTGTCATGATTCGCGGGCTGCTTGTCTGCGGTAGTGGCAGTCCCGGGCCTGCGCTTGGTGGAAGCGTCTGAACACCGACCAAGCCAGCACGTGCTCCTGAACGGGCTCGGATCCGAACAATGCGTGGAACAGGTGGGCGATCTCGTTGCAGGTCAATGCCACCAGCCCTTCCGGAGCCGGGTGGCGGCGGGCCTCCCGCAGGCGGCACAGGGCCACGAACGCGTAGGCGATCATGGCCAGGAGGCTCCACCGATGCCAGGAAGTCCACGTTCGCACCTGGTGCTCGTCCAGCCCGGCCAGGCCTTTGCCCTGCTGGAAGGATTCCTCCACCCGCCAGCGCGCCCGGCCACCGCCACCAGGCGCCCCAGCGTCACCGGCTCGGGGGCGTAGCAGCGGTAGAACGCCAGCTCGCCGGTGGTGCGGTTGCGGCGTATCAGCACCCACCGGACCCCGGCATCATCGGCACGGTCGTCGACGAGCGCCCAGTCGTAGAACCGCTCGCCCTTGGCGCCGTCTCCGGCGGAGCGCTTCTGCCAGGCGGTACCGGGGAGCAGCACCGCCAGCTCCTTGAGGGTGAGCGGGCCGCGCGGGGCGGGCAGGCGGTCGGTGGCCGAGACCGCCATCACGTACCCGGTGCGGTGTTCCTCCAGGAAGGCGCGCAGAGCGGGATTGCGGCCGTAGACCTCGTCGGCGGCCACCCAGGCGCCGGGACCAGGTCCAGGGTGGAGGCGATCATCTGGCGGGCGAATTCGGGCTTGGTCGCGAAGCCGACACCGTCGGGTACCCTGGCCGCGGCGAGACGGGCGGCATCACCGGTCCAGGAGGTGGGCAGGTAGAGGCGGTGGTCGACCAGGGCGTGGGCGTGGGGTGTGGTGTAGGCGAGGTAGACCGCGACCTGGCAGTTCTCGATCCTTCCGGCGGTGCCCGAGTACTGGCGGGCCACCCCGACCGTGTGGGTGCCCTTCTTGAGGTCGCCGGTCTCGTCCACGACCAGGACCACGTCGTCGTCTCCCAGGTGGGCGGTGATATAGCCGCGTAGGGAGGTGGCCAGGGCGGTTTCGTCCATGCGGGCGCGGGCCAGGAGGTGCTGCATTCGGTAGGGGGAGTCGTGGCCGGCGTGCTCGGCCAGGGTCCAGCAGTTCTTGCGGGGGAGCGGGGCGAGCAGGGCGCGGATCAGGTCGCAGGCGGTCGCTCGGGTCTCGGGTCGGGGCAGGTACGGGCCGACGGCGGTGTCGATGAGCTCGTTCAGCAGGCGTGGCCAGCGCGTGGCCGCTACGCTGGTGGCCGCGGCCACCGCTTGCTTTTTCGTTGTCTTCACAACCATCGATGATCGGGCGGTGGCCGTTGCTGTGTCCGGAGAACGAACGGATCAGCGGGACGGTGCCTGGCGGACTCCATCAGATGGCCCTTTACCAGG
>NZ_MKKC01000047.1 GCF_001942255.1 Nocardiopsis sp. CNR-923
CGGTCATGTCCCTTGGAGTGGTGTAACTCCGGGATGGGTGATCTGACCTGGACGGCTATAGCGACAAGGCGAGCCACCGTGTGACCGTCAAGTGAGAGAAGGTCTGACGTTCCTCACCCAAGGACACACGATGGCTCTGTCCCAGCATGACCTACAACAGCTTCTGGAGTCACTAGGAGCGGCCGAGAATGTGGACATGGTCCGCCTGGTCCTGGAGCGCATGCTCCAGGAACTGATCGAGGCCGAGGCCACCACCGTGATCGGCGCCCACCCCCACCAGCGCACCCCCGAGCGCACCACCAGGCGTAACGGCCACCGCGACCGCACCCTGACCACGACCGCCGGGGACGTGGACCTGCACATCCCCAAACTCCGCTCCGGGTCCTTCTTCCCCTCCCTGCTGGAGCGCCGCCGCCGCATCGACCGGGCCCTGTTCGCGGTCATCATGGAGGCCTACGTCCACGCGTCTCCACCCGGGCCGTGGATGAGCTGGTCAAAGCCCTGGGAGCCGACTCGGGTGTGTCCAAGTCCGAGGTGTCGCGGATCTGCGCCGAGCTGGACGCGGAGGTCGAAGCGTTCGCCGAGCGGCCCCTGGACCACACCGCGTTCCCCTACGTGTTCTTGGACGCGACCTACTGCAAAGCCCGCCTGAACCACCGGATCGCCTCCCAGGCGGTGGTGATCGCCACCGGCGTCACCGCCCAGGGCCGGCGCGAGGTGCTGGGGTTCGCGGTCGGCGACAGCGAGACCCGGGCGTCTGGACGCAGTTCCTGCGCAGTTTGCGCTCACGGGGCCTGGGCGGGGTGCGCCTGGTGGTCTCCGACTCCCATGCCGGGCTGGTCTCGGCGATCGAAGCGGTGCTGTTGGGGGCCACCTGGCAGCGGTGCCGGGTGCATTTCGTGCGCGATGTGCTGGCCAAGGTGCCCAAGGGTTCGGGGGAGATGGTCGCGGCCACCATCCGCACGATCTTCGCCCAGGCCGATGCCGCGGCGGTGCGCTCCCAGGTGGACATCGTCGCTGATCTGCTGGGGCGGCAGTTCTCCCAGGTGCAGGAGATGCTCATCGACGCGGCGACCGATATCACGGCGTTCGCGGACTTCCCGGCCGCGCATTGGAAGAAGATCTGGTCGACCAACCCGTTGGAGCGGTTGAACCGGGAGGTCAAACGCAGAGCGGACGTGGTGCAGGTCTTCCCCAACCCCAAGGCGTTGGGCAGGTTGGCCGGGGCGGTGCTGGCGGAGATGCACGATGAGTGGCAGGTCAGCGATCGCCGCTACTTCTCCGAGGCGTCCATGGTCGAGCTGCTGGGCCAGGACGCCCGCGGTCCGGGCCGACGACAGGGCCCCAACGAGATCGGCCCCAAGTCAGGGGCCGGGGGTTAGTGCGTTCGTGAAGTTACACCACTCAACGGGACACCATC
>NZ_MKKC01000048.1 GCF_001942255.1 Nocardiopsis sp. CNR-923
CTCCGGTGAGTATTTGCTTGCCCTGCCCAATTTTCCCCTCGTTTCCTTACAGGATCATCGTATTGGATCTCTGTCCGGAAACCTCGGGGCACCCCACCCGAGGGCGTGCGTCGAAGTGTGGGATTCCCGCGGTCAGGACTGGCGGCGGTTTCCTCGCTGGGAGACCGATCTGGTGCACCCCAGTTCCGACCCCACCTGGTCGGCGTCGCGCACTCAAGTGTGGGTGCGGGGGTATTGCGGCCGGTACGTGTGCTCCTGCCCGTGCTGGCGGCAGGCCGGTGCCATCCCATCGCAGCGCACCGGAGGGCAAACCGTCCTGTTCGAGGACTCGGAGTGAGTCCCTCACGGGCCGGGGCCGAACGGCAGTCCGCCCTGGTCCCCGCCCGGGCCCGGCCCGCACCCACCAGTGTGCCGCCCTCAAGCACCTGCTCTGAAAGGAAAAGACCGATGCCCACACCGAGCGATCTCGCCGCCCAGGTGACGCCCCGCAGCGTGAACCCCGTCCCCGTGGCCCCGGTCCGCCCCGTACCCCGGTGGGCTTCCCTACCGGTCAACCCCGCGACGTGCCACCTGTCTCCGTCCGGTGTCGCCACCCTCAGCGTCGCCTCTACCGCCAGCGCAGAGTTCCTGGCCGCCCACCCCGACCGCACCTGGATCCAGCACAGGGACACCACCCCACACGAGTCCAAAGGCGAACTGCGCCGCGACTACCTCCGGAAGCGCCGAACGTACCGGTTCGGCGCTCTCCAACAGGCCGGGCTGCGAATCGTCAGCAACCGTCGTGGCAAACGCAGTCGCAAATCAGTCATCGTCATCCACAGCGACGGCCGGACACTCACCGTCCCGGGCCGCACCCTCAAGGACATGACCATCGCCCAGTGAGGTGATCCCAGCGAGTTCTATGTCAGGCGCCCGTGTTCGACGTGTGTGAGAACGAGGGCGGCTCTGGCGATGTCCCCGATCTTGCTGGGGCTGGCGGTGATGTGCTGTAGCAGCCGCCACCGCTGAGTGAGCAGTGCGAACCCGCGCTCGCCCAGACAGCGCACGCCCCGCTGGAGCGTGTTGAGGGTGCGGTTGTCCAGAGCCAGCGGCGGCCCGTCGGCCGGCTGTTTGATGGGGGTGATGATGCCGATCCCGGCACCCTCGTATCCCAGATCGGCCAACGTGGGCAGGCCCTTGGCCGCGAAGGCGTAGAGCGCACCGAGCACATGGGAGCGGGCTGCGGGCAGGTCGTTCACTGATCCGGCTCGACGCCACCAACGAACACGGGAAAACCGTCCGGTTCCATGACGCCTTGGACGTTGCCTCCGTGGTGGCGGGCTTTTCCCGAGTACCACAGATCG
>NZ_MKKC01000049.1 GCF_001942255.1 Nocardiopsis sp. CNR-923
CGGCACCGTCTACGACCCCGCCACTCACCAGGCCAACGGCAAGATCGTTACCGTCTCGGAGGCGCCTTTGGCGGCATAGGGGTTGACTCAGGAAACTCATGCGATCACCCACCCGAACCCGGCCGCGTTCGCCTGCCCCAGCCCCCAACTCCAGATACACCGCAGCGTCTCCGGGGTCCCACGCAGCTGCGCTTCCACGGCAGCGCCCGGCTTGTAGCCCTGGCCTACACAGAAGCTGCGTTTAGGGCCGACCCAGGTGATCGCCTGAACCGTCACATCGGGATCAACCCCCACAGTTGCGGCTTTACGGCGTAGATTCGCTTCGAAGTAGGCGGGAAACTCCGGCTCGGTCGGCAGCACCCACGCCTGGCGGGTCGTGCGCTGCCCGTGCTCGTCCTGCCCCGACCCCTTCATCACGACCGGGGTCGAGGTCCTCAGCACCGCTGTTCCCGACGTGAAGTCCGGGGGTGGGAGGACATCAACGGTCTCCACCCGGAAGGCCGTACCTCCCCAGTCCAGCACCGACTGGCCGGCCAAACCCTTGGCCAGGCCCTCAACGACCTCCGGCAACGGGCTGCCGATCTCCAGCGCACCGGTTCCGCCCACTGCGTAGGTGCCGCGGCGGCGGCGCGCGGAGGGAAACACTGGGGCGCTGTGACCGAACGGCGTCATACCGGTCTGGCCCCACCCGTGTTCGTGGAGCCGCTCTCCGAGTTGCGGCGCTCCTCGGGCGAGCAGGTCATAGATCAGGCCGCGGCCCGGGCGCAGCACGTTCTCCCAGTTCAGAGAGTTCGCACTGGTGCGGACTGTCAATCGCAGACGCAATGCTCACCTCCTCATACTCGTTGGGGAATTGAGCAATCACGTTAGAGAGCGCCAACGACAAGAAGGAGACTGAGCCGATGTAGTGACCGCATCAGGCCAATGATTCCAAACACCACACACGGCAACCACAGATCTGATAACAGCCAGGCATATTATCCACAATGCCCTATTTTGGTGCATTTCTTGCAGGAGAACCCAGCAGAGGGGCAACGAAGGCACAGCACGAGCACGGACGCGACTATCACGACAGGCAGTTACTACCCCTCGCAGGGGCGATGAAGGCGGCGGAGGAGGCTCGCCGCGCTGCGGAGCTGTCCACGTTGCTACCCCTCGCAGGGGCGATGAAGGCCGCCCCACTCCCCTCGGAGGTGGCCGGTGAGTAGCAGAATTCGGAGTGCACGCCGACACCTCCGGGCTCACAGTGACCTTGGGTAACGGCGCGTTGACCTGGCACATCGAGGACTGGGTATGACGGAGAACGCGA
>NZ_MKKC01000050.1 GCF_001942255.1 Nocardiopsis sp. CNR-923
CCAGATTCCGCGCTCCAGGCCGCTGAATTACGCGGAACGCAGGTGTGTGGTCGACGGTCCGGTCCTTCCCTCCGCGGTGCCCATCCCCAGGGTCGACCCCGACGAGTTGGAGGCCGCCGCCGGGCGTTTGCGCACCGCGGGCGAGGCCATCGCCGAGTCCGGTGTCGACATCACCTCGACCTGGGCCGGGTTGGAGGGCATCTACACCGCTCCGGAGTCGGGGGAGCTGTTGTCGGTGATCGACCCGGTGGGATCGGACACCGCAGCGGCCCAGGAGGCCGTGGCCGGGGCGGCCGAGGCCCTGACCACGTTTGCCGAGACCGCGCGGCCGTTGAAGGAGGAACTGATCCGCCTCCAAGGGCAGGCGGTCGAGTTGTGGGAGGAGGTCGACGGCGACCAGGAGTGGTCCGACGACGAGGATCTACGCGAGCGCAACAACGACCTCAACAACCGCATCGCCCAAGCCGTGTTCGAGTTCCAGGCGGCTGAGCGCACCTGCGCGAACGCCATCGGGGCCAGCTACGGCGGCACCTACTTCCGCGGGGCCGATGAGCTGTCCGCCGCCGATCCCGGTCAGACATCCGAGGGCCGGGACGGCGCCTACTACGGCACGTTCACGGTGCAGGTCGACGCGGACAACCCCTGGGGTTCCCCGGCCCAGGCGAGTAGGCCCTGGTACGAGGACGTGTGGGCTGGCGTCGCGGACGCCGCGGTGGGAGTGGTCACCGGGGCGGCGACCGCCCTGGGCCTGCGAGACCCCGACGGCGGGGCCGTCTACCCCCTGTCTGCGGAGAACTTCGCCAACATCGGTGCGGAGCTGGAGGACTCGCTGGTGGGGTTGGGGAACCTGTCGGGGTTCTTCGTCGACGGCCAGTTCCGCGCACCGGACTCGGCCGATGACTGGTACGCCACCGCCCGGGAGCCTTGGATCGGCGCGTTCGAGGCCGTGGTTCCCCTCAGCGAGTGGGAGGACAGGCCCGGGTACGTGATCGCCACCGGAGCGGTCAACGTCGGCTCGGCGGTCTTCGGGCTCGGCGCGATCAAGGCCGGCAACGATCTTCTCGGCGGTGCCACCCGCCCCGACGACGGGGACGTCGTCGTGGACGCGGGGTCGGGCAACCCGACCTCGGCGGACAGCGGCCCGAGGGTGGGTCCGTTCGAGGTCTCCCACCGGCCGGACGGTGCCTCGACCGCTGC
>NZ_MKKC01000051.1 GCF_001942255.1 Nocardiopsis sp. CNR-923
GGAAGGGGAAACATGCCTTGGCCCCAACCAAGGCCGGGGCCTTGGGGTTCCCCAAGGCCCCCCGGAAAACCTTGGGGCCGGGGCCGGCCAAGGTTTTCCCCTTCCGGCCGGCCTTGGCCTTCCGGGGCCGGGGTTGGAACCCCTTCCGGCCGGCCCCCCCCTTCCGGGGTTCCAATTCCGGCCCCCCGGGGAACCCCGGGGGGTTCCGGCCCGGGGGGCCAAGGGGAATTCCCCGGGGAAAAGGAAGGGGAAAAGGAAAATTCCCCGGGGCCGGAACCGGAACCCCTTCCCCTTCCCCCGGAAGGCCCCTTCCGGGCCCCTTCCCCCCCCGGCCCCCCTTCCGGCCCCGGCCCCGGAACCGGGGCCGGCCCCGGGGGGCCGGAACCGGGGGGAATTGGGGGGGGCCGGCCAAGGGGGGTTCCTTGGCCCCAACCTTCCAAAAGGGGCCTTGGAACCCCGGGGGGGTTCCTTGGCCTTGGTTGGAAGGCGGGGTTTTGGCCGGGGGGAACCGGAACCAACCCCCCGGGGGCCGGCCTTCCCCCCCCCCCGGTTCCAACCCCAACCCCGGTTGGAACCGGTTCCGGAACCGGCCCCCCGGCCCCCCGGGGCCGGCCGGCCCCCCCCCCTTCCCCAACCCCAAGGCCTTCCCCCCCCGGAACCCCCCGGGGTTCCCCAAGGCCCCCCCCCCGGGGAACCCCGGGGGGGGAAAACCGGGGGGGGCCGGGCCGGGGAACCTTCCGGTTCCGGGGCCGGGGAACCCCGGCCAAGGCCAACCCCCCCCCCCAAGGCCAATTGGGGCCGGCCGGCCAAGGCCTTCCGGGGTTGGAAGGCCGGTTGGTTCCCCTTTTGGCCTTGGGGTTCCGCCCCTTTTGGAATTGGGGTTGGGGCCCCAAGGGGGGCCCCTTCCGGGGCCGGGGCCCCCCGGTTTTCCCCGGGGTTTTCCGGCCTTCCTTCCCCAATTCCAAGGGTTAACCAAGGCCGGCCCCCGGTTCCCCCCCGGGGCCCCTTGGCCAACCGGTTTTTGGAATTCCAAGGGGGGAAGGAATTGGGTTTTGGTTGGGGGGCCGGAACCGGGGTTTGGTTCCGGTTGGGGAACCGGTTCCGGCCGGGGGGCCCCAAAACCCCGGCCAAGGCCCCGGCCTTCCGGTTCCGGGAAGGGCCCCCTTCCCCGGCCAAGGCCAA
>NZ_MKKC01000053.1 GCF_001942255.1 Nocardiopsis sp. CNR-923
ACCGCGTCGAAGCGCACGATGATGGGGCTGCGCCTCATCGGCCTCGGCCTGGCCACCGCGGCTGCGGTCGCTGTCACCGCCCCCGCCTCGGCCTTCGTGATCGCCCCGAACCCCGGCCCCCAGCTCGGCGCCGATGTCCCGCCGTTGGCGGTGGAGGGCGACGCGACGTTCAAGCGCCTGGGATTCGAGTGCGAATTCACGCTTGAGGTGAAGCCCGTGAAGAAGGGGCAGTTCGGACCGGTCAGCCTGACCCAGGTCGTGAGCGGCAAGCTGGTCGACTTCCGCGTCGAGGACGGCTACGCGGCCGACGGTGTCCTCGTCAGGGGTGGGGTGGGCGCCAACGCGTACGACTACCGAGCGATGACCGGCGCCACCGAGGACCAGGACCTGCACGCCCCCGTCGTCGAGGTGCCCGCCCCGGACGAGGACGACAAGGCAATCGTCGCTGGGTTCGGCTTCGAAAAGGCGCGCAGCGTCGAGTTCTGCCTGAACATGGACGCTACCGCGCGAACCAGGCCTGACGCCCCCAATGGCGGGTGGATGAGCGTCCCCGGGCGCACGAGGGGCTAGGGCGTGTTCGGTGGATCCTGTTGAGTGGGACGATCGGGCCGTGCGCGTAGCCGGATGAGGATGTCGACGATCCTGACGGTTGCCCGAAAAGTCGTGGCGAGCTTGTCATAACGCGTGGCCAGCGCCCGGTACTGCTTGCGGCGGTTCATCAACCGCTCCACCCGGTTGCGTCGGCGGTAGGCCTCCCGATCGAAGTCGGGCGGCCTGCCGCCGGTCGACCCCCGCCGACGCCGGTTGGCCTTTTGGTCCCCACGCTCGGGAATGGTGCACCGGGTGCGCCTGGTGCGCAGGATCCTCCGGTTGGCCTTGGAGCTGTAGGCCCTGTCCCCGGCCAACCCGTCCAGGCGGGAGCGGGGCCGCCCAGGACCGGGCCTGTTCACCCGCACCAGGCCCACCAGCACCGGGAGAACGATCTAGCCGCAGGTGTGGGCACGGGTCCGGCCGCACGCGCGTCGCGCGGGCGGGGACGCCCCCGTTGTCGGGGCGACCCTGGCGCGTGGCCGAACGCCTCATGGGCCGCGGCCCCCGGAAGACGCGAGGGACCGGCTGGAGCTTCGGACGACGCCGAACCCGGAACCGA
>NZ_MKKC01000054.1 GCF_001942255.1 Nocardiopsis sp. CNR-923
TTCTCCTCCGGTCCCTCGTCGAGCTGGCTCCGCGGCACGATCGTCGGGTTGACGTTGTCGATCACCGTCTCCCGCGTGATGATCACCTGACCCACATCCTCACGCGAAGGCACCTCATACATCACCGACAACAACACCTCCTCGATGATCGCCCGCAAACCACGCGCACCCGTCCCCCGCACGATCCCCTGCTCGGCGATCGCCTCCAACGCGTCCCGCGTGAACTCCAACTCCACATCATCCAACTCGAACAACCGCTGATACTGCTTCACCAAAGCATTCCGCGGCAACGTCAGAATCCGGATCAACGCCTCACGATCCAGATCATGCACACTCGTGATCACCGGCAACCGACCCACGAACTCCGGAATCATCCCGAACTTCAACAGATCCTCCGGCATCACCTCGGAGAACAACGCCGACTGCGCCACCTCCGACCGAGGCCGCAACACCGCGTTGAACCCCATCCCCTGCTGACCCGTCCGCGACTCGATGATCTTCTCCAGACCCGCGAACGCCCCACCACAGATGAACAACACGTTCGTCGTGTCGATCTGGATGAACTCCTGATGCGGATGCTTACGACCCCCCTGGGGCGGCACACTCGCCGTCGTCCCCTCCAGGATCTTCAACAACGCCTGCTGCACACCCTCACCCGACACATCCCGGGTGATCGAGGGGTTCTCACTCTTACGAGCGACCTTGTCCACCTCGTCGATGTAGATGATCCCCGTCTCGGCCTTCTTCACGTCGTAGTCGGCCGCCTGGATCAACTTCAACAGGATGTTCTCCACATCCTCACCCACATACCCCGCCTCCGTCAGCGCCGTCGCGTCCGCGATCGCGAACGGCACATTCAGGTCCGCGCCAGGGTCTGCGCCAACAACGTCTTACCCGACCCCGTCGGCCCCAGCAGCAGGATGTTCGACTTGGCGATCTCCACACCCTCGTCACCGGGACGCTCCCCCTCCGAGCGCACCCGCTTGTAATGGTTGTACACCGCCACCGACAAGGCCTTCTTCGCCTGCTCCTGACCGATCACGTACGAGTCCAGGAACTCGTAGATCTCCCGCGGCTTGGGCAGGCTGTCCCACGTGAGCTCGGTGGCGTCGGCGAGTTCCTCCTCGATGATCTCGT
>NZ_MKKC01000055.1 GCF_001942255.1 Nocardiopsis sp. CNR-923
GACCAGGGCGGCAGAGGGGCCCCAGCGAGATCGGTCCCGGGTCACATCCCGGGGGTTAGTGCGGTTGTGAAGTTACACCACTCCAAGGGACATGACCCCCGCACGTGGGGTGCGGGGGACGGCTGAGCCCGAATAGGGGTCCGGGCCGTGGGGCTGCCGGAGTCCAGGCTGGTGGCCCCACCCTCGCCCCCACACCAAGCACTGAGAGTTACGCCTCGCCTACGGGGGGATTCACCATGGCGGACACCACGGAGGCCGAGGAGCACGTCCAGCACCACATCATCACCGTGCACATCTGGCGGACCGCCGAGCACGTCGACCGGTACCAGGCGCTCCGATCGCTGTGCCTGACTGACAAGATCCGGGCCGCGGTCGTCACCCACCTCACAAACGAGATCGAGGGCATCGGGGAGATCGACGGCGTGTGGCTCGCCGAGGTGCGGTGATCCTGAACACGACGAAAACCCCACTCTCCCGCGCAAGGGAGAGTGGGGCGACGGAGTGCCAGCGGCTAGGCCTCGTCAGCAGGAAGAGGCCGGTACCCCTCAACGATCTCCCACTCGCCTGCTGAGACCGCCCGCGCGATACACGCCAGGAGGCTCACCAACTCGTCCGCCTTCGGCGGCGGGATCAGGAAAATGTCCTGGTCCGGTGCCAACGCGCGCACCACCAGGTGCTCGCGCGCGGATAAGAGTGAGCACACCGCCCGCCATGCTCGCAGCGCCGCGGAGGGTTCCGCGTTCGGGTGGGTGACGGTGAGGAACCGGATGCCGTAGGACACCTGGAGCGCCTCGAAGGCGGTCGCGGAGCCCTCGGCCGACAGTAGTTGGAGCGCGTCCTCAAGCCACGCGGCGTCTGCTTCGAGCCGCTCAGTTTCGGTTCTGTGGTGGTCCTTGGGGGAGTCGTGGTCCATGAGCGCCCCTGTCATCTGCTGGGGTCAGGGTCGCATTCTGACAGACAGGAACCGGTTCGTTGAGGCTTCTACCTAAAAATCCTATTTGCCTCGATATCGAGACATCGCGAACACACGAATGCCGCCCCGCCTCCCACCTGGGAAGACGGGGCTGTGGTCAGAGGTTGGTGACCCGCAGAGGCCCGTAGGCGGCCGTGCACCCGGGGCTACTCGGTCATGCTCGGATACTGGGACATGCCGGGGCGGACGGCCGAGGCGATCGACGCGGGCCGCTGGATGCGCACCGGCGACCTCGCGGTCATGGACGGCCAGGGCTACGTCAGCATCACCGGTCGGATCGAGGACATGGTGATCCGCGGCGGTGAGAACGTCGACCCGCGCGAGATCGAGGAGCTCCTGCACACCCACCCCGACATTCTGGACGCGCAGGTCATCGGGGTCCCCGACGAGAAGTACGGCGAGGAGCTCATGGCGTGGACGCACATGCGCGACGGCGCGGACCCCGTCGCGCGGTCAGGCCTCGGTGGGCGCGGTGTCCATGTCGGAGGCCAGCAGCTCCGCCAACGTGTCGAGGGCGGCCTCGGCGCCGTCGTCGGCGTCGCAGGACAGGGTGACGGACTCGTTGTGGCCCGCGCCCATGGCCATGACCGCCAGGACGCTGCGCGCGTCCACGGGGTCCTGGCCGTCGCGCGTGATGGTGACGGGCAGGCCCGTCTCGTTGACGGCCCGCACGAAGAGGGCCGCGGGCCGGGCGTGCAGTCCGAGGTGGGAGCCGACGGTCACGGTGCGCTGGGGCATGTCAGTCCTTCTCTGGTCGAGGGGCGGCGGGTCACAGTTCGTCGATCCGCCGACGCTGTTCGGGATCGGCCACGACCGTGGCCTCGTGCGCGGCCACGACGTCGGGTGTCGGGATGCCCGTGCCGGGGAGGGAGACGGCGGCCGTCCCCCAGGCCACGGCGCGGCCCAGCCCCTCGTCGGGCGGGCCGTTCTCGCTGAGGTAGCCCGCCAGAGCGCAGTCGCCCGCACCCACCGTGCTGCGGGTGCGTACCCGGGGACCGCGCGCCCACCAGGCGCGCTCGGCGTCCACGAGTATGGCCCCATGGCCGCCCAGAGTCACGAGGGCCGTCTCGTTCCCCCAGGAGAGGACCTCGCGGGCGGCCCGGACGACCGCTCCGACGGTGGGCAGGTCGCGGCCGGTCAGCTCGGCCAGTTCCGCCAGGTTGGGCTTGAGCAGGGTCACCCTGCCCGCGTGCGCCGCCTTCGCGAGCGGCTCTCCGGAGGTGTCCAGGGCGAGCGGGACCCCGTAGGAGGAGGCCAGTTCGGCGACGCGGACGTACAGGTCGGTGGGAACGCCGGAGGGGAGGCTGCCGCAGGCCACGATCCAGTCCGGCTCCTGGGCCAGTTCCTGTTCCAGGGTGTCGAGGAGGGCGTCGGTCTCGCCGGTCGACAGGACCGGGCCGGGAGCGTTGAACTTGGTGGTGGTGCCGTCGGCCTCGGTGACGGCGATGTTGGCGCGCGTCTCGCCCGCGATGGGCACGGTGACGCGGGGGAGATCGTCGAGGAGGGCGGTGAGCTCGGCGCCGCCGCCTCCGCCGACGGGGAAAACCGCCCGGGCGGAGACGCCCGCTTCGAGCAGCGCACGCGCGACATTCACGCCCTTGCCCCCGGGTTGCGCGTGGGTGGCGCTCACCCGCAGGACCTCGCCGCGGACGAGGCCGTCCACTTCCAGGGTGTGGTCCACGCTCGGGTTCGGCGTGAGGGTCAGGATCATGTCTCCCTCCGGTGTCCGTGCCCGGCCTCGTGCGGCTTGTGGATATACCTTTGATTATGTGTGTTTGGTTGCGTATGTCAAGAGTGCCACCCGGAGGCCACGGGCCGGGGCGGGGTGTGGCCGGCGGGTGAACGGGCCCTGGCGTCGTGCGTCGCTCCAGGTCGCCTCCACGATGACGGCGTCAGGGGCGATGACGGCGGCAAGTCCTCCTCCTTGTTGTGGTTGTGGGATATGTGCAGCAGGCGCCTCTTGTGTGTTCGGGACAACGCAGCTAAACGCACTGAAAACCACACTGAAACACCGGTGATCCCACATGTGCGCGGAAGAACGCCAGAAGGTGATCCTCTGGCGTTCCGACGCCGCTCGCGGTTGGCTGTGCACGAGGCGTTCGCACACGCCCCGTCGGGCGCGATCCGGGGCCGGGGTGAGCCGAGACCGATCGACGAACCGATCCAGGAGCGATGATGCCGAAGACCGGCCACCCGTGCCCAGACACACCGACCCCGTGGGCGGTGGCCCGCCCGGGGACCGCCGCGGGAGGGACGGCGCCCCCGGGCGCGTCCCGCCTGGCGGGTGTCCCCGCCAGCCCCGGAGCGGCCGTCGGCCCCGTGGCGCGTATGGCGGCCCCGCCGACGCCGCCGGAGCGCGCCCCCGCGGCCGAGGACCCCGCGGCCGAGGCGGACCGGGCGCGCGCCGCGCTGGAGAGCGTGGCCCGGTGGCTCGACGCCCGTGCCGCCGGACTGACCGGTGACGGGGCCGCGGTGCTCACCGCCCAGGCGCTCATGGCCCGCGACCCCGAGCTGGCCCGCCGGATCGGGGAGCGGACGGAGGCGGGCCAGGCCGCGGCCCGGGCGGTGCACTCCGCGGTCGGCGCCTACCAGGAGCTGCTGCTCGCGGCCGGGGGCTACCTGGCCGAACGCGCCGCCGACCTCGCCGACGTCCGCGACCGTGCCGTCGCGGTCCTGCTCGACGAGCCGATGCCGGGCCTGCCCGACCCGGGGCACGACCACGTCCTGGTCGCCGACGACCTCGCGCCCGCCGACACCGTCCAGCTCGACGCGGACCGCGTCCTGGCGATCGTCACCCGGCGGGGCGGTCCCACCAGCCACACCGTGATCCTGGCCCGCTCGCTCGGCATCCCGGCGGTCGTCGGGTGCGCGGGCGCGGACGGTCTGCGGGACGGGACGGCCGTGGCCGTCGACGGGGACGCGGGGACGGTCGACGTCGATCCCGGCGCGGACCTGGTCGAGCGGATCCGCCACCGGGCGGAGCACCGCCGATCCCTGCTCGCCGAGTCGACGGGGCCGGGCCGTACCCGCGACGGGTTCCCCGTCGCGCTGCTGCTCAACGTGGGCGAGGGCGACCCCGGCGAGGCGGCGGCGCTCGACGGCGAGGGCGTGGGGCTGCTGCGGACCGAGTTCCTGTTCCTGGACCGGGCCGAGCCGCCGACGGTCGACGAGCAGACCGCCGTCTACACGCGGCTGCTCGACGCCTTCTCCGGCCGCGTGGTCACCGTCCGCACCCTGGACGCCGGGTCCGACAAGCCGTTGCCGTTCGTGCGGACCGGCCCCGAGGACAACCCCGCCCTGGGCGTGCGCGGTTACCGGACCGCGCGCGACCAGCCCGGTCTGCTGACCGACCAGCTGACCGCGATCTCCCGTGCCGTCCGCGCGACGGGTACGCGCACCCGGGTGATGGCGCCCATGGTGTCCACCCCCGCCGAGGCGGCGGACTTCGCCGCGCTGGCCCGCGCGGCGGGCATCGGCGAGGTGGGCGTGATGGTCGAGGTCCCCGGCGCCGCGCTGCTGGCCGACCGGCTGCTGCCGCACGTCGACTTCGTGTCGATCGGCACCAACGACCTCGCCCAGTACACGATGGCCGCCGACCGTACGCTCGGCTCCCTGCCGGAGCTGCTCGACCCGTGGCAGCCCGCGCTGCTGTCGTTGGTGGCGTCCGTGGGGCGGTCGGGGGAGCGACTGGGCCGTCCGGTGGGCGTGTGCGGTGAGGCCGCCGCCGACCCGCTGCTCGCGTTGGTGCTGGTGGGGGCGGGTGCGAGCAGCCTGTCCATGTCGGGGCCCGCGCTGCCGGCCGTCCGCCACGCGCTGGCCCGCCACACGCGGTCGGACTGTGTGCGTCTGGCGGAGGCCGCCCTGGCCGAGCCCGGCGCTGAGCGGGCCAGGCAGGCGGCGCGGGCGGCCGCGAACCCGCGGACCGCGCTCTGGTAGTCGGCCACTGCCCTGTGGGCGGGCGTCCGCGGGGCAGCGGTGGCGGACCTCCGGCCCGCCCGGGGCGGGTCAGGCTCCCCTTGCCCCCCAGTCCCCGGCGACGGTCCCGGGCACCAGGTCGAGCCGGTCCAGGACGGCGGCGAGCAGGTCGTCGGTGTCGGTGGAGCCGGACGCGCCCCAGGCCTCGTGGGCCGTGCCGATCACGGCGACGAACACCGCGGTGAGGACGTCTGGGCGCGGGTCGCTCGCGCGGTGGACGCCGGTGTGCTCGGCGATGACCGCCGCGATCCGCTCCTGGTGGCTTCGGCAGTGGCTCATGACCGCGTCGACCACCTCGGGGTTGTCCCGCAGGACGGTGGCGGCGCCGCTCAGGGAGCGGTGCGACCGCGGGTCGAGGCGGCTCCAGTGGTCACGGGTGGCCTCGCGCAGCGCGGTCAGCGGGGGCTCGTGGGCGGGCCGGGCGCGCAGGGACGCCAGGAAGCGCTCGTCGATTCCGGCCACCGCCGCCAGGATGAGGTCCTCCTTGGTGGCGAAGTACCGGAAGAAGGTTCGCTGGGAGACGCCGACGCTGGCGGCGATCTCCTCTGTCGTGGTCCCGTGGTACCCCTGTTCGAGGAACAGCCGGAGTCCCGACTCGACCAGGCTCTCCCGCAGCCGTGCCTTCTTGCGTTCGCGTAGCCCCTGCTCCCCGGACGTGCGGGTTTCGGTCATGGCGCCTCCCGTGGTCGGTGTCTCTTCCGTTCCTCCTTCCCGTGACGTTCCGCGCGGACGATGTTACGTCAGTCACACACAAAAAGCACTTGATGCAAACTGTCAGCCGCTGCCAGACTCTCTCACGGTTGATCTAGATTCTGGGGGAAGATATGACAATCGGGGACGCTCCGCCCACGTCGGGGGCGGCACGACTACGGCGGAGTCCGTGGTCGACACTGGTCGCCATCGCGTTCGGCGTGATGATGGTGGCCCTGGACGGCACGATCGTGGCCGTCGCCAACCCCGCCATCGGCCAGAGCCTGGGGGCGTCCCTGGCCGAACTCCAGTGGGTGACCCACGGGTATCTGCTGGGCCTGGCGGTCTTCCTCATCACCGCGGGCAAGCTCGGCGACCGCTTCGGCTACCGCCGCGCCTACCTGGTGGGCGTGGTCGGGTTCGTGCTCTCCTCGGTGGCGATCGGACTGTCGGCGGGCATGGTCATGCTCATCGCCTTCCGCATGCTCCAGGGGATCTTCGGAGCCCTGCTGCTGCCCGCCACCATGGGCCTGCTGCGCGCCACCTTCCCGCCGGACCAGCTCGGCCGGGCGTTCGGCGTCTTCGGCAGCCTCATCGGCGCCGCGACCGCGGGCGGCCCCATCGTCGGCGGGATCCTGGTCGGCGTCCTCGGCTGGCAGGCGGTGTTCTTCATCAATCTGCCGGTGGGCGTGGTGTCCGTCGCCCTGGCGCTGTGGCTGCTGGGCCCGAACCAGCCCACCGACCCCGGCGCCCGCATGGACGTCCCCGGCATCGCGCTGCTCAGCGTGGCGATGTTCGCGCTGGTGTGGGGCCTGGTGGAGGCGCCGACCGCGGGATGGGCCTCCCCGGTCACCCTGGGATCGCTCGCCGTCGCCCTCGTGGTGGGCGCGGCCTTCGTCCTGTGGGAGCGCAGGCCCCGGGACCCGCTCATCCCCCTGGGGCTCTTCGCCCACCCATCGATCGCCATCGGCACGGTGCTCACCGCGTGCATGGCGATCAGCCTCATGGGCGGGCTGTTCTTCGTGGCCTTCTATCTCCAGGGCGTGCGCGGCATGTCCCCGGCCGAGACCGGGCTCCAGCTGCTGCCGATGACGGCCACCATGGGCCTGACCTCGCCGATCGCCGGACGGGTGCTGGACCGGATGGGATCGCGCCCGCCGACGACGGTCGGCCTGCTGATGGCCGGAACCGGGATGTTCATGCTGTCCAGACTGGACGGTGGGACGGGGGTCCCCTACATCTCGGTCGCGTTCGTCCTGGTGGGCATGGGGTTGAGCCTGGTCATGACCGGCGCGACGGCCGCGATCATCGGCAACGCGCCGCTGCGCTTCGCGGGGGTGGCCTCGGCGGTGCAGCAGGCCGCCATGCAGCTGGGCGGTTCGCTGGGCACGGCGGTGCTGGGCGCGGTGATGTCGTTGAGCATCATGGCGACCCTGCCCGGCCACTTCGCCGCGGGCGGGCTGGCCGAACCGGCCGAGGCCGAGCTGACGAGTATGCAGAGCGCCGTGGCGCAGGGCGGCGCCGTGGCGCCCGAGGGGGCGTCGGCGCAGACCGTGCGCGCGGTCACCGAGGCCAGCCACCTGGCGTTCATGGACGGGATGCACCTGGCGTTCGGGATCGCCGCCGCGCTGATGCTGGCGTCGGCCGTGTTGGCGCTGTTCATGCGGCCCGGCCGGCCGACCGGCGACGCGATCGGTGAGGGCGAGCCCGCCGGAGGGGCGCCGGCCGTCCACGTGTAGAGACCGGCCGAGGGGCCCACCGGGCGCGCGACACGACGTTCGCGCTCCGGCGGGCCCCTCGCCTCGCACGGGCCGGGCCCCGCGACGGGGTAACGGTCCCGGCACGGGCCCGGCGCCGGACCGTCCTCAGCCGATCCGGGTCATGGTGGACTCGTAACCGCCCCCGCCCGGGTAGGTCCACGGGCCGCTCACGGTGTCGCCGTCCGCGCTGAACGCGCCGCGGTAGAACGCGGGGGACCCCTTCTCTCCGGCCCAGATGGTGAGTGTGTCGCCCTCCAGCTCGTAGACGTAGTCGAAGGTGTTCCCCTGGTTGTCGTAGAAGCGCGATCTGACGTCGGCGCTCGGCTCCTCGGCGCCGAACGGCTTCTCGCGCCCGATGACCTCCATCCCGATGATGTCGGCGCCGTGCTGGGCCAGGCTGATGTCCTGGACGAGGAAGCGTCGGCCCGGCATCCAGCGGAACGTGACGGTGCCCTCGGCGCCGCCGCTGACCCGCCAGGTGCCCACCAGGCGGTCCAGAGCGTTCAGGGCGGGGTCGGGGGTCGCGGCCGTCGTGTACTCGGTCATGGCTGTCGCCTCTCCTGGGGTCTGGGCGCGGCGGCGTGGTGCCGCCGTGCTGTCACCCGTATGACCGCGGGTCCCGGGAAAAGGAATCGGTCCCGGACGAGGAATTCTCGGGTCACCGCTCGCGGGTCGGCGGCAGGCCGAAGGCGGGCAGGATCTGCGGACCGAACGTGGTGATCTCCGCGACCAGGCCGTCCTCGATCCGCAGCACGTCGACGTTGACCGCCGTGAACTCCCGTTCACCTGGGGCGCGTGTGTAGTTGGCGACGCCCGGTTGGCGGTTGGCGGCCAACGGCACCGAGATCCACGCGCCCCAGGCGCGGTCCCCGGTGAGCACCGGACGCCACAGGTCGAGGATCGCCGCGCGCCCGTCGTAGACGAGCGAGGCCGGAGGCATGGTCTGCCGCGCGTCCTGGCGCAGCAGGTCGGCCAGCGCGTCCAGGTCGGCGTTCTGCGACGCCTCCACGAACCGGCGCAGGACGCGTCGCTCGTTCTCGGTGGGCGCCGTGGCCGGGCTCCAGTCCGACCGGCGCGGCGGCAGGACCCGTCTGAGGGTGGCACGGGCCCGTTGCAGCGCGCTCTTGACCGAGGGGACGGTCATCTCCAGCGCGCCCGCGGTCTGCTCGGCCGGCCAGCCGACGACGTCGCGCAGGATGAGCACGGCGCGCTGTCGCGGAGGCAGGTGCTGGAGGGTGGCCAGGAAGGCGAGTTCGACGGTCTCGCGGGAGATCGCCCGTGCCTCCGGCCCCTCCTCCTCGGAGCCGGCCCGGTCCAGCAGCTCGTCGGGGTAGGGCTGGAGCCAGGTGACCTCGCGGAAGGGCGAGCCGTGCGGCGTCGCGCCGTCCGGGTTCGGGCGCCGTCGGCTCAGCGCGTCCAGGCACACGTTGGTCGCGATCCTGTACAGCCAGGCCCGGAAGGTGGACCGTCCCTCGAAGGTGGCGCGGTTGCGCCAGGCGCGGAGCAGCGCCTCCTGCACCATGTCCTCGGCCTCGGTGAAGGAACCCGTCATGCGGTAGCAGTGCACGCGCAGTTCGTGGCGGTGACGTTCGGCGACGTCGGCGAAGGCGGCCTCGTCGTCGATGCGGTGGGCGTCCAGCACGGTGGCTCAGCTCCCGGGCGGGAGCCGCCCGGAGGGGAGGGCTACCGATCGCGTCAGGTCAGGTCGTGTAGTCGGCGTTGATCCGGATGTAGCCCTCGGTCAGGTCGCAGCCGTACACGGTGAAGACCCCGTCCGCGATCCCCAGGTCCACGGAGATCACCACCTCGTCGCCCTTCATCTGCTCGGCGGCGCGCGCCAGGACCTCGTCGGTGGCCTCGGTCGGGAACGTCTCCACGTCGCCGAAGCAAATCCGCACGCGGTCGGGCTCGACGTCGGCCTCGTCCTCGCACTTGCCGACCGCCATCGCCACCCGTCCCCAGTTGGGGTCGGCGCCGTGCACCGCCGTCTTCACGAGCGGCGAGTTCACGACCGCCTTGCCGATCCGCTTGGCCTGGTCGGCGTCGCGTGCGCCGGTGACGCGCACCTCGATGAGCTTGCTGGCGCCCTCGCCGTCGGAGGCGATCATCCGCACGAGGTCGAGGGCCACCCCGTGCAGGGCCTTCTCGAACTCGGCGACGTCCACCGGACCGGCGAGCCCGTTGGCGAGGATCGCCGCCGAGTCGCTGGTGGAGGTGTCCGTGTCGATGCTCAGGGCGTTGAACGTGCGGTCCACGACGCGGCGAAACACCGCGTCCAGCACCGACTGGTCGATGTCGGTGTCGGTGAAGAACCAGGCCAGCATGGTCGACATGTTCGGCTGGATCATGCCGACGCCCTTGGCGATGCCGGTCAGCGTGGCCGCGCCGATACGGGCCGAGGCGGTCTTGGGGCGGGTGTCGGTGGTCATCATCGCCGCCGCCGCCCGGTCCAGGTCGGCGGGGGGAAACTCCGCGGGCAGCGTGTCCAGGTACGACCGGATCCTGTCCATCGGATACGGCTGCCCGATCACTCCGGTGGAGGCGATCAGGAGGTCGTCGGGCTCCACTCCCGCCGCGCGCGCACGCGCTCGCGCACCTCGCGGGCGTTGGCCTCGCCGGTCATCGTGGCCACGTTGGCGTTGCGGGCGATGACCGTGACGCCGCGCGCGCGGCCGTCGGCCGCCGCCTGGCGGCTGATCACCACGCTCGATCCGGCGAACCGGGACCTGGTGAACACGGCCGACACGTGCGCGGGGACCTCGGAGACCACGGTGAAGAAGTCGTCCTTGGGGTCCTTGATACCTATGTTGCCTGCGACGCCACGGAATCCGGCGGGTACGGGGGTATGGCTGCTCATCGTCCTCCTCCGAGCTCGTGGCAACACCTTACTTCGTGCTCTGGCCTGGGGGCATTACGGGCGTTGCCCATGGGGGTTTCGTACCGCGCGTCACCGGAGTCCGGTGTGAGAACGCGCTGGTGACGGGGTATCCGCCGAGTGTGTGACCACCACGGGGGAGGCGTGTCGTGCGTGACGGTGACTGGCTCACGGAGACCGGAGGGCGGATCCGCGGAGTCCTGAAGGTGATGGTGGACGCCGGGTGGCTGCCGGGGGGGTCCGCGGTCATCGGGACCGGGGGGATGTGGGAGTTCGTGGCCGTCGGGCGGATCGACGGCGAGACCGAGACCGCGCCGGACGTGTCCTACGACGTCGCGAGCCTGACGAAGGTCATGGCCACCTGGCCGCTGGTGGGCCAGGCGGTGGCCGAGGGGGTACTCGACCTCGACGCGCCGATGTCCGAATACCTTCCCGCCGACGACCTTCCCGGCGGGGTCGTGACCACCCGTGAGATCCTCACGCACACGAGCGGTCTCAACCCCGTGACCTGGTTGGAACGCTACGTCGGCACCGACCAGGACCTGGCGGAGGCGATCCTGGCCGACCCGCTGGAGGACCGCGGGCGCCACCACTACATCGACCGCGGCTTCGTCCTGCTCGGGCTGCTCCTGGAACGCCGTTACGGCGTACGCCTGGACGTTCTGGCGGGTGACCTGTGGGACGAGCTGGGGATGCGGTCCACGGCTTTCGGTCCGCTCCCCCGTTCGCCCTCCGTGGCGCCGACCGAAGGGCGCCTCACCGGGGCCGCTCCGACCTGGGGCGTCGTGCACGACGAGGCGGCGGCCCTCATGGGCGGGGTGGCCGGGCACGCCGGGGCGTTCACGACCGCGATCGACCTGGGCGCGTTCGCCCGCGAGACGCTGCGGCTCGCGGAGGGCAGCGGCGGCCCCGTCCCGTCGTCGTACGTGCGCGAGAGTTGGCAGCCGCACGTGGACGCGGGGCAGCGCCGTTGGCGGGGGCTGGGGTGGCTGGTCACCCCGGAGGGCGTCGTCTACCACAACGGCTACACCGGGACCAGCCTGTTCATGCACCCGGCCAGTGGGCGCTACGTCGGTGTGCTCACCAACGCCGTGCACTTCGGGCGTGACCGGACGGGGCTGGGCGAGCTGCGGGCGGCGGCGCGGGCGGCGCTCACGCCCCAGGCGCACGGATCGACGCCGTGAGGTCGGTGAGCAGGCCGCACAGTCCGGAGGGGCCGGGGACCACGAGGTCCGCGGCGTCGGCCACGGCCGTGACCTCGTCGGAGGACGAGCACACGGTCAGCCCTGCGACGCCGTGCGCGCGCAGGTCGGCCACAGCCTCGAAGGCGGGCAGGTCGCCCAGGTCGTCACCCGCGTAGAGCACCGTGCGCGCCCGCGCCGACCGGGCGAGGCCGGTCAGCGCCGCACCCTTGTCCACACCCCGTGGGCGGAGTTCGATCACCATCCGCCCCGGCTCCACCCGCAGCTCCGCCCGCTCGGCCAGGGCCGCCAACGGCCGGGCCAGGAGCGCGAGCGCGCCGTCGGGGTCGGCGGTGCGGCGGGTGTGGACGGCCAGGGAGCGGTCCTTGTCCTCGATCCACGTTCCCTCGGGCGCGCCGACGCGGTCGAGCAGGCCGGGGAGTTCGCGCCGCACCAGCGCCACCCCCGGCGGCGGGTCCTCGGACAGCACGCGGCCGTCCGTCCAGCGCTCGGCACCGTAGTGGCCCAGGACGGTGATGCCGGGCACCCGGTCGAGCCCTCCCAAGCGGACGGCGGTGGCGGCGGGCCGTCCCGTCACCACGGCGACGGAGCCGATCCGACCGGCGAGGTCGCCAGCCGGTCAACGATCCCGGGGAAGGGGGCGCAGGCGCGCGGGTCGTCGACGATCGGGGCGAGGGTGCCGTCGAAGTCGAAGGCGGCCAGGGCCCCGGCGGGCTCGGCGAGGAGGGCGGCGAGCGCGGCGCGTCCGGCGTCCGTGCTCGGTCGGGGCAGGGACATGCGGGTGCCTTTCGGGTCGCGGTGGGCGGACCGTCCGCGCCGTCAGGCTATCCGGCGGGCGCCCGTTGCCCGGCGGCGCCCTCGACGGGGCCTCCGGCTCCGGGCGCTCCCGCACGGGGAGGCCCGCGGCTCCGGCGACCCGCCAGGGACGCCTTCGGCGCGCGGAGGCCCGCTTCGAGGGCGGTGCGTCCGGGGGTAGCCCGGCGACACGCCCGGGGTCGTCAGCGGAGTGGGGAGGCGGTCACCCGCGGCGGAGGGTGTGCCGGGGTGACCGAAGGGCGTGAGCGGGGTCAGAGCTGGATGCCGAGGAGACGTGCGTTGCGTTGGCGTCGGCGGTCGGCACGGAGCCGGCGCAGGCGTTTGACGGTCATGGGGTCGAAGGCGAGTGCCTCGGGTCGTTCCACCAGCCCGTTGAGCAGTTGGTAGTAGCGGGTGGCGGAGAACCCGAACTCGTCACGGATCGCCTGTTCCTTGGAGCCCTCGAACTTCCACCACTGGCGTTCGAAGGCGAGGATGCGCTGTTCGCGTTCGGCGAGGGCCGACTGACCGTCCCCGGTCGGACCGGTATTCGGCATGGGACACCCCCTGGACGGGAAATTGGATGGTCCTGATCGGCGCGACTCATGCTAGCGACTCGACATGCCGGATGAGGAGCGCGGAAGTGAGGAGTGGCATCGGGGATACAGTTGCGTTTCCTCACCGTGAGGCCACTTGTCCGAGTCTGAATCCTGTGCTCGTGACAGAATCGCGGTGGGCCGGGGGAGGGCCGTGGAACGCCGACCGCAACGTTCGAGGGAGCCTGTCGTGCTCGGGGGTAACAACCGTAACAGGACACGCAAGCGTCGCTTCGGAACCGGGGTGGTCTGCGCGGCCGTCGCCGTGCTCGCGCTGGTGTCGGCCCCGGCGGCGGCCGACGGCCTGCCCGACCTACGCCCCGAACAGTGGGGACTGGTCTCCATCGGAGCGCCGGAGGTGTGGGCGCTCACGCAGGGACTGAGCACCACCGTGGCGCTTCCGGGTGTCACCGTGCCCGAGGACCACCCCGACCTCGTCGACAACGTCAGTGTCGACACCGAGTTCGGCGCCAACGACGGGGACTTCGACGAGGGAACCGCCCTGGCGGCCCTGGTCGCGAGCCACGGACACGGACGCGACGCCGAGGGCGGCGTCCTCGGTGTGGCGCCCGAGGCCCGTCTGCTCGTCCTGCCCACCGACGACGCCCTGCCCGACGCCGTCCGCCGCGCGGTCGACGAGGGCGTCCAGATCGTCCTGTTGCCCGATGTCTCCGTCATCGCTGAGCCTCCCGCGCAGAACGGGGCCACGGCGACAGACGGGAACGGTGCGAACGGCGCGGACGTCGACGGGCTGGGCGCCGCGACCGAGGCGGCGACCGAGGCCGGGGTGCTGGTCGTGGGTCCGGCCGGGGGCGACGACCCCAACGTGCTCTCCGTCGCCGGCGTCGACGCCGACGGCGCCCTGATTCCCGGCTCGCCCGCCCCCGACGCGATCGAGCTCACCGCGCCCGGCGCGGACCTCTCCGCCAGCGCGCCCGATGGCGGGGAGGCCCAGGTGACCGGGGCGCGCTACGCGGCGGCCATGGTCGCCGGAGCCGCCGCGCTGCTGAGCTCGGAGTACCCGCAGCTGGACGGTGACCGGCTCCGCCAGGTCCTGGTCGACGGCTCCCAGGAGGGGCCGAACGGACTGCCCACCCTCCACGTGCCCACGGCCAACGGCTTGGCGGCGGGGGTCGCCGAGGAGAACCCGCTGATCGACCAGGACCTGCTCGACCGCGCCGACGAGGGCCCGCGCGTGCCGGTCTGGGCGTGGTTCGTCAGCGTCGGCGCCGTGCTGGTCCTGGGCGTCCTGCTGGCCGTGGTGTGGGTGCGCCGCTCCACCGCGGACCCCTACGGCGTGCGCGAGGAACGCCAGCAGGAGGAGGAGACGATCGCCGCCGAGAGGGGCGCGGAGCGGGCCGAGGAACCCGCCCGGCCCGGGCGCAGGGGCGGGCGGCGCCGCAAGCCGCGCGGGAGGTAGCCGGCCGCCCGCCGAGCCGACCGGAGCCGGCCGACACACGCGGCGCCGCTCACGCCGCTCACGCCGCGTGCGACGCCCCCGGCCCCGCCGACCTCCCCGTGATCGCCCGTCGTTCCAGGTCGAGCACGGTGGGTGTGCTTCTGGTCGCGTGCATATGTAAGCACGCCTGGCCGTCTTGACGTGGACCCCGCAGGGGACAAGGCTTTGTGGAATGTCACCCCTCGAAGCGTCACCGTTGCCCTCGCGAGGCGCATCGGTAGCCGGGATCCGTCCCGATCACCGCAATCTCGCCAGCGGGCGTGTGCACCTGTCCCAGTACGATCCCAAGTGGCCCTACCTGTTCAGACGTGAGTCCGAGCGGGTCGCGCGGCGCTCGGCGACCGCGTCCTGCTCTTCGAGCACGTCGGCTCGACCGCCGTGCCGGGCCTGGCCGCCAAACCCTGTGTCGACCTCCTGCTCGTCGTCGCCGACTCCTCGGACGAATCCGCCTACCTCCCCGACCTGGAGGCGGCGGGCTACGGCCTCGTCACCCGCGAACCCCACTGGTACGAGCACCGGGTCCTGAAGGGCCCCGACGTCAACCTCAACCTGCACGTCTTCTCCCAGGGCTGCGTCGAGGCCGAGCGGATGCGCACGTTCCGCGACCGCCTCGCGACCGACGCGGGCGCCGCACGCGCTACGAGGCGCACAAGCGCGAACTGGCCGAACGGACCTGGGACCGCGTCCAGGACTACGCGGACGCCAAGTCCGAGGTCATCGAGGAGATCCTCGCCGCGGCCGGAGCCCCGCGCGCCGACCTGCACGGAAGGGGCGAACGGGCCGAACCCCACGCGCCCTGAGCCCTGCGCCCCGCCGGCCCCCGACACGCCGCGCGGCTCCTCGCACGGCCGCGGTCCGCCGACGGCGACACCGCGACCGGGGCGCTCCCCGCCCCGCGGCGGGCGCGCCCCAGCACGGACACGTCCCCGGGCGCCTGACCCCGGTCGACGGCCCCGCTCCGCGCTCCAGCCGCACGCCGGTCGTGCCCTGACCGCGGCCTCAGCCCAGAGCCCGCAGCTGCTCCTGGAACCACCGGCGCGGCGGCAGCGCCACGGCCGCCTCCCGCAGCCGCTCACGCCGCCTCCGGCGCTCGTCCGGCCCCATCGACAGCGCCCGGTGCAGCGCCTCCGCCGTCTCCACCGTGTCGTACGGGTTGACCGTCAGCGCGTGCTTCCCCAGCTCGTCGGCCGCGCCCGCCTCACGCGACAGCACCAGCACCGAGTCGCGCTCCGACAGCACCGGTCCCTCCTTGGCGACCAGGTTCATGCCGTCGCGGATCGGGTTGACCAGCAGCACGTCGGCCAGCTGGAAGGACGCCAGCGACCGCGGGTAGTCGTCGTTGACCTCCAACACCAGTGGCGCCCACTCGGCAGTGCCGAACTCCTCGTTGATCTCCTTGGCCACGCGCAGGACCGCGTCGGTGTACTCCCGGTACTCGGGCACGTCGCCCCGGCTCGGGTAGGCGAACGCCAGGTGGGTGACGCGCCCGCGCCACTCCGGGTGCGCGGTGAGCAGTTCTCGGTACGCCTCCAGCCCGCGCACGATGTTCTTGGACAGCTCCGTGCGGTCCACCCGCACGATGAGCCGCGTGTCGCCGACGACCTCCTCCAAAGTCTCCCGGCGAGCCGCGACCGCGGGGTCAGCCGCGCTCTCGCGCAGCCCCTCCTCGTCGCGCCCAACGCGTGCACGCCCACGTCGACCACCCGGCCGCCGTGCCCGACCGTGCGGTTGGCCGTGTCCACGTCGGCGCGCAGGATCTCCGCGCAGCACCGCAGGAAGGCGTCGGCCCAGCGCGGGCTGAGGAACCCGAGGTGGTCGCGCCGAGCATGCCCTCCAGCAGGTCGCGGGCGACCTGGTCGGGCAGCGTCCGGAAGTACTCCGGCGGCGCCCAGGGCGTGTGCGAGAAGTGCGCGATCCGCAGGTCGGGGCGGCGGGCGCGCAGGATGCGCGGCACCAGCGCCAGGTGGTAGTCCTGCACGGCCACGCGCGCGTTGTCGGCCGCTCCCGCCACCAGGGCCTCGGCGAACGCGTTGTTGTAGGCGGCGTAGTCCTCCCAGCGCCGGCGGAAACCGGAGCCGAAGGAGGGCTTGTTGGGGGTGTCGTACAGCATGTGCTGCGTGAACCACAGCGTCGAGTTGGCGATGCCGGTGTAGGCTCCCGCGAACGTGTCCTCGGGGATGTCCAGCATGTGGACGCGCATGCCGTCCAGATCGTGGGACCGGTCCAGGCGGGCCCCGGGGGCCTCGGCGGCGGCGCGCCGGTCGGCGGCGGACAGGGCGGCGCACACCCAGAGGCCGTCGATCTCCGAGGCGACCGAGATCATCCCCGACACGAGTCCGCCGCCGCCCCTGCGGAACGCCAAGGAGCCGTCGTCGGCGGTCGCGAAGGACACGGGTCCCCGGTTGGAGGCGATGAGGATCTGCGCCTTGTCCACGTACTCGTCCTCTCGGTGGAGCGGATCGGATCCGCCGCCCGTGCGCGGGGTGTGGGTGCGGGGCGGGGCGTTCCCTAATGTCTCGCCTGTGGACCGGGTCCCCAAACCCGTGCCCGGCCAACGCCTGCGAACGTCACACCGGCCAGACGCGGCGGCTCCGGGCTGGGCCGCCGACCAGGGCGTCTCACCATACGAGCGGGTTCGTGTGTTCCGGGTCACCCGGTGTGGAAAGCCGGTCGACGTGTCCGTTACAGTGACGGTGCGGATCCGACAGGGTCGGCGCACAATTTCATATTGCTCATCCAGAGGGGTGGAGGGACCGGCCCTACGAAGCCCCGGCAACCATCTCAGCATGCGATACTCGCGCTCCTCGCGAGGCTGCTGGGGCAGGTGCCAACTCCGGCCTGGGGTCAAGGTGGCCACCAGGAAAGATGAGGGGAGACGCCTCGCCATGGCGATTGCCGCCACCGAACCCACCTCCGTCCGCTCCTTCGGCCCCGCGACCGCGCTGTCCTGTCGCGAGTGCGGCCAGCGCTACGAACTCACCCCCCGCTTCGCGTGCGAGTTCTGCTTCGGCCCCCTTGAGGTCGCCTACGACTTCGGGACCGTCACCCGCGCCGACATCGAGAGCGGTCCGGGCAACATCTGGCGCTACCGCTCCCTCCTCCCGGTGCCGGCCGACGTCGCCGAACTCCCCAACATGAACCCCGGCCTGACTCCGCTGGTCCGCGCCGACCGCCTCGCCGCCGAACTCGGCCTCGACTCCCTCCACGTCAAGGACGACTCCGGCAACCCCACCCACTCCTTCAAGGACCGCGTGGTCGCGATCGCCGTCGAGGCCGCCCGCACGTTCGGCTTCACCACCCTTTCCTGCTCCTCCACCGGCAACCTCGCCGGCGCCGTGGGCGCGGCCGCCGCCCGCGCCGGTTTCGAGTCCTGCGTGTTCATCCCCGCGGGCCTGGAGGAGGGCAAGGTGGTCATGGCGGCCGTCTACGGCGGCAGGGTCGTGGCCATCGACGGCAACTACGACGACGTCAACCGTTTCTGCTCCGAGCTCATCGGCGACCCGGCCGGAGAGGGCTGGGGCTTCGTCAACGTCAACCTGCGCCCCTACTACGGTGAGGGCTCCAAGACGCTGGCCTACGAGATCGCCGAGCAGCTCGGCTGGCGGCTGCCCGAGCAGATCGTCGTCCCGATCGCCTCCGGCTCCCAGCTCACCAAGATCGACAAGGGCTTCCAGGAGCTGGTCAAGCTCGGCCTGGTCCAGGACCGCCCGTACAGGATCTTCGGCGCACAGGCCACCGGCTGCTCACCGGTCGCCCAGGCGTGGGAGGCCGGTCACGACGTCATCCAGCCGGTCAAGCCCGACACCATCGCCAAGTCGCTGGCCATCGGCAACCCAGCCGACGGGCCCTACGTCCTCGACATCGCCAGGCGCACCGGGGGCTCCGTGGAGCACGTGAGCGACGCCGAGGTGGTCGACTCGATCAACCTCCTCGCCCGCACCGAGGGCATCTTCGCCGAGACCGCGGGCGGCGTCACCACCGGCGTCCTGCGCAAGCTCGTGCGCGAGGGCAGGCTCGACCCGAAGGCCGAGACGGTCGTGCTCAACACCGGTGACGGGCTCAAGACCCTGAGCGCCGTGGACGCGGGCGTGACCGCCACCATCGCGCCGTCCCTGACCGCGTTCACCGAGGCCGGCCTGGTCTGAGGGCCGCGTCGGCCACCCCGACGACCCCGCGGCGCCCGGTGACGCGTCCCGGACCCCGCACCCCACCCGACGAAGGAAGAGACACGACATGAGCGCCAGCGTCCGCGTTCCCACTATTTTGCGCACCTACACCGACGACGCCTCCGAGGTGTCCGCCGAGGGCACGACCCTCGCCGAGGTCATCGACGACCTGGAGGCCAACTACCCGGGCATCCGGGCCCGGATCCTCGACGACGCGGGCAAGGTCCGCCGTTTCGTCAACGTGTACGTGGGCGACGAGGACGTGCGGTTCGAGAAGGGCCTCCAGACCGATGTGGCCGACGGCGCCCAGATCTCGATCATCCCGGCGGTCGCGGGAGGCTGCTGAACCGCCGCCGCGCGCCGCCGTTCCGGAGCGGGGCGGCGCCGTCCCCCCGGGTGGAAGGGGTCGGCGCCGCCCCGTTCGTCGCGTCCGGGGCCGGTCGGCGCCGCTCGTAGGCTGGGGAGACCGAGACGGACGAGGGTGGAGATGTCGGCGACGCGGCTGTTGGTCCTGGGCGTGGTGCGGATGCACGGGCGGGCACACGGGTACCGGGTGGGGCGCGAACTCATGTCGTGGGGCGCCGACGCCTGGGTCGTGTTCCAGAGGCAGACCCGGCCGCTGCTGCGGCGCCCGGTGATGATCCTGTTCGGGATGCTGCAACCGGTGCTCTACCTGGCACCGGGGTGGCTGTACGCGCTGTCCCGGGTCAACCCGATCGCCTACGTCGTGGACGCCGAACGCGCCCTGTTCGCCGGTGAGTGGGGTGCGACGGCGGGCGTGGGCTGGGCCGTGGCGCTCGGCCTGGCGGTGGTCGCGCTCGCGATCGGCGCCCGCGCGACCCGTTGGTCGGCGCGGTGAGCCGGGCACCATGTGCCCGGTGTGTCCTCTGAACGCGAAATCCGCAGCTCGCGCCGGATCTCCCCAGGTGAACACCGGTGGGGGCCCCGCTGAAATCGTGACCACATCGTTTGCACTCTCCCGGGGCGAGTGCTAAAAAGGGACCGGGTTAGCACTCGCCATTCTGGAGTGCTAACCCGGATCGAGGCTGCGAGATCGTGGCGGCCGGCAGAAGGGTTGCCGGTGCGGCCGCGGTCGTCCGTCGCGGGCGCACGCCTGGTCCCATCGCGTACCAGCCCGGTCACGGGAGGACAAGAACCCAATGGCAGCCAAACTCATCGCGTTCGACGAGGAGGCCCGTCGCGGCCTCGAACGCGGCATGAACCAGCTCGCTGACGCCGTCAAGGTCACGCTCGGCCCCAAGGGCCGCAACGTCGTTCTGGAGAAGAAGTGGGGCGCCCCCACGATCACCAACGACGGTGTCTCCATCGCCAAGGAGATCGAGCTAGAGGACCCGTGGGAGAAGATCGGGGCCGAGCTGGTCAAGGAGGTCGCGAAGAAGACCGACGACGTCGCGGGTGACGGCACCACCACCGCCACCGTGCTCGCCCAGGCGCTCGTGTCCGAGGGTCTGCGCAACGTCGCCGCCGGGGCCAACCCGATCGGTCTCAAGCGCGGCATCGAGGCCGCCGTGGCCCGTATCAACGAGGAGCTCGGCAAACTCTCCAAGGACGTCGAGACCAAGGAGCAGATCGCCTCCACCGCCTCGATCTCCGCCGGCGACACCCAGATCGGCGAGACCATCGCCGAGGCGATGGACAAGGTCGGCAAGGAAGGCGTCATCACCGTCGAGGAGGGGCAGACCTTCGGGCTCGAACTGGAGCTCGCCGAGGGCATGCGCTTCGACAAGGGCTACATCTCGCCCTACTTCGCCACCGACCTGGAGCGCATGGAGACGGTCCTTGAGGACCCCTACATCCTCATCGTCAACTCCAAGATCTCCAACAACAACGAGTTCCTTCCCGTCGTGGAGAAGGTCCTCCAGGCCGGCCGTCCGCTGATGGTCATCGCCGAGGACGTCGAGCAGGGCGCTCTGCAGACCCTGGTCGTCAACAAGATCCGCGGCACCTTCAAGTCCGTCGCCGTCAAGGCGCCGGGCTTCGGTGACCGCCGCAAGGCCCAGCTCGGCGACATCGCCGTGCTGACCGGCGGCCAGGTCATCACCGAGGAGGTCGGCCTCAAGCTGGAGAACACCGAGCTCGACATGCTCGGCCGCGCCCGCAAGGTCGTCGTCACCAAGGACGAGACCACCATCGTGGACGGCGCCGGTGACGCCACCGCGATCGCCGGTCGCGTGAACGAGATCCGCAACGAGATCGAGCGCACCGACTCCGACTACGACCGCGAGAAGCTCCAGGAGCGTCTCGCCCGCCTGGCCGGCGGCGTGGCCGTCATCAAGGCCGGTGCCGCCACCGAGGTGGAGCTCAAGGAGCGCAAGCACCGCATCGAGGACGCCGTGCGCAACGCCAAGGCCGCGGTCGAGGAGGGCATCCTGCCCGGCGGCGGTGTCGCCCTGCTCCAGGCCAGCGTCCCGGCCTTCGACAAGCTCGACCTCGACGGCGACGAGGCCATCGGCGCCGACATCGTCCGCCGCGCCATCGCCGCTCCGCTGAAGCAGATCGCGGTCAACGCCGGCCTCGAAGGCGGCGTCGTGGCGGACAAGGTCAAGAACCTGGAGCCCGGGTTCGGCCTCAACGCCGCGACCGGCGAGTACGCCGACCTGTTCAAGGAGGGCGTGATCGACCCGACCAAGGTCACGCGTTCCGCTCTCCAGAACGCCGCGTCCATCGCTGGTCTGTTCCTGACCACCGAGGCCGTCATCGCCGAGAAGCCGGAGAAGGCCGCGGCTCCCGTCGGCGACCCGACCGGTGGCATGGGCGGCATGGACTTCTAGGCCCCGCCTGGAGTCCGAGGTCGGTACGCGACCTCGCCCGCGACGACCGGGCGGCCCTTCGGGGCCGCCCGGTTTCGCTGTCTCCGGGGGGCGACGGGCGGTATGGGCACTGTTCCAGGAGAATCTCGGAAGCTGTTCTGCGCAGTGTCGGGCGGACACGGAGCGTTGGTGTTCCGGTCCGCAGGTGCAACGCGAAACGAGTCCTGCCGTGACTGAATCCCCCGCACAGACGGGGCTGTCCGGATGGGCCCGGCAACGGACGCTACAACCGCGCGACCACCGTCGACTTCGGTGAGATGGTTCGCCTGCCGGAGCTTTTCGACCTCGGAATGGACACCTCCGGGTTCCCCGGCCCCGACACGTGGTGCATCGGCTGGACCAGCGCCGAGCCCACCCCGCGGAGCCGGGCTCAGCCCCCGTGCCAGCGCGCCAGAGCCTCGCGTAGGCCCCGCCGCGCGCGAGCAGTTCGTCGTGCGTGCCCAACTCGCCGATCCTGCCGTCCTCCACCACCGCGATCCGGTCGGCGTCGTGCGCGGTGTGCAGGCGGTGGGCGATCGCCACGACGGTGCGGCCCGCGAGCACGCCGCCCAGCGAGCGCTCCATATGGCGGGCGGAGCGCGGGTCGATCAGCGACGTCGCCTCGTCCAGGACCAGCACCTCCGGGTCGGCCAGCACCAGGCGGGCCAGCGCCAACTGCTGCACGTGAGCGGGATCGAGTGTGAGCTGGCCGGAGCGACCCGCGTGGCCAGCCCGTCGGGCAGCGCGCGGACCCAGGCGTCGGCGTCCACGGCGGCCAGGGCCTTCCACAGCGCGTCCTCGTCGGCCTCCTCCCCGTCCAGTGCGATCGACAGGTTCTGCGCGACCGTCCCGCGGAACACGTGGCTCTCCTGACTCAGCAGGATCGCCCGGCGCCGCCGGTCCTGCGGCGGCAGCCCCCACAGCTCCGCGCCGCCCACCCGGACACCGCCCGAGGTCGGCGGGTGGATCCCCGCGATCAGCTTTCCGAGCGTGGACTTGCCCGCCCCGCTCGGCCCGACCACGGCCAGCCGTTCACCCGGGCGCACCACCAGGTCCACACCGCGCAGCACCTCGGTGTCGGTGTACGCGAACCGGACGTCGCGTACCTGGACCGTGCCCGGGGCGGTCGGCTCGGCGTCCGCCGGAGCGGTTCGCCCGTCCTCGGCCAGTCCGACGCCCAGCAGCCGACGGAGGCTGGTGAACCCCATCATCACGTTGTCGATCTCGTCGATCAGCCGGTCCAGCGGTCGCGACAGTTGCGCGCTGAGGAACACCGCCGTCGCGATCGCGCCCACGCTGATGGCGCCGTTCATGTACAGCGCACCCGCCACCAGCAGCGTCATCGCGGTGAGGAACTGGTAGGAGAACTCCAGCGGCGGATACCACACGGTGCGCAGCCACAGCGTGTACCGCTCGGCGAGATAGGCCCGGTGCACCCGTTGGTCGTTGAGCGCGATCTGGCGCGCCTGCCGCCCGAGGGCCTCGATCGTGCGCGCCCCCTCCACGGTGTCCGTCACACCCTGGGTCAGGTCGGAGTAGGTCGCCAGTTCGCGTACGTACCCGTCCGGCGCGCGCCGGACGTACCAGCGGGTGGACACCCACAGCACCACGACCGAGGGCACCAGGGCGAGCAGCAGCAGGGGGTGCACCACGCCGATCGCGATCACCACGACCACCACGGTCACCGCGCTCACCACCATGACGGGGACCGAGTTGCGCACGGTGTGGCTCAGGTGGCCGATGTCACGTCCCGTGCGCGCCACCAGGTCGCCCGTCCCCGCCCGCTCCACCACTGCCAGCGGCAGGCGCAGGACGTCGCGCACGAACTCCTCGCGCAGCTCGGCCAGGACCCCTTCGCCGAAGCGGATCGACAGCGCCACCGACACCAGGACGAACACGGCGTTGACCAGCAGCGCGCCGACGATCGCGAGCGCCGACAGGTCGACGCTCCCCAACGAGCCGCCGGCCCGCACGGTGTCGATGATGCGGCCGAGCGCCCACGGGGCGACCAGCGCGCTCAGCGCGGCGACCCCGTACAGCCCGACGACCCCGGCGAGCGTCCACCCGTGCTCGCGGCCCGCGCGCCGCAGCCGCCGCCACACCATGGCGGGCGGGGCGACCGGGAGGCCGTCGACGGGTTGGCACTCGGCGAGTTCGGGCAGGTGCGGCCGGGAGTGCTCGGCGGTCCGGGTCACGGGATCTCCTCGGTGGCCATCGTCCGCAGGACGGTGGCGGCGTAGTCCGGGACGTTCGCGAGCAGCTCCGCGTGCGTTCCCTGTGCGGTCACCCGTCCCTCGTGGACGAAGAGCACGTGGTCGGTGTGGGCGAGCAGGAGGGGGCTGGTGGTGAGCACGGCGGTCGTCCGCCCGGTGCGTTCCGCGGTGAGCCGTTCCGCGATAGCGGCCTCGGAGTGGGCGTCCACCGCGGAGGCCGGTTCCACCAGGACGAGGATCTCCGGGTCGAGCCCCAGCGCCCGGGCGAGCCGCAGCCGCTGCTGCTGACCGCCGGAATACTCGCGTCCGCGCTCGGTGACCACCGTGTCGAGCCCTCCCGGCGACTGCCGCACGACGTCGTCGGCGTGCGCCGCGTCGATCACCCGCGCCAGCCGCTCTTCGGACAGGCCGCCGTCGGGCGACAACTCGTCCCGCAGCCTGCCGGAGAGCAGGTGCGCGTCGTTGGTCGCGACGAGCACGCGGCCGCGCACCGTGCGGCGCGGCAGGTCCCGCAGCCGCACGGCGCGACCCGTGGAGCGTTCGACCAGCTCGGCTTCCGTGTCCTCGCGGTAGCGGCCGAGCCGTTCGGCGATCGCCGTCGCGTCGGCGGGGTCCGCGCACGCGATTCCGGTCGCCCGCTCCGCCGTGACCGTGACCCCGCTGACCGGGTCGCGCAGGTCGCACGGCGCCTCCGGAGGCGGGGCCGGGTCCGCGGGGTCGGGGTGGTCGTGGTCAGGGACAGGACGCCGACCACCCGGCCAGCGGCGACCCGGGCCGAGACGTAGGCGGTCGCCGTCACGCTCAGGTAGCGCACGGCCGTGCCCAGGGTCGTGGTGTATCCGTAGAAGGCGACCAGCTCGCCGACGGTGAGCTCGTCCGCGAGCGCGAGCCGCGCCCCGTACCAGACGATCCCCACCAGCAGCAGTCCGGGCAGCAGTTCGCGCACGGCCTGCAGGGCCGCGTCGGTCCACCCGACCCGAACCCCGGCCGCGCGGACGCGCTGGGACTCCTCCCGGTAGCGGCGGCCGACGGTGCGTTCCCCGCCCACACCGCGCAGGACCCTCAGGCCCGCCACCAGGTCGCTGGCGATCGTGGTCAGCTCGGCCTGGCGGTCCCGCTGGCGCTCCTGGCGGTCGGAGAGCGCGTTCAGCAGCGGCAGCGTCGAGAGCATGATCAGCGGCACCGCCACCAGCACGACCAGTCCGAAGGTGACGTGGGAGGTGAGCATCAGGGCGCTGGCCACCACGATGGAGACCACCGACCCCGGCACCATGCGCTCATCTCGTAGAAGTCGCCGATCTGGTCGATGTCGTCCGTGCCGACCGCGACCACCTCGCCGGAGGGCAGCCGCCGGGTGAGGGTGGGCCCCAGGTCGACGGAGCGGTCGGTCACCGACTGCACGGTCCGGTAGCTGGAGGCGTACCAGTTGAACGCCTGGGCGCGGTGGAGCAGGTGGAGGAGCCCGACGCCGGTCAGGACGAGGGCGGTGAGGACTCCGAACCAGAACAGGAGCGCCTGGACGTCCCCGTCGGCGAGACCGGAGTCGATCGCCGCGCCGAGCGCCGCCGCGCTGAGCACGGTGCAGGCGGTGAAGGCCCCCGTGGTCAGCGACGCCCACGTGAGGGAGCGCCACTGGCGGCGGGCGAGCCACAGCAGGAAGCGGCGGGCGGATCGGTGGTCGGGGACCCCCGGAGGTTCGGGAAGGTGGCGCACGACTTCGGACCTAGCCAGGGGGGTCCGCCGGGGCCACTCATTTTCCGGCGCCCCCTTCCGGGGCGCGGGGTCTGCCTCAGGGACGATCCAGGGTGGTTCCGGATGCAGGACCGGGCTCCGGCGCGGAATCGTCATCCGCATGAATGGTTTTCACGAGCGTTCGACGGTGAGCGCACGACCGGAGCGACCGCACCTGTTCGTCCGGATCGCGGTGGTCGTGGTGGCCGCACAGCTGATCTGGCAGTTGATGGGGTGGCTGGACGGCGCCCTGTTCCCGGGCGAGGAGCTGACCACGGCGAACCACGTGGTCAACGCACTGGTCGTCTTCGTCCTGGCCGTGCCCATGGTGTGGGCCGCCCGGCGCTTCCTCGACCGGCGGCCGTGGGGCGGGCTCGGGCTGACCGGTGTCCGGGAGGGCTGGCGGCCGTTCCTGGTCGGGGCTGCGGCCTGGGGGCTGCCCGGTGCGGCGGCGATCGCCGTGTGTCTCGTGCTGGGATGGTCGTCGATGGGGGCCGCCGCCCCCTGGGCCGAACTGGTGCCCCGGATCGCGCTGTTGGCGGTGCTGGTCCTGGTGTTCGAGGCGGTGCCGGAGGAGCTGATCTTCCGCGGCTACCTGTTCCGGAACCTCAACGCGGCCATGCCCGCCTGGCTCGCGGTCCTGGCGCAGGCGGCGCTGTTCGCCCTGTTCGGCAGCACGCTGTGGGTGCTGTCCCAGGGCTGGGGCGTGCTCGTGGAGCGGCTGCCGCTGTTCCTCGTCATGGGGATCGTGCTGGGCTGTGTCCGCGTGGTCACCGGGAACGTGTGGGCGTGCGTGGGCTTCCACCTGGTGTTCCAGACGGTCGCCCAGACCCTGCTGAACAGCGACTACATGCAGGTCCAGGGGGTCGACGCGGTCACGGCGACGGCCTTCCTCGCCCCGTTCGTGTTCGGCGTTCCGACCGCGATGCTGTTGACGCCCAGCGCGGGCCGGTGGCGGCGGCGCGAGCCCGACCCGATCGCCCCCGAGGGCCGTCCGCGCTGAGGCCGCCGACCCGGGGCGTGTTCCGTGGCTGCCGCCCGTCGCGCGGCGGGGCGAGTGTCCGCGGCACACGCCCTAACGGACGGCGCCCTTCGTGTGCAGGAGTTCGACGAGCCTGCGCACGGCCGGGGCGCAGCGGTCGCGCTCGGCGAAGCGATCCACTCCAGGTCGGAGATCTCGTTGTCCGCCGCGACGTCCCCGTCGTGCTCCGCCGTGTAGCAGCTCAACCGGACGCGGGTCCCCGGGGCCTGCGCGTGCGCGGCCTCGTCGATCACCGCCACCCGGCGGAGGGTCCCCGGGCGCAGCTCGACGCTGACCTCCTCACGGGCCTCCCGAGTCACCGCGTCCTCGTCACTCTCGCCCGGTTCACGCTTCCCACCGGGAACGTAGAGCAGGTCCTTGTCCTGGGACCGGACGCACAGGAGGCGACCGTCGCGCACGTGGACCCAGGCCAGGGCGTCGATCACGGCGGGTACCCCGGCGGGGGTGGCGGGACTCGCTGTCATGCTGGCCACTCTAGGCCACCCCCGTCTCCGCGAATCCCCCGCACGGGTGGGCGCGAGGGACTAGCATCCCCAACCGCGGCGACCGACCGGCTCCGGCGACCGGACCGAGGGGAAGGGCGAGGGACATGACGACGACGGGCAGTGGGCGAGGGAGAGCACCCGAGGAGGCGGGTGGCGTGCCGCCACTCCTGTCCGAGACCTCCAGCGGCGGTGTCCCGCCCCAGACCGACGCCCAACGCGAGGCCCGGGAGCGCGCCTACAACCTCTACTGCGCGGCGATCGGCGCGTGTCTGTCCCGGGGCGAGACGGCGCGCGCCCGCGTCCTGCTCGACGAGGAGGCCCAGCTGCCGTTCCACACGCCCGACCGGATCGACCTGATCAACGCCGAACTCCCCGTGACCGTGGCCGAACTGCGCCGCGAACCCGTCCTGGCGCCCGAGGGCGCCACGCCCGAGGACCCGGGGCCGGACCTGGACTGGGACGAACTGGAGGCCCTGTTCGACCTGGCGTTGCGCTCCCGCCTCTCCGGCCGGTCCCGGGAGCGGCCCCGGGTGCTCCTCCTCGGCGGCCAGCCGGGCTCGGGCAAGTCGACGCTCCAGCGCCTGCTCCTGCCGGTGCTGCCCGAGGGCACGGTCGGCTACGACGGGGACGACCTGCTGCGCCTGGCGCCGGACTACGAGTGGGCGATGAGCGCGGACGACCGCGTCGCGTCGGGGTCCCTGGGGCGGCGCGTCGGCGGCCTGCACCAACTCGCGATGGAGCACGTTCGCCAGGGCCGGGTGGACGTCGTGTGCAGCCACCCGCTCGGGCGCGCGGACTGGGCCGCCGCCTGGGTGGAGGGGTTCCGGTCGGCCGGCTACCGCGTGGAGGTGGCGTTCGTGGCCACGCACAGCAGCAACAGCGCGTTCGGGATCGTCGACCGCCACGCGCGGGCCCGCCGCGACCAGGGGTTCGGCCGGTGGATCACCCCGCGGGACCACGACCGGTCCTACCTGGGGGTGCCGAACACGGTCGAGTTCCTGGAGACGCACCGGCTGGTGGACTCGTTGTTCGTGCTGTCCCGGCTCGGTGAGGTGCTGTACGCCAACCACCTCACCGGGGAGGGCGACTGGCGGAGCGAGCCGTTCGGCCGGATCGCCCTGGAGGCCGAACGAGGGCGACGTGAACTGTGGCGCGTCGAGGGAGCGAACTGACGCGAGGTCTCCGTGCGTCCACCCCGCGGATCGGATCTCCGTGCGTCTGCGGAGAAAAGGGAGAATTTCTCGGGATTCGAGTTCACCGCGAAGGGAATTTCTGGGTGAACTCGATGGAATGGCGAGTGCGGTCGGCCGGGGAAGGTTCTCTGAAGGGGTGCGGCCGTCGACGTCTTCCCAGGAGCGGGGCGGCCCGCGCCTCCCTCCCGGGCGGTGCGGGCCGCCCCGTGCGGCATTCTTCGGGGCGCGGGCGGGGCGCCGTCGGGTCAGACGCGGTGCAGCCAGAGGTAGACCGTCGCGCCGCCGTCGCACGTGTAGTCGTTGTACCTGGCGTGCGCGGACACCTGCTGTTTGCCCACCTCGTGGCAGCGCTCGTAGGTCCAGTACCAGGAGTAGTACTCCCAGCACGGCGGCTTGTTGCCGTTGCTCTCGCACTGCGGAGTCGGCTCGACGCCGCGGCGGGCGCGGCCGATCCGAGCGTGGCGGCGGCCGTCAGAGCGACGACGGCGAGTGCCCTGGTGAGTTTCATGTACCACCTCGATCGAGAGCCCGGGACGCGCAGGACCGCTCGCCCAGGCAGTGGGACGAAGAGGGTCGCGCCGGGACGCGGCTGCCGACCCGGGTCGATCATAGAAACGCATCAGGTAAAGCAGGTGCAAAGCATAGGCAAACTCGTTTTTTGCGAACGCTTTTTGGTTTTTATTTTTCTTTGTGTGCTTTGTGGGGATCGGGGGTGAATTTCGATCCCAGTCGGGCGGTGCGGGTCAGTCCCGGGGGGCGACCCGTGCCATGACCTCCCGGTCCTCCTCGCCGAACCGCTCCTCCAGCTGTTCCGGGGAGGCGTCGACGTCGATCTGGGCCACGGGGACCCCGCGCGCGGACTCGATCGCGCCCAGGCGGCGCAGCGCCCGGTCGCCCGCGTACCGGACCAGTTCGCCCCGCGGCAGCTCGTAGCGCTGTTCGGCCGGGTCATCGGAGGGAGTCTCCCCGCTCTCGACCGTGGTCGTCACGTGCGGCAGGAGTTCGTCCAGGCGCTCGCGCACCACCTCCCAGTTGGCGTCGTCGTCGGCGACGTGTCTGCGGCAGGTGAAGGTGCCCCACGCCATGTGGCGGCGCTCGTCGTCGCCGATCCGCCGCACGATCTCCCGCATGCCGGGGAAGACGTCCCGCACGGTGCACAGGTGGTTCCAGGCGTAGTAGCCGGTCAGGGCGAGTGACCCCTCGATGACGTGGTTGTACGTCACCGACGCCCGCACCTGGTTGCGCGGGCTGGGGTCGTGCAGCAGCGCGTCCAGGGACCCGGGCAGCTCCTCGTAGAACAGCGTGCGGTACCCGGGGTTGGTGTCGACGTGCTTGTGCAGGTCGTCGAAGACGCCCAGCGCGTCCAGCCACAGCCGGAACGCCTGGACGTGCTTGGCCTCCTCGAAGGCGAACTGCGTCAGGTACATCTCGTCGCCGAGCCGGCCCTCCGCAGCCATCGCGCGGATGAACGGCTGGAGGTCCTCGGTGACCGCCTCCTCGCCCGCCACGAAGAGCGCGCACAGGCGCAGGATGCGCGTGCGCGCCGCGTCGTCGAGCCGCTTCCAGTCCTCGGCGTCCTGGCTCAGGTCGATGTCGGTCGGGTTCCAGAAACGGGCGTTGCCCTTGGTGAACAGTCGAAGCGGGAGGGAGTCCCAGTTCAGGCCTCCGCTGCGGAGCGAGTGGAAGCCGGACCGGCGCTCGCCTGTGGCCGCCGCCGTGGCTGGGGTGTCGGACATAAGGGTGACCTCCGTGGGGCGTACTGCCCTCATGATTGGACACGGCAACCTCCCGTGTAAAGAGAGAACGTGGTGTCCGTCACGAAAAAACAGAATATGGTTCGGTTTGGCTGGTGGGGGTCCGCCCTCCGCCTGGAATCGGTCGTCCTCAGCGGCGATCACCCCCTTCCGAAACGGTACGGTCAGGGAGTACCGCCCAGACTGACCGCATCGATCGGGGGACGACGTGTTCTGTGGTGATCCCGGCAGCGAGGGCTACTCGGCCTGCGCGACCCAGGGCCAGCTCTTCGCGCTGGCCTCCGCGGTGCCCGCGCTCCTCGGCATGGCCCTGCTCGTCGCCGCGTTCACGGCCCCCTCGGTCCGAGGCGACCGTCTGCTGCGCACCCGCACCCTGACCTACTCCCTCATCGCCTGGGGGATCGCCGTGGGCACCTACGTCATGGGCGGACTGCCGTCGCTGTGACCGGGCGGCCCGGCCGCTCCGGACGGGTCAGGCCTCGTCTCCCGGAATCAGGTCCCCCGCGTCCGTGATCCGGTACGCGTAGCCCTGCTCGGCGAGGAACCGCTGCCGGTGCGCGGCGTAGTCCTGGTCCAGCGTGTCCCGGGCCACCACGGCGTAGAACCGGGCCGCCCGACCGTCCGACTTGGGCCGCAGCACCCGGCCGAGCCGCTGCGCCTCCTCCTGGCGGGAGCCGAACGAACCCGACACCTGGACGGCCACCCCCGCCTCCGGCAGGTCGATCGAGAAGTTCGCGACCTTGGACACCACCAGCGTCCGCAGTTCGCCCGCGCGGAAGGCGTCGAACAGTCGCTCCCGCTCCTTGTTGCGCGTCTCACCCTTGATCACGGGGGCGTCCAACGACTCGCCGAGCTCGTCCAGCTGGTCGATGTAGGACCCGATCACCAGGACCTGCTCCTCCGAGTGGCGCCGCACGATCTCCCGCACCACCGTCGTCTTGGCGTCCGACGAGGCGCAGAAACGGTAGCGGTCCTCCGGCTCGGCGGTCGCGTACGCCAGGCGTTCGGACTCCGACAGGTCCACCCGCACCTCGACGCAGTCCGCCGGGGCGATCCACCCCTGGTGCTCCATGTCCTTCCACGGCGCGTCGTAGCGCTTGGGGCCGATGAGGGAGAACACGTCGCCCTCGCGGCCGTCCTCACGCACCAGGGTCGCGGTCAGGCCGAGACGGCGGCGCGCCTGGAGGTCGGCCGTCATCCGGAAGATCGGCGCGGGGAGCAGGTGCACCTCGTCGTAGAGACCAGGCCCCAGTCGCGCGCGTCGAACAGCTCCAGGTGCGTGTACACGCCCTTCCGGCGCGCCGCCATCACCTGGTAGGTCGCGATCGTGACCGGGCGGATCTCCTTGCGCGCCCCCGAGTACTCGCCGATCTCGTCCTCGGTCAGCGACGTGCGCCGCAGCAGCTCCGAACGCCACTGGTGCACCGACACCGTGTTCGTGACGAGGATCAGGGTGGTCGCGCCGGTCAGCGCCATCGCCGCGGCCCCGACCACGGTCTTGCCCGCGCCGCACGGGAGCACCACGACCCCCGAGCCGCCCGCGTGGAAGCTCTCCGCGGCCTCCTTCTGGTAGCCGCGCAGCTCCCAGCCGTCCTGGTCGAGTTCGATCGGGTGCGCCTCTCCGTCGACGTACCCGGCCAGGTCCTCGGCCGGCCAGCCGATCTTGAGCAGCGCCTGCTTGAGGTTGCCGCGCTCGCTCGGGTGCACCGCGACGGAGTCCTCACCCAGGCGGTCGCCGAGCATGCCCTTGAGCTTGCTGGAGCGCACGACCTCCTCCAGCACCGCCCGGTCGGAGGACTCCAGCACCAGGCCGTGCGCGGGGTCGCCGACGAGCCGCAGCCGCCCGTAGCGGTCCATCGTCTCGGCGATGTCCACCAGCAGCGAGTGCGGGACGGGGAACCGGGAGAACCGGATCAGCGCGTCCACGACCTGTTCGGCGTCGTGACCGGCCGCCCGCGCGTTCCACAGCGCCAGCGGGGTGATCCGGTAGGTGTGGACGTGCTCGGGGGCGCGTTCGAGTTCGGCGAAGGGGGCGATGGAGCGGCGGCACTCCTCGGCGGACTCGTGGTCGACCTCCAGGAGGAGGGTCTTGTCGGACTGGACGATCAGGCAGGACACACGGACCTTCTCACGAGGGTGGTGGAGGGCGGCGGGCGCCATGTGTAACGCGTCCCGCCCCCCGTTCATGCCCGGTCCGAGCGGCCGGATGGCGGCCGGGGCGGGAATTGCGCCGGTCGTGGGTGGTCAGGCCTCCGAGGTGACGGCGAACACGAGGGCGACCAGGTACAACAGGGCGACCAGGAGGACGATGCCGAGGTTGATCCAGTTGGAGACCCAGGCGTAGCGCGTGTACCTCGCCTGTTTCTCCATGTCGTACTTCTCCCCGAGGGCCAGGGCCGCGAAGATGACCCCGATGACGGAGAACGCGCCGCAGCAGGTGACCATCAGGATGATCGCCATGACCAGGGCGCCGATGATGCCGCCCTCACTGGGACGTCGCTCGTGGGGATGCCCGGGGTAGCCGCCCGGGGCCGCGAAGCCCGGTGTGCCGTAGCCGCCGGGCGGGTGACCGTAGCCACCGGCCCCGGCGCGTAGGGGGCGCCTCCGGGTGGCTGGCCGTACTGCCAGTCGTCCTTCATCGTGGAGTTCTCCGTGGTCGTGGGGGTTGGGGGCGCGCACGGGAGGCGCGCGTGGCTACAGGAGGGTCAGTCGGGGAGGCCGAGCACGATCATCACCAGCAGCGCGAAGGCGGCGGCGAGGACGGCCGACACCGCGATGTAGGCGAAGTTGCACGCCCAGGTGTACCGGAGGAATCGCTCCACCTCGGCGGTGTCGGGGACCTTCACCAGGGTGGCGACGCCCAGGCTGATTCCGGGGACGTTCGCCAGCAGGATGAAGTAGAACTGCCCGAGGGCGATCCCCGTGACGGGAACGGCCAGGGTGAGGAGCGCGACCACCAGCGCCGCGACCGCTCCGCCGGTCCGCGGGGGCGGGCCGACGGGGCGGGGAACGCCCGCGGGCACGAGGGCCGGTGCGCCGGACGGGCCGCCAGGAGCGCGCGCACCGTGCGCGGGAGCTCCCGTGGGCACGGTGGGACGGAGAGCGGAGCCGCGCTCCCTCTCCCAGAAGTCCCTGGGGCCCCCACGGCCGTTCACCGCTCGTCGCCCTCCCCGGTCGTCGTGTCCCGTCGCACAGTCGTCCCTCCCGCTCGGATGCGGCGTGTGGAGCCCTGGTTCGCCTCGCCGACGTCAGAAGTTGGCGATCGGGACGATGCCCTGGATCCAGGATCCGGCCCGCGTCAGCATCACGAAGGTCAACACCGTCATCACGAACAACATCACCCCCGCTGCCCCGAGGCAGTACCACGAGTACCGCGTCAGCGTCTCCGCCTGTTCCGCGCGTCCGCGATCGCGTGCGTGCGCCGCCCGCACGGCGAACACGATCCCGGCGACCCCGAACAGCCAGTTGGCGCAGCACACGAACGTGATCGCGTGCAGGATCATCGCCATCGTGGAGCTACTGGCCCCGCCCGAGCCGGCGGGGCGGCGGTCGTCCCGGTCCGCGTCGCGGTCGTCGGGCCGCCGCGCCGCCTCGCGGCCACGCCCGCGGTCACGTCCGTGGTCACGGGGGGACGACGCTCCGGGGGGCAGCGATGCGTTGCTCATGGGGAGTCCCTCGCCGTCGGTGGGTGGACCAACGGGACCACCCTAGCCCGCACCCCGCGCACGGGTGCCGCACCTGTGGCGGGTGGGCCCGCATGCGTGGTCCGCGCGGTCGTCCGGGAGGTCCGGGCGTGCGGATCCCGGTCCGGTCGTCCGAGGGGCCCGAGGGCGGGGCCCGCCGGGGCCGTCCAGCGGGAAGGGGGCCAAATGCCCTCCGTCGCGGGTGGGGAGGACACCCCCTCGGGTGACCGTTCCGAGGATCCGGCCCTAGTCCTCGGTCCTCTCCAGTTCGGCGACGGCGGTGACGCGGTGCACGGCGAACCGGTGCACCGCGGCGCGGGTCGTGTCGTAGGCGGTCAGGAAGCCCCCGTCGACGCTCGACGGTTCGACGATCCGGCTCACCTGCCGCCCGTCCGTGTCCGTGTACCCGATCCACACCCGCCGCCCCTCCTCGGCCGCGTGCGCCAGCGCCTCCATCGCCGCTTTGGCGCGCGAACCCGGCGGCCCGTCCTCCGGCAGCGGGACGGGCCGCCGCGCCGCCGTGGCCGCCTCGTCCCCCGCTCGCACGGCCCGGACCGCGGCCCGCGCGAGATCGGCGGGCGACCCCGCCTCGGTCGGGGGCGGCACGTCCACCGGTTCGGCCCGCCGGACCTCCGGCCGGCTCAACCGCATGCTGCCGTCGCCTCTCTCGGCCACCGGGTGGTACCCCAGCTGCCGCAACCGTTCCACCAGCGTCGGCCGGTTCACTCGGCTCGCCACCACCGTGGGAGCCAGGCGGGTCAGGCCGAGTTCGTCCACCCGGCGGTCGGCGACCAGTTCCTCCAGCACCGCCGGTTCGTCGCACCGCAGGTAGCTGGCGGCCGATCCCGCGCGCAGCCGTCCGTGGCGGCGGCCCACGTCCGACACCAGGTACCGCAACGCCTGGGGCATGGGAGTGCGCGAGTGCCTTTCGAGCAGCGCGGTGATGTCGGCGACCCCACGGCCCGCGTCCAGCGCCCGCCGCACGGAGCCCTCCGTGAACCGGTACACCGTGGCTCCGCCGGTCGACTCCACGTCGGCCACCAGCGCGAGTTCGCGCGCCAGCTCCGTCACCAGCGGCCCCGGCGCGATCGCCGTCATGTCCCCCTGGAGCAGGACGTGGTCCAGAGGGCGCGGCAGTTCGGCGGCCAGCAGGCGCGCGGCCGCGTCCTCGTCGCCGTCCAGCAGCGGTCGTGTGTACTCCGCCAGGGCCCCGCGGCCGGTCAGCCCGAGCGCCGCGGCCTCCTCCGCAGCCGCCCGCACGAGCTCGGTGTACACGGGGGACTGGCGGCGGGGGCGGCGCCACGCCAGGCGCGCTGCCAGGGAGTCCGGTAGCGGGGCGAAGCCCGGGGCCGCTCCGCCCAGCTCGCCGAGCACGTCCCGGCGTGCCTGCGGAGCGGCCGGGCGGACCAGATCGGGGCCGAGCACGTTGCGCACCCGGCCGCCGGAGTCCGGAGCCCCGCTGAGCGCGGCCACACGGTCCGAGTCCAGCCAGGCCGACGCCAGCCGCAGCCACCGGTGCTCGGGAGGGCTCTCGCGCCACAGGTCGTACTCCCGGGTGGGCAGCCACTCGCCCGCGACCCGGTCGTCGGTCCCGATCAGACCGGCCGCGTGGGCGGTCTCCACGAGCAGGGCGGCGGCGGCCTCGTCGGTGTCCATCGTCTGGGCGGCGCGGCGCAGTTCCCGGACCCCCATCCCGCCGTTGCGCAGGACCGCGGCCGGGTCCCGCGACCACCGCTCCAGCAGCTCCTCGATCGCGCGCAGCACCGTGAACGCCTGACCGGCGGCGGCCCGGGTGACGGCGTCCCCGGGGTTCTCCGTGCCCTGGAACGGCGGCGGGTCGGTGGTGACCTCGCGGAACAGCGGCCCCGAACGCAGCGCCAGCCCGACCTCGCGCGGCAGCGTCAGCGTGTCCTCCCCGGTGGGGATGAGGAGGCGCGCGCGACGAGGCTCTCGACCGGGGACGCGGCCGTGGCCAGGCTGACCTCGCGCCGGGCGTCCGACACCGTGCCGTTGGGCGGTCCCCAGGTCATGCTGTCGAGGAGCCTGCGCGACTGGTCGCCCACCTGGGCGACCAGCCCGGTCACCCGTGCCGGGTCGGCCAGGAGCGTGGCGAGGGTCTCGACCGGTGTGGCGGCCGTGCTGTCGGGCGCGAGGTCGTCGGCGAGGCGCTTGACCGTCGCGTGCGGGAGCGCGGAGAGGAGGGCGCGTGCCGGCGGGCCGAGGCGGGCGGGGTGGGGGAGCAGGTCGCGCAGGACCTGGACCGGGCGCAACCGTCCCTGGTCGGGCCAGACCAGGGCCAGGCGGTGCAGGGAGTCGAGGGCCCGGACCAGGGGATCGTCAGCCGGGTCGGGCGCGGGCGTCAGGCCGAGCGCGGCGGCAGGTCCGCGGGCGGGACGCCCACGGGTTCGCGGAGCCGGTCGTCGCCGAGCGCCACGACCGACTCCAGGACCTGGAGCGCGAAGCGGTCGAGCCGTTCCAGCACGCGCAGGACGGCGTTGCGGCTGGTCGCGCGGGCGGCCAGCGCGCCGATGTCGACGGGGACCGGTTGGGCCAGGTCGGGGCGCGCGGCCAGCAGGGCGGTGAGGTCGTCGTCCGAGCGGCCGCGTAGCCAGGACGTGAACGTCGGGGGCCGACCCGGGGAGGCCACCCGGTGGCTCTCCGTCCCCGGTCGGCGCGGGTCGGGCTGTGCGTTCTCGCTCATCGTGTCCACGCTAAGCGATGTCGGCCTCAAGCATCGCGCGTGTGCCTCCCCGCACCGTTCGTCACGGGTCGCAAGGCCGAATTCGGACACACTCGGATGGCCGAAACTAAGAAACAGGGTTAAAAGCCAGGTCATTGTGGGCCAATATGGGGTCATGTCCCAGCGCTCGGAACAACTGGTACTCGACTATCTCTCCGAGGTCGGCCTGATCCTGTCCGGTCGCATGACCGCCAGGGAGCGCACCGCCTACCTGGCCGGTCTCCGCGCACGGATCGACGCCCGCAGGGCGGCCGCGGGCGACCCCGGGCCCGACGGCGTCCGCGACGTCCTGCGCTGCTTCGGCACCCCGCGGGACCTGGTGCGCCGCGAGTGTGAGGGCCGCGACCTCGACATCGAGGACGATGAGCTCATCCCGCCCAAGCCCGCGCACGCCGACCGCGTGCCGCCGCCGTGGCGCGGCGGGCCCAGTCGGGGGCTCATGTCGCTCCTGGACGGGACCGGCCGGAGAGCGGTGGATCCCCCCAGGCACGGCGCGCGGGGGCCGTGCGCGGGGTCGTGCTCGTGGTCCGCGCGCACCCGGCGGAGGCCGCCGCGCTCGGACTCATGCTGCTGACCGTGCCCTGGCACTGGGACCTGGCGTTCGTGTGGGTGCTCGCCGCGGCGCTGATCGTGCTCAGCCAGGTCTGGAGCACGCGCGACAAGTGGGTCGGCGTGGGACTGCCGCTGGCGTCCTGCGCGGTCGCGATGGCCCTGTGGAACGGCGAGGCCAAGTTCATCGACCGGTACATCCAGGAGTCCCTGCCCGCCACCGGCGTCATCGGGCTCGGGCTGGCCTGCCTTGCGACCTTCCTGTACCTGTATCCCAGGGCCCTGCGCTCGGCCCTGGCCGGGGCGCGCCCCGTGGGGGCCGACCAGCCCGGGGCACGCGGGTCATCGCTTGGCAAACGCTCGGAATAGCCTTCTCCGTCCCGCCTGTGACGGCCCGTCCGAACCCACGGGTTCCTGTAGACCTGTCCCCACGCCGACGCGACCGCACGGGCGGCGGTCGCGTCCCCACGGGTGGCCCGGCGTCCAGACCGGGCACCGCACAGGTCGCGTGGCCCGCGCCCGCCGAGCTCCGTCCCACACTCCGCGCTCAGCGGCGCGTGGGCCACCGCCGACGCATGAGGCCCGGACGAGCCGTGACGGATTCACGCCGTCGGCCGGGCCTCACCGTGTCCCGGAAGGGCCGCGCAAGCCCGCCCGCACGGGCCGTGCCCGGGCGCGTCCACCCGGCCACGGGGGGTGAGATATGCCCTCGCGCCCGAAGGGTCTCTCCCAGTACCTTGGTCCTCGTCCCCGGCAATCCAGGAGCGCCAAGGGAACGGGTGGGAGGGCGGAAACGGACGCTCCCCGGTCGTCCGGTCCCGCGGCGCCCGTCAGTGAAAGCATGAGGTCACTACGTGCCCACCGGCAAGGTCAAGTGGTACGACGGAGACAAGGGTTTCGGTTTTCTCACCCGTGACGACGGCGGTGAGGTGTTCGTGCACTCCTCCTCCCTGCCCGCGGGCGCCACGTCCCTCCGGCCCGGTCAGCGGGTCGAGTTCGGCGTGGCCGAGGGGCGCAAGGGCGCGCAGGCGCTCCAGGTGAAGCTCCTCGACGGCCAGCACTCGGTCGCCAAGGCCCGTCGAAAGAAGCCGGACGAGATGGTGGTCATCACGGAGGACCTGATCAAGCTCTTGGAGGGATTGTCGGAGGGCTACCGTCGGGGCCGACACCCCGAGCGCCGCGACGCGTCCAAGATCGCGTCCGTCCTGCGCGTGGTCGCGGACGACCTCGACGTCTGACCGGTTCGCGCCGGCGCCGGCCGCCCCGCACCGTCCTCCCCCGGGCGAGAAGACCCGATCCGGGGGAGGAGTCGGGCGAACCTTGACCGTCGGCATGGTCAAATCGGTGCGCGCGATCAGTGAGAATGGGGAACGTGAGCCCTTCTCGACGTTCTCCTGTACCGGACAAGGCCTGTGTCGAGGCGGTGGACCTGGCCCGCTCGGTGGCCGCCGAGGTCGGGCGGCCCGAGTGGGTCGGAGAGCACCGCACCCCCCAGGTCGAGGACACCCGCCTGGTCACCCACTACTTCACCTGCCTGGACCCCGCCTACCCGGGGTGGAACTACGCGGTGACCGTGGTCCGCGCCTCGCGCGCCAAGACGGTCACGGTCAACGAGGTCGTGCTGCTGCCCGGCGACGGCGCCCTCGTCGCGCCCGAATGGGTTCCCTGGAAGGAGCGGCTGCGCCCCGGCGACCTCGGCGTGGGCGACCTGCTGCCCACGGACGAGGACGACGAGCGCCTCGTCCCCGGCTTCGCGCAGGTGCCCGAGGGCGAGTTGGACGAGGAGGGCGCCGACCGGCAGATGCTGTGGGAGATGGGCCTGGGCCGCCGCCAGGTGCTGTCCGAGACCGGCCGCGAGCAGGCCGCCGAGCGTTGGTACAACGGCGAGGGCGGTCCGCACAGCCCCATCGCGACCGCCGCGCCCGCCCGCTGCGCCACCTGCGGCTTCCTGACGCCGCTCGCGGGCGAGCTGCGCCAGATGTTCGGCGTGTGCACGAACGAGTTCGCCCCGGACGACGGCAAGGTCGTCTCGCTCGACCACGGCTGCGGCGCGCACTCCGAGGTGCGCCACCCGGCCGAGCGCGGCGAGAAGGTCGCCCCGGTCGTCGACGAGGTCGGCTACGACCACATCACCTTCGAGGACACGGCCGAGCTGGAGCTCGTCTCCGCCGACTCCTGAGGCCTGCCCGCCTTCTGCGTCCGGGCGTCGGCGGCCACGCCCCGTCCGCACTCGTCGCGTTCGGCGCGTACCGGAGTGTGCGCCGGGCGGGCATGGCCTAAGGTCGTTCTGCCGTCCGCGTGCGATCCGCGGGCGCGTCGCGCCGAGCCGGTCCGCACCGCAGGAGGAACCCACGATGGCCGAGTCGGTGACCGCTTCGGCGGCCGATCCCTTCAACACCGCCGAACTGCGCCGGCGCGTGCTCGCGGCGTGGGCCGACGCACCCGCCCGGTTCCGCGAGGACGCCAACGCCGAGGAGGACTTCGCGCTCGGCGGCTACCGCGACCGCGTCGTCGTCGAGCTGGCCCAGAACGCCGCCGACGCCGCCCGCCGCGCCGACGTCCCCGGCCGGTTGGCCCTGACGCTGGAAGGGGACCGGTTCACCGCCGCCAACTCCGGCGCCCGCCTGACCGCCGAGGGCGTTGAGTCCCTCTCGACCCTGCGCGCCTCCACCAAGCGCGGCGAACGCGGCACGGCGGGCCGCTTCGGGGTGGGGTTCTCCGCGGTCGCCGCGATCAGCGACGACGTCACCGTCTCCTCCGGCGGCTCCGCCGTCCGCTTCAGCGCCGAGCGCGCCGGGGCGGCCGTCGCCGCGCTCCTGGCCGACGAGGAGACCCACGGCGGCCTGTCCGCGGAGGTCCAGCACCGCTCCGGCCACGTGCCGATGCTGCGGCTGCCCTTCCCGGCCGAGCCGGTCGCGCCGGGGACTACGACACCGTCGTCGCGCTCGTCCTGCGCGACGGGGCCGCGCGCGCCCGCGTGCGCGCCCTCCTGGAGGCCTCGGGCGAGGCGCTGCTGTTGGCCCTGCCCGGGCTCTCCGAGGTCCGGGTGACCGTCGACGGCGCCGAGCGCGTCCTCACCCGCGACGACGCCGACCCGTCCGGTCCGGTCACCACGCTGCGCGACGCCGACGGCACCCGGCTGACGCACTGGCGGGTGCTGTCGCGGTCGGGCGCCTTCGACCCCGCCCTGCTCACCGACCGCCCGGTGGAGGAGCGCAGCCGCACGGAGTGGTCGCTGACCTGGGCGGTGCCGGTCGACGAGGACGGCCTCGTGGCGACCCTGCCCACCGACGTCGAACCCGTCGTGCACGCGCCCACGCCCACCGACACCGAACTCGACCTCCCCGCCGTCCTCATCGGCACCTTCCCGCTCAGCACCGACCGGCGTGCCGTCCAACCGGGCGCCGCCACCGACCTGCTGCTGGTGGAGGCCGCCCGCGCCTACTGCGCTCTGCTGCGCCGCTTCGACGCCCGCGCCGCCCTCGACCTCGTCCCGGGCACCCGCGTGGGCGGCGGAGCGATCGACGCGGTCTTTCGCGCCCGCCTCGCCGAACCGCTCCTGGACACCCCGTTCCTCACCACCGCCGCGGGCTCCCCCGTGGCCCCTCGCGACGCCGTGCTCCTCGACACCGGCGGCTCCGGCGGCGCGGGCGAGCTGGTCGACGTGCTGGCCGAACTCGCACCGCGGCTGCTGCCCGGCGCGTGGAACCCGAGGCACCCCGCACTGGCCTCCCTGCGCGTGCGCCGCGTCGGGCTCGCCGACCTCGCGGACCTGCTCGGGGACACCGAACGCGGGCCCGCGTGGTGGGCCGACCTGTACGCGGCGTTGGAGAACGCGGGCAGCGGCGGCGCCGACCTCGACGAACTGGGCGCCCTGCCGGTCCCGCTCGCCGACGGACGCCTGGTGCGCGGCCCGCGCTCCCTGCTGCTGCCCACCGAGGAGTGGGCCGACGTCGGCGCCGCGCGCGGGGAGCGACTCGACCCCGCCACCCTGTCCGCCCTGGGCGTGCGGGTGGTCCACCCGCACGCCGTGCGCCCGCTCCTGCGCCGCCTCGGCGCCCTGGAGGCCAGTCCGGCCGCCGTCCTGTCCGACCCCCTCACCGAGGCCGCCGTGCGCGACTCTTTGGAGGCGGAGGACCCCGACCCCATCGCCGAGGCCGTCCTGCACCTGGTGGCCGCCTCCGGGATGTCCGTCGCGGACGCCCCCTGGCTCGCCGACCTCGCGCTGCGCGACGACGAGGACGGCTACTCGGTGGCCGCCGAACTGCTCGTGCCGGGCGCGCCCCTGGCGGACCTGCTCGTCGACGACGCGCCGTTCGGGACGGTGCACGCCGACGTCGTCGAGCGGCACGGCGCCGAGACCCTGCGCGCCGTCGGCGCCCTCTGGGAGCTGACCGCGGTCCGGGCCGAGGAGGTCGCGCTCGGCGAGGAGCTGGTGTCCGTCCTCGACGGCGCGGCGGGCGACGGCGGACCGGACGGGTTGGAGGACTGGGCGGACGAGGTGCTGGAGCGCCTCGGCGACCCGGAACTGCCGCCGGTGGCGCCCGAGCTCGTGTGTGTGGCGGACCTCGACTACGTGGCCGACGACCGGTGGCCCGCGGCGCTGGCGATGCTCGCGCGGATGCCGCTGCGCGAGGCGGTCACCGCACCGGCCCGGGTGCTGATGCCGGACGGGCGCGTGGTCGACGTGCCCTCCTACACGGCCTGGTGGCTGCGCACGCGTGCCCTCCTGGACGGGCGCCCGCCGGTGGAGCTGCGCACGGAGGACGCGGAGGCGGCGCTGGTCGGGCTGTACGACGAGGTGCCCGCCGGGATCGACCTGGAGTTCGCCCACGCCCTGGGTGTGCGGACGACCCTCGCCGAGCTGATGGCCGACCCCGACGGGCCGGACGACCTGCTGGCCAGGATGGCGGACCCGGCGCGGCACGTGGACCGGGCGGCGCTGCGGCGGGTGTGGACCGCGCTCGCCGGGGTGGACGCCGATCTGGTCACCCCGCCGAGCCGCGTGCGCGCGGTGCGCGGCGGCGCGATCGTCGTCGCGGACGCGGAGGACACCGTGGTCGTGGACTCACCGGACCTGCTGCCGCTGCTCGGCGACCGCCCGCTGGTGCTGGCGCCCGCCGACGCCGCCGAGGCGCTGGCGGACGTGCTCGACCTGGACCTGGCGAGCGAGACCGTCGACGGCAAGGTCGGGTCGGGCGGGGAGATCCGCCAGGTGCCGGGGGAGGCCGAGCTGTTCCTCGACCCCGACGGCGAGCCCGACCGCACCTACCTGCACCACCAGACGCTCACCGTGGACGGCGTCGAGGTGGAGTGGTACGTGGGCGACGGATCGGTGCACGCCGCCACCACCGACGGGCTGGCCCGAGCGCTGTGCTGGCGTTCGGGGCAGTGGGACCGCCGCCACGTGGTGTCGGCGGTGCTCCGCGACCCGTCCGCGGCCGCGACCCTGCTCGCCGAGTCCGACCTGGACTGAGGGCGACCCGGCTCGGCGCGAGGCGGTCAGGTCAGCGCCGCGGCGAGCCGCTCGCCCAGGCCCTCCTCCCGGTCGCCCCAGGCCGTGACGTCGACCTGGTCGCCCACGGACAGCGTGCCGGGGCGCGTGACCGCGAACTTGGCGCCGAAGGCCACACCGCCCGAGTCGGCCCTGCGGTAGCCCGCGAGCGTCCGCAGGGGCTCGGGCCCGCCCTTCTCGCCGCGCTCCTGGGCCACGGTGGTGACCGCGCAGCGGACACAGACCTTGGCGTAGCCCAGTTCCGCGTCACCCAGGCGTACGGTGCGGACACGGTCCTCGGTGTGCGGTTCCGACCAGCCGGAGACGACGACGTTGGGGCGGAAGCGGTTCATCGGGACGGCCTCGCCACCGCGGGCGAGGACGCGCTCGTTGAGCAGGTCGAGGGAGGCCAGCGAGGCCACGAGCACGGCGGTGCTGTCCGCGAACCCGCTGGTCCCGGGGGTCAGGCCACCGGTCCTGCGGTCGTGGTCGTCGGGTACCCGCACGAGGCGGCTGTCCGATCCGAGCGCCTCGGACAGCCACGCGGCCGCCTCGTCGCCCTGGTCGACGCCGACGAAGGGCTGTTTGTGCAGGGTCACGTCGACCCGCGGGCCCTCGGCGTCGATCTTGAGGTTGAGGGGTTCGAGCCCGTCCCGACTCAGGCTCAGGCTCGCGCCGCCGGCGTCGACGCCCGCCCGCACGAGCGCCATGCGCGGGTCGACGCGTTGGCTGCGGAAGGCTCCCCCGGGGCCGACCACCATGAACGCGCGGTCGTGCGCGATTCCGGCGGGCGTCATCCGCGCGCTGGTCACGGCGGTGCCGGCGCAGCCCTTGACGGGGTAGTGGACGAGTTCGGTGATTCGGGCCATGCGCCGAAGGTACCGCGTGGGCGTGAGCTCCGTGGGCCGTGGGCACACCGACCAGCGACGGATCGACCACGAGGGGGACCCGATGGACGTCGACGCGCAGATCGAATCGGTCAGCCGGGCGGTGGGCACGAGGGATGTCGAGGGCGGACGCGAGGGCGCGGTGGTCGTGGCCAGGAGCTTCGACACGACCCCGGCGGACCTCTGGGAGGCCTGCACCGACGCCGAGCGCCTCGCGCGCTGGTTCCTGCCGGTCACCGGCGACCTGCGCCAGGGCGGTTCCTACCGGTTGGAGGGGAACGCGCATGGTCGGGTGTTGGACTGCGACCCGCCGCGTTCCTTCCGCGCCAGCTGGGAGTTCGGTGGGGAGTACAGCGAGATCGAGGTGCGGTTCGTCCCCGAGTCCGCGTCGCGTACCCGGCTCGAACTGTCGCACTCCGCGCGGCTCGGCGAGCACTGGACCGAGTACGGACCCGGCGCCGTCGGGATCGGGTGGGACATGGGCTTCCTCGGCCTCGCCCTGCATCTGGAGCAGGGCGGCCAGGAGCCCCCGGAGGCCTCGGAGTGGGCGCGGTCGGCGCAGGCGCGCAGGTTCACCGAGCTGAGCGGGCGTGCCTGGTGCGCGGCGCATGTCGCCTCGGGGACCGACGCGGCGACGGCCGAGGCGGCCGCGGGGCGGACCATCGCCGCCTACGCGGGTGGGGGAGACCAGACCTGATCGGGCCGCGTTCGGGCCCCGCCGGGGCGCGGACGGGGCAGGGCCGCGCCGGATGCGCCGCTCGCGACGGGCGGCAGCCACGGGGAACGCCCTAACGGGCGACCCGGAAGAAGCCCTCCGAGATCAGGGTGCGCAGGGCGCTGGGGGTGCGCTCGCGGATGACCTCGGGGTCCTCGCCCATCAGCTCGGCGATCACGTCCAGGAGGGGGCCGACGGGCATCGTGCCGTCGCACACCCCGGCCAGCGCGGCCTCGACCGTGCCGATGCGCGCGACCCGGTGCGCACCGCCGCGCTGGCGCAGGACGATCTTCTCGGGGTCCGGGGCACCAGGTCGGCCCACGCGCTCCTCCACCACGTTCGGGGCGAGGGCCACGTGTGCGGAGAGCAGCGCGGCGTCGGTGAGCCGGTGCGCGGTCATCGCGCCGTCCACCACGTCCGGCAGGTACGGGCCGACTGGCCGCTCGATCTCGTGCCGCAGCTCCTCCACCCGCACGGTGGCGTCCTGCGCGACGTCGTTGCGCAGGCAGATCCAGCCGAAGCCGATCCCCTTGATGCCCTCGCGCTCGAAGTAGTCCAGCCAGGCGTCGTAGCGACGCGTGTACTCGGGCGTGCCGTGCTCGCAGGAGTCGCGCAGCCACAGCTCCACGTACTCCGCTGGGTCCTGGACGTCCCGCTGGACCACCCAGCCCGAACACCCGGTGCCGGTCACCCAGCCGCCGACCCGGTCCTCCCAGTCGTCGCCGTCCGAGTGCGTCCAGTTGGCGAGGATCTGGCACCAGCCGCCGTCGGTCAGGTGCTCGGGAGCGTGTCGGACCAGCTCGGCGCAGACGGTGTCGCCGGGCAGGTCGGACTCGCGGTAGGTGAACCGGGCGGACTCGGGGGTGATGACGAACGGCGGGTTGGAGACGATCAGGTCGAAGCGCTCGCCCGCGACCGGGTCGAACATCGAGCCCTGCTCCAGGCGGGCGCCGGTGACGCCGGACAGCGCCAGGCTGATCCCGGCCAGGCGCACCGCGCGCGGGTTGAGGTCGGTGGCGACCACCTCGCGGGCGCGGGAGGCCAGGTGCAGCGCCTGCACACCGCATCCCGTGCCCAGGTCCAGGGCGCGGTCGACCGGGCCGTCCACGATGAGCTGGGAGAGCGTCGCCGACGCGCCCCCGGCACCCACCACGTGGTCGGGCCGGGGCACGGTCCCGGCGCCAGGGCGGACCTTGGGGTCGGAGACGACGAACCCCGGACGGCCCTCCTCCAGCTCCCACGGGCCGAGGTGGACGAGGGAACGCACGGCGGGGCCGCCGGGGGCGTCGGGGTCGACGGTGACGAGCCCGGCCGCGGCCAGCTCGTCGACGGGCAGGATGGCGCGGGCGGCGCGCTCGGGGATGGCCGCCTGGAGCCACCACAGCCGCAGCAGCAGTCCGAGGCGTTCGTCCCCGCCGGTGGCGCGCAACGCCGGCACCGGTTCCTCGCGGGCGAGCGCCCGTGCCGCTGCGTCGCCGAGCCGGTCGCGGACGCCGGACACCGTGTAGTCGGCGTCGATGAGGATGCCTCGGAGGCGGTCGGCGAGCGCTCGGGGGAATTCTGTCTCAGACACCCGCCCATTATCGGTCAGACGGAAGGGTGGCGCGCTGGCCGGCGGGGTGGTTCAGGAGGGGTCGGCGGAGTCGCCGTCGGTGGCGGTGAGCGCGCGTTCGGCGGCCTCGGCGCGCTTGCGCAGGAGCCGCGGGATGTAGAGGAATCCGAACACGCCCAGGACGATCCCGGTCACGCAGACGCCGATCCACCACCGTTCGGCGTCGGGGAGACCGTCACCCAGGAAGACGAGGACGATGAGCGCGGCCGTCCACGCCAGAGTGCCGAGGCCGGCGGGGACGCGGTAGTCGCTCTCGTGGACGTCGGGGTCGGGCTGGCGGGGTGTGCGCACGTGCCCAGGCTAGCGGCTGGCGGCGCCCCTCCGCTTCGGGCGGGTGCGCCGCGTTCGGTCAGGGGCGGGGGCCACGGTGCGCTCGGTCACATTCCCACAGCCGATCATCCTGTCATATGGCGTTTTCTATGAAACGCGAGTGCCAGATGTGACATCTGTTGTGCAAAGATGCAACTAACCTGGCTCAGAATCCTCGTTGTCCCGTAACGCGACCAGGTCAGGCTGACGTGAAGACTCCACGCACATCCCCCTCCATGCCGCCCAGGGCCCCCTCGGGCTTCCTGGACCGCTTCTTCCACCTCACCGAACGCGGCTCGAACCTCTCGACCGAGATCCGCGGCGGCCTGGCGACCTTCTTCGCCATGGCCTACATCGTCGTCCTCAACCCGCTGATCATCGGCACCGCCGAGGACGTCGACGGCCAGACCCTGGGCATTCCCCAGGTCGCCGCCGTCACCGCCCTGGTCGCGGCGATCTCCTGCCTGCTCATGGGCATCGTCAGCCGCTACCCGTTCGCCATCGCGGCTGGGATGGGCCTCAACGCGGTCATCGCCTACGGGCTCGCCCCGCTCATGCCGTGGGCCGACGTCTTCCTGCTGGTCATCATCGAGGGCGTCCTGCTGCTCGTCCTCGTGGTCACCGGGTTCCGGACCGCCGTCTTCGCCGCGATCCCTCCGGGGATCAAGACCGCGATCGCGGTCGGCGTGGGTCTGTTCCTCGCGCTCATCGGCCTGGTCAACGCCGGGTTCGTCCAGGCGGGCGAGGGGACTCCGGTCCAGCTGGGCGACGGGGGGCTCAACGGCTGGCCGATCGTGGTCTTCGTGCTGGGCCTGCTCGTGAGCGTCGCGCTGTACGTCCGCAAGGTGAGGGGCGCGCTGCTCATCGGCATCGTCCTGGCGACCGTCGTCGCGATCCTCGTGGAGACCGTGCTCGGCAACGGCGAGGCGGACGGCCTCGGCTGGAGCCTGACCGTCCCGAGCCTGCCCACCGGGGTCGGCGACCTCGTGGCCCTGCCGGACCTCAGCCTCATCGGCCTCTTCACCGAGGGCGGCGGCGACGTCCTCGCGCGGTGGAAGGAGATCGGCTTCGCCACGGTGCTGATGCTCGTCTTCACCCTGCTGCTCGCCGACTTCTTCGACACCATGGGCACCATGGTCGGTGTCGCCTACGAGGCGGGGCTGGTCGACGATGACGGCAACATGGAGAACACGCGCGGCGTCCTCGTCGCCGACGCCCTCGGCACGGTCCTCGGCGGAGTCGGCTCGGCGTCGGTGAGCACCGTCTACGCCGAGTCGGCGGCGGGCGTCGGCGAGGGCGCCCGGACCGGTGTCGCGCCGATCGTCACCGGCGGCCTGATGCTGCTGGCCACCTTCTTCACCCCGCTCGTGAGCCTGGTGCCGTTCGAGGCGGCCACCCCCGTGCTGGTGCTGGTCGGCTTCATGATGATGACCCAGGTGGTCAACATCGACTTCCGGGACCCGGCGCTGGGCATCGGGGCGTTCCTGGCGATCATCATGATGCCGTTCACCTACTCCATCGCCAACGGCATCGGGTTCGGGCTGCTCGGATACGCGTTCGTCCGCCTGGTGCAGGGCAAGGCCAACCAGGTGCACCCGCTGCTGTGGGTCATCTCGGTGGTTTTCCTCATCCACTTCGCGGAGGTTCCGATCTACGCCCTCATCCGGTGATCCGGGCCGCGTTCCCGTGACGGGAATGCCCGCGGTCGTGAACGGCGTTGTCTCCACTGATGAGTCAACGCGTTTACGCTTACGTGGAGCCGTCTTCCTCCCGACCGGCGCGCCCCCGCGCCACGAGCCCGGACGGGCGGTGAGGGGCTGATGCCGCGTCTGGCGATGTTCCGATCCCTGGCCGTGCGCAACTACCGCCTGTACGCGCTCGGCCAGCTCATGTCCAACCCCGGCACCTGGATGCAGCGCATCGCCCAGGACTGGCTGGTCCTGCAACTCAGCGGTGGCAGCGGCATCGCACTGGGCATGACCACGGCGCTCCAGTTCCTGCCGATGCTCCTGTTCGGTCTGTGGGGCGGGGCGCTCGTGGACCGCGTGGACAAACGGCGGATGCTGGTCCTCACCCAGGGCTCCATGGGCCTGCTGGCCGTCGCGCTGGGCGTGCTCGCCACGGTGGGCGCCGCCCAGGTGTGGCACGTCTACCTGTTCGCCTTCGCGCTCGGACTGATCACCGTGCTGGACAACCCGGGCCGCCAGGCGTTCGTCCCCGAGATGGTCGACCGGGAGCGCCTGAGCAACGCCATCGCGCTCAACAGCGCCAGCTTCCAACTCGGCCGGGTCACCGGCCCCGCGATCGCGGGACTGCTCATCGCGTGGATCGGCAGCGGGCCGGTGTTCATGGTCAACGGGCTGTCGTTCGGCTTCACGATCGTCGCGCTGCTGATGATCCGCACCGGCGAGCTCCACAGGGCCGACCCCGTGCCCGGCGGCAAGGGGCGGATCCGCGAGGGCCTGCGCTACGTCAGCGGCAGGCGGGACCTCGTGCTGCTGCTCGTGCTGGCCGCGTGCGTGCAGTTCTTCGGGGCCAACGTGCAGAACCAGATCGCCCTGATGGTGAACAACGTGTTCGAGACGGGCGCCGCCGCCTTCGGCGTGGCCGCGGCGGCCCTGGCGGTCGGGGCGCTGGCGGGCGCGCTGCTCGCCGCCCGCCGGGAGCGGCCGAGGCTGAGCCTGGTGCTGCTTGGATCCCTGGGGTTCGGGGTGTCGCAGGTGGTGGCGGGCGCCATGCCGGGCTATGTCTCGTTCGTGGTGGTGCTCGTGCCGATGGGCATCGTCTTCATGACCTACGTGACCACGCTCAACGCCACGTTCCAGCTGAGCGTCGACCCCCGGATGCGCGGTCGGGTGATGAGCATGTTCATGCTGGTGTTCATGGGTGTGGCGCCGATCGGCGCGCCCGTGGTCGGTCTGCTCGCCGACGCGTTCGGCCCGCGCGCCAGCCTGGCCGCGGGCGGCCTGGTGACGATCGCGGTCGTGTCCACGCTGGGCGCGCTGCTGGCTCGGGCCAGGGGCGTGGGCCCGTGGGACCTGGTGACCGGGAGGATTTCGGGCCCGGAGGGTCCGCACGTGACGGAGGAGACCGAGGTGCGGCCCGAGTCCGAGCAGTCAGGAGCCGCCGTCGGAGCCGGGCAGACCGACGCGGCGGTCGAGCACTCGGTGGTGGCTGAGGCGGCCGGGACGGCGGAGACCGCACGGGCACTGGAGCGGGAAGCGGTCGTGCGGGCCGAAACGGCCACGGGGGCCGGGGAGGAGACCGAGGACGGAGCGGCGGCGGGGGCGGACGAGACCGAGGAGCCCGCAGGGGCCGGGGCGACCGCGTCGCCGCCGAGCGGGGACGGCGCGGCTCCGTGCCGGCGCCCCGCGCGGGAGACCGGCGCCCGGGTGTGACCCGGCCGTCGCCTGCCAGGGACGGCCACGGGGAAGGAGGACGGTATGAGACTCTTCGTCGCGCTCAACCCTTCGACCGAGGTCCTGCGCGGGCTGGGCGAGGCCGTCGACCGGGGGCGCTCGCACGGACCACCCCTGCGCTGGACCCGCGGCGACGGCTGGCACCTCACCCTCGTCTTCCTGGGCGAGGTGGCGGACGAGCGCCTGCCGCTGCTCACGGAGGCGATCGGTGGGATCGCGCGCGCCCACCGGCCCCTGTCGCTCGCCCTGGAGGGCTGGGGCCGCTTCCCGCCGAGGGGCAGGCGTTCGTCGGTGCTGTGGGCGGGTGTCACGGGGGACCTCGACGCCCTGGACTCCCTCGCCCACGGCATGCGGTCGGCCGCCCGAGCCGCGAGGATCCACGTGGAGCGCAGACCCTACGTGCCGCATGTCACGGTCGCCCGCAGCCGTCCGCCCAGCGACCTCGCCGAGGTCGTCGAAGCCCTCGGAGACCTGCGGGGAAACCGCTGGTGGGCGCGGTACGCGCACCTCATCGAGAGTCGTCCCGGTTCGGCCGACCACTACCGAACCGTCCAGACCTGGGCGTTAGGCTGGGAAGCCGATTCGGAGCGACCCCCGGAGCTGGACACGCCATGAGCATGCTCACCAACAACCGCAAGCAGCGCTGGCTGCTGCCCGTGGTGCTCGGTTCGATCATGCTCATCGTGGTGCTCGGAGCGCTCCTCGGCTGAGCCGGACCCCGGGTGGCGCCACTCACGTCCCGGTGGAGACCAGCCCCGCCGCGTGCGCCACGAGCGCCGCGTTGTCGTGGGCCTCCGTGCCGTCCGGCAACCGCATCGTGTCCTCCAGCCCGATCCGGACGTCGTAACCGGCATCGACCGCGTCCTCCAGCATCGGCCATGCGGTCGCGTCCGAACCGTGCAGCATCCGGGGCGTCCTCACCCGGGCCCGGTCCAGGAGCGAGATCACCGCGTCGCGTTCGCGCGCGCGTCCGCCACCGTGACCTGGGTCGGCTCGACCAGGACCGCCGCCGCCGGGATCCCCGTCGCGACCAGGATGCGTGCCGCCTCCACCGTCCACACCCCGGCCTCCACCGCGACCCGGCGGTCGTCCAACAGGTGCACGAGGTCGACCGAACCCGCCTCGTGGAGGTTCACCGTCACCGAGTCGGGCAGAGCGGACGACGCCCATCTCTGCACCAGGTCGTACCGGCGCCAGGGGTCGGACTCGGCGGACAGGGAGGTGGTGAGCGACACGGGAACCTCGGGCCCGTCGGCGCGCAGCCTCTCCATCAGGGGCGCGATCACCTGCGGTTCGAGCGACTCGGCGCCGCCTGGGTCGCGCGGGTGCACGTGGATCGCGGTCGCACCCGCCTCCACCACGGCGTGCGCGTCCGCGACGAGCTGGTCGACGGACACGGGCAGGGCGGGATGCGCGCCAGGACGGCGGTCTCCGTTGAGACAGGCGACGATCCTCATCTGGCTCTCCTCACGGCGCTCCGTATGCCGAATGTGCCCGTTCCCCAGCGGGTGCAAGCACCGGGGCCGGATCGCCCTGGCAGGATGGCGACCATGACACGACCGCTCGCACTCGCCGTGGCCGCCCTCCTCGTCGCGCCTCCGCCGTCCCGGCCGCCGCCTCGACGGCCGAACCGGACGACGACGGCACCGGTGGCCTGGACTACCCGCGCGGAGGCGAGGGACCGGAGGGGTCGGAGACCGCGTTCACTCTCCAGGACCCGAGGATCGCCGAGTCGAGCGGCATCGCACCCTCCTGCTGCACGAGGGCGTGTGGTGGACGCACAACGACAGCGGTCCGATCGCGCCCGAGGTGTACGCGGTGGACGAGAGCGGAGCGACCCTCGCGACGATCACCCTGGCCGTGCCGCTGCGCGACTGGGAGGCGATCACCGTCACGGAGGGCGCGGACGGTACCCCACGGGTCCTGGTGGGCGACGTCGGCGACAACTTCGGCGGCAGCTGGCCGGACGTCTCGGTCTACCGGTTCCCCGAACCCGCGGCGCTGGCCGACGCCACCGTCGAACCCGAGGACATCACCCTCGCCTACGCCGACGGCGGGCGCGACGCGGAGGCGATGATGGTCGACCCCCGCGACGGCCGCCTGTACGTGGTGTCCAAGGAGTTCTCCGGCGGCGTGTACGCGGCGCCCGAGGAGCTCGACCCGGCGGGTGTGAACACCCTGGAGCGGATCGACTCGGCTCCGCTGTTCGCCACCGACGCGGCCTTCTCGCCAGACGGCGGTCGCTACGTGATCCGCACCTACTGGGGGGTCACCGTCTACGACGCCACCGAGGGCGTGCCCGGCGCCTCCCTGGGGTCGATCGAGCTGCCCGAGTCCGACCAGGGGGAGTCGATCGCCTTCACCCCGGACGGGACCGCGCTCATGGCCGGGACGGAGGGGGTGAACGCCCCCGTCTGGCGGGTGCCACTGGAGGAGAGGCACCTGTCCGGCGAATCCGCCGAGGAGGAACCGGAGCGGTCGGCGGAGGCGAGCGGGGAGAGTGAGGCGGACACCGCCGGGGGAGGCGCGCTGCCGTTCATCCTGGGCGGGGTCGTGGTCGCCGCGCTGGCCGTGGGCGGGATCGTCCTGCTCGCCCGCAGGGGGTAGCGGCGGGTCCGCGTGCGCCGTCGCCGAATCCGCGGACCTCCCCCTCGGATCCGTCCGCCGTGCCGTACACGCCTCCCCGCCGCAGCTCGATCGCGGGCGAGGGCCCCAGCCACAGCGCCAGTCCCTCCTCGCCCGTCAGGAACCGCCAGACCCGCTCGGCGGGCAGCGGCAGGGTGCGGGACACGCCGATCTGGTATCCGGCGTCCCGGGTCAGTCCGACCTCTGCCACGGCGTCCGCTCACCTTCGGCTCTCACGGCGGGCGCGCAGCGCCCTCACCTTCGCGCGGTTCCCGCAGCGCTCCATCGAGCACCAACGCCGCCGACCCGGGCGCGAGGTGTCGGCGAAGAGCAGCAGGCAGTCGTGCGCCGCGCACTCGCGGACGCGCTCGACATGGGGTCCCGTGAACAGGTCGACGGCGTCGCGCGCCACGGTGGACAGCACCCGCGGCGCGTCGGCGGGCGCGGCCCAGGACGCGGTTCCGGCAGCGTCCATCACCGGGACCAGAGGCGGCTCCGCCGCGCACCGGTTGATCTCGGCCACGTCCTCCTCGGGGAACGTCCGGCCCCGGGCCGCCGCGCGCGTCACCCGCAGGACGGCGTCGCGCAGGCGGCGCGCGTCGGTCACGTGTGCCTCCGACGCGCGCACGTCCTCCAGACGCAGCCGCGACACCCGCGCCCACGCGGCCAGGTCGCCGGGCGCGTGCAGGACCTCCCAACGGGCCAGCTCGTCGGGCCCGCCCGTGGTCAGCAGTTCCAGGCACAGCGCCCCCGGGTCGAACAAGAAGCTCGCTCCGTCCGCGGGGTGCATCGGCATGCCCGTTGCGCTCGTCATCATGTAACCAGTATAACTGGAATCCGCAGGGGGTGACCAGCCCCCGGAGGTCGAGGGGATCACCGATGGCCGTGAACGTACAACTCGTCGTGGACTGCGCCGAACCCATCGCGCTCTCCCGGTTCTGGGCGACGGCGCTGGAGTACGAGCCCGAGGACAACGACGCCCTCATCGGACGCCTGGTGGACCAGGGACTGGTCGGGAAGGACGACTACACCGTCGTGGACGGGCGCAGGGCGTTCGTCACCGTCGCCGCGATCCGCCACCCGGACGACCCCGTGCAGGAGGACACCGGGATCGGACTGGACCGACGCCTGCTCTTCCAGCGCGTGCCCGAGGGCAAGACGGTGAAGAACCGCCTCCACCTCGATCTGCGCGTGGGCCACGACCGGCGCGCCGAGACCGTGAAGGCCCTGGAGGCACTCGGCGCGACGGTCGTGCGCACGGTCGAGGAGCCCGGCGCCTCGCACGTCACCATGCTCGACCCCGAGGGCAACGAGTTCGACGTCCAGTGACGTGCGGGGCTACGCCTCGTGAGTGAGGAAGTGCTCGCGGACGAGGAAGGCGTGGCGGGAGAAGTCGGTGAACACCCCGTCCACGCCGGCCTCGAAGAACGCCTCGTACTCGGCGGCGAAGCCCCCGTAGTCGCCCGGTTCGCCGTCCGAGCGCAGCTGCTCGGGGAGGAAGCTGTTCTCGCTGCGGAACGTGTAGGGGTGCACCAGCAGGCCCGCCTCGTGCGCGTTCTCCACGAGATCGGTGGGCTCACCCAGCCCGCCGTCCTCGGTGGTCGGGATCACGAGGCCCTTGTGCGGTCCGATGGCGTGCGCGAAGGCGGCGACCTCCGCCAAGCCGTCCGGGGTGGTGTGGCGCAGCCAGTGCTCCTCGGAGCCCATGAGGTAGACGAGGGGGAGTTCCGTCTCGGCGAGCTTGCGCAGGCTCTCCGCCTCGAAGGACTGGAGGAACACCGGGACCCTCGGCTCAGGTCCGGTCAGCCCCGCCTCGCGCAGGGCCGCGATCAGGGTCGGCTCCAGCTCCAGGCCCTGGGACACGTGGTAGGAGGGGTGCTTGGTCTCCGGGTAGATCCCGATCGGCCGCCTCAGCTCCTCGGTGAGCGCGAACGCGAGCTTGACGACCTCGTCCAGGGTCGGGATCCCGTAGGTCCCGTCCATCATCGCGTTCATCGCTCGCACGTCCTGGAGCCGCTCCACCGCGCGCAGGGTCCTGATCTCGGCCAGGGTGAAGTCCTGGGCGAAGAACCCCTCGACCTCGTGCCCGTCGATCGTCCGCCTGGTGCGCCGGTCGGCGAACTCCGGCCGCTCGGCCACGTCCGTGGTCCGGCCGATCTCCTGCTCGTGGCGGCAGATCAGCGCGCCGTCCATCGTGGCGACCAGGTCCATCTCGATGAAGTCGCCCCCGTGCCGTGCCCCCAGCTCGTAGGAGGCCAGGGTGTGCTCCGGGCGGTGGCCCGACGCCCCCCGGTGCGAGATGATCTTGATCGGGAGTTCCTTCTTGTTCCTGCGCACAGCCGAACCGTCCTGGGAAGCGGAGTAGACGACAGAGTCCTCGGGGGATCACGGCCGACCCGCGGGAGGGGTCGGAGGAACCATTCTCCCCGAGGCCGCCACCCGTCCGCGCCGGGCGCCTCCCGGCGCCCGGCGGGGCCGGACCCGCCGGGCGGCGGACCGGCCCCGCCACCCGACATCCGTCAGGACAGCCGGGACAGCACGAAGTCCACGCACTCGGTGAGCGCCTGGACGTCGCCCGGCTCCACCGCCGGGAACATGGCGACCCGCAGCTGGTTGCGGCCGAGCTTGCGGTACGGCTCGGTGTCCACCACGCCGTTGGCGCGCAGCACCTTCGCGACCGCCGCCGCGTCCACGTCGTCGCTGAAGTCGATCGTGCCGACCACCCGCGACCGCTTGGCCGGGTCGGTGACGAAGGGCTCGGCGACCGGCGACTTCTCGGCCCAGTTGTAGAGGATCGACGACGACTCGGCCGTGCGCGCCACCGTCCACTCCAGACCGCCCCGAGCGTTCATCCACTCCAGCTGCTCGGCGAGCAGCAGCAGCGTGGCCACGGCCGGGGTGTTGTAGGTCTGGTCCTTGCGGGAGTTGGCCACCGCCGTGGTCAGCGAGAAGAACTCCGGGACGTACCGGCCGCCCGCCGCGATCTCCGCCACACGCGCCAGCGCCCTGGGCGACATGACCGCGATCCACAGCCCGCCGTCGGCGGCGAAGCTCTTCTGCGGCGCGAAGTAGTACACGTCCGTCTCGGCGATGTCGACCGGCAGGCCCCCGGCGCCGCTGGTGGCGTCCACGAGCACGAGCGCGTCCTCGTCGGCGCCCGCCACCCGCCGGATCGGTGCGGCCACGCCCGTGGAGGTCTCGTTGTGCGTGAGCGCGTACACGTCCACACCGGCCTCGGCGACGGGCTCGCCGTGGCTGCCCGGTTCGGTGCTGATGACGGAGGGCTCCTCCAGCCACGGAGCGCCCTGGGCGACCTTCGCGAACTTGCCGGAGAACTCGCCGAACGCCAGGTGCTGCGACTTCGAGCGGAGCAGACCGTGCGCCGCGACGTCCCAGAAGGCGGTCGTGCCGCCGTTGCCGAGCACGACCTCGTACCCCTCGGGGAGGGAGAAGAGCTCGCTCACACCCGAGCGCACCCGGGACACCAGGGACTTCACCGGCTTCTGGCGGTGGGAGGTGCCCATGTAACGGGCGCCGGAGGAGGCCAGCGCCTCCAGTTGCTCCGGGCGGACTTTGGACGGGCCGCTGCCGAAACGGCCGTCGGAGGGCAGCAGGTTCGAGGGAATCTGAATGTCGTCGGTCACGGTCACCAGGGTAGTGGTGAGGTCCTCGACACGGCCGGTCAGGGCGCATGTTGGCCGCGTGAACATCCGTGACGGACGCACGCGGACTCACACGCCGCCCGTGCCGAGCCCCGGGTCCGGCCGACGCGTCGTGGGGCGGGTGGCGCGATCGGCCCGCGGCGCGAGAGGATACACATCGTGGACCACCGAAACCCTGCCGAACTGCGGAAACCGTACATGGGTGAACCCCTGCACCGGGCCGACCTGGCCGACCACCCCATGACGCAGTTCCACAGGTGGTTCGACGAGGCCTACGCCTCCCACCTGGCCGAGCCCAACGCCATGGTGCTCGCCTCGGTCGAACCCACGGGCATGCCGCGCGCGCGTACCGTCCTGATGAAGGGCTACGACCGCCGGGGGCTGCGCTTCTTCACCAACCTCACCTCCCGCAAGGGGCGGGCCCTGGACGCCGACCCGCGCGCCAGCGCCGTCTTCCCCTGGCACGCCGTCCGCCGCCAGGTCCTCGTCGCCGGCCGCGTCACCCGCCTGTCGGACGCCGAGAACGACCGCTACTTCGCGTCCCGGCCGCGCGGATCCCAGATCGGCGCCTGGGCGAGCGAGCGGCAGTCCCAACCGGTGGCCGACCGCGCCCAACTCGACCGCCTCTACCGGGAGTTCGACGACGTGTGGGCCGCTGAGGAGGAGATCCCCCGGCCGGCCTACTGGGGTGGCTACCGGCTGGTCCCCGAGGAGGTGGAGTTCTGGCAGGGCGGCGCCGACCGCATGCACGACCGGTTCCGCTACACGCCGGACGGGGACGGCGGGTGGCGGGTCGAGCGCCTCGCGCCCTGACACGCCGCGTCCCGTGTCCGGCCCGCACGCATCCCCGCGACTCGCCCCGCCTGGAGCGCTTCGTACGCCCGTTCGGTATATCGTGGGTCGAGCCGGGGCCGCGTCCGAGCCCCACGACAACCAACCCCCTCCAGCGGTACCCGTGCCCCCCGATCGGCGGGGTCCGCGGCGCAGGGGGTGCGGACCGCCCTCCAGCGCCGGGTCCCGACCGAACCCGCGACGAGGGCGAGGCGTCCGCGCTGTAAGACCGGAGGATCGCGTCGTCGACGTCGCGATATGCTTGCGGTATCGGTGGTCGCTCCCGCGGTCGCGCGGACGTCCCGGTCCCCACTCGGCCTCTGGGAATCACGTACCCCCGGCCTGTGTTGTGAGAGACCTGCCGTGCCCACCGTGACCGCGCGACGGGCACAGAGCCTTGGGAGGGGAGACTTGACCGCACACGGGCTGATCGACACCACGGAGATGTACCTCCGGACGGTCTTCGAGCTCGAAGAGGAGGGGATCGTCCCGCTTCGGGCCCGGATCGCCGAGCGCCTGCACCAGAGCGGCCCCACGGTGAGCCAGACCGTGGCCCGGATGGAGCGCGACGGTCTGCTGCGCGTCGAGAACGACCGTCATCTGGTCATGACGGCGGAGGGCCGCCGCCTGGCCACCCACGTCATGCGCAAGCACCGCCTCGCCGAGAGGCTGCTCGTCGACGTCATCGGCCTCCCCTGGGAGGACGTCCACATCGAGGCCTGCCGCTGGGAGCACGTCATCTCCGAGGCGGTGGAGGAGCGGCTCGTCACCCTGCTCAACGCCCCCTCGGTGTGCCCGCACGGCAACCCCATCCCCGGCCTGGACGAACTGGGTCTGGAGGACTACGCGCCGGAGCCGTTCACCGACGACTCGATCGTCCCCATGGTCGAGGTCGCGGGCAACGGCGACACCACCGTCACCGTCCGACGCATCAGCGAGCAGTTGCAGTCCGACGCCGACATCATGCTCACGCTCCGCAAATCCGGGGTGCAACCGGATCAGGAAGTGGTCCTTCGTTCCACGGACGACGGCGTGCGCGTGACGGGCGGCGAGGCCGGATCCGCCGACCTGCCCGCGGATGTCGCCGGACACATCTTCGTCGCCAAGCCGTGAACCATTCGGCGGATGGGTGACACATCGGGATTGTCTCAATGCGCTGCGGGATCGTTGACGGTGTTGCTACGCTCGCCCCAAGGTGCGGTCGTTCGGGGTACCGGGAGCGGGCATGTGCGCAGCTCATGACGGCGAGGTGGCGGCTAGATGACACGGTGGGGTGAGCCCTTCCGGGAGAGCGACGCGCTCTCCACGGCCGCCGTGGTGGACCAGGCGCAGATCGCCATCGTCGTCATCGACCGATTCAGCCTGCTCAGGTACTGGAACCCCTTCGCCCGCGAACTCTTCGGCTTCGTCGACGGCCGCGACTACGTGGGGCTCTCCCTGCTCGACATCGGCATCCACGAGTCCGACCGTGAACACGCGTCCCAGCTGGCCCGCCGCGCCCTGCGCGGCGAGCCCTGGGAGGGCACCTTCGCGGTGCTCAAGGGCGACGCCAACTGGATCCACGTGCGCGCCCAGGCGGTTCCGAAGCGCGACGAGCACGGAGAGATCGACGGCATCGTCCTGATCGCCCGCGAGGCCCTGCGCGGCGGCCGGGTGGAGGAGCAGTACGGCCTGCTGGAGCGCATCAGCAGCCGCCTGGCCAGCTCGCTGGAGTTCGAGTCCACGGTCCGGGGGGTGGCGGGCATACTCGTCCCGCAGTTCGCCGACCACTGCTTCATCGACCTCTACGACCACGACCGCCTGGTGCGGCGGGTCTCGGTGCACGCCGAGGGATGGAGCCCGCCCGAGCGCACCTGGTTCGAGGTCGGCGACGAGGTCCGCTACCCCGAACGCCACTTCGTCACCCAGGCGCTGCGCCGGCTGGAGACCGTGGTCAGCAGCGACTACCTCTTCGACGACTCGCCCACCCACCGCTCCGACCACGTCTCCCGCCAGGTCGGCGTCACCTCCGCGATCGCCGCGCCCCTGCGCGCCCGGGGCGAGGTGCTGGGCGTGCTCACCCTCGCCCTGTCCGGTCTCTCCCCCAGGCAGAAGAGCACCTACGGCGGCTTCGACCGCGACCTGGTCGGCGCGATCGCCTCGCGCGTGGCTCTGGCCATCGACAACGCCCGCCTGTTCGAGGAGGAGCGCACCACGGCGCTCGCCTTCCAGAACAGCCTGTTGCCCAGCGCCTTCCCGCAGTTGGACGGCCTGACGATCGCGCACCGGTACCTGCCCGCCGGGCCGATCCAGGCGCACGGCTACGGGGTGCAGACCCAGGTCGGCGGCGACTTCTACGACGCCATCCCGCTCTCCGCCGGGCGCGTGGGCCTGGTCGTCGGCGACGTCGAGGGGCGGGGCCCGCACGCGGCCGCGGTCATGGGCCAGCTGCGCGCCGCCCTGCGCGCCTTCGCCCAGGCCGACCGCGAACCCGCCGACATCCTCCGCGAACTCGACGAGTGGGTCCGCCAACTCGGGCAGCCCGACGGCGACGGCGGCACCTGGATCCCCAGCGTCAGCTGCCTCTACATGGTCTACGACGCCTGGTCGCGCGAACTGTCCTACGCCAACGCCGGGCACGCCTCGCCGCTCCTGGTCAGCTCGGACGCGGTCGAGACGCTCGACCTGGAGGTCACCGACCGCATGCTGGGCGTCCGCGCGCGCGGCGGCGCGGGCGAGGACGTCGTCTACCACCAGGCCAACCTGCGGCTGCCGACCGGCGTCACCCTGGTCCTGTACACAGACGGGCTCGTGGACCGGCGGCCGGCGGGCGGCGTCCCGACCCGGAGGGGGCGTTGCTGCGCCTGGCCGAGCGCGTCACCGAGGTGGCCGACAAGGACGTGGAGCAGATCGCCGAGGCGGCGGTGCACAGCGTCCCCGGCGAGATGGACGACGACACCGCGCTGCTGGTCGTGCGTACCCACTCCGACGAGCTGGCGTTGTGCGAGGGCTGGTTCAGATCCGAGGCCTCCACCGTGGGCGAGGCGCGCCACCTGGCCGCCAACACGTTCGCCGAATGGGGGATGGACCGCGACCAGGCGGAGCTGGCGTGCCTGCTGGTCTCGGAAATCGTCACCAACGTCGTCATCCACGCCACGCCGCACCCCGTGCACCGCGAGTTCACCGGCAACGGCGTGCTGGACTCGGAGACCCCCCTCGGCGGCGTCGACGAGTTCGACGAGGACTGGACCGACCTGTTGGAGGAGGCGGCCTCCACCGACGAGTCGGCCGAGGAGCAGGCCGAGAAGGAGTTCCTCCTCCGGCTGCGCCGCGGCGCGTCCGCCGTGTGGGTCGAGGTCTTCGACCACGACCTCCGGTTGCCCCGCATCCGCAGCGCCGCCGCCGACGACGAGGGCGGTCGCGGCCTGTACCTCGTCGAACAGCTGGCCGCCCGCTGGGGCTCCCGTCCCACTCCGGACGGCAAGGCGGTGTGGTTCGAGATGCCGATGCACGGCGAGGGCGAGGGCGACCGGGCGGAGGCGGCGGCGTCGGCGGCGGCCTCGGCGGCGGAGTCCGCCTGACGGTCACGCGGACGGCGCGGGGTCCGGGCGCCGCACGGCGCTCACCGCCAGGACCACGCCCACAGCAGCAGGCACAGGAACACGAAGAAGATCACGATCCCGCCGGTCGTCCACGGGATGTGCACCTTGGGCCGGAGCTTGCGCACGCCGATGACGAGCAGCACGACCAGCAGGGCCATGACGATGAGGCCGTCCCACGCACCGCTCATGTCCGATCCGACCCTTCCCGGACGCGGGCTGTGTCACAGGCCCAGGCCGCGCCCCACGATCTCCTTCATGATCTCGGTGGTGCCACCGAAGATCGTCTGCACGCGGGCGTTCTGCCAGGCCCTCGCCACCGGATATTCCATCATGTACCCGTACCCTCCGTGAAGCTGGAGGCAGCGGTCCATCACCCGGTTGCACATCTCGGTGGTCCACCACTTGGCCATCGCGGCGTCCTCGACGGTGAGTTCACCCCGGTTGAGCAGCTCGACCCCCCGGTCGACGTAGACGCGGGCCATGTCCACCTCGGTGGCCATCTCGGCCAGGACGAAACGCGAGTTCTGGAACCGCCCAATCGGACGGCCGAAGGCGGTGCGCTCCCGGCAGTACTCGACGGTGTGCCGCAGCATCGTGTCGGCGGAGGCCACGGCGCAGGTGGCGATGGACAGCCGCTCCTGGGGCAGGTTCTCCATCAGGTGGGCGAATCCCCGGCCCTGTGCGCCGACGAGGTTGGCGACCGGCACGCGCGCGTCGGAGAAGAACAGTTCGGCGGTGTCCTGCGCCTTCATCCCGACCTTGTCCAGGTTGCGCCCGCGATCGAAACCGGGGGTGCCGCGCTCCACGGCGATGAGCGAGAAGCCCTGCGCGCCCGCGTCGGGGTCGGTCTGGCAGACCACGAGCACCACGTCGGCGTTGATCCCGTTGGTGATGAAGGTCTTCTGACCGTTGACGACGTACTCGTCACCGTCCCGCACCGCCGAGGTTCGGATGCCCTGGAGGTCGCTGCCGGTGCCGGGTTCGGTCATGGCGATCGCCGTGATCAGCTCGCCGCTGGCGAACCCCGGCAACCACCGCCGCTTCTGCTCGTCGGTGGTCAGTCCGACCATGTACGGGGCCATGACGTCGTTCTGGAGGGTGATGCCCAGGCCGCTGGCGTGGGCCCGGCAGATCTCCTCGTTGACCACCGTGTTGTACCGGTAGTCGTGGAGCCCGGTGCCGCCGTACTCCTCGGGCACGCCGTGGCCGAGCAGGCCGACCTTCCCGGCCCGCGTCCACAGCTCGCGCGGCACGATGCCCTCCTTCTCCCACGTGGCGTGGAAGGGGACCACCTCGCGTGTGAGGAACTCCCTCACGCTCTCGCGGAAGAGGTCGTGGTCGGAGTCGAAGAGTTCCCGCTTCATGTGCTGCTCCGAAGGTGTCGACGGTCGCGTGCGCTCACACGGTAACCGAATAGGATTCGGTTTTGAAGGGGGCGGGCCCGGAGCCGAGCTGGGGACGGCTCGGAGCGCCCGCCCCCGGAGCGGCCAGCGCGGAAGGTCGCCGAAGCGGCTCCCCCGATCCGCGAAGCGACCCCAAGGGCGGGGCGGGGGCTTGCCATGCGAGCCAAACCGAATACAGTTCGGTTCAGAACCGTCGTACTCACGTCCCTGGAGGTCCCCCGTGGCCGAGGCATTCATCGTCGGCGCCGTCCGCACCCCCGTCGGCACCAGGAAGGGCGCGCTCGCGGCCGTGCACCCCGCGGACCTCGGAGCGCACGTTCTCAAGGAACTCGTCACGCGCACCGGCGTCGACCCGGCCGCGGTCGAGGACGTCGTGATGGGCTGCGTGACCCAGGCCGGACCGCAGGCATTCGACCTGGCCCGTACCGCCTGGCTGTCCGCCGGACTCCCCGAGTCCGTCCCCGGCGTGACCATCGACCGCCAGTGCGGCTCCTCCCAGCAGGCCGTGCACTTCGCGGCCCAGGGCGTGATGTCCGGAACCCAGGACCTGGTGGTGGCCTCCGGTGTGGAGAACATGGGCATGGTCCCCATGGGCGCCAACGTCCAGTTCGCCGTCGACAACGGACTGGACCTGTACGGCGACGGCTGGGTCGAGCGCTACGGCAGGCAGGAGATCTCCCAGTTCCGCGGCGCGCAGCTCATGTGCGAGAAGTGGGGATACAAGCGCGAGGAGCTGGAGCGCTTCGCCCTGGAGAGCCACCGGCGGGCGGCGCGGGCGATCGAGGACGGCCGCTTCGACGACCAGATCGCGCCCCTGGCCGGGGTCGAGCGGGACGAGGGCGTGCGCTCCGACACCACCCTGGAGAAGATGGCGGGACTCACGCCGCTGCGCGAGGCTGGGAGCTCACCGCCGCCGTGGCCAGCCAGATCTCCGTGGGCGCCGGTGCGGTCCTGCTCGCCTCCGAGCGCGCCGTCCGCGAGCACGGCCTGACCCCGCTGGCCCGGATCGTGCAGCTGTCCCTGGTCGGCGACGACCCGGTCTACATGCTCACCGCGCCCATCCCGGCGACCCGGATCGCGCTGGACAGGGCCGGGCTGACCATCGACGACATCGACGTCACCGAGATCAACGAGGCGTTCGCCCCCGTGCCGATGTCCTGGATCGATGAGCTGGACGCGGACCCCGCCAAGGTGAACCCCAACGGCGGCGCGATCGCCCTGGGCCACCCGCTGGGCGCGACCGGCGTCGTCCTGATGACCAAGCTGCTCAACGAGCTGCACCGCTCGGGGGGCCGCTACGGTCTGCAGACCATGTGCGAGGGCGGCGGCCAGGCCAACGTCACCATCGTCGAACGGGTCTGAGACGGTCGCCCGCGCCGGTCGTCCCGCGCACGGCCGTGCGCGGGTCCGCGGGCGACGGCCTCACGCCCGGCGGGGCCTCGGCGGCCGGTATCCGGTGCGGGAGGGCCAGATGTTGTGGTTGCGGCGGAAGACGTTGTCCGGGTCGAACGCGCGCTTGACCTCGGCCAGGCGCTCGTGGTTGTCCACGCCGTAACCGGCGACGACGCGTTCGGCCCCCTCCTCCGGGACGAAGTTCAGGTAGACGTCTCCGGTCCGCCAGGGCTTGGTGTCCTCGCGCACGTCGCGCACCCACTGGCGGGCGCGCGCGTCGTCGGCGGCGTCCTCCCACATCGCCAGGGGGTGGACGCTCCACTTCGCGTGCCGCCAGGGAACCGGGTAGTCGGCCATCGACCGGTCCATGGCCCCTCCGAGGGGGAAGACGATGTGCTGGGTCGGGGACGGGACCACCATCCGGTGCGCGCGGGAACAGAACAGGTCCACGAACTCGTCCGGCAGCGCCGCCAGGTGCTCCACCGACCAGTAGTTCCGGTAGCCGGGCTGGTCGTCCAGTGCCTTCTGCGCCTCCGGGTAGGGCATGTCGGCCAGGAGTTCGGCCTCGGGCCCCATCCTGGTCACGGGGGCGGCCAGGTCCCGGAGCATCCGCGCGTCGCCCACGCAGGTCAGCACAACCGCGCACAGGAGCGTGCCGACCAGCTCGTCGGGGACGAAGGGCTCAGGGCCCGGGACCAGGTAGATGACGGCGCCGCCGAGTTCGTCGGGCGCCCCGTCCATGAGGTCCCGCCACGCGCGGACCACTCCCGGACCGGCGTCGGGGTGGAAGAGGAGGAGACCGAGCGCGAACCGCGGCAGCGGGTGGAGGCGGAAGGTCAGCTGGGTGGCCACACCGAAGTTGCCGCCGCCGCCGTGCAGGGCCCAGAACAGCTCCTCGTTCTCACCGGCGGACGCGCGCACCCGGTCGCCGTCGGCGGTCACCAGGTCCACGCTGAGCAGGTTGTCGCAGGCCAGGCCGAACTTGCGCTCCAGCCACCCGGACCCTCCACCGAGCGCGAAACCGGCGACGCCGGTGGTCGACACACGGCCCCCCGTGGTGGCCAGCTCGAATTTCGCGGTGGTCGCGTCCAGGTTGCGCATGAGCGCGCCGCCGCCGACCCGGGCCTCCATCGACTCCGGGTTCACCGCCACCGCGTGCATGCGGCGCATATCGATCACCAGGCCGCCCTCGGTGAGCCCCATGCCCGCGACGCTGTGCCCTCCGCCGCGCACGGCGAGCTCCAGGCCCTCCTCGCGGGCGCACTCGACGCAGCGGCGCACGTCGTCCACGGTCCTGCACTCGGCGATGACGCTCGGGTGCAGGTCGATCATGCCGTTGAAGACGGCGCGGGCATCCTCGTACTCGGGGCCGCCGGGAGTGAGCACGGGACCGGTCAGACCGGACCGCAGAGCGTCGAGCCCGGAGTCGGAGATCGCCGTCGTGAGCTGGGCCATCGCTGTCCCCCTCGGATGACGGGGCCGGGGCGGCGCGCGGTGGTCGCCCCGCTGCTCCCCATCCCTCAGCCTAGGCCGGGCCCCCGCCGCCGAATAAGCCCACTTTGAAGGAAAATTGCCTGATCATGCGTGCTCGGGGAGGGGCGGAGCCCGCCGCGGCCTCACACCAGCCATCGGCCGTCGCGCATCAGCTCGCGGTCGCGTATCTCGTCGACCTCGCGCCAGGCCTGGGCGCGGCGCGCCGCCTTCTTCTGCTCCTGGGCGCGGCGCAGTCGGCCACGGGGAAGGCCGTTCGCTCAGTGGATCCGGGGTGTTCGACCTTCGCTGTCCTCGACGAGGACCTCAGGGACGCTGCCGCGACGGAGGGCTTCGCTCCGCTGCCGGAGAGGTGGCGCCGTGCCGGATGACCGCACGCGGGTCGGCCCGCCGCTCCCTCAGGGGTGCTCCGTGTCCGTCTCGGGGCGCTGGGTGTACAGGACGCCGTGGCCCTGTTCGGCGGCGCGCAGGATGCTCTCGCTGATGTAGTCGCTGAAACGGGCGACGTTCTCCAGACGCGCGCCGGCCGGGCTGTCGCGGCCCAGGATGCCCACGCCCTGCCGTGCGGTCTCGGCGACCTGGAGCAGGCCGTGGGCGCTGGCGATCGTCGACCGGTACCAGACGTCGTCGTCGACGACGTAGCGCTCGCGGCGCCCCTGTTCGCGGATCCGGCGGATAAGGGTCTGCTCCTCCAGGAAGGAGACCGCCTTGGAGATCGAGGCCGGGCTGACCCGCAGGTGCTGGGCGAGCTCGGACGCGGTCAGGCTGCCCGAGTCGGCGATGAACAGGCAGGCCAGGACCCGGGCCATCATCTTGGGCACGCCCTGGTGCATCATCAGCGTGGCGAAGGTCTCCTCGTACTCGCGCACGGCCGCGTCGTCGCGTCCCCGGCCCCGGTCCGGTGTCCGCTGGCTTGGCGACGGAGCCTGCCTGCGGCGGTGGGCGCGCCGTTCGGTGGCGCGTTGGGCCAGGTCGGCGCGGTAGGCGGTGGGGCCGCCGTTGCGCATCACCTCGCGGGTGACGGTGGAGGTGGGGCGGTCCAGGCGTCGGGCGATCTGCGCGTAGGCCAAGCCGTCGGCCAGGCCCAGCGCGATCTGCTGGCGTTCGGCCTGGGTGAGTCTGCCTCCCGGCACCGCGGTCTCCCCCCGTCGTCGTCAGGTGGGGTCAGCGTAGCGTTCGCGCGCTGTCCAATGCAACATGAGGACTGCCGGCCATTGCGTTAATTTCAATCTCATTGCAATGAATTTACGGCTATGAGCTGCAAGGGTATGAATATTGTGCAACGAAGTAGTTGCCGCCTCTACGAACGCAACGTAGCGTTTCTGTTGTTGGAAACAGAAATCGCACGAGGAGCACACCATGCGCACCGGAACCCGGACTGTGCCGTGGGCGCGGTCCTGGTCGACGGCGCGTTCCCCTACGACTGGCTCGACGAGGCCATGGAACGGCGGATTCGGACGCTGTTCCGGCGCATCGGCTGGCTGGCGCCGCTGCTGCGTCCGACGGGTCTGGTCCCGAGGATGAACGCCGGAGAGATGGCGGACAGCAACATCGAACTCGGCGAGCTCTCCCGCGAACGCGAACTGGGTCCGGTGTTGGACGCCGTCACCGTTCCGACGCGGTACGTGGTCGCCTCGGGAACCTCCTTCGGAAGCCGCGGCGACGAGCAGGAGCGGATCCGCGCCAGCCTCGACGGGGTGAGCGCCCGCAACCCGAACATCCGGACCCACGCGAAGGTCGCCAGCGGCCACGGCGCGGTCCTGCGCAAGGACTTCCGTGCCGTCGCCGAGGCCGTGCGCGTGGTCGCCGCCCTCAACGGCGGCCGGAGCTGAGGCACGGGCGGGTCGCGCGCCGCGCGGGTGTCACACGTGCACCCGCGCCACGGGAGGGCTCTTCGTCGGAGCGGGACCCCCGCTGGTCGTCGCCGCCTGGAGCGCGGGGTGGTGGCCAGGGCGCGCCCCTCGGCGGCGGAGACGTGTCAGGTGGCGGGCTGCCCCGCTCTCGGCGCGTGTCCAGCGTGGCCACATCGGCCGTGTGCCTGTGTGTGAGCGTCACGCTTGCATGCATGCCTGCATCTGTCTAGGCTTCTTCCATGAGCCAGGTGACATGGAGAGCGGAAGACGATCTGGTCCAGCGGGTGAAGTGCACCGCCGAGCGCCGGGGGGTGAGCATGAACGAGTACCTGACCCGGGTCCTGCGTGCCGCCACCGATCCGGACCTGGAGGGCGACGAAGCACAGGCCATCCGGGCGAAGCTCGCCCAGGCGGGCCTGCTCGACTCCTCGGGAACGCCTCGGACGCGCCCCAGCCGAGAGGCCTTCGAGCGGGCGCGGAGGGCGGCCGGCGGGGGGACCTCGCTGGAGGATCTTGTTTCGGAGGGGCGTGGATGACCGTATTCGCGGACACGTCCGCCGTGGTCAAGCTCTACGCGGTGGAGCACGGATCCGACAAGATGTCGGCGGTGGCCGATCCCGTCGTGCTGTCCCAGCTGACCCGTGTGGAGGTCCCCGCGGCCCTGTGGAAGAAACACCGTGTGGGAGACCTGGGTGTGGAGGACACCCGTGTCCTGGTCTCCGGATTCGAGGCGGACTACTTCGGTGCGCCGGGAGAACCCCGCCGCTTTACCGCCGTGACGGTGACCGCGGAGATTCTCGAAGAGGCCGTGCGCCTCACGGCCGTACACGGACTGCGTGCGTATGACGCGGTGCAACTGGCCACCGGGAAGGCCGTCCGCTCCGTGGATCCGAGCTGTTCCACTTTTGCCGTCTTCGACAAGGATCTGAGGGGCGCCGCTGCGATGGAGGGGTTCGTTCCGCTGCCGGAGAGATAGCGGTTTCGTGCGGGCTGCCGCTGTACGCGGCGCAGGACCGTGATCAGGGCGCGCCCCTCGGCGGCGGGAACCACCAGGCGGGAGAGGCCGGGGTGCGACAGGCCGCCGACCGATCGAGGAGGGGGCCTGTTCGCGTGCCGAGTGCCCAGGGCGTACTGGAGGGTGTCGGCACCGTTCTGGAACGTCGAGTGGGGAGAGTGAAGAGCGGGTGCCCCGTGCGTCGAGTAACGTGCCGGGCACCCGCGTCAGCGCAGGGCGAGCACCGGACCCCCGACCCCGCGCACCAGCCCCAGCCACGCGGCCATCTGAACGAGGTGGTCGGTGAGCTGGTCGAGCGTGTCGGCGGGCGCGTGGTCCTCCAGCGTGATCCGCTGGGCGAGCAGCACCCCGGAAGCTCGGTCCGCCTTGAGATCGACCCGGGCCACGAGCCGGTCGCCCAACAGGAACGGCAGCACGTAGTACCCGTGCACCCGCTTGGCCGCCGGGACGTAGATCTCCAAGCGGTACCGGAACCCGAACAGCTCCTGCGTGCGATCGCGGTGCCAGACGAGGGAGTCGAACGGGCTGAGCAGGGCGCGGGCGCCACCCGGCGCGGCACCCGGGCGTCCTTGTGCAGGTACGCGGGCCGGGTCCACCCCTCGACGCGGACGGGGACGAGCTCACCGGAGTCGACGAGGTCCCGGACGGCCGCCTTGGACTCGTCGGGGCGCAGCCGGAAGTAGTCCCGCAGACTCGGCTCGGTGGCCACACCGTGCGCGCGGGCGGAGATCGCGACCAGTGCGCGGTGCGCCTCGGCCGGATCGGGAAGAGGCGCGTCACGCAGGTCCGGGGGCAGGACGCGTTCGGTCAGGTCGTAGCGGCGCTCGAACTGCCCGTTGCGACCGTCGACCATGACGTCGCCGACCCAGAACAGGAACTCCAGGCACTGCTTCACCTCGGACCAGTTCCAGCCCCAGTGGTCCTTGGCGCGCGGCAGGTCGTGGGCCAGCGCCGCCTCCACCTCGCGCGCGGTGGCGGGACCGATCCGGGCGACCTCCTCGTGGACGGCCTTGACCAGCTCGGGCTTCTCCCGCTGGGCGGCGCTCATCCACCACGCGTCGGCGCGCGCCCGGTTGTGCTCCATCCGGAACCGCATCAGCTGCCGGGTGGCGGGCGGCACCAGGCTGGCCTCATGCGCCCAGCACTCCACCAGACGGGCGGCGCCGGTGCGCGCCCGGGTCGTGGTCGCCCGGTCCAGCATCGAGGTGTCGTAGGCGCCGAGGCGCGCGAACACGGGCAGGTACTGGCTGCGCGCCAGCACGTTCACGCTGTCGATCTGCACGATCCCCACCCGGCGCACGACCCTGCCCAGATGCGCGAGCGTGGGCCGACCCGTGGGGCGACGATCGGCGAAGCCCTGCGCGGCGAGAGCGATCCGGCGTGCCTGGGCGAGGGAGAGTTCCGCGTCGCGGCGGGGGTGCGGTTCGACCATTCGAACACGCTAACCCCCGCCGACGACATTCCGGAACGTCGGTCGCCCGGTCAGCCCATCCGCCGGCGCTGGTCCGGCAGCTCGGAGGGGCCGGGTTCGGCCGGTCCGATCATCGGGCCCGGGACGGAGGGGTCGAGGACCCCCTCCTCCAGCCAGGTGTAGGAGTCATCCATCAGGCGGCGGGACAGCTTGCCGTCCACGTCGTCGGTGTTCGACCACAGGTCGGTGAAGAGCGCCTCGACCCGCAGCCGTGCCTGGCGGCAGAACGCGTCGGCCAACTCGAACGGGGTCTCTCCCCGCTCGGGGTGGGCGTCGGCGTCGTGCCGGGCGCGCACCGCGACGGCGCTCATCGCGAACAGTTCGGCGCCGATGTCGACGATCCTGCCGAGGAACCCCTGTTTGACCTCCAGTCGCCCCTGCCACCGCGACATCCCGTAGAACGTCGACCGGGCGAGCCTGCGCGCGGTCCGCTCGACGAACCGCAGGTGCCCGGCGAGCGGACCGAACTCGGAGAACGCCGACGGCACCTGGCCCTGTCCGACCACGAGTGTGGGCAGCCACCTGGCGTAGAACCCGCCCGCCTTGGCCAGGGCTCGCGCCCGGTCCGCGCGGTCGGCGTCGGGGTCGATGAGGTCACCGGCGACCGACAGGTGGGCGTCCACGGCCTCACGGGCGATGAACAGGTGCATCACCTCCGACGACCCCTCGAAGATCCGGTTGATCCGCAGGTCGCGCAGCAGCTGTTCGGCGGGCACGCCACGCTCGCCGCGCGCGGCCAGGGACCCGGCGGTCTCATAGCCGCGCCCGCCGCGGATCTGGACCAGGTCGTCGGCGATCGTGTACGCGTGCTCGGACGCCCACAGCTTGGCGATCGCCGCCTCGATGCGGATGTCGGCCGCCTTGTCGTCGGCGAGCTGACCGGCCAGGTCCAGCATCGCCTCCATGGCGTAGGTGGTGGCGGCGATGGAGGAGATCCGCTTGGCGACCTCCTCGTGCCGACCGATCGGGCGACCCCACTGGACGCGTTCGCGCGACCACTCGCGGGCGACCAGGGTGGACCACTTGCCCGCGGCCACGCAGAGCGCGGGCAGGGACAGCGTCCGGTGTTGAGGGTGGACAGCGCGATCCGCAGCCCCTGCCCCTCCCTCCCGATGCGGTTGGCCGCGGGGACACGCACGCCGTGCAGGCGGGTGACGCCGTTCTCCAGGCCGCGCAGCCCCATGAAGCGGTTGCGGTGCTCGACGGTGATCCCCGGGGAGTCGCCCTCGACCACGAACGCCGTGATGCCGCCCCGGTGGCCGGGGCTCTCGGGGACGCGGGCCATGACGACGAGCAGGTCGGCCACCACGCCGTTGGTCGTCCACAGTTTGACGCCGTCGATGACGTACTCCCCGCCGTCCTCGGTGGGCGTGGCGGTGGAGCGCAGGCGCGCCGGGTCGCTGCCGACGTCGGGTTCGGTGAGCAGGAAGGCGCTGATGTCCGTGCGCGCGCAGCGGGGCAGGAAGGCGCGCTTTTGCTCCTCGGTGCCGAACATGGCGACGGGCTGCGGAACGCCGATCGACTGGTGGGCCGAGAGCAGCGCGCCGATCGCGGGCGAGACCGAGCCGACGAGCGTGAGGGCGCGGTTGTAGTAGAGCTGGCTCAGGCCCAGGCCGCCGTACTCGGCGGGGATCTTCATACCGAACGCGCCGAGGTCGCGCAGCCCGGCGACCACCTCGTCCGGGACGCGCTCGTCGCGCTCGATGCGCTGGGCGTCGATGCCCCGGCAGAACTCGCGGAGTTCGGCGAGGAACGCCTCTCCGCTGGCGCGGGCGACGGGATCGGGTTCGGGGAGGGGATAAATCAGGTCCAGGCGGAGCCGTCCCAGGTACAACTCCTTGGCGAAGCTGGGGCGGGTCCACTCCGCCTCGCGCGCCTGCTCCGCCACGGCACGTGCCCGCCGTTCGTCGACCACGGGTGCGTCGGTGCGTGTGGTGCCGGGTTCGACGGTCGACATGGATCGCTCACCTCATGAGGAAAGGGCTGTGTCCTGTATCACAGCACTACCCGTCCGTGATCGGTCTGACGCGTGATGTGGCCGTCCCGTGGACGGCCGGGTGAGCCTTGGTGGAGAAAAGTCGTCGCCGACGTGAACCGCGGCGTCGCCTGGTCCGTCGAAGCAGACGCGACACAATCCGCCGAGTACGTGCTGGGAGTCGCACAGCCCCGGTGCGGAGGACGGCCGCGCCGGGGCCCATCCCGCCTCCCGCGCGACGCCGCGACGTGGGCCGCTGTCGGCCGCATGGCCTAGCCTTCTGATGTGCGTATCGCGACATGGAATGTGAACAGTGCCCGGGCCAGGGCGGCGCGGATCGGCGCCTGGCTCGACCGCAGCGACGTCGACGTGCTCGCCGTCCAGGAGACCAAGGCCCGGGACGACCAGTTCCCCGCCGACGTCTTCACCGACCGCGGCTACGAGGTGGCCCACTTCGGCTTCTCCCAGTGGAACGGGGTCGCGATCGCCTCCCGGGTCGGGCTGGAGGACGTGCGCACCGGCTTCCCCGGCCAGCCCGGATACGGGGACCCCGAGGAGATCGAGGCACGGGCGATCGGCGCCGTCTGCGGCGGGGTGCGGGTCTGGAGCCTGTACGTGCCCAACGGCCGCGAGATCGACCACCCGCACTACGCCTACAAGCTGCGCTGGCTGGAGGCGCTGCGCGAGGCGGGCGCCGCCGAGCTGGCCGCCGACCCCGACGCGCAGATCGCGCTCATGGGCGACTTCAACGTCGCACCCCAGGACGACGACGTGTGGGACATGGCCGAGTTCGAGGGCAAGACGCACGTCACCGAGCCGGAGCGCGCCGCGTTCGCCGAACTCGTCGGCGCGGGGTTCGACGAGGTCGTCCGCGAGTTCGCACCCGGCCCCGGCGTGTACACGTTCTGGGACTACCAGAACCTGTGCTTCCCCAAGAAGAAGGGGATGCGCATCGACTTCGTGCTCGCTTCCCCGGCGCTGAGCGGCCGGGTGAGCGGAGCCCTCGTCGACCGCGAGGAGCGCAAGGGCAAGGGGCCGTCCGACCACGCCCCGGTGATCGTCGACCTCGACGGAGAGAAGAAGGAGGCGGGAGCGTGAGCGCACCGCGGATCGCCGTCTTCGGCAGTGTGAACATGGACCTGGTGGCCTACGCCGACCAGGTGCCGTCCTCCGGCGAGACGGTCGCCGGAACGGACTTTCGCCAGGTTCCCGGCGGCAAGGGCGCCAACCAGGCGGTCGCCGCCGCGCGGGCCGGGGCGGACGTGGCGTTCCTCGGCGCGGTCGGCGACGACTCCTTCGGCGCGGAACTGCGCGCCACCCTCGTCGACAGCGGCGTCGACGTGTCCGGCCTGCGCACGGCGCCCGGGGCGTCGGGCGTGGCGCACATCGTCGTGGACGGCTCGGGCGGCAACCGGATCATCGTGGTCCCGGGCGCAACGGCCAGGTGCGGGGCACGGTCGACGGCGACGCGAAGATCATCGACGGCAGCGCCGCACTGCTGCTCCAGCTCGAACTGCCCATGGAGGCGGTCCTGGCCGCCGCGCGGACCGGAAGCGCCTTGGGGGTGCCGGTCTACCTGACCCCGGCCCCCGCCCGCGCGCTGCCCGACGAGCTCCTGGAGTGCGTGGACGTGCTCGTCCCCAACCAGCACGAGGCCGCGGCGATCACCGGGCGGGTCGAGCCCCGGGAGGCCCTGGACGTGCTGTTGGAGCGGGTGCCGCAGGTGCTGCTCACCCTGGGCGAGGACGGGTGCCTGTTCGGGCGGCGCGGCGCGGAGCCGGTCCACGTGCCGGCGCGCGAGGTGACGGCCGTGGACACGACGGCCGCCGGGGACACCTACTGCGGGTCGTTCGCCGTGGCGCGGGCGCAGGGCCGCTCGCCGGAGGAGGCGATGCGCTTCGCCGCCGCGGCCGCCGCGCTGTCCGTGCAGCGGCCGGGCGCGAGTTCGTCGATGCCCACGCGCGACGAGGTCGAGGCGCTGCTGGCCGAGTGAGCCCGTCGCGGGCGGGCCGGCTTCGCGGCGGAGGCCGGCGGGCACACCCGCCGTCCTCCACCGGTGAGGGCGGGCCCGCCGGGCAGGCGGCCCCGCTCCGACCGCGTGGGGCGCGGTCCGCCCCGCGCGCCGGCTACATGTGTTCGGGAGCCTCCAGGCCGAGCAGGTCCAGGCCCTGGACCAGGACGCGCAGCGCGACCGCGACGAGCGCCAGCCGCGACTCGCGCTGCTCCTCGGTCTGGGCGGACAGCACCGGGCAGTGCTCGTAGAAAGCGGTGAGCGCCTGGCCGAGGTCGAACAGGTACGCGCACAGGCGGTGCGGCTGGAGCAGGTCGCCGACCTGCGCGACGACCCCGCCGAACGCCAGCAGCTTGAGCGCCAGGTCGCGCTCGGCGCCCTCCGCGACCGTGATCGCGCCGCGCGCCCGCTCCGGGTCCAGCCCGCCCTTGCGGAAGATGGACCGGATACGGGCCTGCGCGTACTGGAGGTAGGGGCCCGTGTTGCCCGTCAGCGCCAGCATGCGGTCGAAGTCGAACGTGTACTCGGTGTCGTGCGAGACCGACAGGTCGGCGTACTTCACCGCGCCGATGCCGACCTTGCCCGCGATCGCGGCCCGCTCCTCGGCGCTGAGGTCGGGGCGGTTCTCCGCGACGACCGCCGTGGCCCGATCCACCGCCTCGTCCAGCAGCGACACCAACCGGACCGGCGCGCCGCTGCGGGTGCGCAGGATCTTGCCGTCGGCGCCGAGCACGTTGCCGATCTGCACGTGGGTGGTCTCCACGCGGTCCGGCAACCACCCGGCCTCGCGCGCGGTCGCCCAGACCATCTTGAAGTGGAGCGCCTGCGGGGCGCCGACCACGTACAGGACGCGGTCCGCCTTGAGGTCGTCCACGCGGTGGCGGACGGTGGCCAGGTCGGTGGTGGCGTAGCCGTAGCCGCCGTCGCTCTTGCGGACGATGAGCGGGACCGGTTTGTCCTCGCGGCCGGTGAACTCGTCGAGGAAGACGCACAGCGCGCCGTCGCTGATCTCGGCGATGCCCTTGGCCTCCAGCTCGTCGCACACGTCGGCGAGCATGTGGTTGTAGGTGCTCTCCCCGGCCAGGTGGTCGTCGGTGAGGGTCACGCCGAGCTTGGTGTAGACCTTGTTGAAGTAGACGCGGGACAGGCCGACGAGCTTGCGCCACAGCCGCAGTGTCTCCTCGTCGCCGCCCTGGAGGGCGACCACGCGGCGGCGGGCCCGGGCGGCGAACTCGTCGGGGCCGGGGCCCGAGCCGTCGAACTCGACCCGGGCCGCCTGGTAGAAGGCGTTGGGGTCGGTGGTGAGCAGGTCGCGTCGGCGGAGTCCTCGCCGACCGCCAACAGGTGCTCGATGAGCATGCCGAAGGGCGTGCCCCAGTCGCCGATGTGGTTCTGGCGGATGACGTTGTGGCCCAGGAACTCCAGGGTGCGGGCCAGGGAGTCGCCGACCACGGTGGTGCGCAGGTGCCCGACGTGCATCTCCTTGGCCACGTTGGGCGCGGAGTAGTCGATCGGGATGTTGAGCGCCTCCTGCCGGGGGACGCCCAGGCGGGGGTCGTCGAGCAGCTCACGCGTGCGCGCGGCGATCCAGTCCTCGCGGAGGGTGAGGTTGATGAAGCCCGGCCCGCTGACCTCGACGTCGCGGCAGACGTCGGCCACGTCCAGGTGCTCCATGATCGCCGCCGAGACCTCGCGCGGCTTTCGGCCCAGTCGCTTGGCGAGGGCGAGGGCGGCGTTCGCCTGGTAGTCGGCGAACTGGGACGGGCGGATGACGGGGTCGGTGTCGGCGAACTCGGGGCCGAAGGCGGCGCCGAGGGCGGACTGGACCCGTCGCGAGAGAACTTCCTGCGGGTCGGCCATGGCACAAGCGTACCGACCGTCCCAGGCCTTCCCGGCCGGTGTGGGCGGCGTGGGAGAGGGCACGGCGAAGCGGTCCCGGGTCCAGGGAACCCCCGATTTCCATAGGATCACGCTGGCGCGTCCGGCGGTAGGGCGAAGTGCCGTCTGTGGACTACGACGGCTGCTTCCCGGTGCCGTCGCACATCGGGCAGGGCACGGTCACGACAACGCCGTCCCGGGACTCCTGGATCGTCTTCCTGCCGTTGCAGTTGAAGCAGTTGACTTCCTTGCGGTGGCCCATCAGCCTGCTGTCCTTCCAGCGATGCGGTTCTCGGGTGAGTCCATCCACACGTGCTGTCCTTCGGCGTCGACGGTGACGCCCAAGCGCTCCACCCCGGGGCTCCCCGACTCGACCCACGTCAGGTGGGCATCCTCCAGTTCGGTCCACAGGTCGCGCGGACCGAACTGGGTCACCTCCGCCGTCCCGTCGGTTCCGGATCCGGACGCGACGCGTAGGACACGCTGGCCGGATCTCTCAGGGTCCCGCTGTCCGGCCCCAGTTCCCAGTTCGTGAGCATCACTCCGGGTAGGAGCACGGACAGCGCCACCACGAAGCCGGGACCGGCCTGGAAGATGCGCTCCGGATCGACGCGAGCCGACGAACCGCGCGGCTCCCCCTCCGGGGGCGGATACCCCGCGCGCTGAGCGCGCAGCACCATGAACGTCGTGTCGCCGTGGAACCGACCGATTGCCTGACCATCGGAGACGGTGAGGACCAACCGGTGCCCCCGGACGCTGTTGGGCAGCCACGGAAGCGCGATCACACCGCCCGGCCGGGTCTGTTCCACCCACGCGTAGGGAACCCGTCGGATACCGCAGGTGACGTGCACCCGGTCGTAGGGCGCGCCGTCCGGATGCCCGAGCGCGCCGTCGCCGACCACGAGGGTCGGCGCGAACCCCGCCCGGCTCAGGTTGTCCGCCGCCTGCTCGGCGACCCGGTCGTCGACCTCGACCGTCGTCACCGCCGCGGAGCCGAGACGGGCCGACAGCAGTGCCGCGGTCCAACCGGTGCCGGTGCCGATCTCCAACACCCGGTCGCCGGGGCGGGGGCCGAGCAGGTCGAGGAAACCGGCCACCACGCTCGGTGCGGTGGACGAGCTGGAGGGGACACCGGTCGTGGCGGTCTCCTCGGTCAGATCGGCCGTGCCGTCGTCGACCTGGGTGAGAATCGTCGAGTCGCTGTACACCGCGGCCCGCCAGCCCTCGGGGTCGGCGGCGCGGTCGATCCACCGAGGGGTGCCCGTCATGGGCGAGACGTTCGCGCGATCGGGGATGAAGTGCTCACGCGGCACCGCGCGGAAGACGTCCGCCCACTCCGGACCGGCGACGGCGGACAGCTCCTCGGGGCCTGGGGCGTGATGGGTCATGAGGGGACGGTAACCCGGCGAGCGCGCAGTGTCATCGGATGGTCCGAACCCGGCCAACTGGCCCCGCTACCGGATGCCGTGGCCGGGGTGGGCCCGGTCGTACTCCTGCCGAGCCTGCACGATGCCGTCGCGGTGGGCGAGGGACCACTCGGCGAGCGCCTTGACCAGGTGGGTCAGGCTGGCGCCGGTCCCGGTCAGCCGGTAGTCGACCTGGGCCGGGACGGTCGGGTACACGGTGCGCAGCACGAGGCCGTCGCGCTCCAGCCTGCGCACGGTGAGGGTGAGCATGCGCTGGGAGATGCCGTCGACGGCGCGTTGCAGTTCGCGGAACCGGCGCGGGCCCCCGGCGAGCTCGACGATCACGAGCACCGACCACGTGTCCCCGATGCGGTCCAGGACGTCGCGGATGCCGCAGTCCGGGTGGTCCTCGCGCCGCAGGGTTCGAGCCCGGCGGGCGCGGCGGTTACCTCGGTGTGCGTGGGTGACATGAGACTGCCTTCTTGTCGGGCGCGAACCAGCGGGCCAGGATCAACCCTAGTTACCGAAGAGAACCACCACGGAAGACGGCGACTGACATGATCTTGGTGACCGGAGCCAATGGAAATCTGGGAGCGGCCGCACTCGCCGCGCTGCGGGCCCGCAGCGCCGACGCGACGGGCGGCAGCCGCACCCCGGGTGAGGGGACGCGCCGTCTCGACTTCGACGACCGCGCGAGCCTCGACCTCACCGGGGTGTCGACACTGGTGCTCGTCTCCGCCGGGTACGCCGAGGACGACCGGGTCGTCGCGCGGCACGCGGCCGTCCTCGACGCGGCGGTCCGGGACGGCGTCCGGCACGTCGTGTACACGAGCCTGACCAGCGCCGGGGACCATCTCGGCTTCGCGCTCGCGCACCGGGCGACCGAACGGCTGCTGCGCGTGAGGGGTCTGCCGTACACGGTCCTGCGCAACGGTCTGTACGCGGAGCTGTTCGGGGCGCTGCTGATGTGGGCCGACGACGAGGTGGAGTCCGCCTTCGGGGACGGCGCCTTGGCCGCGGTCACCCGTGCGGACCTCGCGGAGCCGCGGCGGCCGTCGCCGCCGACCCCGAGCCGCACGCCGGTCGCGTCTACGACCTCGTCGGCGCCCCGATCACCGCCGCGGACGTGGCCGCGGAGCTGGGAGCCGTCCACCGCACGATCGGCGTGGCCGAGTACCGGCGCAGACTTCTCGACGAGACGCCCGGACTGCTCCCGTTCCAGCCGCCGATGATGGCGTCGATCGCGACCTCGGTCAGGCACGGCTTCCTGGGCGAGGGCGGCCCCGACCTCGCCGCCCTCCTCGGCCGCCCGGCCACCCACCCGCTGGCCACGGCGGTCGCGGTCGCGACGACGACGCGGCCGAGGGCTGTCGCGTAGCGGAGACCGTGGCGCGCGTCCTCCCGATTCGGCCGGGAGGACGCGCGCCCGATCCGGCCGCGCCGGTCAGTTCCGCCCACGGGCCCGCCGCACCTGGCGGTCGACGGACCAGGCGTCGCCGACCGGGCCGAGGTGGGCGAGTTTGTCGGGGTTGATCACCGATCGGATGGTCTGGATCCGCCCGTCGAGGACGTCGAGGGCGATGACGTAGAGCACCCGGCCGTCCCGGTCGCGGAAGACCGCGCCGGGCTGGCCGTTGACCTCGTGCGGTTCCCACGACACCTCGACCCGGCCCAGCCAGGGGAAGAACGCGCCCAGCAGGCGGGCCGCCTTGGCCGCTCCCACGATGGACCTGGCCAGCTGTGGGGCCTTGCCGCCGCCGTCCCCGACCAGCCGCACGTCGGCCGCCAGCAGCTCCCTCAACCCGCCCACGTCGCCGTCCTCCAGTGCGTCGAAGAACCGCGTCGCCAGCTCCCGCCGCTCCTCGCGGTCGGCCGTGAACCGAGGTCGCCCGGCCTCCATGTGCCGCCGCGCCCGCACCACCAGCTGTCGGCAGGCCGCCTCGGACCGCCCCACCGTCGCGGCGATCTCGTCGAAGCCGAAGCCGAACACCTCCCGGAGCACGAACACCGCGCGCTCCAACGGGCTCAGCCGCTCCAGCAGCAACAGAGCGGCCATCGACACCGAGTCCGCCAGCTCCGCCGTCCGCGTCGGATCCTGGTAGGGGTCGCTCAACAGCGGTTCGGGGAACCACGGCCCGACGTACTCCTCCCGCCGCATCCGCGCCGAACGCAGCACGTCGATCGCGATCCGCGTCACCGCGGTCGACAGGAAGGCCTTGGCGGACTCGGGCAGGGTCGTCGAGCGGTCGAAGCGCAGCCAGGTCTCCTGCACCGCGTCCTCGGCCTCGCCCACACTGCCCAGGATCCGATAGGCGATCGAGAACAGCAGCGGCCGCAGCTCCTCGAACTCCTCGACCTTGTCCACAACGCGTCCCTTCCGAACCCGGGGCCGGGGTCCGCCTCTCCGGACCCCGGGCCGACCGCCGACGTCGTCTAGTGGAACTGTCCGGCCTCGTAGTCGCCCGCCGGCTGCTGAGTAATGATGTTCATGCGGTTCGCCGCGTTCATGAACGAGACCAGCATCACCAGGGCCATGAGCTGGTCCTCGTCGTAGTGCTCGGCCGCGTTCGCCCACACCCCGTCGCTGACGCCGGTTCCCGCGTCCGCGACCCGGGTCCCCTGCTCCGCGAACTCCAGCGCGGCGCGCTCGTCGTCGGTGAAGACCTTGGCCTCCCGCCACGCCGCCACCAGGTTCAGCCGGAGCGCGGTCTCACCGGCCGCGAAGGCCTCCTTGGTGTGCATGTCGACGCAGACGGCGCAGCCGTTGATCTGGCTGACCCGCAGGGCCACCAGTTCCTGGGTCGTGGTCGGCAGCGGCAGGTCCTTGAGGGCCCTGCCCGCCGTCATGAGGTGCTTGATGACCGGGCCGGCGGCCGTGCTGCCGAGAAGGTTCAGTCGGGCGTCCATGGTGTGCTCCTCCGTGCTCGTCGTTGCCTACACCCCCGAGACGGGGTGGCCCGGGATCCTGTGACACGGATGGAGGTGACCTGGGTCTCGCCGGGGTTGTGGCGGAGGAATGGCCGTCACGGGCCCGCCCGTGGCGTGCCGGGACGGGCCGTCCGGGTGCGGCTGACGTGTGGGCTCCGTGGTCGTGCGCGCGTGCCGGTCGCCTGGCGCCGGGCCTCTTCGTCCCGAGGCATGGGACGAACGACGTTGGGCCCGATGGGCGCGGTCGTGCGCGCGGCCGGGGCCGCCCGCCCCTTCCGCACCCGGCAACCGCGCGTTACTGTCGGTTGATGCTGGTGACCGTCGCGGCGTATCGGTCGGCTTCCTCGTCGGTGTACGCGTACATGACGGGGCTGTCGCCGTAGGTGGGTTCGATGCGCCAGACCGCGCCGTTTCCGTGTTCACCGGGTCGCATGGGTGTGATCGTGACGTCCGGGTGTTTGAAGGAGAGATCCTGGTGGGCGGTCATGGAGGACACGGTAGCCCGCTGGCCGGGCTCGTAGCCCCGGTCGTGCGGTGGGAGTGCGAGTGCGGGAAGCACAACGTGGAGAGTCGGATGTTCTGTTGGGCGTGCGGGCGGCCGGGACCGGTGTCTCCGGGCGGGCAGTGAGCCCCCGTCGCCAGGCGTTGCGCGCGGTGGGATCAGGGCGCTCCATGCGGCGGCGAAACCTCAAGGTGGCCGAGGTCGTCGTGCGAGTCGCGGCCCACCGGGCTGCCGGGCAGGTCCGCGACCTCGACGCAGTTGCTCCGGGCGCTGTGGCTCGACGTGCGCAAGGCCGGGTTCGTGGAGGGGGTCATGGTCGCATTCCTTTGCTCGCCCGGACTTCCGCGAGGCGCGCCGAGACCGGCCGTGCCGATCCAGCCATGGCGTCGACCGTCCGGGTGACGGGCCACGCGGACGATGGACTCGAAGCGGTAATGATTGAGGGAGCCCCGCGCGGATGCGTGGGACGCCCTTTTTGTGCCTACGCCTTCGCGCTCCGCAGGAACGCCGCCCACTCCGGAGCGGGGAACGGGAGTTGCCCGCGCTCAGGATGCTTGGAGTCGCGGACGACCCCGCCTCCAGGAGCATCCGCTACGGCGACGCAGTCGCTTCGGTCGCTGTGGCTGGAGGTGCGAAATGCAAGGGCGTCGGAGTTGGGAACGAGCATCGATTGCTTCTTTCAGGCTGCCTTGGCTGTCTCGCGCAGGTAGGCGACGCTCTCGTCGACCCCCAGTGACCTGCTCACGAGGTGGTTGAAGAGGTTCCTGTAGCGGGTTGTCTCGTCTGACTCCTCCAGGAAAAGGCCGTCCTGATCCATCTCCAGGTACACGACCGGGCCGGCGGCGGAGAAGTCCATCAGAACGAAACTGCCCTTGGCCCCGGCGTGGATGCCCGCGCTGAACGGCACCACCTGAACGGTGATCCCGTTGCCGTCGTCCGCCACGTCGGCGAGGTGCCCCGCCTGTTCACGGCAGACGTCCGGAGCCGCTCGCATGCGCTCGATCGCGCCCGCGTCGATCACCGCCCACAACTCCGGGCGGCTGGGGCCGGTGAGGATCTCCTGCCTGCGCCGACGGGCGTCGACGACTCTGTGGATGTCCACGGGATCGCGGGCGAGGTTCGCCGAGCGCGTCAACAACTCCACATACGACGGTGTCTGGAGCAGGCCCGGGATGATCATCGGCTGGTAGGTGCAGATGGCCGTGGCCTCCGACTCCAGGACGGGGAACTCATCCGGGAACACGTCGTCGTACTTGGTCCACCAGCCCTTCTTCCCGGCCTGGCGGGTGATGGCGAACAGCGATTCGCGGTGGCGCTCGTCGGTCAGTCCGTAGACGTCGAGCAGCGCACGCACCTCGACCACGGACGGCCGGAGTCGGACGCCGGTTTCGATGTTCGAGACCTTCCCGACGCTCCACTCGGTCGCTTTCGCCGCGTCATCGAGGGTCATGCCGGCAGCAAGGCGCAGGGTGCGAAGTTCCTCCGAGAGTCGACGGCGTCGCACGCTGAGGCGGCGTGGGGTGTCGGGCATGAGCTCTCTCCTGGGGTGGTGTCTCTCAGGATGTTACGGCTGGCGACCGATTCGGGCATCCGGTTGCAGACAGGATGAAATCCTCATGGTTTAGGGTTCTAAAAATCCTGAAGAACTTGTAACTCTGAAGATTTCATGTTTTTCTAAGCGTACTCATTCCCTCGCCGGACCTTCCATCCGGCAACCGAAGAGTGGAGGTGCGCCTTGCGCTACCTGATCCCGTTCCTGCTGACGCTGTGGCCCCCTGCCCGCGCCGTCGTCCGGCCCCCGAGCCCCGTGCGTCGGCTCGTGCGCGGCGTCGTCCGCCCCCGCCGTGCCGCCCGTGCGCGACGCTACGCCCGTCCGGGGCCCGCGCTGCCGTCGATCGTGCTCGGTCCCGGTGACCTGCTGCGCCTGTTCCCCGGGTCGCCGCTGGCCGCCGTCGGTCCGCACCTGCTGAGGGCGGGGTGGCGGTGATGGACCGGCCGGAGGAGCGCCGCGTCCTGGACGAACTGATCGCGGGTCGCTGGGTCGTCTCGTTCGAGGTCGACGACGAGGGGGCCCGGACCTACACCGCGACCCGTCCCATCGGCTGGTCCGGCGACGGCGACCCCTTCGAGCGGCTGGAGGCCCTCTCGCGCACGGAGCTGTTCTCGGTCATCGCGCGCCGTACGATCCGCGTCGTCCCGCCTCCTCGCGAAGGGGGCTGCCGGTGAGCGAGGACAACGGGGGCGGGCCGCGGCTGCTGAGGGCCGGTGAGACCGCGGCGATGTACCGGGCCGCGAGCGCACCGTGGACCGGTGGGTCCGCCAGGGCCGGGTGCGGTGCGTGCCCGCCCAGGGCGGCGGGCAGCGGCGCGGCGAGGCCGAGATCCGCCGCGTCTTCGGCGACCAGACGGGTGGGCGGCCGTGAACGACTGGGAGAACTCCCCACTGACGCCCGAGGAAGAGCGCGCGGTCGAGACGCAGGGGCGTTGGGTCGCGCTGCGGATCGCCTGGGAGGAGGACCTCCGCGCTCGGGGCGAGCGGGTGCCGGGCCCGTTCGAGAACGTCGAGTGGGGCGACTAAAGGCAGGACAGCGCGCGCGGCGTCGTGGCCGACCGGGCGGCCTGCGCCCGATCTCCTCCACCTCGCCTCCTGCGGTCGGCGGTCTGTCCGACCTTCCGCGGGGCCGCTTCCTCGACGCTGTCGCGTGCGGCGGCCCCGCGGATCATCGCGGCGGCGAGGGCCGGGACCCGGCCGGTGCGATGTCACGGGTGAGGCCCCTGAGTGGTCCGGCGCCGCGGTTTCGCAGCTCCTTCAGCAACGCGCGTCCGATGTTTCCGGTCGCGCCGGTCACGAGGATCATGGTCTTGTCTTCCTAGCGTCGGTCGATGGGTCGGCACGACGTTAGAAGGTCAATCTTTGTTGAGGTCAACTGGGCCGGTACCGCCGTGAACGTCCGCGCTCGCGGGTCCGGGCAGACGCCGTACCGCTCCAGGGTCGCGACACCGCGGGGCGTGCGGTCATCGCTCCTCGGACTGGGCCAGGCGGTGCAGCCATTTCGGCGGGCGGTGGTGGACACGTCGGCGGATGCGCTCGCCGATCCGGCCGACCGCCAGGTCGTGCGCGAGCCCGCACGCGCGCGCCACGCCCCACGCGCGGCTGTCGCCGTGCGCGATCACCACGGTCCCGTTCAACCCCAGCAGCGCGGCCCCGCCGTAGGTCTCGCTGTCCAGCCGGTCCCGCAGCTCCCGCAGCGCCCTGCGCTGGAGGAAAGCCCCCACCTTCGCCGCCGCGGACGAGGTCAGCGCCTCGCGGAAGGCCTGCATCGCGAACGTGGCCGTGCCCTCCACCGACTTCAGCGCCACGTTGCCCGTGTGGCCGTCGGTCACCACCACGTCCACCCGCCGCTCCAGCAGGTCGTGGCCCTCGATATTGCCCTGGAAGTCCATGCCCTGTGAGTCATCGGCGGTGGCCGCCAGCAGCTCCGTGGCCCTGCGCACGAGCTTGTTGCCCTTGCCCGGCTCCGACCCGATGGTCAGGATCCCCACGCGCGGTCGTTCCACCCCGAACGCCGTGTGCGCGTAGGCGCACCCCAGGTGGGCGAACTGCACGAGCATCTCCGGTTTGGCGTCGGCGTTGCGCCCGCGTCCACCAGCACCGTCGGCGTCTCCCCGGTCGGCAGCGTCACCGCCAGCGCGGGTCGCAGCACGCCGGGCTGGGTCCGCAGGCGGACGGTGGAGGTCGCCACGACACCGCCCGTGGACCCGGCCGAGACGAGGGCGTCGGCGTCGCCGCGGCGGATCAGACGGCACGCGACGGCCGCGCTGGACCGGGGACGGCGCCAGCTGGCCAGGGCGCCTCGTGCATCGCCAGACTGTCCTCGGCGTGCACCACGGGGACCTCCCGCAGGGCGTTCTCCTCGGCGAGCAGCCGCGCGATCTCCGGGCGCGACCGACCAGCACGACCCGCAGCCCGAGTTCGCGGACGGCGAGCACCGCGCCCCGGACGATCTCCGCGGGCGCGTGGTCGCCGCCCATCGCGTCCACCGCGACGATCGGCGGGGTCGTGCGCGGCGCCACGGGAGCGTCGGATGTGCCACTCAACTCGGTGTGTCCTTCACGGGTGGGGTCGGTGGTCGGGCGCGCGCGGCCCCCGACGTTCGCGCAGGTCGCTCGGGATGGCCCGGAGACGCGCGTCGCACGCGGTGCGGGTGTGCGCGGCGGGCCCGCAGACACGGTATCGGGTCGCCCGGGGACGTCTGGGTTCTGTGGGTTCGTATCCTCGTGCGAGGATATTTCCCGTATGTCCAGGTCAGGGCTGGATGTTGCGGTTGGTGGGTACAAAACCCCTTGTCCGGGTATACCCGCTTGCCGGTCCGGGTGTTCGAGCGACACCCGGACCGACCCACACACTGAATTTCCGTCACAGGTGGACCTCCGATGTCCCCGCACACCGGACCCGCCTGATCAGGGCTGCTCGGCGGTACCCCGTCACGGCCCTGCACGTATGCAGGAGAGGAGAGGCGTGAGCGTAACGCCAGACGCGGCACTGTCCCCGTCCGCCGGACGTCGGTTTCGTGCCTACACGACGAAACACCTCGACGAGCTCACGGCGCGAGCAGGACTCGACGCCGACGAGCGGCTCGCGGTGCAAGCGGTGGCCAACGTGCTCCCGTTCCGGGTCAACAGCTACGTCGTCGACGAGCTGATCGACTGGGACGCGGCACCGGACGATCCGATCTACCGGCTCGTCTTCCCGCAGGCCGATATGCTGCCCTCTGGCGATGTCGCCAGGATCGCCGATCTGATCCGTTCCGGCGCCTCGCGCAAGGAACTCAACGAGGCCGCCAACCGGATCCGCGCCGATCTGAACCCGCACCCGGCGGGCCAGATGGACCTCAACGTGCCCAAGACGGCCGACGAGGAGCCCATCCCGGGCGTGCAGCACAAGTACAAGGAGACGGTTCTCTTCTTCCCGAAGCAGGGCCAGACGTGCCACGCGTACTGCACGTACTGCTTCCGCTGGGCGCAGTTCGTCGGGGACGCGGACCTGAAGTTCGCCTCCAGCGAGATCGACCAGCTGGTCGAGTACGTCCGCGGCCACCCCGAGGTCACCAGCGTCCTCTTCACCGGCGGCGACCCGATGATCATGGGCGAGGGGGTGATCTCCAAGTACATCGAGCCACTGCTGGAGATCGAGCACCTGGAGGCCATCCGCATCGGCACGAAGGCCCTGGCCTACTGGCCGCAGCGCTTCGTCACCGACCCCGACGCCGACGACACCCTTCGCCTGTTCGAGAAGGTCGTCGCCTCGGGCAAGAACCTGGCGTTCATGGCGCACTTCTCGCATCCCAACGAGATGCGTCCGGAACTCGTGCAGGAGGCCGTGCGCCGTATCCGCTCGACCGGCGCCGTCATCCGCACGCAGGCCCCCCTGATCCGCACGATCAACGACGACGCGGCCACGTGGGAGAGCATGTGGCGCACGCACCTGCGCCACGGCATGGTCCCCTACTACATGTTCGTCGAGCGCGACACGGGGCCGCAGGACTACTTCGCCGTGCCGCTCGCGCAGGCTACGAGATCTTCCGCCGCGCGTACCGTAACGTGTCCGGCCTGGCGCGCACGGTCCGCGGGCCGTCGATGTCGGCGACCCCGGGCAAGGTCTGCGTCGACGGCGTGACCGAGGTGGCGGGCGAGAAGGTGTTCGTCCTGCACTTCATCCAGGCGCGCGACCCCGAACTGGTCGGCAGGCCCTTCTTCGCCAAGTACGACGAGAAGGCGGCCTGGCTGTTCGACCTCAAGCCCGCGCTGGGCGCGACCCACTTCCCGTGGGAGAACCCGCCCGCGGCGGCCAACGGGCTGGTGGACCCCACCCGCCTGTAGGCGCCGCGTGTGGTGAACGCGGAGCCCGGCACCGTTCGCGGTGCCGGGCTCCGCGCGCGTCCGGACCGTGGACGGCGGCCGCTGGGAGTGGGATGGGCCGACGGCCTGGACGCTCTCCGGGCAGGTCTTGGTGTGGGGGAGGGCCCGGGAAGCGTGGACGATCGGGAGAGTGTCCACGGGGCCGAGGCTGGACCGGGGGGACGGGGCAGGGTCGGTACGGGCTCTCGGCGGGATCGGCCGGGGAGGCCGAACGGGGCGCGTCAGGCGATCAGGGCGTCGAAGTCCCCGGTCTTGGCGCCGTTGACGAAGGCCTTGATCTCGGCCGGGGTGTAGACCAGCGCGGGGCCCTGCGGGTCGCGGGAGTTGCGCACGGCGATGTCCCCGTCCGGGAGCGTGGCGATCTCGACGCAGTTGCCCTCCGGATTGCTCCAGCTGCTCTTGATCCAGACGACATTCGGCAGATGGCTCGCGGGAACACCGTTGTGGATCGGATCCATGTCAACCTCCTGGAACTTCGGGGACTCATGAGCGGGTGTCCGTACGCGACTGTCCAGTGCGTCGCGCCCGTCGCGGACGAACCACCGGCTCCTGCCGGGCGGATCGGGCCTGGCGTTCAGGATGACCCGTGATCCGCGCGGGTTCGTCTCGTCCTTGGTGCGGCCAAAGCGTAGCTCATGCACGTGCAGACGTGATTACATCCGTAAGTACGGGAGGATGAACCCGGGGTCACGCGCGGATGTCGTCGCATGTCATGCCTTACGCGGGTGCGCGCGGGACGGTTCACACCGCGCGGATCGTGTCCGAGCCGTGGCCAGAGTCGGTCATTTGAGAACAACAATCCCAGGAGTGAGCATCTCACAGGGAATGCGTCCGCTTCCACACAGCTACCGAGGGTGATGACAGTGGGCGCACGGGCGTCGAATCCCGGTGTGGACCGTGCCGGGGCGTGTGCCGCGGACACATGCCCTGCTTGGCGACGTCCTAGGAGTACCGCTCCAGGAACCCGCGCAGGATGCCCTCGGTCTCGTTCGGCGGAGGAGCCTGGGTGGCGAGGTGGTCCATCGTCTGGGCGTAGCGGTGGGTGTCGTCGTACTTGTCGAAGTACAGCGCGCTGCTCAACTGCTCCAGGTAGACCACGTCGGGCAGTTGCGGGGTGGGGAAGCGCAGGATGCTGAACGGGCCGCCGGCGGCGGCGTGGCCGCCCATGGCGAAGGTGGCCACCTGGATGGTGATGTTGGGTCGGCGCGTCATCGCGATGAGGTGCTCGATCTGGCCGCGCATGATGTCGTCGTCGCCGTAGGGTCGGTGCAGGACGGCCTCGTCGATGACCGCCCACAGCCGTGGCGCCTGGGATTCGGCGAACCGGCGCCGCCGGTGCATGCGCATGTTGACGCGGTTGGTCACGTCCTCCTCCGAGGTGGCGGTACGCGACAGGCGGATCACGGAGCGGGCGTATTCCTCGCTCTGGAGCAGCCCCGGCACGAACTGGACCTCGAAGGTGCGGATGACGGAGGCGGCCTCCTCCAGGCCGATGTAGACCCCGAACCACTGGGGGAGGACGTCACCGTACTTGTGCCACCACCCCTGGGCATTGGCGCTGGAGATGAGTCCGAGAAGCGCCTCTCGCTCGGCGGGATCGTCGACTCCGTACAGTTTCAGCAGGTCGTCGACGTCACGAGGCTTGAAACTGACCTGCCCCAGCTCCATACGGCTGATCTTGGCGTGCGAGGCGCGGATGGCGTAACCGGCGTCGTGGCGGGAAATGCCCCTGGACTGGCGCAGGCGGCGGAGCTGGCTCCCGAGGAGAATGCGCAGCACCGTGGGGCCGCCACTGGAATTCGCCAGGAAATCCTGAGTGACCTGCATATTCTCTGCGCGGTCGGCGACCACGTCACCCTCCCTGTAGCGGCTTCGGCGCTGGCGACCGCTCAGTATACCCAGAGGTCACGCACGTGGACAGGGGTGTACGTATCGGGTTCGAGCGATGCGAGGCACCACTGTGCCCGCCGTAATCGTGTGTACCGGAGAGTGAATTCTTCACCGGGGATCTACCGTTTCGGGCTCTTCGTCCTATAGTCTTGCCAACCGTTGCGCTGCACGTGCATCCGTAACTTACGGATGTAAGCGACGTTGACCACGTCGGACAGGGCCGCGTGAACCGACATCACCACGTGAGGACCGTGATGAACGCAGAGCTGGTGTCCTCGGGGGTCGACTCCGAGGCATCCTGGAGCCGTCCGTCGCTCTCGGAGGCGACCGGCGGCCTCCTGGGCGGTTGGTGGGAGTCCACGCTGGGCCGTCTGGACACGGGGGAGCGCGCGCGCATGTCGGACGCCGTGGCGGCCGCCTTCGGGGCCACGCCCGACTCCGTCCGCGCGGCCCGTGAGCTCGCGGCCGGCGCGGTCCAGGAGTGGGGGGTCCCGGAGGTCGGCGACGATCTGCGGTTGATCGTGTCCGAGCTGGTCGAACGCGTGCCGGCACGCCGTTCCCGACGGTCAGCCGCCGGAGGAGACCCGGGTCCTCCTGCAATTGAGACATCTGTGCGCGCGGCGGCAGGTCGTCTGTATGGTCGCCGACCAGGTGGAGCGCGGGCCCGTGAAGGTGGAAGCGCACCATTTCGCGGAATCGGGGCGTGGCCTCGGCCTCGTCGCCGCGTTCAGCCGGACATGGGGATGGGATCCGGTCCGGGGCGAAGGAAAGATCGTTTGGGCGGTTTGTGGTGGTGAAGACTGAAATACGTCCCCTCCTGTCCGTATAACGGTCATCCCCTGCCTCTGGGGCACAACAGTCCCGCCGTTCGGGCGGAGTAGGCTGTCAGCGCATGTCGGGATTTGCCCGACGGCGTTTCGATGAGAGTCCTCTCCGAGCCCGGGAGCGAGGCGTGACCGTGCTGGACATGGAACGAGGTCAGTTCGCGTGCGGTGGGACCACCGTGGTCGAACTGGACGGCGAGATCGACCTGGCCACGGCGGACCAGGTGCACGACAGTCTCGTGGCCGCGACGGCGCGGACGTGCGTGATCGCGGACCTGGGCGCGGTGGAGTTCATCGACGCCTCCGGGGTCAACGCCCTCATCGCCGCTGTCCACGCCGCCACCAGGGCCAAGCACCACCTGGTCCTGGCCGCGCCGCCCCGGCAGCTCTCCCGGATCCTCGACGTCCTGTCGCTGCACGGCGTGCTGCCCACGCATGCCGACGTCGTCGACGCCCGCGCCGCCCACGACCGCACCGCCACCCGAACGCGTTGACGGGGCGCGTCCGGCGGGGACGGACACCCCCGGACGCACCCCGTCGCCTCCGTGCTCGCGGCGGCTACTCCACGGTGACGCTCTTGGCCAGGTTGCGCGGCTGGTCCACGTCGTTGCCCTTGGCCAGGGCCAGTTCGCACGCGAAGACCTGCATCGGGATCGTGGACACGATCGGCTGGAGCAGGGTTGGCACCGCCGGGATCTCGATGAGCACGTCCGAGTACGGCCGCACCGACTCGTCGCCCTCCTCCGCGATCACGATGGTGCGGGCGCCGCGGGCGCGCACCTCCTGGATGTTGGACACGATCTTGTCGTGCAGCACGCTGCGTCCCTGGGGCGAGGGCACCACGACGACGACCGGCAGGCCGTCCTCGATCAGTGCGATCGGGCCGTGCTTCAACTCGCCCGCCGCGAACGCCTCCGCGTGCATGTAGGCGAGCTCCTTGAGCTTGAGCGCGCCCTCCATCGCCACCGGGTAGCCCACGTGTCGGCCCAGGAACAGCACGGTGTCGGCGTCCGACAGCGACCGCGCCAGTTCCCGCACCGGGTCGACGGTTTCGAGCACCCGCTCGACCTGCTGCGGCATCGTGGCCAGCTGCGCGATGACCGCGTCGATCTCGTCGCCGAACTTCAGCCCCCGCACCTGCGCCAGGTACAGGCCGATGAGGTAGCACGCGGCGAGCTGGGTCAGGAAGGTCTTGGTCGCGGCGACGCCCACCTCCGGACCCGCGTGCGTGTAGAGCACGCCGTCCGACTCGCGCGGGATCGTCGACCCGTTGACGTTGCAGATCGCCAGCACGCGGGCGCGCTGCTCGCGGGCGTACCGCACCGCCATGAGGGTGTCCATGCTCTCGCCGGACTGCGAGATGGCGATGACCAGCGTCTGCTGGTTCAGGATCGGGTCGCGGTAGCGGAACTCGCTGGCCACCTCGACCTCGCACGGGATGCGGCACCAGTGCTCGATGGCGTACTTGGCGATCAGGCCCGCGTGGTAGGAGGTCCCGCACGCGATGATCACGATCTTCTCGACCGTGCGCAGCTCCTCGGGGGTCAGCCGCATCTCGTCGAGGGTCAGCTGGCCTTCGGCGGTCACGCGGCCCAGGAGGGTGTCGGCCACGGCCTGCGGCTGCTCGACGATCTCCTTGAGCATGAAGTAGTCGTAGCCGCCCTTCTCGGCGGCCGACGCGTCCCAGTCCACGTGGTACTCGCGCACGTCGACGGGGGCGCCGTCGTAGTCGGTGACGACGACGGAGTCGGCGCGCAGCTCCACGACCTGGTCCTGGCCCAGCTCGACGGCCTCGCGGGTGTGCGCGATGAACGCCGCCACGTCGCTGGCCAGGAAGTTCTCGCCCTCGCCGCGACCGACGACCAGCGGCGAGTTGCGGCGCGCCGCGACCACGAGACCGGGGTCGTCGATCGAGGTCGCCACCAGCGTGAAGGCGCCCTCCAGACGGCGGCACACCGCGCGCATGGCCGCGGCCAGGTCGCCGTCGCCGCGCCGCCTGAGCTCGGTGGCGAGCAGGTGCGCGGTGACCTCGGTGTCCGTCTCGGAGGTGAACTTGCAGCCCAGGTCCTCCAGTTCGACGCGCAGGGCGGCGAAGTTCTCGATGATGCCGTTGTGCACCACGGCCACCCGGTGGTCGTTGTCCACGTGGGGGTGGGCGTTGACGTCGTTCGGCGCACCGTGGGTGGCCCAACGCGTGTGCCCGATCCCGGCGCCGTCTCCGTCCACGGGGTGGGCGTCCAGCGCTTGGCGCAGGTTGGCGAGCTTGCCCGCCCGCTTCTCGGTGTGCAGGGCGCCCTGACCCTGCACCGCGACACCCGCGGAGTCATATCCGCGGTACTCCAACCTCGCGAGGCCGTCCACGACGACCTGGAGCGCCGGTTGCGGCCCGACGTAGCCAACGATTCCGCACATGAGCGCCAGCGTAGGTGAAATCGGATGCCGAATCGACCAACCAGCACCCATACCACTCGCCATTTTCGCAGGTAACGGTATAGACCATTTGGTGCAAGAGGGGTAGACCGCGCAGGTGGGGGGCGGGGCCGTGACGCAGAGTGGAACCGTACTCGCGCGTCGGAACCGGGAAAATTTCCTGGTACGCCAGGAGCGTGAACGTGTGTTTTCGGGCACGTTCCCATCACGGGGCGGGTGGGCGGCGCACACGCCCTGGGCAGGACGAGCATCCGCCGCACACGCTCTAGGGGGACCGGCCGCCCGGGGCGCTCCGAGGGCCGGACTAGTGTGGTCAACCGTGTCTTACGCGACGAAGAACGGCGTCTGCTCGCCGTACGTGGAACTCGACAGAGCGGCCTGGGCCGCCCTGCGCGCCTCCACGCCGCTGTCCCTGACCGAGGCGGACCTGGCCGTGCTGCGCGGCACCACCGACCCGACGTCGCTCGACGACGTGCGCGACGTGTACCTGCCCCTGTCGCGTCTGCTCAACCTCTACGTCGGCGCCACCCAGCAGCGGCACGCCGCCGTGCGCGGCTTCCTCGGCGAGGCCGACCGGCCCTCGCCGTTCATCATCGGCGTCGCGGGCAGCGTCGCCGTCGGCAAGTCCACGACCGCCCGTCTGCTGCGCTCCCTGCTCGCCCAGTGGCCCAACCACCCCAACGTGGAACTGGTGAGCACCGACAATTTCCTCCACCCGAACGCCGTTCTCCAGGCACGGGGGCTGATGCGCCGCAAGGGGTTCCCCGAGAGCTACGACCGCCGCGCGCTCGTGCGCTTGGTGTCGGAGATGAAGGCGGGCGCCGAACGCATCGACATCCCCGTCTACTCCCACCTGGCCTACGACGTCGTGGCCGGCGAGCGGCAGACCGTCCGCCGCCCGGACATCCTCATCGTCGAGGGCATCAACGTCCTCCAGCCCGCGACCGCCGGGCGCCTGGCGGTGGCCGACTTCTTCGACTTCTCCATCTACGTGGACGCCAAAGTGGAGAACATCCGAAGCTGGTACATCGACCGCTTCCGGGAGCTGAGGCGCACCGCGTTCGCCGACCCGCGCTCCTACTTCCACCACATGGCCACGACCATCGGCGAGGACGAGGCCCTGGAGTTCGCCGCCAACACCTGGCGCACGATCAACGAGGTCAACCTGGTGGAGAACATCCGCCCGACGCGCGGCCGCGCCACCCTGGTCCTGTTCAAGGGCGACGACCACCGCGTCCAGAGGGTCCGCCTGCGCAAGACCTGACCACCGCCGCTTGCCGACGGCGTCCGGCGGCGCTAGGGTTGGCCCCTTCTTCATCCGGCCGCGCCCCTTCCTGGGTGCCGTGTGCTGTGACGGATCGGAACGAACCGGGCCCCTGAGGCGACCGGGGCGGGACCCGCGCACGCGCGTGGCCGTGCCATGTCCCGCCTAGCACCTCCGAGGTCCGTGCATGACCACGACCGATTCCTCCGACGTGCCCGCGAGCCCCGAGCTCCAGGCCGAACGCGACCACCTCGCCGCGGCCCGCGCCGCGCTGACCCGCATGCGGGAGGAGGTCCAGGGCACCGCCCTGATGCTCGGCGACGTCGTCAACGACAAGGTCACCAACGCCGCGCTCCGGCGCGGCCGGGAGCGCCGTCTGGCCGCCCTGGCCGACGTGCCCGGCGCCCCGTTGTTCTTCGGGCGTCTCGACTTCGACCCCGGCACCGTCTTCGCCGACGACGACACCGGGCCCGCCGACGTCCCCGACCGGGTGCACGTCGCCGCCGCCACGTCCACGACGCCGACGGCCGACCCTTGGTCCTGGACTGGCGCGCGCCCCTGTGCGTGGCCTACTACCGGGCCTCGCCCGCCGACCGGATGGGCGTGGTCAACCGCCGCCGCTACGGCTTCGGCGGCAGCGGCGTGGAGGCCGTCCTCACCGCCTTCGAGGACGAGCCGCTCACCGTCGAGGACGCGGGCGCCGCCACCGGCGACCTGCTCGCCGCCGAGATCGAGCGCCCCCGCACCGGCCCGATGCGCGACATCGTCGCCACCATCCAGCCGGAGCAGGACGACCTGGTCCGCGCCCCGCTGGAGACCACACTGTGCGTCCAGGGCGCGCCCGGCACCGGAAAGACCGCCGTCGGCCTGCACCGGGTCGCCTTCCTCCTGTACACCGAACGCGATCGCCTCGCCCGCTCCGGGGTCGCGATCATCGGCCCCAACCGCTCCTTCCTCTCCTACATCCGCGACGTCCTGCCCGCGCTCGGCGAGGTGGACGTCGCCCAGACCACCGTGACCGAACTCCTCACCGCCGACTTGCCCGAACGCGCGCGCCCCGCCGCCGGGTGGGTGCGCCGCACCGAGGAGCCCGCCGCCGCGCGGACCAAGGGCGAGGCGCGGATGGCCGAGGTCCTGCGCCGCGACCTGTGGTCGCACCTGCGCGCACCCGAGGAGGCCGTGGTCGTCCGTCGGGGCGCCCGCCGCTGGCGCCTGTACCCCGAGGACCTGCGTCCGCTCCTGGACGAGTTGGCCGAACGCGGTGTCGCCTACGGGTCGGGCCGTGAGCTGCTCTCACACCGCATCGCGCACGCCGTGCTGTCGCTCATGGAGGCGGCCGGCGAGGTGTGCGACGACCGCACACACGCGCAGGTGCGCCGCGACCCCGCGGTCAGGTCGGCCGTGAACGCCCTGTGGCCCAAGGTCGACCCCCTCAAGCTCGTGCTGGGCCTGCTCACCGATCCCGAACGCCTCGCCCGCGCCGCCGACGGGCTGCTCACCCCGGACGAGCAGGCCGCCGTCCTGCTGCCGGGGCGCCCGCGCGGACCCCGTTCGGCGCTCTGGTCGGAGGAGGACCTGGCGCTGGTGGACGAGGCCGCTGGACTGGTCGAGCGCCCCGCGGGCCTGGGGCACGTCGTCGTGGACGAGGCCCAGGACCTGAGCCCGATGCAGTGCCGTGCGATCGGCCGGCGCTGCGTGTCGGGCTCGCTGACCGTGCTGGGCGACATCGCCCAGGGCACCAGCCCGTCGGCGGCGAGGAACTGGTCCACTCTCCTGGAGCACCTGGGCAAGCCCACCGGCCACCTGCGCGTCCTGAACCGCGGCTACCGCGTCCCCGCGCAGATCATCGACTTCGCGGCCCGCCTGCTGCCCGTGATCGCCCCCGGTCTGGGCGTGCCCAGCGCGGTCCGCCGGGCGGAGGGGGCGTTGACCGTCTCCTCCACCGAGGGGCCGCTCGCCGCGGCCGTCGCCGAGGCGTGCCGGGACGCGCTCAAGGGACAGGGATCGGTGGGGCTGATCGCGGCCGACCGCGAACTCCCGGCCCTGTGCGAGGCCCTGTCCGCCGAGGGCCTGTCCGTCCCGCTCCTTGGCGAGGCCGATCTCGACGCCGGCCGACTCGTGGCCGTGCCCGCGAGCCTGGCCAAGGGTCTGGAGTTCGACGCGGTCGTGGTCGCCGAACCCGCCTCCGTGGTGGCAGCCGAGGAGCGCGGGGCGAACCGGCTCTACGTGGTGCTCACCCGCGCGGTGAGCACCCTGCACGTGGTCCACACCCAGCCCCTCCCCGAACCGCTCGGGTGAGGTCGCGGACCGGGGCCCGTGTCCGTCGTGGCGGTGGCCGGGTCCCGGTCCGTCAGTTCGCGATCCGCGCCGTCCGTCCGCCGTGCGTCCGTCTCCACGGGCCGGGGATGATCCCCGCGGCCAGCAGCCAGAGTGCGACGGTCACCAGGTGCGCCCGTTCCAGCAGTCCCAGGGCGACCCCCGGGTCCCCGTCGCCCGCGGACCAGAACCGCACCCCCGCCAGGACCAGGACCGCGGTGGCCGTGACCGCCTGGAGTCCGGCCATGACCGCCACGAACAGCCACGCGGGATCGCTAGCGCGCCACCGGTTCACCGTCAGGGCGACGACGCTCAGCAGCGCCGCGACGACCGCGGCCACCGACAGCAGCGCCTGCGCGACCGACGCCCCGTGCGCGCCCTCGGCCAGCGCCTCGGCGGCACACGCCACGTCCGTGGACACCGGGCAGGGGCCGGGCATCAACGACGTGGCCAGGGAGGCCGCGCCGAAGGCCCCCATCGACCACCAGGAGACCCGCAGCCAGCGCCGCGTCTGCCTCGCGCCCAGGGACAGCCCCAGCGCCGCCGCCACGATGACCAGGATGGACGCGATGCGGTGGGTGGTGTCGAGGAAGCGGCCGAAGGTGGTCCCCGGCTCGGCCAGCGCGCCCTGCGCGGCGCCTCCTCCGGGAAGGACGACCTCCGCGACCCACAGGCTGAAGACCACGGCCGCGGCCACGGCGGCGACCCTTCCGTCGCGGTAGTCCCAGTGCAGACTCGCGGTGCTCGTGTCAGGCATGGCGCCCTCCGGTTCCGCTGACGGCCCTCTACTCCTCCATGGGACGTGGCCGGGTGTGTTCACGTTCCGTCCTGCGACGGGAAGCGGCTCGTTCCCGAACCTACGCCACCCAACTCGCGGCGGCACCGTTATCCACAGGAGTGTGTTGTCGCGCCATGATCGGAAAGAGGGAAGGATCGGACTCCGCGCGGAACCGTCGGGAACCGCGCCGCGATGGGTATGACCGACAGGAAGGCACACGTGATGGACGGTGCGGCCACGACCCGGTGGCTGATCGTGGGTGTGGACGGCAGCGACTCCAGCAGACACGCGCTGGAGTGGACCGCCCACCAGGCCGTGCTGCGCGGGCTCGGGCTGCGGATCGTCGTCGCGGCCAGCTCCCCCGCCACAGTCGGCGTGTTCGCCGCCCCCGTCCCCGGGGAGGAGCCCCAGCCCGTGGACGGGGCCGACGCCTCCTCGGCCGAGAGCCTGCTGGCGTACGCCGCCGACTGGGTTCGCCGACTCTTCCCGGAGTTGGAGGTGGACTCCCGGCTCTCGTGCGCCCGTCCGCTGGACGCCCTGCTCGCGGAGGCCGCCGATCCGGGCGCCGCCGCGGTCGTGGTCGGGTCGCGCGGGCTCAGCGGGTTCCTCGCGGCGTTCGTGGGGTCGGTGGGGATCGAACTGGCCGCCCGGTCGCCCGTCCCCGTCGTGGTCATGCCGCACCGGCACGCCTCCGCGCACGGCGTCCGGGGGCGGGTGATCGTCGGCGTCGACGGGTCCGAGCCCAGCCGCAGGGCGGTGGAGTTCGGCTTCGCCCAGGCGGAGTTCGCCGGGACCGAGTTGGTCGCGGTGTGCGCCTGGCAGCCCCTGGTCGCCTTCGCCGCGGCGACCGGTCCCATTCCTCCGGAGCTGTTCGACGACACCACGGCGGCCGAGGCCGCGCGCCAGTCCCTGGAGGAGGAGCTCGCGACGCGCGTCTGCGGCACCCGGGGGTGAGCGTGAACCCGCGCGTGGTGCGGGCCCATCCTGTGGTCGCGCTGTTGGAGGAGGCGACCCCCGCCGACCTCGTCGTGGTCGGTTCCCGGGGGCGCGGCGGCGTGCGCGGGCTGCTGCTCGGGTCGGTGAGCCACTCGGTCCTGCACGGGGCGAGGGGGCCCGTCGCGATACTGCGCTGACCCCGGGCGGCCTCTCCACGCCGGCTCCGTCCCGGTCGGCCGACGCGGCCCTCAGCCGCGGGCGCGCAGGCGCAGCGCCAGCTCGGGACACATGCGCACGGCCAGTTCCGCGTCGCCCGCCAGGGTGTCCGGGACGAGGACGTCCCGATCCTGCGGGTAGCCGTTCCGATCGAGCCGCATCAGGTCCGGCAGCAGCTCCGCGCACAGGCCGTGGCCGTCGCAGCGCGACCAGTCCAGGTGCAGCCGGGTCCCGCTGTCCACCGGTTCCGCCGGCAGCGGCAGTTCACCGGCGGCGGGCCGCCCGCACCCTCCGGTGAGCGCGTGCGCGGACACGTCCTCGGCGAACACCACCAGCGCACTGCGCGCGAACACCGCGCTCCCGTCGGGGTGGGCGCAGGCGCCCTTGCCCTCGCCCGCCTCCGCCGCAGCCAGCACGGTCTCCGGCTCGCCGTCGCCGCCGACCAGCGCGGCGAAGGACTCGGCCAGGGCCGGCAGTCCGCGCACGCACGGCCCGCACTGGCCCGCGCTCTCCCCGGCCAGATAGCGCAGCACCCGTTCGACCTCCCCCAACGGACACGTCGAACCGGACAGGGGCAGGACGACGCCCGCGCCCAGGGTGCCGCCCACCTCCGCCATGCCCGCACGGGACAGGCACGCCCGGGCGACGACGTCGGGGGTGAGCCAGGCCCCGTGGTAGCCGCCGACGAGCACGGCCTGCCCGGGGGAGACGTCGCACAGGTGCAGGACCTGGACCAGGGGGGTGCCGGCGGGCGCCTCCACGACGACGGATCCGCCGACCGTGAGCAGGACCGTGCCCGGTTGTTCCGCGGTTCCCACCGACGAGTACCGGTAGGCGCCGCCGAGGGCGAGCAGCGCGGCGTGCGCGTAGGTCTCGGCGTTGGACAGCAGGGTGGGCAGCCCGGCGACCCCGTACTCGCTCGCGCGCCGCGGCTCGCCGGGCGGGATCGGCGCCCCGCCGTTGACGGCCTGGACGAGGGCGCCCGCCTGCCCGGACACGAACCGGTGCGGTGTGCGGACCATCCGGAAGATGATGGCCGACCGGCGCTCGGCCACCGCCGCGCGCAGCGACTCCTGGGCCGGGTCCTCGTCGGCGCCGGGCACACGGCGGTCCGCGACCCCGACGACCACCTCGGGCGCCCCGAGGGCGCGGGCGGCCAGTTCGGCGCCGTCGAGCACGAGGTGGGGGAGGCGTTCGAGCAGCATCCGGTCCTTCGCGCTGCCGGGTTCGCCCTCGGCGGCGTTCACCACCACGCGCGCGGGCGCACGCCGGCGGAGCACGGACCGCATCACGGCCCGGAGCTTGCGGGCGAAGGGGAACCCGGCGCCCCGCGTCCGCGGAGGGCGCCGAGTTCGGTCAGGACGACGAGGTCGTCGGCGGTGATCCCGGGTAGTTCGCCGTGCAGGCGTACGTGGGTGCCGTGGTCGACGCGCTGGTGTTCGTCCAGTCCCAGGGTCAGTCGCGGACGGCCGACGGTCAGTGTGATCACGGGTGTCGCTCCGGGTGCGGGGACGGGCGTGCGGCTGGTTTCGGGTCGGGGGCGGGCGGGGTCAGGAGTTCGGATGCGGCCCGATCGCCCGCCCGCTCGGCGATCTCGGGACGTGTGGTCACCACCAGCCGCAGGACGAGGGCGGCGCAGACGGCCAGGAGGCACAGCAGGTAGCCGATCACGATCCAGGAGGAGGGCGCCCGTCCCGCGGTCAGCCCGTGCACCACGGCCATCGGCCAGCAGAGGTAGACGGTCAGGTGGATCGCGCGCCACGTCCACGAACGCGACGTCCCGGCGAACCTTCCGCGCATGACGCCCGTGACCGAGACAACGATCAACAGATCAGTGGCGATGATCCCGTAGGCGACCGCCGTGTCCGCTCCGAACGGGAGCACGGAGTGCGCCGCGTTCAACCGGGTGAACGAAATCTGCAGGACGACGTGGGGAAGGAGGAAGCCCATGGAAATGAGCGCCGCGGCCTTGTGGGATGATTGGTGGATTATTCGCAGACGTGGGGTGCTGATAATCCGGTCCGTGGCGATAATGCCAAGGGTCATTGTCACAGTGAGTCCGACAAGGGATATAGCGCCCGAATAGGTCCACAGGAGATCCTGGACGACACGGGCCACGGCGAGGCTTTCGGGGGCCGCCAAGGCCAGGAGGGTGTTCGCCGCGACCGCTCCCACCAGAAACGACACCCACTTCCACGGGCGTGGGCGGTGTGGTCGGCGACTGCGGATCAGATGTCTGACACCCAGCGTACTTCCGCGGGTTCTGCGGTTTCTTTCGAACATGCTGTCCACCTCTGTTCTGCGCCGCGCGGTGTGCGTCCGCACGGCGCGACCGAATTGGTGGGAGGTTCGCGAGTCACGCTCGTGGCGGCCGAAGGTAGCACCGGACGGCGGTCTCCGCCAGGTGTTCCCGGGTTTTCCTCTGACGGTTCCCGGTTGTCAAGGCCTCGGTATAATTTTTTCTTCCGGCAAAACCCCAGTTCAGAAGTGAGATCGGTGAAATCGCGCACGGGGGAATGCCGCTCGATCCGATCTTCCGCGCCATACTGTCCGGCAGCCGGGCTATCACGGTCAGATAAAGACGCCCGGTAACCGAGCATGAGTGGGAGAGGCATGTGAACACGGAGGCGAAGGGGGCCACCGCCCTCGGTCTGACCCTGTTCCTCCTGGTCACCGGATGCTCCACCGGCGACCTCGCCGTCGAGCCCGCCGGGGGCGACCCCGGCGGCGAGGCCTCCGCCGGCGACGGCGCGTCCGCACCCGACACGGGCGGCGGTGACGTCGTCGCCCTCGGCACCGTCTGGGACGACCGGTTCGGCGACATCCTCACGGACGGGGACGGCAACGTCCTCTACCGGTTCGCCGACGACCCGCAGAACCAGTCCTCCTGCGTCGACGGATGCGCCGAGAACTGGCCCCCGCTGGCCGTCGGCGACGAGGGCGCGCCCGTCAGCGTCGAGGGCGCGGCCACGGCCGACCTCGTCGCCACGGTCGAGCGGGACGACGGGTCGTTACAGGTGGCCTACTCCGGATGGCCGCTGTACACCTACGCCGGCGACGCCGCCCCGGGCGACGTCAACGGCCAGGGCGTGGCCGAGGCCTGGTACGTCGTCGCGCCGGACGGCGGGATGGTCACCGCGGCCCAGGAGGGGGCCGACGGCTCCAGCGACGGCTACGGAACGGACGGCTACGGTTACGGTGGCGACAGCCGCCCGCCGCCCTCCCGGAACGTGACGGCCCCGGGTGCCCCCGCCCGATCCGGGCCTGATCGCGGTGGCTCTCCGCAGCACCCAGCGCCGAGGCGAGGGCGTCCACCGCGCCGAGCCGGGCGACTCCTCCCACGGGGGGCGGGTGCGTTGGCGGTTCCCCCGTTCAGTCGAGCTCCTCGGCGTGGTCGGCTTCTTGGTCATCGCGTCGATGACGGTGTTCATGATCGCCCCGAACGGCTCCACGAGTGTCGCGGGTGTGTTCTGGAACGACTGGGTCAGCACGGAGTCCGGCCCGCTCGGCCCGGCCGACGTCGACGCCCTGATCCGGGTGCGCCAGGCCGGTCTGTGGGAGATTCCCGTGGGCCAGCAGGCCCAGGACCGGGCCCAGCTCGACCGAGTCCGCGAGGTGGGCGCGATCCTGGCCGAGGACCACACGCTCATCGACGAGCAGGTGCGCGACCTCGCGGCGCGGCTCGACGTGCGTCTGCCCAACGCCCCCACCCAGGACCAGCAGCGCTGGATGGAGGAACTGTCCGAGCTGTCCGGGGCCGAGTACGACCAGGTGTTCGCCAACCGGCTGCGCGCCGCGCACGGCGGGGTCGTCCAGGTCCTGGCCGAGGTCCGGGCCGGGACGCGCAACGAACTCGTCCGATCCTTCTGCCAACACGCGATGCTCATGGTGCTGAGACACATCACACTGCTGGAGAGCACCGGCCTGGTCGAGTACGAGGAGCTGCCCGCGCCGCGTCCTCCGGAGCGGCGCCCGCTGCCCTGACCGGTGCGGACTCCCGGAGACCACTCCCCACAGGGGCCCGGAGGGGCACTGGGCGCACCCCGCCCTCCCCGGTCGCGCCCGCCCCCTTCGGGCCCCGCCCCTCTTCCCGGTCCATCCCGCCGCGCCCGGTGCGCACCGCGCGCCCGACCACGAAGGAGAACGAACATGGCGAACGAACGACCCCGTCGATCAGGGCCGCGACCGTCGAGGCGGTCCCGCGCACGGAACCGGACCCGTGTCCTCGGCGCGGCGGCGGCCCTGCTGCTGGCCGCCGCCGCGGTGACGGTCGTCCTCACGGACGGAGGTTCCCCGACGGAGGGAAGCCTGGCCTCGAACGAGGCGGGCGGTCCCGGGGGTTCCGACGACCGCAGCCAGGGCCGCCGTGACCGCGAGCGCGGTCGCGGCCCGTCCGAGAACGACTTCGTCGACATCCGGCAGGCCCCGCCGCGGGAGCGCGAACCCGAACCCGGCCGGTCCGCGTCGACCGGCGGGTTCACCGTCGACTGCGGTGTCAACGCGAACGGCCTGCGCAACTCGGAGAACGTCATCGTGGCCCCTGGCGTGCCCAACGGAGCCCAGCACACCCATGACTACGTGGGGAATCAGGACGTCAACCGGTTCACCGACGACGTCGCCGCCAACAACGCGATCCTCGCCCAGGGGGACACGACCTGTGCGGGCGCAGACCGGTCGGTGCACTACTGGCCGGTGCTGCGCGACACGACCGGGGAGGACGACGACGCGGACCGGCCGGGTGGCGGCCTGGACGGCAACGTCGGACGAATCCTCACCCCGTCGTCGGTGACCGTCGAGTTCCTCGGCAACGCGCGCGGGCCGGTGGCCGGGATGCCGCAGTTCCTCCAGATCATCACCGGCAACGCCCGCGCCGGCACCCAGGACGGCGCGAACGCCAACGCGCTGTGGACGTGCACGGGGTTCGAGGACCGCGCGTTCACCGACCGCTACCCGCTCTGTCCCGAGGGCAGCGACGTCGTGCGCGTCCTCGACTTCCCCAGCTGCTGGGACGGCGGGAACATCGAGAGCGAGGACAACCGCTCGCACATCGTCTTCCCCGAGGAGGACGGCGGCTGTCCCGAGGAATTCACGGCGGTGCCGCGCCTGCGCCACACGCTGGTGTACCAGGTGCCCGACGGGCCGAACTTCGCCGTGGACGGATTCCCCGAGGAGCGGCACGACCCGGTCACCGACCACTCCGACCACATCAACGTGATGCCGCGCGAGCTCATGGCCGAGGTGGTCGACTGCCTGAACGAGGGCCGGGAGTGTTCCCGGTCCCTTCCCAGTCCCGACCTCGGTTCGCCAGCGGGAATCGGCCGCTGACCTGCCCAGCAGTTTGCCCGTAATGTCGTCCGCCGGGGGAGGACGGGCCGTCGCGTGACGCCGGACCCCGGGGCGACAGGTCCAGAACGTGTGCCCTCCTCCATGCGGTCGGTCCGTGTGACGAACAGCACGGTGTGTCGTCGCAGGTGGGCCTGCTGGGGCACGTGCCCTGTGTGCTGGGAAAAGTGACGCGCGCCCGACTCCGCACACGTTCTCACATCTCCAGCTCCGGCGTGCCGGTGCACGACCCGAACCCCTTGCTGTGCAGTGGAATCCGAAGCCTCACGTCCACACGATTAGACCATTGGCCTATACCAATTGGTCACTATGGGCCACCGTCGTTCATGATGCGAGAGATCTCGATCTTCGAAGAGGAGCGGCTGTGACTGACGTGGGTATCGATGTGGGCGTCGCCCCGACCGACCATGAGGAGCTCGTCTCCTGGGTGCGCGAGGTGGCCGAGCTCACGCAGCCGGACGCGGTCGTGTGGTGCGACGGGTCCGAGGAGGAGTGGACCCGTCTCACCGACCTGCTCGTCGAACAGGGCACGTTCACCCGGCTCAACCCGGACAAACGGCCGAACAGCTTCTACTGCGCCTCGGACCCGACCGACGTCGCCCGCGTGGAGGACCGGACCTTCATCTGCTCCGAGCACGAGGAGGACGCTGGCCCCACCAACAACTGGATCGCTCCCGACGAGATGCGCGCCACCTTCGGCCAGGTCTTCAAGGGCGCCATGCGCGGCCGCACGATGTACGTCGTGCCCTTCTGCATGGGCCCGCTCGGCGGCGAGATCTCCCAGCTGGGCGTCGAGATCACCGACTCTCCCTACGTCGTGGTGTCCATGCGCGTCATGGCGCGGATGGGGTCGGCCGCCCTCCGGCTGATCGAGCGGCGCGGCGAGTTCGTCAAGGCCGTCCACTCGGTCGGCGCGCGTTGGAGCCCGGCCAGGAAGACGTGCCCTGGCCGTGCAACGGCACCAAGTACATCTCCCACTTCCCCGAGACGCGCGAGATCTGGTCCTACGGGTCCGGCTACGGCGGCAACGCCCTCCTCGGCAAGAAGTGCTACGCGCTGCGCATCGCCTCGGTCATGGCCCGCGACGAGGGCTGGCTCGCCGAGCACATGCTCATCCTCAAGGTCACCCCGCCCGAGGGCAGGCCGCACTACATCGCGGCCGCCTTCCCCAGTGCCTGCGGCAAGACCAACCTCGCCATGCTCCAGCCGACCATCCCCGGCTGGAAGGTCGAGACCGTCGGCGACGACATCGCGTGGATGCGCTTCGACTCCGAGGGCCGGCTCCGCGCGATCAACCCCGAGGCGGGCTTCTTCGGCGTCGCGCCCGGAACCGGCGTCGAGACCAACGCCAACGCCGTCGAGACCCTGTGGGGCAACAGCGTCTTCACCAACGTCGCCCTGACCGACGACGGCGACGTCTGGTGGGAGGGCCTCACCGAGGAGCCGCCCGCGCACCTGACCGACTGGAAGGGCCGCGACTGGACGCCGGACTCCCCCGAGCCCGCCGCCCACCCGAACTCCCGCTTCACCACCCCGGCCGGCAGGCGCCGACCATCGCCCCCGAGTGGGAGGACCCGGCGGGCGTGCCGATCTCGGCGATCCTGTTCGGCGGGCGCCGCGCCACCGCGGTCCCGCTGGTCACCGAGTCGCTGAGCTGGCGGCACGGCGTCTACCTGGGCGCCAACGTCTCCTCCGAGAAGACCGCCGCTGCCGAGGGCACCGTCGGCGAACTGCGCCGCGACCCCTTCGCCATGCTGCCGTTCTGCGGCTACAACATGGGCGACTACTTCGCGCACTGGCTGCGCGTGGGCGCGGGGGCCGACCAGGCCAAGCTGCCGACGATCTTCTACGTCAACTGGTTCCGCAAGGACGCCGACGGCCGCTTCGTCTGGCCGGGCTTCGGCGAGAACAGCCGCGTGGTCAAGTGGATCGTGGAGCGCCTGGAGGGCCGCGCCGACGCGGTCAGCACCCCGATCGGCAACGTGCCGACGCCCGACGGGATCGACACCGAGGGCCTGGACCTGTCCGCGGGGGACCTGGAGTTCCTGCTCTCCGTGGACCGCGACATCTGGAAGCAGGAGGCCGCCCTGGTCCCCGAGTTCTTCAAGACCTTCGGCGACCACCTTCCAGTGAGCTCTGGGACGAGTACCACGCACTGCTGGACCGACTCGGCCAGTAGCCGTCGCGCCGGCCCCTCTTCCGCGCCCGGGGCCGGCGCCGAGGGGCCGCGGGCCGTGTGGCGCCCGTGCCCCCTCGCCGAGTCCGGGGCCCCGTCGCGGGATGTGCCGCGTGGAACTCAGGGGCCGATGCGCATCGATGGACCAGGAGCGAGACGCGGGTGGAGCCCATCCGCGAGGTGCGCGACCGGATCGCCCACGCCGTTGACCGTCCGGACCCGGACGACGCGACCACGGTGGCCACGGGGCGGGGCGGGGCGCCGCGGTCAGCCCGCCCGGGCGCTCGGACCGGCGGCGTGCCCCCGGGCCCCTCACTCCTGGACGCGTTTGATGGTGCGCACCCGGTCGGCCGCGATGCGGAAGACCACGCCGATGCCCTCCTTGGTGAAGTCGACGAACATGCCGACGGTCATGAAGTGGTCGGCCTCGACGTCGACGGTGTCGCTGAACCCCTCGTTGATCCTGAACGTCGCCATGGCGTCTTCCCCCGATGGCGCTGAGCACGGGTACCGGTACTCACCAGGGTAGACCCGGTCACCCCCGACGCTCGGCGAGCACCCGCCGCCAGTGCTGGACCGACTGGAGCAGGTCCTCGTTGATGTGCGCCAGGAACGCGCCGACCGTCGTCAGCCGGTCGCCGCCGGGCGTCCCGGCGCCGAGGGCGGCGCCGCCCCGGCGTGCGGCCTCCGCCAGTCTGACGTTGGCCCGCACACTGGCCAGCATCGACTGGAACCAGACGTCCTCGTCGACGACGTACCGGTCGCGCCGCCCCCCGGGCTCGCGTTCTCGTTTGAGCAGGTCCTGGTCCTCCAGATAGCGGACGGCGAGGGAGACCGAGGCCGGGCTGACCTGGAGCCGCCGGACCAGTTCAGCGGTGGTGACGCCCGCACCGTCGGTCATGCACAGGACGGTGAGCACCCGGGCCACCATGCGGGAGACCCCCGAGTCGACCAACGCCTCCGTGAACTCCTCCTCGGACGCGCGCACCGCCTCGGGGTCGCGTCCGCGGTGGACCGTGTCCTGCGGCGGAGGGTGCGGACCGGTCGCCCGCCCGCGTCGGCGCGCCCGTCGGTCGGTCGACCGCTGGGCCCGACCCGGGCGGTAGGCGGCGCGCCCGCCGTTGCGCGCCACCTCGCGGCTCACGGTGGAGGTCGGCCGCCCCAGGCGCCTGGCGATCTCGGCGTACCCAAGCCCGCGCGCCAGCCCGGCGGCGATGCGTTCACGCTCCTCCCGGGTGAGCCGTCCTCCCGGCATCGGTGTCCCTCCCTCGGCGCGGCGTGCCCCCAGTATTGCGTCGGAGATCAGCCCATTGCAATTGATCAGGGCTGGAGCATTGCGTTCAAGCTCATCACCATTGCAATCTTCGTCGCGTCTACCTTTCTATATTGGCAATATAGCCAAAATTCGCGTTGACTGATCATTGAACGCAACGTAATTTTTGTGGACGTTGAAGTTCCGTGCCAGAGGAGGCGCCCCGTGACCGACACCCTTCCCCCTCCGATCCCGATGCCCGACATGCGGCCCACGGCCCTCCCGTACGGTCCGTCAGAGGAGCTGACCCGGCTGCGCACGGAACGGCCGCTGACCCCCGTGACCTTCCCCGACGGACACGTCGGCTGGCTGGTCACCGGGCACTCCCTCCTCCGCGCGGTCGTCGCCGACCCCCGGTTCAGCTCGCGGCAGGAGCTGGCGCACATGCCCGTCGTCAAGGCGGAGGGGGCCACGCACATTCCCCCGGCGCCGCCCGGCATGTTCATCAACATGGACGCGCCCGAGCACACCCGCTACCGCAGACTGCTCACCGGGCGGTTCACCGTCCGCCGCATGCGACAGCTCGCCGAGCGGGTCGAGCGGATCGCGGCGGAGCGCCTCGACGCGATGGAGCGCGGCGGCCCGACGGCCGACCTCGTCGAGGCCTTCGCCCAGCCCATCCCCGCCCTGGTGATCTGCGAGCTGCTCGGGGTGCCCCACGACGACCACGAGACGTTCCAGCGCCAGGCCGCGGCGCTCAGCGACCACGGTGTCCCGCTGGAGGAGGTGCTGGCCGCGATGAACGGCATGGGGGCCATGATGCACGACCTCGTCGTGGCCAAACGGGCCGAGCCGACCGACGACCTGCTCAGCGACCTGACGGACAGCGACCTCACGGACGAGGAGCTCACCGGCATCGGCTTCCTGCTGCTCGGTGCGGGCCTGGACACCACCGCCAACATGCTCGGACTGGGGACGTTCGTCCTGCTGACCCACCCCGATCAGCTCGCCGCGCTGCGCCGCGATCCCGGCCTCGTCGACGGCGCGGTCGAGGAGCTGATGCGGTATCTGAGCATCGCGCACACGGGGCTCCGGGTCGCCCTGGAGGATGTCGAGCTCGGCGGCCACCTGATCAGGGCCGGACAGTCCGTGGTCCTGTCGGCCCCGGCCGCCAACCGGGATCCCGACAAGTTCCCCGATCCCGACACCTTCGACGTGCGCCGCAAGGCCACGGGGCACGTGTCCTTCGGCCACGGCGTCCACCAGTGCCTCGGCCAGCAGCTTGCCAGGGTCGAGATGCGCGTCGCCCTCCGCGCGCTGTTCGAGCGCTTCCCGACGCTCAGGCTGGCGGTCCCACCCGAGGACGTGCGGGTGCGCGATGACTCCGACATCCACGGCGTGCGCGCCCTGCCCGTCACGTGGGACGAGGTGTGACCATGCGGCTCTTCGCGGATCGCGGCCTGTGCGTCGGTTCCGGCATGTGCGTGTTGACCGCCCCCGGGGTGTTCGACCAGGACGACGAGGACGGTCTGGTCGTGGTGCACGGCGACCCCGACGGGCGGGGCGACGCGGCGGCGCTCGGCCGCGTGGTGGACGCGTGCCCGTCGGGGGCGATCACCTTCATGCCCTGACCCGGAGACGTCGGAGTCGACAAACCGGGGTGTTTCCTCTTTCCCTCCTGGTGGAGTCCCCGCCCGTGTTACGCATGGTGCACCAGCCCACCACCATCCCCCGGGGGGAAACCGTGACGTTCCTTCTCGTCCTGTCCGTACTGGTCGCCATGGTCGTCGGCGCCGTGCTCGCCGTCTGGAGATTCGGCGTCAGCGACGAGTACTCCGGTGGAGCGGTCGGCGTCGTCGTCGCCCCGTGCGCGCTCGCCCTCTACCTCGTCGCGGCGGCGATGGGCGTGGTGATCGGCTGGGAGGACTTCAAGGCGGCCCAGGACGGCACGGTCTCCGAGGCGGGCGCGGCCCAGTCGCTGTACTGGAGCACCACCGCCTTCCCCGACGCGGAGGGGGAGCACGTCCGTGCGCAGCTGCGCGCCTACCTGACCACGGTCGTCGAGGACGACTGGCCCCGAATGGCGCGCACCGGCGAGCTGAGCCCCGAGGGCGACGAGGCGCTCGCCGATCTGGCCGCGTCCGTCCGGGACCTGTCCGTCTCCGACACGGGAGACGGCCTGGATCGGCTCACCGCCCGCCAGGAGCTGACCAACCTGAGCGACGCCCGCATCGAGCGGGCGGACGCCGCGGGCGACACGATCCCGCCCGTTCTGATGGTGATCGCCGTCATCTCCGGTGTGGCCGTCGCCGTGCTGCCGTTCGCCATGGTCCGGCGGGGCGCGCGGGCGGCCTACTTCTGGGCGGCGGTCAACCTGGCGTTCGTCTTCGGCACCATCGCCTTGCTGTTCTACCTCGGCACGCCCTACAACGACGTCCTCGCCACCGACGCCGGAGGGATGGAGGACACCCTGGCGGCCTTCGAGCGCACCGACCGCGCGCTCGACGCCCGCTGAGCCCCGGTCCGTCAGCCGGTCCGCCGCGCCGCGGCCCGGCCCGAACCTGCGGCGGCCAGGGCGGCGACGACCCCGACGACCACCATGGTGCGCGTGGGGGTGAAGGCTCCGGCCACCCCGTGCCCGCCCGGACCGGCCATGTCCGCGAGGATCCGCTCACGGACGGGCTCGGCCGCCTCGGGCACGGCCGCCGGGGACGCGGACGCCTCCAAGGGCGGCTCCGACGACATCGCCTCCTCGATCTCCGCGGGCGCGGGCGTCTCGGGGGAGGTGTCGGGGGCGGCCCCCTCCCGCCCGGCCTCGGCCGGCGGTCGGCGGCCGATGGGCTCGCGGTCGTCCACGGGCGGGAGCCCGGGGTCGACGGGCGTGGCGGGGTCGGACGGCCCTGGGCGCTCTGGGCGCTCTGGGTGCTCCGGGCGCTCTGGGGCGGGGTGTTCAGGGGAGGCGGGCTGACAGGGCGGGGCCTGACCGGCGCGCACGGTGACGCGCACCCCGTTCGCGCACACCAGGACGTAGGACCCGGAGCGCACCTGGATCCGCGTGTCAGGCGCCGTCACGTCGACCCCGCCGGGGCCCACGCCCACGCTGGCCGCGCCGCTCTCCACGCGCACCCCAGACGGGCTGACCGACACGGAGCCGTCGGTGTCCTGGGCGGTCGCGGCCGCGGCGGAGCACGCGAGGACGAGCCCGCTGACGGCCGTCAGAGCGGGCAGTGCACGTCGGGAGGGGGGCATGTCACTCCTCGTGGCGTGGCCGGGTCGTGCTGTGATCGTACGTGTTCCGGCCAGGCCTTACCCCGGAAACCGCCGCTTCGGCGGTCCGACGTCCGGAGCCTCCTCAGGGGGAGTGCAGGCGCAGCACCGCGTGTTCGGCCCAGTCCGGAGGCCGGCTGAGGCGCGAGACGACCGCCATCGTCGTGAACGCCAACGGGATCGTCCACGCCGCCGGTTGCGCCAGCAGAACCGTCGGCCACCCGGGCGGCGTGTCCGTGAGGACGGACCACCCGACCGCCCCCGTCGCCGTCACCGCGCCGACGACCAACCCCGCCGCCGCCCCCGGCAGGTCAGCCGCCGCCACCAGATCCCCAGCACGAGAAGTGGGCAGAACGTCGACGCCGCCACCGTGAACGCCCACACCACGAGCACGTTGATGTCGATCCCCTGCACCGGGAGCGCCAGGAACACGGCCACGCAGGCCCCGACGGCCACCGCCAGGCGCAGCCGAGGAACGCTGCCCTGGAACAGGTCGTGCGACAGCCCGCCCGCCAGCGCCAGCAGCAGGCCGGACGAGGTCGACAGGAACGCGCCGAACGCCCCCGCCGCCACCAGGGCCGTCAGCAGCGTGCCCGCGGTCCCCGGAGCCGCCTCGGCGGGCAGCACCACCGCGACGGTGTCGGTGCCGCGCAGCAGCACCAGTTGGGGCGTGAGCACCCGGCCGAGCAGCCCGTACACCGCCGGGAACAGGTAGAACAGTCCCAACAGCGCGATCACTCCGACGCCCACCCGCCGGGCCACGTGCGCGGTCGCACTGGTGTGGAAGCGCATGATGACGTGCGGCAGCCCCATGCAGCCGAGCGTGATCGCGAGCAGCGTCGACCACGTCTCGAACAGCGGGAACCCGCCCGCGCCCAGCAGCGGCGTGCTCCACAGGTCGCCGCCGAACTCCGGCAGGCCCGCCGGGTGGGGCACACCAGTCCCCGCCGGGAAGACGTACTCGGTCCCCTCCGCCACCGTGTGCTCGCCCGCCGTCAGCTCCACCCGCGCACCGGAGGAGGGCTCGGTGACGGTCACCGGCTCCTCCAGGTGGAACCGCGTGCCCACCGTGAACTCCACGGGCGTGGCCTCGGGGAAGCGCGTTCCCCACTCGGGATGCAGGGCCTCGGACCGGGTGTCGCGCCCGAGACCACGACCAGGTACACGGCGGGCACGGCGAGGAAGGCCAGTTTGACCGCGTAGTGGAAGGCCTGGACGTAGGTGGCCGACCGCATCCCCCCGGCGGCGATGGACCCGCTCACCACCAGTCCCGCGAGGACCACGCCCACCCAGTACGGCGTTCCGCTGACCAGGGAGAGCACCACTCCGGCGCCCTTGAACTGGGGAACCAGGTACAGCAGCATGATCACCAGCACCACGAGGCCGCACAGCTTCCGCAGTCGCGGCGCGCCCAGCCGGTACTCGGCGAAGTCCGGCACGGTGTAGGCGCCCGACCGGCGCATCGGACCGGCCACCAGCGCCACCACCGCCACGTAGCCCGCGGTGAACCCCACCGCGTACCACATCGCGCCCACCCCGTTCTTGAGCACCAGCCCCGCCAGCCCGAGCATGGAGGCTGCCGACAGGTACTCCCCGGCGATCGCCATCGCGTTCCAGCGGGGGGTGACCCGGCGCGAGGCCACGAGGAAGTCCGAGGCCGACCGCGCGGCGTGCACGCCGTAGACGCCGATCACCAGACTCGTGAGCAGGACCAGGCCGATCGCCAGGACGGAGATCACCGCCCGACCCCGTCCGGGCCGTCGTCAGGACGCTCCCGTTCCTCGGCGCGCTCGGCCGCGCGCACGTGCCACAGGGCCAACCCGAACAGCAGTGGGTAGACCACCACCGTCAGCAGCAGCCACGACACCGGGATCTGCGCCCACCGGACCCGGCCGAGCACCGGGAACAGCGCGAACGCGCCGCTCATCCCGAACAGCAGCAGCGACAGCAGCGCCACCGTGCGCACCGCGGTCCGCCGCTGGGCGCGGAACAGCCGCCGCGCCCGCTCCGTGTCCACCGGTTCCGGTATCGGCAGCAGGTGCTGCACCGGCCGGTTGCCCCTCGCCAGCGCCACCCTCGTCTGCGGGCTGGTCAGCTTCTCCCGCCGCGTGCTCACGGCGCCGACCGAGGGTCGTCGCCGTCACGGGGCCCGCCCCGACCGCCGGCGCGCGCGTTGGCCGCCCGTCCCAGTTGGTCGCGCCGGGCCGCCTCCATCAACTGCTCGCGCAGGTGCCGACCGTGCCTGCGACTGACCGGGACGTCACCGGCCGGAGTGCCCGCCACCAGGCCGGAGGAGGAGGTCACGCGCAGGTCCCGCACCCACGGGATGGCGATGAGGTAGCCGCGGTGCACGCGCACGAACCCCGCCGCCGCCCACACCTCCTCCAGGTAGGACAGCGACAGCCGGATCAGGTGCGTGCCGTCGGCCGTGTGCAGACGCACGTAGTCGCCCTGGGCCTCGACGAACTGCACGTCGTCGCGTTTGACGAACACCGTCCGCCGCCCGGAGTCGATCTGCACCACGTGCAGGTCCTCGGCGGGCGGGGCCGCGTCGGCGGGCCGCCGCAGCTGGGCGATCCGGCCGACCGCCTCCGCCAGCCGCTCGGGCCGGATCGGTTTGAGCAGGTAGTCGACGGCGCCGATCCCGAACGCCTCCACCGCGTGCGCCTCGGAGGCGGTCACGAACACGATCGACGGCGGCTCCGACAGGACGCTGAGCACCCGCGCCACGTCCATGCCGGTCAGGCCGGGCATGAGGATGTCGAGGAAGGCCGCGTCGATCGAGGTGGTCCCCAGCAGCCGCACCGCGGTCGCGCCGTTCTCCGCGACCAGGACCTCCGCCACCTCTGGCATGTCACCGAGCAGCGCGGCCAGCTCCTGCCGGGTCGACGCCTCGTCCTCGACCACCAGGACCCTGAGCCGGGCCCTCACGGCGTCACCACCCCCCGGGTGAACCTCGGCACACGCACGGTCACCTTCGTCCCCTCTCCCAGCGCGGTCTCGATCACCAGACCGTACTCGGGGCCGTAGACGGCGCGCAGTCGCTGGTCGACGTTGGCCAGTCCGACCCCGCGCGACTGCGGGCCGGTGCCCGCCAGCAGCGACCGGGCCAGGTCGGGGTGCATGCCCACGCCGTCGTCCTCGATCTCGATGACGCACAGCGGCCCCTCGCCGTAGCCGGACACGCTGATGTGCCCGCGTCCCTCCTTGCGCTCCAGGCCGTGCCGGACGGCGTTCTCCACGATCGGCTGCACCACCAGGAAGGGCACGGCCACCGGCAGCACCTCCGGGGCCATCCGCACGGTGATGTCCAGACGGTCGTGGAAGCGGGCGCGCTGGAGTTCGAGGTAGGTCTGCGTGGCCTCCAGTTCATCGGAGACCGTGGCGTAGTCGCCCTTGTCGGAGAACCCGTAGCGCAGGTAGTCGGCGAAGTCGGACAGCAGGTGGCGGGCGCGGTCGGGGTCGGCGCGCACCAGCGCGGCGATCACGGCGAGGGCGTTGTGCACGAAGTGGGGCGAGATCTGCGCCCGCAGCGAGCGCAGGTCGGCGGCGGCGATCCGCGCGCGTGCCCGGCGCAGCGCCGCGTGGTCGAGGTGCTCCGCGACCAGTGCGGCGGCCGCCTCCACGTCGGCCTCCACGGGGTCGCCCACGGCCACCAGCGCTCCGGACAGCTCCTCGGCCACCATGAGCGGGGCCGCGTACGCGGCGGCGCCGTCGGACAGACGGGCGCGCGCACCGCCGCCGTACTCGAAGACCTGGGCGAGCAACGCGTTCAGGTCCTCCGCGCCGACGCGCCGACCGTGCGCGGCGACGGGTCCGTCGAGGTCGGCGAGGACCAGCGCGTCCACCGCGAGCAGCCGCCGCAGGCGCCGGGCGGCGGCGGGGGCGCCCCGACCGTGCGGTCCGTCCTGGAGGTCGAGTCCCAGAGCGTGGAGCTGGCGCATCAGTTCGGCACTCGACCGCCGATCCGAGGACGCCCGGCGCCGTCGGGAGGGGGAAGACCGCGACAGCCACCTGTTTGACACGGTACGACCCTATCCCAGCGGGATGTGTCGGTGGTCACGTTCCGAGCCCTCTCGCCCTGGTCCGGGACCGGACGGGGTCGAGCCCGCCCCCTGGACGGATGGGGCGGGCTCGTGCTCGCTTCGGGCCTCGGCCCGTGTCGGGGCGCCCCTTAGCGGTGCGCGGCCTTCTCCGCCCCAGCTCCGGTCAGCGCGCGGACCTGGAGCGTGGCGAACTTGTCGAAGTCGCGCTCCTTGGACAGGAACGTCCCGACCACCGCGCACAGCAGGCCCAGCGGCACGGACACCAGCGCGGGGTTCGGGATCGGGAACCACGCGAAGTCGGCGCCCGGGATGAGCGCGTTCTCCGACCCGGAGACCACCGGGGAGAAGAACACCAGGCCGACGGCGGCGATCAGGCCGCCGTAGATCCCGGCCAGGGCGCCCGCCGTGTTGAACCGCTTCCAGAACAGGCTGAGCAGCAGTGTCGGCAGGTTGGCCGAGGCGGCGACCGCGAAGGCGAGCGCGACCAGGAAGGCCACGTTGAGCCCTTGCGCGAACACGGCCAGGACGATCGCGACGGCGCCGATGGCCATGGCGGCGATCCGGGCGACCCGGACCTCCTCACGACCGCTCGCCTTTCCCCCGCGCAGCACGGAGTTGTAGAAGTCGTGCGCCAGGGACGAGGACGACGCGATGACCAGCCCGGCGACCGTGGAGAGGATCGCCGCGAACGCCGCTGACGCGATGAGCGCCAGGAGGACCGAGCCGGCGATCGGGCCGCCGACGCTCTCGCCCACGGTCTGCGCCAGCTGTGGGGCGGCGGTGTTCCCGGCCGCGTTCTGGGCCGTGATGGCCTCGTGTCCGACCAGTGCCGCCGCGCCGAAGCCCAGCACCAGGGTCATCAGGTAGAAGCTGCCGATGAGGCCGATGCCCCAGTTGACGGACTTGCGTGCGCTCTGGGAGTCGGGAACGGTGTAGAAGCGGATGAGGATGTGTGGCAGACCGGCCGTGCCCAGCACCAGGGCCAGACCCAGGCTGATCAGGTCCAGTTTGTTCCACATGGTCTGGACGGGATCGCCCGCCACCTCGACGCCGTAGCGCAGCCCGGGCTCCAGGAACGCGGCCCCGTTCGCGCTGGCCTCGGCGGCGTCGCCCATCAGCGCGCCCAGGTCGAAGCCGTACAGCGACAGTGTGAGCACGGTCAGCAGGGCGGCGCCTGACATGAGGATGACGGCCTTGACGATCTGCACCCAGGTGGTGCCCTTCATCCCGCCGAGGGTCACGTAGGTGGTCATCAGCAGGCCGACCACCACGATACCGACGACCTTGGCGACCTCGGCGTCCATGCCGAGGAAGGTCTCGCCCGGCTGGATGCCCAGCAGCAGGGCGATGAGCGCGCCCGCGCCGACCATCTGGGCGAGGAGGTAGAAGACCGACACCACGACCGTGGAGACCGCGGCCGCGGTCCGGACCGGTCGCTGGTTCATCCGGTAGGACAGCACGTCGCCCATGGTGTAGCGGCCGGAGTTGCGCAACAGCTCGGCGACGAGCAGGAGCGCGACCAGCCAGGCGACGAGGAAGCCGATGGAGTAGAGGAAACCGTCGTAGCCGAACAGGGCGATGATCCCGCGATGCCGAGGAAGGAGGCGGCGGACATGTAGTCGCTGCCGATCGCCAGGCCGTTCTGGAGCGGGGAGAACCCGCGGCCGCCGGAGTGGAAGTCGGTGGCCGTGCGGGTCGTGCGGCTGGCCCACACGGTGATGCCGAGTGTGGCCGCGACCATGAGGCCGAAGAGGACGAGGGTGACGGCGCGGCTTCCCTCGCTGACCGCCTCCTGCGCGAGCGTCATCGGCCCTCCTCCTCCGTGACGGCGGGCAGCTCCTCGCGAAGCTCCGTGGCCAGGCCGTCGAGCCGCCTTCGGGCGTAGAGCGTGTACAGCACGGCGATGCCGAAGGTGGAGACGAACTGGAGCACGCCGAACACGAGCGCCACGTTCACGGTGCCGAAGAGCACGGTGCCCATGAGGTCGCGGGCGAAGGCGGACATGAGGACGTAGAGCAGGTACCAGGCGAGGAACCCGAGGCTCATGGGGAAGACGAAGACGAAGAGCCGCCGCTTGAGCTCGACGAAGCGCGGGTCACCGTGCATCGAGACGAAGGCCGCGTCCCGGGTGGTGCCACCGCCGTCGCCCGGCGGGGCCGAACCCCGGATCTGTTTCTCGGTTGCCATGGTGGAACTCCTCTGGGGGATGTGCGGGGCCGCCGGTGACACCCGCGTCACACGGATGTGACCTGGGTTACTCGGAACTGTAAGGAGGGACACGACCGCGGGGGAGGAGGCGCGCGCGTGCGAGCGGTGAACGCTGGGGCCGCGCGTCGAGCGGTCGTCCAGGGCGCGGTGAACGGTCGATTCACGCGCTGAACGGACGACGGGCGGCCCCGGGCCGCGAGTGCCCCGGAGCCGACCTGTGGCGCGGATCCCGGCCCGCGCGGATGACTTCCGGGCGGGCCGGCGTTGCACCGTGCGGACGGGCTGTGGCCCTCCGCCGGCGGACGTGTGTGAATCTTCGAACCGGCGGGCCGGCCCCCAGCACCCCGGACGAGGTGCGCCGTACCCGGAACGACAAGACGGCGCGGACATGTTCGCCGCGTCGTGGAGGTCTTCGGGGCATGGCCTGGGTCGTTCTTGTGGTCTCCGGTCTGCTGGAGGCGGTGTGGGCCACCGCGTTGAACGCCTCACAGGGGTTCACGCGTCTGTGGCCCTCCGTCGTCTTCGGCGTGTCGCTGGTTCTGAGCATGGGCGGGCTGGCGTTCGCCCTGCGCACCGTGGCGCTCGGGACCGGCTACGCCGTCTGGGTCGCCATCGGGGTCGTGGGAACCGCCCTGGTCGGCGCGTTCCTGTTCGGGGAGGGCTTCAGCGCGGCCAAGGCGGCGTGCCTGGCGCTCATCGTCGCCGGAGTGGTCGGACTGAAGCTCCTCCACTGACCCGCGGGCGGTCGTGCCCGCCGCCGGTCAGTCGACCCAGGTGCGGACGTTGTCCACCCCCCCGCCCTCGGGGCCGGCGAAGTACTCGCTCTCGGTGTGCACCACGGAACCTTCCTCGGTCACCGTGGTCCGGACCACCGTCAGGCGGGCCTCGAACCGGTTGAGTTGGACGCTGCGGTGTTCGTAGCCGATCTCGGCGGCGGCCCCGGCGGCCGTCCCCGCGATCGCGCCCGCGGCGAGGGCCAGGGTGAACAGGACGCGGCCCGGAGCCCGGAGGAGGGCGGGGAACCCGCCGCTCCGCTCGTGCGGACTCGTGGATCGGTGGGATGCGGTGCGGTGTTCTGTCAACGGTCGTCCTTCCGGTGGGTGAGGCACGTGAAGGGGAGGCCCGCCCCGTGGGCAAGGCCTCCCCGGCCACGTGTGCGCCGGTGTCGGCGCACGGTCGGTCGGTCCGGTCCGGGGCTCATGCGCCTGGACCGTGTCTCCGAGCCTGTCTCATCCATGCCCGATCCCGCGTGGAGGACACGCCATTTGATAACACTCCGTAACAGTCTCGCAGCTTTGAGTGTCCCTATCGGTGATGCCACGGGCTGTGGCAGCGGCTGTGGTGGCGGTAGTGCCAGTCGCCGAGGCAGCTGTTGCTGTAGCCGTATCCGTGGCGGAACTTGGCCTTCCCGTACCGGTACTTGTCGCGGTCGTGGCGGTCGTGCCGGTCGTGCCGGTCGTGCCGGTCGTGGCGGTCGTGGCGGTCGTGGCGGTCGTCGCCGGTCGTCGGCGGTCCCGCGTCCGTCCCGGTCGCCGCGCCGGTCGCCGTCGCCGTTCCTTGAGCCGTAGTCACTCTGGCCGGGCGACATGCTCTGCTGGCTGACGGATGGGCTGGCGGCCTGGTTGGCCTGGGCCATCGCGACCGACGGCACGCCGAACGCCAGAGTCGGGACGGTGACTCCCGCGATCAGGGCGCTCGCGATCCTTCCCCTGCCCATCGAAACCCCCTTCGGTCGTCGCGAGGGCGCACGGCGTTGATGCCCGTGGCAGCGCCACCACATCCGGTCGACGGGAGCCCCTTGTACCCATGACCCCCGCCGAGGTCCTGGGACGCTGCACCCGGACGCTGCCGTCGGTCGGCACCCTCACGTAAGCACAATCGGTGAACCGATGTGTGCGATATGTGGTAGTCCTGGGAGATCTTTTAAGTTTCTACTTCTTCCTCATCCTATGTCTCGAATGTGAAGCGTGCGAAAAGAACTGTCATATACGTGACATTCGGCTTGGCGTAGCACCCGGCCGGGGGTCGGTCGGTCTAGGTTTCGAAGTGGTCGGGTACCCGGTCGCCGGTGAGAGCCGGTGTCGAGAATCCGGCCCTGAGTAACTCTCATCACTTCGGAGATACGGTATGACGTTCAAGCAGGGTGACCGCGTTCAGTTCCGCAGCAGCCGCCACAACGACCAGATCCGCACCGGTCGTGTGCACTCGGTCCAGGGCAAGGGCAAGGGCGCTCAGTTCACGATCACCGACGACGAGGACCAGCAGTCGGTCCACGTTCACGCGCACCAGATCGAGGGCAAGCTCTAGCCCGCCGCTTTCACGCGCGACGGGGGCGTCCGGCCGAGTGCCGGACGCCCCTTCGCGTGGGGGGCGAGGCGTCCCATTCCCCCTTCTTCCTTGGTAAAGGAAGCTTTTGTCGATCTGGCGGCACCGATCACGGAGTCCTCCCGTGCGGGTACCCGCCCCCGTGCTCTAATCGCGATGGGGAGCGATGGGTGCTCCGACGGCGGACCGCGCTCCGAGAGCCGCCCCGAGCGAACCCCGGGACGTCCGACGCGAGCGACGGCGCGCGATCATCGCGCCCGCGCCCAGAGCGTGACAGTGCTCTCCGTGGAGACCGACGCGAGCGGCCGGGGAGACGAAAGGTCTCATCGGCCCACGCCGATCCCGCGGCGCACGTCCGTCCGACTTCTGCGCGTGGCTGCCTGGCCACACGAATCCACCGTCCGCCTCGTCCGTCCCACGTGGGCGTGCGAGCACGAGTTCGGGTGAGGAGCCGTTGAAGAACATGCAGGCGACAGGTGTGGGACGTACCGACGAGTACCGGGTCGTAGCCCCCAGGGTGAGCGGCGAGACGGTGGACCCCGAGCGGTTCCACCTGGCCGAATGGGTCGTGTCGTGTCTGGAGAGCAGGGGAGCGGCCCGTCCGGGCCCCGCGGCCGTGGCCGCCCTCGCGGAACGGCTCACGACACGGCTCCTGAGCCGGGGCGAACTGGCCTTCCGGGAGGGTGACCGCGACGCGGGGGTGTGGATCGTCAGGTCCGGCCGCCTCGAACTCGCCGTCAAGGGCCGGGCACGTCCGCTGATCGTGCAGATCCTGCGCCCCGGAGGCGTCGACGGCGACATCCAGAAGCTGCTGGGCATGCCCTTCCCGTACCGGGCGCGCGCCCTGGAGGATTCGGAATGCCTGACCCTGGCGCCGCACGACTTCGAGGAGCTGCTGGGCGAGCACCCCGAGATGTCCCGTCTGTGGATGTCGACCATGGCCGAGCGGCTGTCCGAGTCGCACGACCGCATCGTGGGGATGCTCGGCCGCACGCTCACCCAGCAGAGCGCACGGCTGCTCCTGGACGAGGCCAGCGGCGGCGTGGTCGACGTGCCCCAGCAGAAACTGTCGGAGATGCTGGGCGTGTGCCGGCCCTCCCTGAACAAGGTGCTCAAGGAGCTGGAGGGGCACGGCCTCATCCGACTGCGCTACGGCGCCGTCGACATCCTCGACCCCTACGGGCTCGCCCAGAGGGCCGACTGACCAGGGCGAACACGGGGCCGCCGACGCGATGCGCCGATCGCGTCCGGCGGGCTCGGGCAGGTGAAAAGGGTGGGAACCGTATGGTCCCCACCCTGTGGCCCCGGTCTTCCGAAGTACTAGACGGCGGCTTCCGAGGAGGCGTCCTCGGCCCGCTCCGAGCGGCGGCGCGTGATGTACATGACCACGCCGCCGGTCAGGGCGATCGCGCCGCCCACCAGCGCGAGGTCCTCGGACGGTCCGGTGACGGCGAGCTCCGCGGGAGCCTCCCCCACCACCGCGCCGCCGCCTCCGCCGCCCCCTCCCACTCCAGGGCGAGGGCACGGGCCGATGAAGGCACCGCCCACACCGGCTCCGTCACAGACCTCGTGGAATTCGCTGTCCTCGGTGCCGGAGTGCACGCCGCCGCCGTTGTCGTCGATGCGGGGACGGCCGCTCAGCGGACCCCCGCCGCGACCTTCCTCGGCTTCGGCGGGCACCGCGCCCTCCGCGGGTGCGTCGTCGACGGTGTCGGCCGTGGCCACGCCGGCGACGGACAGCGAGCCGCCAATGAGAGCGGCCATCGCGACCCCGGGCCAGAATCTCTTGTCCAGAACAGCGCGTCGAACGAGTTCAGACATTTGCACTCCTATGGATTGGATGCAGGTAGTCGCAGCTTTTCGTAGATTCGTGGGTCATTAGTGGACCAACGCGCCGACGGAAGCGGAGAACTGTGTCGCTCTTCCGACACTTCTCCGCCCCGCGGTGCCGTGGAAACTGCGTAAATCTCTTTCGCTGCGGGCTTTCTGGTGCTCCGTTGGCGACTGCATGGGTTCGCGGCGTGATCAACAACTGCGCCCCCCTTGCAGGCAAAATGCCGGAAATACTGTCGCTTCGGTAACAGATCAACCTGTATATGGGGAATTCTTGTGGTTACCTGGTGCGCGTTGCCGTCACACGGGGCCGTTCCCGACCCCGAACGGGCGGTGACCCGGACCCCGACCGGGGGGACGGCGTCCCCACCGGTCGTTGGACCGGGGCGGGAACCGCCAGACGAGAACGTCCCGCGTGGAGGTGCTCGGCGGAACTCGCCGGTGGCTCGGGCGGGCTCAGGGCCCGTCCGTCGCACAGGAGGGAACTTCCATGAAGGCGAAGACGATCGCACGCGTCCTGGTGGCCGGAGTCGCGGCCCCTATGTTGGCCCTCGGTGTTCCGTCGGTCGCCCTGGCCGGCAGCTTCTGGCACGGAGACGCCCAGTTCGCCGGTCCCTACGGCGCCGCTTCGCAGAGCATCACCGCCATCGCCGGCAACCACGGCGGCGGTTTCGGATTCGGCGGTGGCGGCGGTTTCGCACTGTACAAGGCCAGTTCGTCCGTCGCGGGGCCGTTCGGCGCGTCCTCGCAGAACCTCTTCAGTTTCGCCAACTAGCTGGAAGCAAGGCGGGTGCCCCCCACGGGACCGCCCGCCTGCCGCAAGGAGGTCTCGTCCCCGTGGCGGGACCTCCGCCCTTGCGTGTGTCGCCGACGCACCTCCCCGACGACACGCGTTCGCGGTGCGGTTCGCGCTCATCCGCGGACGCGCCACGGGCTGGACGGAGGACGGAGAATGAACCCGAGGGTCACGCCGGCGAACTCCGAGCGCCGGCTGAACGGGGCCGAGACCACGGATCCACGCATCCAGCAGGCGGCGTGGGTGGCGCGCTGCGTGGGTCGGGGATCGGCCGCGCCGCTCACCCCCCGCGACCTGAGCGCGCTCGCGACGTTCCTGCACCGACAGTCGCTCTCCCGTGGCGCCGTCGCCTTCCGCGAGGGCGACCCCGCCACCCGCGTGTGGATCGTCCGCTCCGGCCACGTGGAGTTGTCCGTGGGCGTCGGCGACGAGCGCACGGTGATCGAGATCAGGCACGCGGGCGACGTCGACGGCGACATCCAGTTCCTGCTGGGCAAGCCGCTGCCCTACACGGCGCGGGCCACGGACGACGTGGAACTGCTGTATCTGCGCACCGAGGACTTCGAGCACCTGATGTCGGAGCACCGTGCGCTCGCCCGGCGGTGGCTGGCCAGCATCGCCGGACGGCTGGACGCCAGTCAGGGCAGGATCATGGAGTTGCTGGGCAAGACCCTGACCGAGCAGACCGCCCGCCTGCTGCTGGACGAGGCCTCCAGTTCGGTGGTCCCCCTGCCCCAGCGCACGTTGGCTGCGATGCTCGGCGTGCGCCGCCCCTCCCTCAACCGGGTCCTCAAGCGGTTGGAACGGGAGGAACTCATCGAGATGAGGTACGCGGCGATCGAAATTTTGGACGCCGAGGGGCTGTACAAGAAGGCACGCGGAGAACCGGGCCCCTGATTGAGTCACCGAGGAGACAATCGGACTGCGCTCACGGCCCGTGAGTGGTTGATTGGTTGATGGTTGCGATCGCGACTTCATGCGGTACACAACGCGCGGGGACAGGCGTGAACGGAGGCGCAGGACGCTTCCGTCGCCCACGGCCAGGCGCCTTGACCGGGGGCCCCGCGCCCAATCAGAGCACAGGCAGGCCACCGCGTCGTGGCTACCTCGGCGGGGTGGTGGGGCGATTCGCCCCGGTTGCAAGGGAGCAGACCATGCCGAAGCGCACTGTTCGCCGTGTGGCGGCCGTGCTTCTCGCGGCGCCCATGCTCGCGCTGGCGGCTCCGGCCGTCTCGTCGGCTGACATCTACGGCGGCTGGGGGCCCAGCTGGAGCTACGGCTACCCCGGCTACTACGGCGGTTGGGGCGGCTGGTACGGCGGCGCGTTCTACTCGCAGAGCGGCAGCTTCGCGGGACCGTACGGCGCGGCCTCGTACGACGTCTTCAGCTTCGCCCGGTAGGCGGAACTCCTAAGGAGGGACGACGCGGCACCGGTTCTCCGGTCGCCGCGCAACGGACCCGCTCCCGAACGGGGGCGGGTCCTTCGGTCATGTCCCTTGGAGTGGTGTAACTTCACAACCGCACTAACCCCCGGGATGTGACCCGGGACCGATCTCGCTGGGGCCCCTCTGCCGCCCTGGTC
>NZ_MKKC01000056.1 GCF_001942255.1 Nocardiopsis sp. CNR-923
CAATTTTGGGGCCGGCCAAGGCCTTTTCCAATTGGCCCCCCCCCAAAATTTTAATTCCCCAACCCCGGCCGGTTCCCCAATTGGTTCCTTGGGGCCCCAAGGGGTTCCCCGGCCGGCCCCGGCCCCTTAAGGGGGGTTCCGGTTGGGGCCAAGGTTCCGGGGAATTGGAACCAACCCCCCTTCCAACCCCGGAAGGTTCCCCGGTTTTCCAACCAAGGGGAAGGGCCAAGGCCCCGGCCAATTGGGCCCCAACCGGTTCCCCGGAAGGGGTTCCGGTTCCCCAAGGTTCCAACCGGTTCCGGGGAATTCCGTTCCAACCGGGGAAGGAATTCCCCCCCCCGGGGCCCCCCGGAAAAGGAAGGCCCCGGCCGGTTGGAATTCCCCAAGGGGTTAACCCCCCGGAACCCCAAGGTTCCGGGGTTGGAAGCCAACCCCCCAAGCCCCGTTCCGGGGCTTCCCCGGGGCCGGAACCGGGGCCCCGGCCGGCCCCAACCCCCCGGGGGCCTTGGGGCCTTCCCCGGTTCCGGGGGGGGGGGCCCCGCCGGGGTTGGCCTTGGGGCCGGCCCCCCAACCCCTTGGGGAAAAGGGGGGGGTTGGGGAATTGGAACCCCCCGGGGTTAAGGCCGGGGTTGGGGTTAACCAAGGGGTTCCCCTTGGCCCCCCGGTTCCCCGGGGAAGGAACCCCTTGGCCCCCCAAGGCCCCCCCCGGCCCCTTCCGGAACCCCAATTGGCCGGCCAAGGCCGGCCGGTTGGCCAACCAATTCCCCCCGGCCCCGGGGTTGGCGGGGGGTTGGAAAAGGGGTTGGGGTTGGTTTTGGTTCCCCTTCCCCGGGGGGAAAAGGAACCGGGGTTGGAAGGGGGGGGAAAAGCCTTCCCCTTCCGGGGTTGGGGTTGGCCCCCCAAGGGGAACCCCTTCCCCCAAGGCCTTCCCCGGCCGGGGCCCCTTCCGGAATTCCTTCCGGAATTCCTTCCGGCCCCGGGGTTGGGGGGCCAAGGAACCCCGGGGGGGGTTTTGGGACCGGTTTTCCTTCCGTTCCGGCCTTGGCCGGGGGCCCCCGG
>NZ_MKKC01000057.1 GCF_001942255.1 Nocardiopsis sp. CNR-923
GGAGTCGGGGTGGAACTTCGGTTCCACCTGCTTCTCCAATCGAGCCGCGACCACCGTCTGCGCGATCCTGTCCGCGACGGTCGGAACTCCAAGAACCCTGGTTCCACCGCCATGCGATTTCGGTATCTCCACCGCCCGCACCGGGGGCGGGAAATAACTACCAGAGGACATTCGGTTCCAGATCTTATAGAGATTTCCCTGTATATCCTTCTCGAACTCCTCGATCGGGCAGCCATCGACCCCCGGCGCTCCCTTATTGGCCTTGACCTTCTCCCATGCCTCCCATACTTCCCACTTCGAGATTTCGAACGACTTTCCTGACGACTTCAGCTCGCTCACGCGACTCCTCCCGGAGCAAAGCCCCGGTTGATCGAACGAACACAGCCACGGATGGCCCGGACCCTTCGCTCCACCCCCATTACAGAGGCTTCTCCACTACTACGGTCCGGTCCGCCGGCGAGCCCCGCACCGGTACTCGATCCCTCACGGTTTCCGCCGTTGCGGGACACTCCCTCTCGCCACCAATCGGTTAGCACTATCGGGACTCGCCTTCCCACGTTCCACGCGAAAGCAGCAGATCAGACTCGCGTCGCCTCCATGCCGGGCACCGCCTGGCCAGTAGACGGGTATCCGCCAGACCTTGTCCTGGAGACATATCTACACCCCCAGTTTCGATGCCATCTGGATAGGTTTTCGACACGTCATCAGCGATTCGCTCGCGCTCGCCTTTCTGATCCCCACCTGACACCTCACGGGCGCCTTTTCCACATCGCTCACCACGACGGTCTTCAGCCAACGCAGCATGTGGCGGTTTGAAGCCTCCCCCCGCAGGGCGGCTCCGAAGGGCCATACCTTCATCATTCGCGCAGCACCGCATTCTGAGAGGTACCTACCTCATACCTGCACCTCACTTCCTGCGTTCGTGGCACACCGACATCACCTACATTCCGACGCAGGAGGGGTGGCTGTATCTGGCGACCGTCATCGACTGCTGCACCAAGGAAGTCATCGGATACGCGATGGATGACCA
>NZ_MKKC01000058.1 GCF_001942255.1 Nocardiopsis sp. CNR-923
AGCCAACCGGGGGGGGGAACCCCAAGGGGAACCCCAAGGCCGGTTCCAAGGCCAAGGGGGGTTGGGGAACCGGAAGGAACCCCAAGGAACCCCGGCCCCGGAATTGGAACCCCAACCGGAATTCCGGCCGGAACCCCGGGGGGGCCCCGGGGAAGGAACCGGAAAACCGGCCCCCCCCGGCCCCGGCCCCGGGGTTCCAAGGAACCCCGGGTTGGGCGGAAGGCCGGGGCCAACCAAAAGGCCGGCCCCGGCCGGAATTCCGGTTGGCCCCCCGGCCCCGGCCCCGGTTCCAATTGGAAGGGGAATTCCGGGGCCCCGGCCAAGGGGCCGGGGTTGGCCCCGGGGGGTTGGCCCCCCTTCCGGAACCGGAATTCCGGCCCCTTCCGGCCCCCCAAGGCCGGGGCCGGGGCCGGCCGGGGGGCCGGTCCGGGGTTGGGGCCGGGGTTGGAATTCCGGTTGGCCTTGGAAGGCCAACCAACCCCCGGGGCCGGAAAACCGGGGCCGGCCCCCCCCCCGGGGCCGGCCCCCCTTCCGGTTCCGGAAGGGGAAGGTTTTCCGGTTCCCCAAGGGGCCGGCCTTCCGGCCGGCCAACCCCAAGGCCAAGGGGGTTGGGGTTGGTTGGGGAATTGGTTCCCCTTCCGGGGAAGGCCTTGGGGCCGGCCGGGGTTCCGGGGCCCCTTCCGGCCCCGGCCCCTTGGGGCCCAAATTGGGGAACCAACCAAAAGGAAAAGGGGCCCCCCCCCCGGCCAAAACCGGGGGAATTGGGGTTTTGGCCGGGAAGGGGTTGGAAAATTCCGGGGTTGGCCCCAACCGGTTCCTTCCGGCCAACCGGCCGGTTAATTCCAACCTTCCGGTTGGTTGGAAGGAACCGGTTGGCCGGAATTGGCCCCTTGGGGCCTTTTTTCCAAGGGGAAGGGGGGCCGGGGGCCCCGGGGGGAACCGGAATTCCGGGGCCCCAAGGGGAAGGCCCCGGTTCCGGAATTGGAACCCCGGCCGGTTCCGGGGGGGGTTCCCC
>NZ_MKKC01000059.1 GCF_001942255.1 Nocardiopsis sp. CNR-923
CGGGGCGGGCCCCCCCCCGGGGGGAACCCTTGGAAAAAGGAACCGGGGGGGGGCCGGCCCCGGTTTTCCGGCCCCCGGTTGGCCGGTTGGCCGGCCAACCGGCCAACCGGTTTTCCGGGGCAAAATTCCCCGGGGGGGGGAACCAATTTTTCCGGTTCCCCAACCGGGGCCCCAACCGGAAGGAAGGCCGGCCGGCCCCTTAACCTTAACCTTGGGGTTTTGGAATTAAAATTTTGGAAAAACCGGAACCTTCCCCGGTTGGAAACCGGCCGGCCGGGGTTGGTTTTTTTGGGGAAGGGGTTCCCCGGTTCCCCGGCCCCGGTTTTCCAACGGGGCCCCCCCCCGGGGTTCCAAAACCCCGGCCGGTTTTTTGGAAGGCCGCCTTTTCCAACCAAGGGGTTGGGGCCGGAAGGGGGGAAGGTTCCCCTTGGTTGCCGGCCCCCCGGCCGGCCGGCCAACCGGGGCCGGCCGGGGCCAAGGCCAAGGTTAAGGAACCGGAATTCCCCAACCTTCCGGGGCCAAAACCGGCCCCCCCTTCCAAGGGGGGGGTTCCCCCCCCCGGTTCCAACCGGTTAATTCCCCGGCCCCAAAAGGCCGGCCCCGGGGAACCCCGGTTTAACCTTCCGGTTCCAACCGGCCAAGGCCAACCCCCCGGGGTTGGCCCCCCCCAAGGTTTTCCGGGGAAGGGGGGGAACCCCAAGGCCGGAACCTTTCCGGGGGTTCCCGAAGGCCCCCCCCCCGGCCTTCCCAACCCCAAGGCCGGTTCCAAAACCCCCTTCCTTCCGGGCCGGGGCCGGCCGGTTGGCCGGAACCCCAAGGGGCCCCGGTTCCGGCCCCCCCCAAAACCCCGGAAAACCGGGGTTCCGGGGAATTCCGGCCCCAATTCCAAGGTTTTCCGGCCCCGGTTGGCCAACCGGAAGGCCGGCCCCGGAACCGGTCCAACCCCAAGGTGGCCGGGGGCCAACCGGGGAACCGGGAAAACCGGCCGGCCGGCCCCCCAAGGG
>NZ_MKKC01000060.1 GCF_001942255.1 Nocardiopsis sp. CNR-923
ATGCGTGGGGGCGAGGTCGTGGAGTTGGGCGACAGCGACAGTGTGTATGAGTCGCCGTCCTCGGAGTACACGCGTCAGTTGCTGGGGGCGGCGCCGGTGTTGGATCCGGACGAGGCTCGGCGCCACCGCGCCGAACGCGTCGAGCGGCGCACGAACATGCGCTGACCGGTGTGCGGGCCGCACGGTCGTGAGGCGGTGCCGGGCCCGGGGACGGCGGCCGTGCCCCCGGGCCCGCCGGGATCAGAACAGGCGCCTGCGGCCGGCCAGGGAGTCGATCCACTGGTGCAGGAATCCCGCCCAGTCGCGGCTGGCGCCCTCCTGGTGGGTGACGGTCACGTGGTGGTAGGAGTCGCTGCCCTCGGAGAAGAGCAGGCCGCGCCTCTTGTCGAGTTCCAGCACCACGTCCATCCCGTGCTGGTCGGCGACGAACGAGAGTTCGAGCGCGTTGAGCCCCTCGTACTGCCTCGCGGCGTGGTACTCGATCTCCTGGTAGAAGGGCAGCGTCTGCCGAGTCCGGAGGATGCGTCCCTGCTCCAGGTCCGCGTGTTTGAACTGGAAGCCGATGGCGGCCAGCGCGTCCAGGAATGCCAGCTGTGACGGCAGCGGCTCGATCGCCACCGGGTCCAGGTCGCCCGGGTCCACGGCTCCGGCCAGGCTCAGACGCGTGTTCACGCCCACGTTCATCGGATACAGCCGGTGCCCTCGGACACTGGTGAGCGGAGCCTCGAAGGGCACGTGGAGCTCGAACGGCACCCGGAAGTTCTGGCCCGGCGCGATCACCGCCTGACCGCCCACGCGAACGCGCTGGAACTCCACGTCGCGCGAGTACTCGTGGTCACCGGACTCGACCTCGACACGGGACTCCAGACCGACGGTGAGTTCGTCGATCCGCTGCTCGACGTCGCCCGCCTGGATGTGCACGGTTCCCCGGATGACGCCGCCGGGATGGGCGGTGGGCGTGTCCAGTGTCGTCTCCACCGAGGCTCCGCCGACACCGAGTCCGGCGAGAATGCGCTTGAAAACCATGGCTGTGCTCTCTAGCCCACTCGGCCGTGGGGCGGCGGTCCGAGGAGCGTGGTTCGACGGCGTTCCACCCCTTGGTACAGACGAGCGGCGGTCGCCCATGGTTCCGCCGGTCAACGCCATCACCTCTCCGGGTGGGCGAGCCCCCGCAGCAGAGCCCGGAGGCCGAACCCGAACCGGGCCTCGCGCTCGGCCGCGTCCGGGGCGTCCTCGTCGTCCTGGTGGCGCACCTCGTGGATCACCGAGCCGATGCAGTAGGAGTACAGGGCGTCGGCGGCGCGCTCCACGCCGGAGCCGCTCAGTCCCGCGTCCTCGAACGCGCCGTGCACGAGGGCGTGGGTGGCTCCCTGCACGGGTGTGCGCGGGGCACGGTGGACCAGGAGGGACAGGGCGCCGGAGTGCTCCAACAGGCGGGCGCGGTAGGTGCGGGCCCAGTCGGTGAGCCGCGCGTCCCAGGGACCGGGGTCCACCGCCTCGGTCGTGTCCGGGCCGCCGTCCTGCTCGCGCTCCTCGGCCGCCGTGTCGGCGAGGGGTGTGCCGGTGGGCGAGGTGACATAGGCGGCGATGGCGTTGAACAGCTGGTCTTTGCCGAGGGGGAAGTGGTGGTAGACCGCCATCGCCTCGACCTCCAGGGCGTCCCCCAGGCGGCGCATGGACAGGCCGCCCAGCCCGCGTCCGCTGATGATGTGCAGCGCCTCGACGATGATGCGCTCCCGGCTGAGTCCGGCGTAGTTCCTGCTCACGGTTGTCCTAGTTGGTGTGTAAGCGGTTCCGGCGGGCCCTGGTGAAGGGGCTGCTGGACTGGTCGAGGACGAGTCGGTTCCGTTCACCTCCGATCTGGCGGTCGCGGCTTGACAACGTGGTCACCCGAGATGTCTTTCTGGGATGTGCACCGACAGCGTGGCGGCGCGGCGCGCGGGTGGCCATCTTCGACGCGCGGAACCGGTCGCGAGATGATCCACGCCACTTTAGAGTGGCGGGTACCGACGGCACGCGTGTACGGAGCTGACACATGGCACTGACCGAGCAGACCAGGACGCAGGCGCGGGAGAGCCTCGAACACGACCGGGAGGAGGCCGCGCGGCTGCCCGAACTCCTGGCGGGGGTCGCCGACGCCGAGACGGCGCTGGCGGAGGCGCACGAGCGGCACGCCTCGGCGACGGAGCTGCGCCATCTCGGGCTGGTCCTGGACGGGGTGCTGACCGAGGCCATGCGCGCCGCCTACGCTCGCGAGCGGGTGCTCGTCGGCGTCCGGGGCTACCGCGACCGCATCTACCGCCGAAAGCGCCTGGCGCGACCCGAGGTCCGGGAGGCGACGCGCGTCGCCGAGCGCCTGCTCACCGCCCGTGAGGACCATCGCCTGCACGGAGTCCAGCGGATCCCGCGCCCGGTCGCCTGAGCGCCCTCCCCGCCGATGAGGGTTGGTCACGCCAGGTGGGTACGTTGGATTCGGCTGACCGGACACGGTCCCCCGCGCGCGCGGGGATGGAGCCTGGTGGGGAGAGCAGAAGGTGATGGCGGAGTTCATCCGCATCGATCCGACGTCGAAGGTACCGCCCTACGAGCAGATTCGGACGATCGTCGCGATCGCGGCGGCCAACGGCGATCTGCCCGTGGGGTACCGGCTGCCCACGGTGCGGGCGCTGGCCGGACAGCTGTCCGTGGCCGTGAACACGGTGGCCCGCGCCTACCGGGAGCTGGAACAGGCCGGTGTCGTCGAGACGCGCGGCCGGTCGGGGACCTATGTTGCCGCCGCGGGTGACGACCAGCGTGCTGAGGCCCTGGCGGCGGCACGCGCCTACGCCGAGGTGATCTCGCGGGTCGGGCTCGACCACGAGGAGGCGGTCCAGATCCTGCGCGCCGCCCTGGAGGGCTGAGCCGACGCTCGGGCCCGGCCGTCCCGAGTCCCGGCGCCTCGGTCAGCGGCTCAGGCCCCTGGCGACCACGACGTAGAAGATGATCATCCCCGCCCAGAGGAACACTACGGCCTCGCCCCCGACCAGCGTGGCGGCCATGGCGGTCAGCGGGACGCTCAGGCCGAGGATCACCAGGGCCAGGACGAAACGGGCGGTGTTGCCGGACATCCCGCGACGGGAACGGGACACCTCGCCGAGCTGTTCGGCGACGTGGTGGCGCACCCGTTCGTCGATAGTGTGGTCGATCCGGTCCACCAACGACGCGGCCAAGGCGTCGTCGTACTCGGGGCCGAGTTCGCGACCGGCGCGCAGGGCGGCCGCTATCTCGTCCTGCCGTCGTGAGGGAATGTCCGTCATGGCGTCCATCGTCGCATCGCCGCAGCCCGTGTGATCGGGATCGGACGCCGAAATCAGGGAGATCTCCGGGTTCTCCCTGACCGTTCCCGCGCGCCTTGACCGGTGGCTGGCCGACCGCAGGGATCCGGACGGCTGGTCCGGTGACCCCGCGAACGGTCTTCGAGGCGGCCCCGGTCACACGAGTGGGGCCGCTCCCCGGTGAGGGAGCGGCCCTGAGACGGGGCGCCGTGGCCGTTGGGGCGTGTGCCGCGGACACTCACCCTGCTGCGCGACGGGCGGCGTCCATGCACGCGCTCTAGCTGGCGAAGTCCAGCAGCTGCTGTGCGCGGCTCGGGTGACGCAGCTTGGACAGCGACTGCTTCTCCAGTTGGCGGATGCGCTCTCGGGTCAGGCCCAGATGCTTGCCGATCTCGTCCAGCGTGCGGGGCCGGCCGTCCATGAGACCGAACCGCAGGGACATGATCGTCGCCTCGCGCGGCTCCAGGTCGGACAGGGCGTTGCGCAGCTGGTCGGCCATGAGCTGACGGTCGACGACCTCGGAGGCCTCCGAGGCGTCCACGTCCTCGATCAGGTCGCCGATGCGGGTCTCGCCGTCCTCGCCGATGGTCGAGTCCAGGCTGATCGGCTGGCGGGTGACGCGCAGCAGCTCCTCGATCTGGGCCGGGGTCTTGTCCAGCTCCAGCGCCAGCTCCTCCGGCGTGGGCTCGCGGCCCAGCGCCTGGTGCATGTCGCGCTCCAGTCGGCTGACCTTGCTCAGCAGCTCCAGGACGTGCACGGGCAGGCGGATGGTGCGGGCGGAGTCGGCGAAGCCGCGCTGGATGGCCTGGCGGATCCACCACATGGCGTAGGTGGAGAACTTGAAGCCCTTGGTGTAGTCGAACTTCTCCACGGCCCGGATGAGGCCGAGGTTGCCCTCCTGGACCACGTCCAGCAGCGACATCCCCCGGTCGCTGTACTTCTTGGCCACCGACACGACCAGGCGCAGGTTGGCCTCCAGCATGTGGGACTTGGCCTGGCGGCCGTCCTCGGCCACCCACTCCAGTTCCTCGATCTCGGCCTCGGCCATCTTCGCCGAGCCGTCCACCTCACCGTGCAGGCCCAGGCGGTACTCGGCGTACAGTCCGGCCTCCACGCGCTTGGCCAGGTCGACCTCCTGCTCGGCCGTGAGTAGCTGACGGCGGCCGATGGCCTTGAGGTAGGTGTGGACGGAGTCGCCCATGGCGGGCGACTGGTCGTCGAGATCGGCCTCACCGGTCTCCGGATCGGTGGTCGCCTGGGTGGTCTCGGTCTTCTTGGCGCGCCGCGTGGAACGGGTCTTCCTCCGGGGGGAGGGACCCTTGCCCTTGCGGGGCGCGACCTTGCCGGATGCGGCCTTGGGTGCCTCGTCGGTGTCGGGCACCGTCGCGATGAGAGTGTCTTCCAGCACGTCGTCCTCGGCGTCAGGATCGGCCACCGGCGCGGAGTCGTCGCCCCCGTTGGCGAGTCGGACTCCGTTCTCGGTGAGTTCACGCAGGATGGAGCGGCCGTCGGGAGCGGAGACCCCGGCCGCGGAGAAAGCGGTACGCAGTTCGGAGAGGGACACGTGTCCCTGAGCGCGTCCGCGGGTGATCAGGTCGGACAGAGCCGCCTGGGCGGCGGGCTCCTGGTGCGGAGCGGTGCCTGCGTGGACCTCGTCGGCGGGGGCCGAAGCGGCTGAGGCAGTGCTCGTCATCTGGGCACCTCCCTCCCTTCCATGACGTGTGGCACGTGGCGGAGGGTTCCCGCCGACTGGACGCGCCAATATGTCCAACGTGTCGGGGAGTCAAATGTTCCCTGTCTCGATTGGATATCGGAGGGAGTGGCATGGATCACGGTGTGATCGGTGGCCATGCGTGTCAGCGAACGGGTAAGAGGGCCCGCCTCCGGCCCGGATTGACAGGGACCCCACGGGTCGGGCACGGGGGAGGGCGCAGGGCCGGGAACGAGTGGACCGATGGCTCTCGCCAACTGCGGACCTCCTTGCGAAAGAGGGGCCGGGGGACCGGATACACAGGTAGACGTTGGGACACGTCCGGAAGTTCCCCGACCTGTCCTGACACGGCGCGTGGGGTGCGCGCGGGCCCGGAGGGCGTGGTCCGACCGTGTTCCCAGGTCCCACCTGGTGCGGGTGTCGTCGCCCTGGGCTGGGGCACCCGCTGAGGTCAGGGTCCCATGTGTTCGGAGTGACCCGGTAACGCCGGTTCGGTGGGGCGCGGGCGGCCCCGCGTGTTCAGGCGACAGGGGAGCGCAGCGCCACCAGGTCCGGCTTGCCCGACGCCAGTACCGGCAGGGCGTCGCGCACCTCCAGTTCACGCGGCGCCGCGTAGGCGGGCAGGCGCTCGCGCACCCAGGCGCGCAACTCCCGCAGCGTCGGCGGGTCGGCCGGGTCGGCGGGGACCACGACCGCGCACACGCGCTGCCCCCACTCCGGGTCGGGGCGGCCCACGACCACCGACTCGGCCACCGCGGGGTGCGCCAGGAGCAGGTCGTTGACCTGTGCGGGCACCACCTTGTGGCCGCCGGTGTTGACCACCTCGTCCGCCCGGCCCAGCACGCTCAAACGCCCGCGCCCGTCGACGCGCCCCAGGTCGTTGGTGCGCAGCCACCGGCGGCCGCCCGAGTCGGTGACCAGAGCGCCGGGACCGGGCGCCACGCCCGGGGCGAGCCGATAGGCGGTGAGCAGCATCGGGCCCGACAGCAGGATCCGTCCGGGCGCGCCGGGACTGTCGCCGTCCACGCGCACGCGCGCCCCGTTCAGGGCCACACCGTCGTACACGCAGCCGCCGCAGGTCTCGGTCATGCCGTAGGTGGTGACCACGCGGCCCCCGGCGTCGCGGGCCGCGGTGAGCAGCGCTGGCTCGGCGGCTGCCCCGCCCAGCAGGATGGTGCCGAACACGGACAGGTCCGTCCCGGCGGCCAGGAGCCGGCGCAGCTGTGTCGGGACCAGGGACACGTGTGGGCGCAGGCGGGAGGCCAGGTCGGTCACGGTGCCGATGTCGAACGGGGCGTGCACGGCCTCGCTGCCGGTGGCCAGAGCCCGCAGGATGACCTGTAGGCCGGAGACGTGGCCGGCGGGCAGGACGCACAACCACGCGTCGCCCGGCGCCGCGCCGACGCGCTCGACCGACGCCCGGGACGAGGCGCGCAGTGCCGCGGCGGACAGCTCCACTCCCTTGGGCGGTCCGGTCGATCCGGAGGTGGTCACGACCAGCGCGGTGTCGGCGTGGACCGGCGGTCCGCCGCCGAGGTCGGCGACGCCGTCGGGGGTCAGCAGGGACGAGGGGCGCATCGCGGCCAGGAGCTCACCCACGCGGGCCTCGGGCGTGCCGTCGGGGACGGGCAGCAGGGCGGGGCCGTCCCCCTCCAGGGCACGCGCCACCAGGTCTCCCAGGCGCCCGGGGTCCAGGCCCCTGACGGCGCGGAGCGGGCGGCCGTCCCCGGACGCGTTCGTCGGTCCGGGGAATATTCCTGGCGTCTGGTCTACCACGCGGGACAGCCTACGCCCGAGTAGCCTCCCGGAGTCCCAACGGGGCCGGGAACGCAGGGGTGTGCCCCCAGGTCCCCGCTCGCCTGGCACAATGCGTAGGGTCGACGCGTGGACGCGGCCCCCCGTGTCCACACCGTTCCCCGTGTCCCCGTGAGGAGAAGCAGAAGCCGTGAGCAGCGTGATCGACTGGCAGCGGTCGGGCGAGTATTCCGACATCATCTACGAGACCGCGGAGGGCATCGCCAAGATCACGATCAACCGCCCTGAGGTCCACAACGCCTTCCGCCCGCAGACGCTGTTCGAACTCCAGGACGCGTTCAACGTCGCCCGGGACGACTCCGAGGTCGGTGTGATCATCTTCACCGGCGCCGGTGACCAGGCGTTCTGCTCCGGGGGCGACCAGAAGATCCGCGGCGACGACGGATACATGGGCGACGACGCCGTGGCCCAGCAGGGCATCGGCCGCCTCAACGTGCTCGACCTCCAGGTCCAGATCCGCCGCCTGCCCAAGCCGGTGATCTGCATGGTCGCCGGGTGGTCCATCGGCGGCGGCAACGTCCTCCAGGTCTGCTGCGACCTCACCATCGCCGCCGACAACGCCAGGTTCGGGCAGACCGGCCCCCAGGTCGGCTCCTTCGACGGCGGGTACGGCTCCTGGCTGCTGGCCGAGACCGTCGGTCTGAAGAAGGCACGCGAGATCTGGTACCTGTGCCGCCAGTACAGCGCCCAGGAGGCCCTGGACATGGGCATGGTCAACACCGTCGTGCCGCTGGCGGATCTGGAGAAGGAGACCGTCCGGTGGGCGCGTGAGATGCTCACCAAGTCGCCGCTGGCCCTGCGCATGGTCAAGGGTGCGATCAACGCGGTCAGCGACGGCGCCGCGGGCATGCAGCAGTTCGCCGGGGACGCGACGATGCTCTACTACATGAGCGAGGAGGCCCAGGAGGGCCGGGACGCGTTCAAGGCCAAGCGCCGTCCGGAGTTCGACAAGTTCCCGCGCCGCCCGTGACCGCCGACCCCGGCTCCGGGCCGGTGGACGGCCCCGCCGGAGGGCGCTCGTTCGCGATCGGCCTGCGTCACCGTTTCCGCGGCATCACCGTGCGCGAGGGCATGCTCGTCCGCGGACCGGCCGGGTGGGGTGAGTTCTCGCCCTTCGCCGAGTACGGGCCGCGCGAGTGCTCGCGCTGGTGGGCGGCCTGCCACGAGGCCGCCCACCGGGGCTGGCCCGCGCCGGTGCGCGACCGCGTGCCGGTCAACGTGACCGTGCCCGCCGTGGACCCCGAGCGGGCCGCCGCGATCGTCCGCGCCGGGGGCTGCGCCACCGCCAAGGTCAAGGTGGCCGAGCGCGGTCAGGAACCGGGCCAGGACATCGCCCGCGTCGAGGCCGTGCGCGACGCCGTCGGCCCCTCGGGGCGCGTGCGCGTGGACGCCAACGGCGCCTGGGACGTCGACACGGCCGTGCGCATGGTCCGGGAACTGGACCGGTTCGGTCTGGAGTACGTCGAGCAGCCGTGCGCGACCCTGGACGACCTCGGCCGGGTGCGACGTCGGGTCGCCGTCCCGGTCGCCGCGGACGAGTCGGTGCGCAGGGCCGAGGACCCGATGCGCGTCCGCGCGGCCGGGGCCGCCGATATCGTCGTGCTCAAGGTGCAGCCGCTCGGCGGCGTACGCGCGGCCCTGCGCGTCGCCGAGGCGTGCGGTCTGCCGGTGGTGGTCTCCAGCGCCGTCGAGACCTCCGTCGGCCTGGCCGCCGGGGTGGCGTTGGCGGCGGCGCTGCCGGAGCTGCCGTACGCGTGCGGGCTGGCGACCGCGCAGATGCTGACGGACGACGTCACCGCCGACCCGCTGCTGCCCGAGGGCGGGTACCTGCCGGTGCGCGCGGTGCCGGTGGACGAGGAGCGCCTGCGCGCGGTCGAGACCGATCCGTCGGTCTGGCGTTCCCGTGCCGAGGCCGCCCGCACGGCGGGAGGCTCGGCCGGACCCTGACCGCGTCCCGGAGGGGCGGGGCGCAGATCACAACCGTGACCTGCCGCCGTACCCTCGTGAACGGGGTTCACTGGACAGACGGGGTCCCCCCGGACCCGCACGAGTCAGGAGCCAGGCAGGAGGTGACCGACGTGGCGACGTCCGGTCGCGCCGCCCGGCCCCCGGCCCGCGCCGTCGCACACCTCGACGCCGCCGCCCACGGCACCGACCAGGGCACCGACGACCGGTACTCCCGCATTCGCGAGCGGGCTGACGGCCACCGTGACACCACCCGCAAGGAGGCAGGGGCGTCCCTCCCGGACCGACCAGTCCAGGGAACCGGCCCCGAGAACCCGATGAATCCGTCTACCGCCCTGGCCCGGGTCCTCGTCGACGAGCTGGCCCGGTGCGGCCTGGAGGAGGCGGTGGTCGCGCCGGGGTCGCGCTCGACGCCGCTCGCGCTCGCCCTGGTCGCCCACCCCGACGTCCGCGTCCACGTGCGGGTCGACGAACGCTCGGCGTCCTTCCTCGCGCTCGGTCTGGCGCGGGCCTCCCGGCTTCCGGTGGCGGTGGTGTGCACCTCGGGGACGGCGGCCGCGAACTTCCACCCGGCGGTCATGGAGGCGGACGAGAGCGGGGTGCCGCTGTTGGTGCTCACCGCCGACCGGCCGCCCGAGCTGCGGGGCACGGGAGCCAACCAGACGGTGGACCAGATCGGCCTGTACGGCGGCGCCGTGCGCATGTTCGCTGAGGTGGGCACCCCCGACCCGGTTCCGGGCATGGTGCCGTACTGGCGGTCGTTGGTCTGTCGCGCGTGGAGCTCCGCCGTCCACCGCCGCCCCGGCCCCGTCCATCTCAACGTCGCCTTCCGCGACCCGCTGACCCCCGACGGCCCCTCGGCCGTGGCGTGGACGGCGCCGCTGGAGGGCCGGGTCGGCGACCGTCCGTGGATCGACCGGCCCGGCCCGTCGGCCGAGCCCGCCCCGTACGTGCTGCCCGATGTCGAGCGGGGCGTGATCGTGTGCGGCGACGGCGACTACGACCCGGTGCCGTTCCTGGCCCTGTCCGAGTCGACCGGGTGGCCGCTGCTGGCCGAGCCCACCTCCACGCCCGCCGGACCGGTGCGCTGTCCACCCACCGCCAGCTGTTGGCCTCGCCGCGCTTTTGCGCCGAGCACGCGCCGGAGCTGGTGGTCAGCGTCGGTCGCCCGAACCTGTCCCGGCAGGTCCTGGCCTACCTGCGGCGTGCGCCCCGGCACGTCGTGGTGACCGCGTCCGCCGTCGGCGATCCCGCGGCCGGGCTGGCCAACGCGTTCTCCGACCCGGCCCGCACCGCCACCGACGTCGTCGCCGACGTCGCACCCCCGGCCGGGGTGTCGTGGGACGAGCCCGCGAACTCCGACTGGACGCGCTCGTGGTGGCGGGCGGAGCAGGCGGCCCGCGTCGCCCTGGACCGGGTGCTGGACGCAGACGAGATGCTCAGTGAGCCGCGCCTGGCCCGTGACCTGGCCTCGCAACTGTCCGCGGGGTCGCTGCTGTTCGCGGGGGCGAGCATGCCCATCCGCGACCTGGACGCGACGATGCGCGCCCGCTGCGGGCTGCGGCTCGTCGGTAACCGGGGGGTGAGCGGGATCGACGGGACCGTCTCCACGGCCGTCGGCGCTGCGCTCGCGCACCAGCACGACGGCGGCGGCCGGGCCTACGCCCTGTTGGGCGACCTGGCGATGCTGCACGACCAGAACGGTCTGATCATCGGGCCGGGGGAACCGCGCCCGGACCTGGCCGTGGTGGTGGTCAACAACGACGGCGGGGGGATCTTCTCCGGCCTCGAACAGGCCGGGCACCCGGATTTCGAGCGGGTCTTCGGGACGCCGCACGGGGTGTCGATGGAGCGTGTGGCGGCTGTGGCCGACCTGCCGTACACGCGCCTGGAGTGGGCGGCCGACCTGCCCAAGGCGCTCATGGGCGAGGGGCTGCGCGTGGTCGAGGTACGCACCGGGCGGTCCGACAGCGCCGCGCTGCGCCGCAGGATGCAGACGGTGGTCGACGAGGCGGTCGACGCGCTGGTGTGAGGGGTCGTCCCAGGGTTGGGCGCGGGTCGCGGAGGGAAGGACGCCCAACAAGGGACCGGCGAGAGACCTGATCCCCGGGGGGCGTGCGTGGCAGGGCCGATCACGATGAACTACGTGCTGCACATGACCGAACTGGCCCGTTGGCGCGGCGGTGAGGGCGATCTGGAGCCGGACAGCCTGCACACCCACGGGTACGTCCACGCCTCGCCCAACGAGCACGCCATGCTGGCGGTGGCCAACTCCCTGCACCGGTCCGCGACCGAGCCCTTCTGCGTCCTGGTGGTCGACACCGCGCGCCTGTCCTGCGAGGTGCGCTGGGAGGACCCCTGCACCCACATCGCGTTGGACGAGCGGTTCGGCGCGGCCCTGGCCGATGACCTCCTCTTCCCCCACATCTACGGAGCCATCCCGCGTGAGGCCGTCGTGGGCGTGCGTTACCTGCGACGCGAACCTCCGGGGGTGTCACGCCGTCGACCAACGCGGATCGACGGCCGAGGCGCTCGACCTGTTCCCGCATCCCGAGGGCGGATGGTTCCGTGCCACGTGGCGCAGCGGGGTGTACGTGCGGCCGGAGGGCTATGACGCCGAGCGCGAGACCGCGTCGGCGCTGCAGTACCTGCTGTGCCCGGGGGAGCGCTGCCGCTGGCACCGACTGCGGTCGGCGCAGATGTGGTCCTTCTGCCGTGGCGGGCCGACCCGGGTCGAGTTGGGCGGGACCGGGCCCCAACCCGAGGCGGGCGAGGGGTACACGTTGGGGCCGTACGTGGAGGCCGGGCAGTCGCTCCAGGTGCTGGTGCCCGCCGGGACCTGGCAGACCGCGCGCACGCTCACGGCGGAGGAGACCCTGGCGACGTGCTTCACCTCGCCCGCGTTCGAGTTCGAGGACCTGGAGGTCGCCGACGCGGGCGGGAGTCTGCGGTTCCCGCTCTTCGACGTCCGGCCCTGAACCGGGGCGGGCCGTCCGCCGAGGCGCTCAGCCGCCGGACCACCGGTGGCGGGCCAGGCGCAGGACTGCGGCGCCCACGGCGTAGGAGCCCAACACGGCCAGGGTGAACGCGTCCACCTGGCGAACTCCGGTCAGGGCGATCCCGGCGAGTCCGGCCACCATCGCGACCAGGGCGAACACCAGCAGGGAGCGCCAGGCCGCGGTTCCGATCGGCGACGCGGTCCGGATCCGCCATCCGGAGCTGGAGGGGGCGGTGCGTGCCTCGACGCCGCCGAAGGCGACCACGAGGACCGCCAGCACCAGGCGACCGAGACCAGCCACGGCACCCGTTGCAGCAACCACGCGGCCGAGTCCACGGGCCGCTGCGCCAGCAGGCCGGTGCCGTACAGGGCCGCGCCGGTGATGACCGCGGCGCTCATGTGCCACAGGAACACGGTCAGCACCACCGAGTTCACCGCCACGACCGCGGTCCAGGGCCGGGGACGCCGCAGCAGCCGCCGCGCCGGACGCGCGAGCCACAGTACGACCGCGGTCTGGGTCAGACCGAGGACCAGCAGCGCGAACGTCGGCGGTGAGGTGTTGCCGAACTCCTGACCCGGGACGGTCACCATGCTGATCGGGTAGGGGCCCAGCACGGTCAGTCCGAGCAGCAGCGCGCACCCGCTCAGCGCGGCCATGGCCGTGACGAGGGGGCGCGGACGGGCCAGGCGGTCCCGCCACAGGTACCCGAGCTGGTGCATGGTGAGCCAGACCAGCAGGTAGTTGGCGGCGCCGACGATCGGGACCCCGAAGCCCAGCCGCGCGGCGTCCAGGACCAGGACGATCCCGACGAGCACCAGCGGCACCGCCGCCCCCCACCGGCGGTGCAGCCCGTGCGTCACAGGGGCGAGGACGACGACGCACAGGTAGACGGCCAGGAACCACAGGGGGATGGCGGCGGCCCAGACCGCCAGGCCGACGGCCTCGGGCGGAACGTCCAGCAGCAGCGCCCCGAACGCGACCGCCCACACGGCGGCGAGGAACGCCGAGGTGGGACGGAGCAGGCGGTCGGTGCGCCCCAGCACCCAGCCGAGCGCGTCCCCGCCCCTGTCCCGGTGCGAGATCAGCGACGCCGCGTTGGCGTACCCGCCGACCAGGAAGAACACCGGCATGACCTGGAACAGCCAGGTCAGCGGTTGGCTCCAGGCGAGCTCGCCCAGGGCGTTGCGCCCGGAGATCCCGTCGTCGTTGGTCACCACCACGGCCAGCCAGTGGCCCAGGACCACCAGCACGATGGCCAGGGCGCGCAACAGGTCCACGTAGCGGTTGCGGCGCTCCGGGGTCGATCGCGCGGTCTGGCGTATCCGGCGCAGGACCGCTGGTGTTCTGGGACACCACGTGTGGGGCATGGGACGCGACCACCGATCCGGATCCGACTGCTTGCCAGTGTGTGGGTTCACCTATCCGGAGGGCGGACTCTGACACGGACCGAGGGAGACCTTGACCGCCTCCATACCTTGGGCGCGGGTCGACCCCGGCCGCGGCGGGGCGGCGGCCACTTTCGGCCACACCCGTTCCGGTCGCGTATGCATCACGGCAGGTGAGGGCGGATGTTCTCCGTTTCCCCGGGCGTGAGCGGGTCGTCGTGTGGCTCACGTCACATGCCGGTGGAACTCACTTTCCCCTCCGCCGTGCATGCGTTCCGAACTGCGACGACGGCGAATCCACCCGCCTTCTTCCGCGCTGTCCGGTGTCGGTGCCCGTACGGATAATCCCTACGAACCCCGAAACGACGGTTTCACCCCCCTGTTGCCCGACGGGAGTCGATGGATGAAGTTCGAGTTGGTGGATCCTCCCGAGGACGCGGCCTCCGGCGCCTGCGATCCGGAGGCCGCCCGTTCCCTCACCGGACGTCGGAGCGGCATCGGACCGAGCGCAATCCCCCATGTCGGTCCGATCGAGGGCGATCTCGGCCGGGTGCGCCTGAACCGCGCCGTCGAACAGGCGCGTGCCGTGGTCGAGGATCTGCGTGCGCGCGCCGCCGAACAGAGCATGGCCGAGACCGGGACGAACGGCACGAACACACCCGACCCCGGCGACGATGTCCAGCCTCTCCTCTTCCGTGCGCGAAGCGGGAGGAAGGCATCGGAAACGGAGGCGCGAACCGGCGGTGTCGTCACCCCCGAGGAGCGTGACCGATGAGCCAGTGGAATCTCTATGTGCCCGGGGTGTCGACGGTTCTGACCAATGTCAGCGCTGAGTTGGGTGTCGACGAAGCGGGCGGCGGACTGTCCGACTGCGTCGACCGGACGTCGCGAAAGATCGACGACGCGCTGGAGGCGGCGGGGAGCGGCCCCGTCGAGTCGGAACTGCTGCGCTTCACCGGCGCGTACAACGGCGCGGCCGGGGAGATGCTGCTGCGCGGGCTGTCGTGCGTGGTGGGCGCCGGTGAGGCGACCCGCGCGTACATGGACGGCAACGAGGAGATGGCCCTGGAGGCGCAGAACAACGCGGGGACCATGGAGAACCTTGATCTCGGCGGGGACGGGTCCGGAGGTCCGCATTGAGCGGCTTCTCGTTGACCGAGGCCCAGGCGGGCGTCGACGGCAACATGTTCCGCCTCATCGACCCCGCGGAGATACCCACCCCAGCGGGTGACGCGGGGGCCCTGGAACAGGCCGCGGCGGACCTCCGGTCGGGCGGTGAGGAGATCCTGGAGCTCGCCGAGGGCGCCGAATCGACGTGGATGGGGTTGTCCGCGCACTACGAGGCTCCCGAGTCCGGAGAGCTTCTGGCGGCGATGGGACCGACCGTGGAGAAGGCCGAGGGCGTCGAGTCCGACCTGAGCACGGTCGCCGGAGCTCTGGACGACTTCGCCTCGGCGATCCGCACCGCGAAGAGCTCGCTGAACGCGCTACGGGCCCATGCCGAGGAGCTGCGATCGGAGGTCGACGCCGACTCCGCGATCTGGTGGTTGAAGAAGCCCTCGGCCGTCATCGAGAACAAGGACCTCAAGGACGCGGTCAACCGTGCCTGGCAGGCCTACAACGACGCCGAGACCGACTGCGCCAACGCGATCTCCGCCCTGTGCGGCGCCCGACCTACGTCGCGCCCGACGAGTACACCGGTGGGCTGAACGAGATCCCCTACGGGCTGCCCACCGAGGCCGGGGCCGAGAGCACAGGTGCCACCGACTTCGTGGGCCGGTACCTGGGTGATTCGTACGAGTGGGCGCGCGACGCCGACGACGGTCCCTGGCCGCTGGACTGGGTGCTGGGGTACGGCCTGGGGTCGTTGGAGACCATCTACGTCGACGTCGGGTGGCAGACGGGTGTCGCCATCGTCTCCCTCGCCGGTGTGTGGGGCCCGAACACCGGGTGGACCCTCAAACCGAACGAGATCCTCCGGAACAAGCTGGAGTTCGGCGAGGGGGCGATCGAGGGAATCGCCGGTCTCGTCGGGTTGCACGGCGAGGACGGGTGGTTGATCAACCCGTTCGGCGACGAGCCCTACTGGGGCTACGACGGGGACACGCAGGCCGCCAACGCCGGAGCGGCGTGGGCGGAGCAGCGCGAGGTGTTCTTCGCGTGGTCCGAGTGGGGCGAGAACAACGAGTACGCGGCCGGGGTCTCGAGCACGAACATCGCGATGCTGCCCGTGTCCGGGACACTGCGTGCGGTGCGCACACTGCTCGACGGTGGGCGGCGCGACGGAGCTGACGGGCCGGACGGTCAGCCGGAGGATTTCGACACGGATGCCGACGGGTTTGTGTCGCTGGATCTGGACGGGGCTTCCAGCGGGCGGTTCGAGTCCGTTGACGAGCTGCTGGAGAATCTGGACGGGGACCCGACGCCCGGCGGGCGGTCCGAGGATCTCGTCCCCGACCTGGACACGGGTTCCGTCGGGGGACCGGGGCCGAGGGTTCCGACACCGACTCCCGAGCCCGACCCCACTCCGAACCCCCGCCCGTCCGTGGAGGAACCACGCCAGGACGGCCCCCGGCCGGACAGAGAACCCGAACCGCAGCGAGACGGCGATACGTCGAACGAGGCCGCCCGCGAAACTGAAGATCCTGACTCGCCTCTGACCTTGGACAGGAATCCCGAACGCGACGACGCGGACGAGTCTCGCGCCGAGGACCGGGTGGAACCGGAAACCGTTCGCCCGCGCGAGGAATCTGCGGATCCGGAACCCTCTCCTGACAGTGGTGGCGATGGCGGAGGTGACCAACCGCCCGGTGACCGTACCGGAACCGGCGGAGACGGTGACCGTGGCTCCGACGACCTCCGTGAGTCTGATACCGAGCTGGCCCATGACTCCGACGGAACCGACGGCGATATTCAGTCCTCTCAGAGCCATGACTATGAAAACTTCCCTCTGATTCAGGAGATTGCCGAAGGGAAGCCTGGGGGGAATAGGTTCGTGGCGGATCTGAGTCATGTTACTGGATCTACCGCCGCTTCACGGAATCGGGCCATTGCTGCGATTATTTCTGAAGATTTTCAGGACCTTCGGTTCACCCATAAACCTGTTTACAGTCCCTGGGTTAGTAGTGGGATTGCCCAAAAGGGAGGTGGGACGCATGTCGGTGCGGAATCGTTCGTGAGCAGAGCGGAGCTTCGTGATAGTCTCGTGCATGAGGAGCTGCATCACCGGTGGTTTTCACGTGAGATTAACTCGAGGCACCATCGCGAGACGGATCTGGTCGGTCGGCGCGGTTCTATGAGATTGTCCGTAGGTATCAAGCTATGCGGGGGTGGCGGTGAGCGAGCAGGCTGTTCGTTTGTCTGATGTGTGTAAGGAGTGTGGCAATGCCAGAGAAGGTTGGGTGGTGCAGTTAGTTAAAGACAGGAAGCTTCGATGGGAAGTGGAGTGGGAGTGTGTAAATTGCGGAGTCTCGCACCACTGGGCGTGGGGTTCGGCTCCTGCTGATGTGCGCGATTTGCTTATTAAGCAGCATGGTGTGGAATGCCTGACGATCGTGGATTCCCATCGACGCAAGGGTGTAGTTCTCAAGGTTTTCAGGGAAGCGTTTGACGCATCTATTGGTGAGGCTAAAGACTTCAGTCGGAAGGTGACTGGGTGTGGGTACGAGGGGACGCATGTTGAGGTGGATCTTCTGTCAAAGCTTCTTCGTGAGAGAGGTGTGAAGAGTCAGGTAGCGCCTGGTTCGTGTGGGTGAACTTTGATTCTTGGGCCGTGGGAGCTGTTTTGAAAATCTTGGCTTCGACCTGTGCGCGGTCACGCGAACCACGGCGAACCACTGGTTCAGGTCTGGGCCGAGACATGTCTGTGGCTCGCATCCTTCAGGTGATTCTGGGAAAATTTGGGTGATTGAAATATGCGATCGCGATCCGGATCCTGCTCACGCTATGTCTCGGGGGGATGCCTGGGAAGATCTGCAATTGAAATGGGTGGGTTCGAGGCCAAGATATGATGGGATCACTGATGGTGCACTGGTCTACGTTCCGGTGCGCAAGAGCGATGTCGTGATTGGATATCTTTGGGCGTCGGAAGACGGGAAAGCCGCGAACTTTCTGAACATCGAGTCGGTTGGGGTAGAGAGTATCAATGCCAAAGGTGCTTGGATACGCCGTCTCCTTGAGGCGAAAGAGCGTGGACTGACTTCTGTCCAAGCTCTTGAGGCGTGGATTGGCTCGCCTGAAGACGAGCGAGCAGGTTGTATCCCGGAAGATGCGTCACGGGTACGACTCGGCGGTCTTCAGGAACTCATGGACATCGCGAACGCCTGACGGATCAGGTGCGACCGACCATCGCTAGGTGGCCAAGTTGGGCGTGCATCAGCTTCAGCGCACGCGTCGGGGACTCGGCCGTGCCGAGAACCGGATACCACACGGAGCGACCGGCCCCCTCACCGATGACGGTGCCCCGAATCGGCCCGGCCTGGACACGCCGCAGCCCGATGCGTTCCACACGGGCGGGGCCGACCGCCACACCGACCGGAACCGCCAGACCCGCCCAACGCGGCTCGTAGGTCAGATCGCTCCGACCCCGAAAACGCCGAACCTGGAGCCCCTCCAACAGACCCTCGGCGGCCAGCGCCTCGACCGCCTCGGGAAGGGCGTCGAACGGCACGTCATCCTCGTCCTCGAAGCCGATCGCCATCGACACCTGCTCTCCCACCCGTTCGCCCCCGGTGGTCTCCACGCGCAACGTTCCGCCGAACGGGTGGCCGACGCCGTGCGGCCCGGTGAAGTGCACGAGCGAGCGCCGGGGCGACCGGTCGCGCACGAACGCGGTCAGCCGCTCCCGATCCCACACGGCGAGGGTCGGTTCGTGGGGACCCCATCCCGTTGGAGCCGGTCCGGCGAGGCGTTCGGTCAGGATCTCGACCGCTCGGCCGAGGCGGGATTCGGCTTCGCTCGGGTGCAGCACCGCTAGATCCAGGATGAGCTGCGTGTCCATCGGGTCAGGGTCAAGGAACCCGGGGTGGGCGTCGGGGCGGTCGGCGTCCTCCTCTCCGGGCTTGTGACCCCTCGGCCCGTGTCGCGCCTCGTCCAGCGCGCCCTTCGGGTCGCTCAGATCCGCCCGTTCCGGAACGAATCCGTACTCGTCGTCCCAGCGCAGGGCCAGACCGGTGAGGCCGTCGAAGTGCGTGCCGTCCTCGCCGCGGACCACCCAGCGGCCGAGCGGTCCGGCGAGGAAGGTCCGCAGCGCGTAGGTCAGCCGGGAGGTCGGCGGGGTGAGAACCTGGACCACGTGCTCCCCGCCGTGCACCCCCACCGCGTCGTTGAGCCACGACGAGAACCCGACCACCTCGCGATCCTGGGCGACGACCACCGCGTGCCGCGCGGTGTGTTCGACGGTCGGGTGCGCGGTCTCCTCCCACAGATCGGCGTCGCCGCTCGATCCGTCCGGGGACGACGTCCACACGAGCCCGCCGAGGCGCAACGCGAGGGCGTCGGCGATCCGGTGCGCGGTCTCGCGGCCCGTCGCGTCGGGACGCGCGCGCAGCTCCACCCACCAGCACGGGTCGGGGAGACCCACCGTCGCCTCGTCTTCGAGCAGTCGTCGGACCTCATCACGTGTTTCGACGCGCTGTCCTGGTTCGATCGTCACCAGGAGGCGTTCGTCCGTATCGCGGACCTGGAGGACTCCGGTGTCGCCGTGGCGGCCGACGAGAAGATCGGGATCGAGGTCGGTCAGGGCGCGGGTGAGCGCGGGAGCGTCGGGCTCCTTGGCCACCAACGCGACGACGTCGTAGCTCAACGGTTCTCCGTCTGGTTGGGGGGTACGAGGCGACGCGGAACGCTGGATTCGTCGCCTCTGGTGGGTGAGCATAGCCAGGTCGTGATTCCGCAGAGGCCGCGCCCATGAGCTGACGGCACGGCGAGCCCGGGGCCGGTTCCGCTTTCGGCCCCGGGTGGTCGGGCCCGATCAGGAGCGCGCTTCGGGGGAGAGGAGCCGGGCGATAGCGGAGGCCGTCTGGAGGGCGGTCGTGCCGGGCACGATCTCGTCGTCGCCGCGCAGACACCATTCGGCGCCGCGGTCCTCGCGCAGGTTGAGTTCGACGGTGAAGCTGGTGTCGGGGTGCCCCACGTCCAGGTGGCCGGGGTCGGAGTCGCAGGTGCGCGCCTCCAGACCGGCGGCGGTCAGGAGAGCGGCCACGGTCTCGACGTGGCGGTCGAACTGGTCATCGGAGAGCAGTTCGGGGTTTCGGTGTCGATGGACGTGTCGACGCCGTCCGCCGCCTTCGGGAGAATGGGGGTCGGGAGTGCGCGGACTTGCGTCATAGGGGTCCCCTCTTCCTGTGAGGCACTGCCCGGAGCGCCAGAGAGGCCCTAAATCTCAGCTGACCGCTCCGGGCAGTGGTCTTCGGGAGCGAGCACGAGGCACCGTCGCACCTCGGTTGCCCTGGGTGAGATCTGCTCACTTGCTGCAATGCTGACTGATGCCCAAGATGGTGTCAAGCAATCTCCCAAATTTGGCATGAGGAGTCTGGATGCCACGCAAGCGCAAGGCCACTCTGCGGGCCCAGTGGCTCGGCAAGCTCCTGAAGGAACTCCGCCAGGAGAACGAGATGACGCTCAAGGAGGTCGGCGAGCACATACGACGTGATTTCAGCACGCTGAGCCGCATCGAGGCGGGGATTCAGCCGATCCCGCAGTCCGAACTGGTTGCGCTGATGGACCTGTACGGGCTGGAGGGGCAGCACCAACGTGACGCGTTGTTGCAACTCGGAGCTGAGCAGACCAAGACCGGCTGGTGGGACAAGTACGCGCGCGAGTCCACGGACTGGTTCATCGACTACGTGTGGCTGGAGAGCCGTGCACGTAGCATCCATGCCTTCGACAGCATCGCTCTCAACGGTCTGCTTCAGACCCCTGAGTACGCAGAGGCATTGATCCGCGCGGTCAACCCCACTGGTTCGGCGACGAGGATCGAACGAGGTGTAGAGCTACGGATGACCCGGCAGGGCATCTTGGAGGGCGACGACTCGACAGAGTTGCACATCGTCATGGACGAAGCGGTGCTTCGGCGTAGCGTCGGGGACAGGTCCGTGATGCGGGCTCAGCTGCGGCATCTGATGGAGCGGGCCGAGGAGCCGAATATTACGGTGCGGGTCATCCCCTTGGCGCACGGCATCCTCGCCAGTCTCAACGGAGGGTTCCGTCTCATCAGAATGGATGACCCGTTTCCCGTCATCGGTTACCTGGAGTGCCCGGCAGGAGGGCTCTACCTCGAATCCGCAGAGGCGGAGCAATTGGAAGCCCGATACGATCGGCTGCGCGCGGCGAGTTTGCCCCCTCATGAGTCTGCTGACCTTGTTGCGTCGATTGAAAGGGAGCTTCGATGAAGCACGAGGAGTCCGCCGTTGGTGACTGGCGGATCAGTAGCTACAGCGCAGATACGGGCGCGAGCTGTGTGGAGGTCGGTTGGCAAATCAGCAGCCACAGCCCGGATGGAGGTCGGAGCTGCGTCGAGGTCGGCTGGCACGAACGTGCTGCCGCCGTCCGCGACTCCACCCAGCGCGAACTCGGCTACCTCCCCTTCGTCACCGACGCGTGGGTCCGCCTGACCTCCGCGCTCAAGGCCGCAGGACCGCAAGCCGGGTGATCCCTGGCCTCCCAGCCCGCCCGCGCCCGGCGCGGACACGCCTCTTTGTCGTACTCGCACGGCACAATGCGGAACATGAACGACAGGCACCACAACATCGATTACGTCGAACTGACCGTCACCGACCTCGACCAGGCCAAACGCTTCTACACCGAGGCCTTCGGCTGGAGCTTCAACGACTACGGACCCGAGTACTCGGGCATCCAGAGCCCCGCGGGCGGGGACGCCCCCGAGATCGGCGGTCTCGCCCTGGGCGAACGGCCCAGCAGGGGCGGGCCGTTCGTCCTGCTCTACTCCGAGGACCTGGACGCCTCCGCCGAGGCCGTGCGCAAGGCGGGCGGCGAGGTCGTCAACGGCCCCTACGGCTTCCCCGGCGGGCGGCGATTCCACTTCACCGACCCCAGCGGAAACGAACTGGGGGTCTGGGCGCAGGAGTGACCCCGGTGTCCCCGCCGCCCCGGGCGGCGGGGACACCGCCCGAGGTCAGCCGCGCTCGAAGTGGCGGCGGCGCTCGAAGTCGGTGACCGACGCCGAGAACGCGGCCAGCTCGGCGCGGGCGGCGGCGGCCTGGTGCCGCACCACGTCCGGGCCGAAGCACGCGCGGGCTATCTCACTGCCCTCCCACGCCAGGACGGCCTCCTCCAGCGAGGTCGCAGTCGGGGCCCGTCCTGGGCGAACGCGTTGCCCACCGTGGGCTCCGGCAGGGGGAGCGCCTGCTCGATCCCGTACAGCCCCGCCGCGACGATCGCCGCCACCGCCAGGTAGGGGTTGGCGTCCCCGCCGGGCACCCGGAACTCGATCCGCGCCGACTCCCCGGAGCCCACCACGCGGACCGGGCACGTCCGGTTGTCCAGCCCCCACGCGATGCTGCTCGGCGCGAACGCGTCCGGCGCCAGCCGCTTGAACGAGTTCATGTTCGGCGCGTACATCAGCGCGAAGTCGCGCATGCACGCCAGCTGCCCGGCCACGAAGTGCTCCATGTGCTTCGACATGCCGTACCGGCCGGTCCCGTCGTCGGCGAAGACCGGCGTCCCGTCCGCGTCGCGCAGCGACAGGTGCACGTGGCAGGAGTTGCCCTCACCGCCGTCGTACTTGGCCATGAACGTCAGCGCCACACCGGCCTGCGCGGCCAGCTGCCGGGCGCCCGCCTTGTACACGACGTGGTTGTCGCAGGTGCGCAGCGCGTCGTCGTAGCGGAACACGATCTCGTACTGCCCCGGGTGGCACTCACCGCGCGCCGACTCCACGGTCATCCCCGTGCGCTCCATCGCCGTGCGGATCCGGCGCATCAGCGGGTCGATCTCGGTGACCTCGGGGACGGCGTAGTCGGAGTTGAACCGCGTCGCCGGGGTCAGGCCCCGGTAGTCGGCCTCGAACGCGCTCTGGTAGTCGTCCCGGAACACCAGGAACTCCAGTTCGGTCCCGGCCAGCGCCCGCCACCCGCGCTCGGCGAGCCGCGCGAGCTGGGTCTGGAGCACCCGGCGGGGCGCGACGGCCACCGGCGCGCCGTCGGCGCCGCGGGCGTCGCCCAGGACGAGCGCCGTCCCCGGGTCCCACGGAAGGTACCGCAGGGTGGACAGGTCCGGCATGATGTCGAAGTCGCCCAGGCCGCCGCCCCACGGGTCCGTCGCGTACCCCGGGCGCGCCTCCATCTCCACGTCCGTGGCCAGCAGGTACAGGCACGCGCCGAACCCGTCCCGGACGATCCGGTCGGTGAAGTCGCGCGGGTTGACCCGGCTGCCCTGCACCCGGCCCTGGAGGTCGGGCAGGGCGACCAGCACGTCGGTGATCGCACCCGAGGCCACGTCCGCGCGCAGCTTCTCCAACGGGACGGGGAAGGGCGGCGGCGGGGGAGACGGCGGCAGCGTCTCGGTCAGCGGCGGCAGGTCGGCGCCGAACCCGGTGGTCACTGCTCCCCCTCCGACGAAGGACCGCGGTGCAGCGGGTTGGGGATCGGCGGCGCGTCGAGGTGGAACTCGGCGTCGCGCTCGGCCCGCTCGTGGTACCCGCCGCCCAGCAGTCGCTCCCGGTTCAGGCACACCCGCTCGAACTCGGGCTGGAGCAGGTCGAAGGCGGCGAACCGCTCGGCCAGCTCGGGGAACTCCTCCTGGTAGCGCAGGATCTCGGCGCGCACCAGCTCCCAGAACCGGTCCTCGGCCACGCCCAGTTGCTCCTCGACCAACGGCGCCAGGTACCGGAAATGCCCGATGAACAGCGACTTGGCGATCGAGGACGTCAGCTCCCGGGCGTCGAAGCGCATGAGCACGCCCAGCGCCGCCCCGGGCAGGTCCGCGTACTCCGGCAGGTCGGTGTCCAGCAGCTTCATGTCGTCCACGAAGTCCTTGACTGCGAGCCGGGTCGGGCGGTCGCGGTCGTCGTAGACCACGATCGCGTTCTCCCCGTGCGGGTTGAACGCCAGTCCGTAGCGGTAGAGCAGGTGCAGGACGGGCGGCAGGATCGCGCCGAACAGCGTGGTCAGCCACTCCTCGGCGGACAGCCCCGAGCGCTCGACCAGCTCGGCGGTCAGCGCGCGCCCGCGCCCGTCAACGCGCAACAGGGCCGCGAGCGTGCGGGCGGTCTCGCCCTGACGCAGGTGTTCGGTGACCGGCTCGCGCCACAGCGCCCCCAGGAGCTGGCGGTGCCGGTAGGGCGCGTCGGGGATGTCCTCCAGCACGCGGTGGCGGACGGCGACGGCGGCCACCTCACCGGGCAGGATGACCTCGCACCGCTCGGACAGGAAGGCGTCCTTGTCGCGGAGCTGGTGCACCCACGCGGTGCTGGCGGGCGCGGCCCGGCACAGCTCGGTGGGGATGCCCCGGTAGACCATCGTGTTGAGGATGGCCAGCGACAGCTTCACGTTGAGCCGGTCGGGACGGGTGAGGTTGGTGAAGGTCCGGATCGACTGCTGGGGCAGGTAGTCGTCGGAGGCGGTGCCCAGCGAGACGATCAGCCCGGCGGCCACCTCGGCGGCGAACAGCGGCACGACGACCTCGTCCCACTGCCAGGGGTGGACGGGCATCCACACGTACTCGTCCACGCGCTCGCCCGTCTGGTCCTCCAGGCGCGCGGTGAACCGCTCCAGGACCTCGGGGTCCAGCTCCTGGGCGCGCAGCTCGGGCTGGGACAGCCCGGGCACGCCGTGGTGCTCGGCCAGCGAGCGGTGGACGGCGATCCACGGCAGGCGCTGGGCCCGGCGCTCCTCCGGCGGGTACAGCGCCCGGTCGCCCGCCGAGAACCCCACCCGGCCCTTGTTGGCGAAGATCCACGGGTGCCCGTCCTGGTGCCCCTCCAGGTGGGCGTGGTCCAGGTCGGCCAGGTCGGCGGCGGTCGCCTCGTCCTCGGCCAGTCGGGTGTCGCAGGAGAGCGTGGACATCAGCTCGCCGACCGTGAACGCCTCCACCGCCGGGTCGACGACCCCGGCCGCGCCCAGGTCGCGCAGCAGACCGAAGGGCGTGGCCGGTGCGCCGCCGCCGGGGACGCGGCGCTCGACGCTGCCGGGCTCGACCCGCCAGGCGTCCATGCTGGTCCGGCGGCCGGTGAACGTGTAGGCGGCGCCCGCACCGGTCTCGGCCCGCCACCGGCCCTCCCCCTCGGGGGTGGGCCGCAGCGCGTACTCGAAGCACAGCTCCGCGACCATCTTGGCGGTCAGGTGCTCGCAGGCGCGGTCCCACCGCTCCTGGGAGAGCTCGGTGGGCACGGGCAGCGGATCGGGCGGGGTGACGGGGGGCCGGGCGGCGTGCGTGTTCATGGTGTTCTCGCTTACGGGGAGAGTGGTTCAGGGCTGGGCGAGCGGGTTGTCCACCATGCCGTGCATGACGTCGAACTCGGCGTCGCGCTCGGCGCGGTCGTGGAAACCTCCGCCCATGAGCTGCTCGCGGTTGAGCGCGACCCGCCCCACCTCGGGGGCCAGCAGGTCGAACCACGCGAAGCGCTCGGCCAGCTCGGGGAAGCGCTCGTGGTAGGCGACGACCTGCTCGCGGGCCAGCGCCCACAGCCGCTCCTCGGAGACGCCGAGCTGGCGCTGGACGATGTCGGCGAGGTAGCGCAGGTGTCCGGCGCAGATCGCTGACAGCACCGAGTGGGCCAGCTCGCCGGGCTCCCAGCGGTGCAGCATCGCGCGCACGTGGTCGGGGATCTCGGCGTACTCGGGCAGGTCGAAGGGGAGCAGTTCGACGTCGGAGCCGAAGTCCTTCAGGGCGATGCGCACCGGCACGTCGGCCTCGTCGAAGATCAGCACGACGTTCTCCCCGTGCGGGGTGAACGACGCGCCGTACCGGTACAGGTAGTGCAGCACGGGCGGGAACAGCGCCCCGACGAAGCGCCGCAGCCACTCCTCGGCGTCCAGCCCCGAGCGCTCCACCAGTTCGGCGACCACCGCCCGCCCGTCGGTGCCCTCCAGCAGCAGGCACGCCATGGTGCGGGCGCGCTCGTCCGCCGCCAGGCTGTTGTGCACCGGCTCGCGCCAGATCGCGCCCAACAGCTCGTTGAACCGGTAGGGCGCCCGGGGGAGGCGGTCGAAGACCGGGTGCGGGACGGTCGCGGAGGCGACCTCGCCCAGCATGACCACCCCGCACTCCTCTCGCAGGAAGTCGTCCCGCGCGACCAGCGACTGGAGCCAGGCACTGGTGTGCGGCGCACACGCGGTCTGGGTGCCCGACAACCCCCGCCACACCAGGGTGTTACGGATCATCAGCGGCACCTTGACGTTGCGCCGGTGCGGCCGGTCCAGGTTCATCAGGGTGCGGATGGACTGGAAGGGGCGGTAGCGGTCGCGGCTGCGGCCGAGCACGACCACCCGGCCCTGGGCGATCTCGGCGGCGAACAGCGGCGCCACGATCTCGTCCCACTGGAACGGGTGGACCGGCAGCCACAGGTAGGCGTCCGGGTCGCCGCCGCGGGCGCGCACGGTCCCGGCGAAGTCGGCGCGCTGGTCGGCGTCGAGTTCCTCCTCGACCAGGCGACGCCGGTCGGTGCCGGGCATGGTCTGGAAGCGGCCCAGGTCGGGGTGGACGGCGATCCACACCAGCTGGAAGGCCCCGCGCGCCTCGGGCGTGTACCGGTCGACGTCGGAGGCCGAGAAGCCGAGCCTGCCCTTGTTGAGGAACATGCACGGGTGCCCGGTCTGGTACCCCTCCAGGTCCTCGTAGGCCAGGTCGGCCAGGGCGGCGGCGCCCGGGGTGGTGGCCAGCAGGCGGGCGTCGGCGGTGTGGGTGGCCAGCAGGTCGCGGACCACGTCGGCCAGGGAGTCGCCGGGCAGGCCCACGGTCTCCTGGGCGTCGGTGACGAACACCGTGGGGTCCCAGGCCGGGGCGGCGCCCTCCGGGGTGGTCCGGGTCAGGGAGTGGGGGTCGAGGTGCCAGGAGCCGAACCCGCCCCGGCGGGCGGTGAACCGGTACTCGACGCCGCCGTCGACCGTCAGCGACCACGCGGGGTCGCCGTCGCCGTCCCCCTCGGCGGGGACGGGCACCACCATCTCCTCGTAGGCGGTCTCGGCGATGACCCGCGCGAGCAGGCGGCGGCCCGCCTCGCGCCAGTCGCGCGCGTCGGGGTGGTCGGCGGCCCCGGTCGCTTCGGGCGGCGCGGTGGTGTCAGTGGACATGCTGGTCCTCCTCCTCACGGTCCCGCGCGGACGGCTGGGGGTCGCGCGCGGTGCCGGGTGCGGGGTCGGTGGCGGTCGGGTGTGCGTGGACGGTGGCCGACGTGGGGGCCGCGTGGGACGCGTGGCGCTCGCCGGGGGTCTGGTGGGATCCCGGGCCGGGGTTGGCCTCCGGGGTCGCGGGGGCCTGTGAGGTCTCCGGGTCCTCGGGCGGGCCCTCGGGCAGGGCGATGAGCAGGAGGGACAGGACCGCGAACAGCGCGGCCCCAGCGGCCAGCGGCAGTGCGAGTCCGCTGGCGGCCAGCCCCGTCGCCAGCAGTGGGCTGATCAGGGTGGCGCTCACGCGCACGGTCTCCACTGCGGCGAAGGCCGGGCCGCGCGCCCGCGTGACCGCGAACACCCGCAGGTCCAGGGCGACGTGGCCCAGGCCGAGTCCGACGCCGAAGGCCACCCGGCCCAGGGCCAGGAGGGCCAGGTCCGGCGCAGGAACTGGACGAACAGCCCCAGCGCCGCGACCGCGCACGCGATCGGCAGCAGGGCCCGGCCCAGCACGGCGTGGACGCGGCCGGCGAACGGCAGCACCGCGAGCACGGTCAGCTGCGGCAGGAGGAACAGGGCGGCGGCCACCGTGGGGTCGATCCCCGAGTCCTCGGCGTACAGCGTGAAGAACGGCCGGACCACCAGGCGGGCCGACTCGGCGGCCAGCACGGCGGCGCACACCGCCACCAGCGGCAGCAGGGCCGGGCGCGCCCGGACACGGGCGGGGCGCGCGCCCGCGGCCGACCGGGACGGGGCCGTGCCGTCGGTCCCGGGCCGCTCGCGGTCCCTGACCGCGGGCTCGCCCGCCCGCCCGCGCGGCAGATGGCGGTGGCACAGCACCGCCAGCGCGACGTACAGCAGCGCGCACGCGGCGATGCCCCAGCGCGGGTTGGGCAGCGCCATGATCCCCGCGCCCAGGACGGTGGCGGTCACCGTCCCGACGTTGATGATGTAGGTGTGCGCGGTGACGTCGCGCATCCGGTCGCTTCCGCTGCCCACGAAGGCCGGGTAGGCCAGCGCGAAGGACATGGTGACCGCCACCTGCACCGCCGAGAGCACCGTGAAGACCGTGTAGGTCGGCGCGGCGGCGATCATCAGCTCCAGGGCGGCCGCCACCACCAGACCCCAGGTGACCAGCGACGCCATCGAGAAGCGGCGCGCCACCAGCCCCCACAGCGGCATCGCGACCAGTGCGGTGACCCGGCACACCCAGATGTAGGTGCCGGTCGCCGACATGTCCGTGACGCCGAACAGCCGCTCGAAGAGCTGGGGGTAGAAGGGGCTCAGGGCCACGTCCGAGACCAGGTGCAGGACGATGACGAGCAGGTACAGGCGGCGGAAGGCGGGGGCCGTCACTCGCGGTCCTGCGGGGCGTCGGGCGCGCCGAAGGACGTGAAGGCGGTCCGCTCGGGCAGCCGGTAGACGGTCCGGCCGGTGATGCTGTTGAGGATGGTGGCGGCCCGCCACGCGCCCAGGCCCAGGTCGGGGGCGCCGACGCCGTGCGTGTGCAGCTCGGCGTTCTGCACGTGGATCGGCGCGGTGAGCTCGGGATCGGTGCGCAGGCGGTGGTCGGCGTCGATCGCGAACCGGCCCCGCTCGTCGGTCTCGATGAGCTTCAGGACCGGCTCCAGGAAGTCCGGGCGGCGCTGGGCGTACCCGGAGGCGGCCACGACGCCGTCGGTGCGGGCGGTGAACACCCGGTCCTGCTCGCGGTGGCGGAAGGTCAGCGCCAGGCGGTCGCCGTCCTCGCGGGCCTCCAGCAGTTCGCACTGGGCGCGCAGGGTCACGTCGACCGGGGCTCCGCCCACGCCGCGCTCGTACAGCGCGTCGTGGATGTCGGAGACGGTGTCGGCGCTGATGCCCTTGTACAGCTGCCACTGGGAGGGCACCAGACGGTCCTTCACCGGCTGGGGCAGGGCGTGGAAGTAGCGGGTGTAGTCGGGGGTGAAGTGCTCCAGGCCGAGCTTGGAGTACTCCATCGGCGCGAACGCGGGGGAGCGGGTCAGCCAGTTGACCCGGGTGTCGGCGTGCGCGGGGGAGCGCAGCAGGTCGAGGAAGACCTCGGCGCCGGACTGCCCGGACCCGATCACGGTCAGGTCGCGCGCCCCGGCCAGACCCTGGGCCCGGTCCAGGTACTCGGCGGCGTGGAACACCCGTTCGCCCGCCAGGTCGCGCAGCGCCTCGGGCAGGACGGGTTCGGTGCCGATGCCCAGCACCAGGCGCGACCGCGCACGGTGTGCGCGGCGCCGGAGGAGTCCACGTGCTCGACGGTGAACACCCCGTCGTCGTGGCGCACCGAGCGGACCCGGGCGTCGAAGCGGCACGAGTCCAGGCCCTGGGCCGCCCAGCGGCAGTAGTCGTCGTACTCGCGGCGCGGCACGTGGAAGCTCTCGGTGAAGTAGAACGGGAAGAGCCGGTCGTGCTCGCGCAGATAGGACAGGAAGGACCACCGGCTGGTCGGGTCGACCAGGGTGACCAGGTCGGCGAGGAACGGCACCTGGAGGCGAGCGCCCTCCAACAGCAGGCCCGGGTGCCAGGAGAAGCCGGGGCGGGCTTCCAGGAAGCGGGCGCTGAAACCGGGGACGGCGTCGGCGAGAGCGGCCAGGGCCAGGTTGAACGGACCCAGGCCGACGCCCACGAGGTCGTGCACCCGCGGCGCGGCGCCGGATCCGTCGGCGGGGTTCTGGGCGGCGGTCATCGGGCGTCCTCCGGGTTCTGGACGGCGGCGGACTCGGTGTCGCCGGCGGCGACGACGAGGTCGAGCAGGGCAGCGGTGTCGTTGGGGGTGGTCTCGGGGTTGAGGAGGGTGAGCTTGAGCCAGACCCGTCCGCCGATGTGGGTGCGGCCCACCACGGCCTGCCCGCGTTCCATGAGGCGGCGGCGCAGCCGTGCGTTGACCAGGTCGGTGTCGGGGCCCGCGTCGTAGCGGAAGACGACGGTGGTCAGGGAGGGGGCCGCGGCCAGGGTCAGCTTCGGGGACGCGATCACCTGGGAACTGGCCGTCAGCGCCAGGGTGCGGCAGGCGTCCACCATGCGGCCCAGGCCCTCCCGGCCCAGCGCGCGCAGGGTGACGGCGATTTTGAACACGTCCGCGCGCCGGGTGGTGCGCAGCGAGTATCCGAGCAGACTGGGGTAGCCCGCCTCCTCGTCGTCGGTCGGGTTGAGGTAGGACACCGACCGTGACAGCGGCGCGAACGAGGCCCGCTCGCGGGTGAGCAGGACTCCGGCCGCCACCGGTTGCCAGCCGAGCTTGTGCAGGTCGAGACTGACCGAATCGGCGCGGCCGATGCCGTCCACCAGCCCGCGCAGCCGGTCGGAGAACAGCAGGCCGCCACCGTAGGCGGCGTCGACGTGCAACCACACGCCGTGCTCGGCCGCGATGTGCGCGATCGAGGACAGCGGGTCGATACCGCCCAGGTCGGTCGTGCCCGCCGTGGCCACGATCGCGACCGGCAGGTCGCCGTCCTCGCGCAGGCGGCGCAGGGTTCGGCGCAGGGCCTCGGGGCGCATGCGGTGGTCGGAGTCGACGGGGACGGTGACGACCGCCTCCTCGCCCAGGCCCAGCAGGGCGGCGGCGCGCTGGACGGAGAAGTGCGCGACCTCGCCGCACAGGATGCGGGGCAGAGCCCCGTTCGCGGCGGCTGCCACGCCCGTGCGGGTGGCGTCGAGGTCGGAGTGGGCGGCCAGCGCGTGGTCGCGGGCCAGGAGCAGCGCGGTCAGGTTGGACTCGGTGCCGCCGGAGGTGACCACACCGCCGGCCCGCTGCCCGTCGTATCCGGCCAGGTCGGCCAGTTCCGCGATGATTCGGGTCTCCAGGGCGGTCGCGGCCGGAGCCTGGTCCCAGGAGTCCAGGGACTGGTTGAGGATCGAGGCGACGGTGTCGGCGGCCACGGCGACGGCGAGCGGGGGGCAGTGCAGGTGGGCCGCGCAGTGCGGGTGGGCCGGGTCGGCGGCGCCCGCGGCGAGGGCGGTGGTGAGGCGGTGGAGCACCTCGGCGGAGCGGTCGGGGCCGTCGGGCTGGACGGTGTCCAGCGCGTCGGCGACCATCGCCGCCACCTGCTGCGGGGTCATGGCGGGCAGGGGGCCGCCACGGCGGGCCGAGGAGTCGACCAGGGCTCGGGCGGCGGAGTCGACGAGGGAGGCGACGGTGGCCGGTCCGCTGGTGGCCCCGGCGTGCCCGAGGGATCCGGCCAGAGCGGAGGGGGTGAGGTCGGGCAGGGGGCGGTCGGCGGCGTCGGTGACGGTCGTCGGGGGCCCGGTCCTGGGCGTGGTGCGCATGAGGCGTCAGAACTCCGTTTCTGTGACGGGTCGGCAACGCGCGGATGGGTGGGTGTGGGCAGGGGCCCGCACCGCGAACGGATGCTCGCTGGCGTCGGTGGGGTCGGGTGGTCGTGGCGGGGCCCGCCGACTCGGGCGGCGGACCGGTGCGGCCGGGGATCCGGCCCCAGCCACGGGCCCGACCGGAAGGGCTCGGGGCGGATCGTCAGGCGCGCAGCGGCATGACCAGACAGTGGTGGCGCCGCCAGCCGTCGTGCGGGGCCAGGTCGCCCACGTGCCGCCAGCCGTTGCGCAGGCTCAGGTTGAGGGCGTGGCGGTTGTCCTCGGCGACCAGCGACGCGGCGCGCTCCTCGGTCCGGCCGGACAGGAACAGCGGAAGGCCGCGCTCGACGAGCCCGCTGTGGCGGAAGGGGCTGCGGATGAGCGCCTCGCACACGGCCAGGGTGCGGCCGGGACGCTCGTCGGTCATGTCCTGGGCGTCCACGCCCGGGGCCGGGGTGAAACCGTCCCACCAGCGGTGGCGCCGGGGAGGGGGTAGCCGTAGACGAACCCGGCGAGTTCGCCGTCCGTGTGCCCGGCGGTCATCCGGAACCCGGGTCTGGCGGCGCTGAAGGCCAGCCGTTCGCCGAACGACGGGTCGTTGTGGTCGGGAAGGTGGAGGGCGTGGGCGTAGACCTCCTCGTAGGCCGAGACCCAGGGCGAGAGGTCGGCCAGGACGTCGGCGCCGGTGAGGTTGCTCAGGTCCAGCCGCGTGGTGGTCGGGGCTGAGGTGGCCATGGGGTCTCCTCGGTGGGGGATGGGGCGAACGGACAAGGAGGGCGGATCGGTCCGGGACGACCAGCACGTTTATTAGGGCAGGCTTACCTAATCATGTCAACCCTGCGAACGGGTGCCCGGCGCCACAGCCCCGACGAGCGCCGTGCGGGCGCTCACCGTCACACGCGGCGCACCCGGATGGGCCAGGAAGGCGGGCATCGCGAACTCGTGCCCGTAGCGCCCGCGTTCGGGAACACCAGCACGTCACCGGCGTGGACGGACTCCACCCGCACCTCACGCGCCAGCACGTCCTCGGGCGTGCACAGCTCCCCGGAGACGGTCACCGGCACTGCGGCCACCCCCGGTCGGGGCAGCGACGACGGCCATGCCCGCCCGGGCAGCACCGCGAAGTTGTGGCGGATCTCCCAGGAGGTCGGCAGCTGGAAGTGGTTGATCCCACCCCGCACCACCGCGAAGTGGCCGCCGTAGGCCGACTTCACGTCCGTCACACGCGCCGCGTACCAGCCGGTCGGCGCCGCGATCCACCGCCCCGGCTCGAAGACGACCTCCACACCCGGGTCGTCCAGCTCCGCGAGCGCCGCGCCGAACGCCGCCAGGTCGAAGGCGGTGTCGCCCTCCTCGAACGGCACGCCCAGCCCTCCGCCCACGTCCACGACCCGCAGGTCCACGCCCTGCGCCCTGGCCGTGGCGCGCGCCCACTCCAGACACCAGCGCACGTAGGCCGCGTGCGCGACGGCGTCGGTGTTGCCGCTGACCGCGTGCACGTGGAAGCCCACCAGGTCCAGACCGGGCAGCAGGGAGGCCGTGCGCAGCGCCGAGGGCACCAGCGGTTCGGGCACGCCGAACGGGCCGGGGGTCCCGCCCATGACCAACGCGCCGCTCACCGGCACCCGCTCGGGGTTCACCCGCAGCGTCACCGGAACGACCGTGCCCGCCTCCCGCGCCGCGGCCGAGATCCGGTGCAGCTCCAGCTCGCTCTCGGCGTTGACGACCACGTCCGCCCCCTCCTCGGCGCGCAACCTCGCCAGGCCGGCCAGCAGTTCGGGGGTCTTGCCCGGGCCGCTCACCGCGATCCGCCCCGGCCGCGGGCCGCGGCGGCGCTCGGCCAGCGAGGCGAGGCAGGCGCGCGCCTCGTGCAGCGACGCCGCCTCGAACCCGTCCACCGCCTCGGCCAGGTGGGCGAGCACGGGCGCGAACCCGTTGGACTTGGCGGCGAAGTACACCCGCGCCCATCCGGGCAGCGCGGCGCGCAGGGTCCGCGCGCGTTCGGCGGCCTGGCCGGGGTCGTAGACGTAGCCGGAGCCGGAACCGGCGGCGAGCGCGTGGGCGGCCTCGCGCACCCGCTCGGGAATCCGGTCGGCGGGCAGGCATGGGGCGTTCTCGAAGGAGCGGGGCGGTTCCACGGCGGGTCCTTCCGATGCGGTGTGCCGTCCCGGACACGCGGGGTGCCAGGAACCCGACACGGCGGAGGGGCCCGTCCGTCGACCGACGGACGGGCCCCGTGGACGGTCTCGACTGCTGGTGCGCTCGTCTGGCGCTCAGCGCTGCGGGTCGACCCCGAAGATCTCGGCCATGTCGTCGAGCACGGCGTGGGCGGCGATCAGGCCGACTCCGGAGATCCAGTGGGCGTCGTCGACCTCGGACTTGTCACCCTCCAGCTCGCCCCACAGCGGGCTGTTCGAGTACTCCTCCTGCTGCTCGGCGACACCGTCGGCGCCGTCGTCGTCGTAGGCGGCGACGAAGATGCGGTCGGCGTCCAGGTCGAGCAGACGCTCCTGGCTGTGGTAGGTGACGATGTCCTCGGCGCCGGTGGAGGTGCCCTCACCGGAGGGCAGGCCCAGGTCGTCCAGGATCACGCCGATGTAGGAGTTGCGCGTGTACAGGCGCACGCCCTCCGCGTCGCCGGCGAAACGCACGATCGAGACGGTGGGCGCCTCGCCGCCCTCGGCCTCGACGATCGCCTCGCCGATCGCGGCGGCCCGCTCCTCGAACTCGGTGATCAGGGCCTCGGCCTCCTCCTCGGCGCCCAGCGACTCGGCGGTCAGGCGCAGGTTGTCCTTCCACGTCGCGCCGGTGGTCTCCGACATGACGGTCGGCGCGACCTCGCTCAGCTGGTCGTATCCGTCGCCGTGGCGCACCTCGGCGGACAGGATCAGATCCGGCTGGGTCTGGGCGACCAGTTCGGGGCTGATGTCCCACAGCAGGCCGACCGGGACGGCCTGGTCGTGGGAGCCCGTGTTCCAGTCGCTGTCGACCAGGTAGCCGGGCAGCTCCTGGGCGTCCTCGGAGAAGGTCGTGAAGCCGACGACGTCGCCGCCCAGGGCGAGTGTGGCGTCGACGTAGGTGGAGTCCAGCGGCAGGACCCGTTCGGGGGCGTCCGGGATCTCGGTCGATCCCATGGCGTGCTCGACGGTGCGCGGGTAGCCCTCGGTGGAGCCGCCCTGGGCCGCGACGTCGTCGGAGCCTCGTCAGCGGGCCCGGCGGCGCCGCAGGCGGTGAGCAGGCTGACGGCGGCGGCGACGGCCACGGCGGGAAGGCCCGCGCGGCGCAGGAGGGTGGAGGATGTCATGAGGTAACTCGCAATCGGGGTCGGGACACGTCCTCGCGACCGTGCGAACGGGGGCAGCACTGTCGCCGGCGATGTGTTGTCCCAGGCTGGGACGTGGCAAACTTAGATCATCATCGTATGGCTAGGCAAACCTAAGTTAGGTTTGCCTGGCCCTCGTCATGAGGGGAGCAGTGGGTGAGTGACACCCCCGGGGCCGCAACGGTCGGCCCCGTCACCACGGCCGGTGGCCCCACCACCTCCGGCGCCGACGACCCCCCGCGCACGGGGGTGATCGCGCCCGCCGCGCCCGCCGCGTCGCCGGTCTGGGCCTGCTCGTCGCGGTGCTCGCGCTCGCGGCGCTGAGCAGCGTCCTGATCGGAGCCCGCACACTCGACCCCGGCACCGTCTGGCAGGCGCTGTCCCACGCGGCCGGTGACGAAGCCAACATCATCGTCAACGAGATCCGCCTGCCCCGCACCGCGCTCGGGCTGCTCGCCGGGATCAGCCTCGGCCTGGGCGGCGCCCTCATGCAGGGACACACACGCAACCCCCTGGGCGACCCCAGCATCCTCGGCGTCACCTTCGGCGCGGCCTTCGCGGTGGTCCTGGGGATCTACTTCCTCGACATCTCCGACCTGTGCACCCAGTCGTGGCTGGCGTTCGCGGGCGCCGGGGTCGCGGCCCTGGCGGTCTACCTCATCGGCTCCGTGCCCGGACGCGGACCCACGCCCATCACCCTGGCCCTGGCCGGAACCGCCGTGAGCTGGCTCATGTACTCGCTGGTCTCCGGAATCGTGCTGCTCGACCAGGCCACCATGGACGACTTCCGCTTCTGGAGAGTGGGATCGCTCACCGGGCGCGACCCCTCGGTCATCCCCCAGATGATCCCGTTCGTGGCCGTGGGGGTGCTCCTGGCCCTGGCCAACGCCCGCGCCCTCAACGCCCTGGCCCTGGGCGAGGACACCGCCCGCGCCCTGGGCTTTCGCGTCGGGCGGGCCCGGGCCACCGGCCTGGTCGCCATCACCCTGCTCACCGGTGTGACCGTCGCCGCATGCGGGCCCATCGCGTTCGTCGGGCTCATCGTCCCGCACCTGGCCCGGGCGATGGTCGGCTCCGACCACCGCTGGCTGCTGCCCTACTCCGCCCTGCTCGGCGCCATCCTGCTCATGGCCGCGACGTGGTCGGCCGTTTCCTGGCCCCGCCCGGGGAACTCCAGGTCGGTGTGGTGCTCGCCCTCCTGGGCGCCCCGTTCTTCGTCTACGTCGTCCGACGCAGGAGACTCCTCAGCCTATGAGTCCCACCCTCGTCCCCACCGACCCCCGCCCCCCGCGCCCGCGCGCCTGCGCGCGGTCCGCGCCCTGCGCGTGGGGCCGGTCGCGCTCCCCGTGCGCCCGAGGGCGCTCACGGTCTCCCTCCTGACCTGCGCGGCCATCCTCGTCCTGGTCAGCCTCAACCTGGCCATGGGCGACACCCCCGTCTCCATCCCGCAGGTCTGGGCCAACATCGTCGGCACCAGCGGCGACCAGTACTTCACCATCTGGCGGGTGCGCATGCCCCGCGTCGTGGTCGGACTGCTCGCCGGAGCCGCCCTGGCCGCGGCGGGCGCCATCACCCAGACGATCATGCGCAACCCCCTGGCCAGTCCCGACCTGCTCGGTGTCACCCACGGAGCGAGCGCGGGCGTGGTCGCGGTCATGGCCTTCGGCGGCAGCTACGGCATCGTCACCGGCCCCCTCGCCGACATCGGCGTGCCCGCCGTGGCCCTGGCGAGCGGCCTGGCCGCCGGAGTCGTGTGCTACGCGCTGGCCTGGCGCTCGGGTGTGGACGGCTACCGGCTGCTCCTGGTCGGCGTGGGCCTGTCCGCGGTCCTGATGAACATCACCCTGTGGATGCTCACCCTCGGCGAGGTCAGCGACAGCGGCCGCGCCATGGTGTGGATCGCGGGCAGCCTCAGCATGCGCACCTGGCCCGACGCCGTCCCCGTCGCCCTGGCCCTGCTCGTGTGCCTGCCCGCCGCCCTGGTCATGGCCCGCACCCTGGACGCGCTGGCCTACGGGGACGACGTCGCCCGGGGGCTGGGCGTGCGCGTGGAGCGGGGCCGGACCGCACTCCTAATCCTGGCGGTCCTGCTCGCCGCCTTCGGCACCTCGGCCGCCGGTCCCATCCTGTTCGTCGCCCTGGCCTCGCCGCAGATCGCCCTGCGCCTGGCTCGCGCGCCCCGCCCGCCGGTCCTGCTGTCCGCCCTGGTCGCGCCGGGCTCGTGTGCGGCGCCGACCTCATCGCCCGGAACCTGTTCGCGACCATCCAGCTCCCCGTGGGCGTGGTCACCGGCAGCCTGGGCGCCCTCTACCTCATCTACCTGCTCGTCCGCGGCAACCGAAAGGTCCAGGCTTGACCACGACCTCCAGCAACCCCACGCACGTCGACGCCCCCGCCGCCCAGCCCGAAGCCCGGGTCCGGCTCAGCGCCCGTGGCCTGACGCTCGCCTACGACGACCGCACCATCGTCGACGGTCTGGACGCCGACGTCGTCGAGGGCACCATCACCTGCGTCATCGGCCCCAACGGGTGCGGCAAGTCCACCATGCTGCGCGCCCTCGGGCGGCTCATGCGCCCCCGCGCGGGCGTGGTCGAACTCGACGGACGCGACATCCACCGCGCCCCCACCCGGGAGGTCGCCCAGGTCCTGGGCATCCTGCCGCAGCAGCCGACCGCGCCCGACGGCCTGACCGTCGCCGATCTCGTCGCCCGTGGCCGCCACCCCGCCCAGCGCTGGTACCGGCAGTGGTCGGGGGACGACCACCGCGCCGTCGCCGACGCGCTGTCCCAGACCGGTCTGCTGGAACTGGCCGACACACCGCTGGACGAACTGTCGGGCGGGCAGCGCCAGCGGGCGTGGATCTCGATGGTGCTGGCGCAGGGCACCGACCTGCTGCTGCTGGACGAGCCCACCACCTTCCTGGACCTCGTCCACCAGGTCGACGTGCTGGACCTGGTCCGCGACCTGCACCAGCAGGGCGGGCGGACGATCGTCATGGTGCTGCACGACCTCAACCTGGCCGCCCGCTACGCCGACACCGTCATCGCCATGCGCGAGGGAAGGGTGGTGGCGTGCGGGCCGCCCGCCGAGGTGCTGACGCCGGAGCTGCTGGCGGAGGCGTTCGGTCTGGAGGCCGTGGTCGTGGCGGACCCGGTGACCGGCGGGCCGATGGTCGTGCCCGTGGGGCGGAGCGGCCACGCGTCCTAGGTCGATACACCGGGGCCGGAGCGGAGCGGAGGACGCGCACGGAGAACACGGCCCCCGGGGGTCTGGCGCGGGACGTCCGGTTGCGCGAGGATCACGTTCGGTGCCGGCCACGAACGCCCGGGCGCCGGTAGCGCCGCCCACACAGGGATGGACGGGTGTTGTCAGGGCGTTCACCCTGGTTTCACCGTCGCGTGTGGAACCTCGGACAAGGTCGAGACCGGCCGGTGGACTCGCCCACCGGTTGACCAGCTTCGTCCTCCGCGTCGGCCACCGGTTCCCGCACGGGCGCGGCTCGGAGGAGCAGTCACGATCCCGAGGAGAACGTGTGTCCGAGTCCGCGCCCCGCCGCCGCACCCTGCCGTTGACCGGCCAGGTCGGAGGCGGGCGTTCCCGCGCCACGTGCAGACTGCGCTGCGGTGACGCCTGCTTCCACCCCGTACCCAACACGAGCGACAACGCCTACTTCGGCGACATCTTCCAGAACGTGGTCTCCCGGCGCGCCGCGCTCCGGACCAGCGCGGTCACCGCCGCGCCGGCGCCCTCGGATTCGCCGCACTGAGCCCCGCCCATGCCGGCCGCGCCCGGACCGACCCAAGCGCAACCCCCGCGCCACGTTCCGCGCCGTCGCGCCCAACGGCGACGACCAGGTCACCGTCCCCCGCGGGTACGAGCAGCACGTCGTCATCCGGTGGGGCGAGCCGGTCGTCCCCGGCGCGCCGGAGTTCGACATCGCCAACCAGTCCGCCGAGGCCCAGGCGCGGCAGTTCGGCTACAACTGCGACTACGTCGGCTTCCACGAGCTCGACGACGACCGCGCCCTGCTGTGGGTGAACCACGAGTACACCAACGAGGACATCATGTTCCCCGGGTACCCCGGCGGCGACGCGGCCGACCCCGAGCTCATTCGGATCGCCATGGCCGCGCACGGCGGTTCCCTGGTCGAGCTGCGACGGGTGGGCCGCACCGGGCAGTGGCGGCTCGCCGGGGGCGAGCGCCCCTTCAACCGTCGCGTCACCGCGACCACGCCCTTCCGCATCGCGGGCCCGGCCGCCGGGCACGAGCTGCTGCGCACCGAGGCCGACCCGGCGGGCGCCGAGGTCCTCGGCATGCTCAACAACTGCTCGGGCGGCATGACACCGTGGGGCACCTTCCTCAGCGGCGAGGAGAACTTCAACCAGTACTTCAACTCCGCGCCCGGCACCCGGGAGACCGACCGCTACGGGCTGCCCACGGGCGCGTCCGACCGCCGCTGGGACCGGGTGGACGAGCGCTTCGACCTGTCCAAGCACCCCAACGAGGCCAACCGGTTCGGCTACGTCGTCGAGATCGACCCGCTCGACCCGGAGTCCGCCCCCGTCAAGCGCACCATGCTCGGCCGCTTCAAGCACGAGGGCGCCAACACCCGCCTGACCGAGGACGGGCGCGTGGCCGTCTACATGGGCGACGACGAGCGCTTCGACTACATGTACAAGTTCGTCAGCGACGGCCGCTACGTCGAGGGCTCCCGCCGCCGCAACCTCACCCTCCTCGACTCGGGCACACTGTACGTGGCGCGGTTGGCGGGCGACAGCCCCGCCGAGGAGATCGACGGCTCCGGCGCGCTGCCCTCCGACGGAGAGTTCGACGGCACCGGCGAGTGGATCCCGCTGTGCAGCGCCACCGAGAGCTTCGTCGAAGGCTTCAGCGTCGCCGAGGTGCTCGTGCACACCCGTCTGGCCGCCGACGCCGCGGGCGCGACCAAGATGGACCGGCCCGAGGACTTCGAGGCCAGCCCGGTCACCGGCAAGGTCTACTGCGCGCTGACCAACAACTCCGCCCGCGAGCCAGGCCAGGCCGACGAGCCCAACCCGCGCGGTCCCAACCGCTACGGGCACATCCTGGAGATCGTCGAGGCCTGCGACGACGCCGGGGCGACCTCCTTCACCTGGAACGTCCCCATCGTCTGCGGCGACCCCGAGGACGACGACACCTACTTCGCGGGCTTCGACAAGTCCCGGGTCATGCCGATCTCCGCCCCGGACAACCTCGCCTTCGACGCTCGGGGCAACCTGTGGATCTCCACGGACGGCCAGCCCGGCAGCCTGGGCCACAACGACGCCCTGCACGTGGTGCCCGTCGAGGGCCGCTTCCGCGGCGAGCTCAAGACCTTCGCCACCGTCCCCGTGGACGCCGAGGCCTGCGGTCCGTTCGTCACCCCGGACAACAAGACCGTCTTCCTGGCTCCGCAGCATCCCGGAGACGGCGGTTCGTTCGACGCCCCCACCAGCACGTGGCCCGACGGCGACTTCCCGCGCCCGTCCGTGGTGTGCATCTGGCACTCCCACCGCCGCGACGTCGGCGAGTAGTCCGAACGCCGGGCCCGACCGTCCTCCGCGTCCCCGCCCAGGGCGAAGAACAGCCAGGTCAGCGCGTTCGCCCTGATCTGCGCGGTCCCGCCACCGGGGCGATCGCCCCGTGCCCCGGTCCCGTGCCCCGGACCGTCGGCGTCCAGGGCGCGGGGCCGCGCCAGGACGTGTTCCGCGCACACCTACCCTGCCGCGTGACGGGCGGCATCCACGGCGCAACCCCTCGATGAGTGAGCTCGATGTCTGAACTGGTTACGGACATGGCGAAGGGGGTGAGTTCAACCGGGGCGGTGCGCCGTGCGGTGGTGGCCTCCGTCCGGCACGAGGACACGCCCTACGACCGGTTGCTCATGGAGGGAGTGCCCAGGGACGAGGCCAGGGCGCGAATCGCTGACGTCATCGACCGCGTCCTGGCCGGGTGGTCCTGACCGTCCGGTGCGCCGCGCGGCGCGATCACCGACCAGGTCCCTCGGCTTCCTGCGGCCCTCCCCCCGTCCCCTGAGCCTCCTCCGGCGTCACCGTGACCGTGCCAGCCGTGCCGTCGACCGTGATCATCTGACCGGTCCGGATCGCGCGTGTCGCCTCACGCACACAGATCACGGCGGGGATTCCGTACTCGCGCGCCACCGTGGGACCGTGCGCGACCGGGGAGCCCGTCTCGGTGACCAGCCCGGCCGCCGTCATGAACAGCGGGGTCCACCCGGGGTCGGTGGTCGGCGCGACGAGGATCTCCCCGGGCTCGACGCGTGCCCCGGACGGGTCGCGGACCACCCGGGCGCGCCCGGTGGCCCGACCGGCCGCCGCGGGCATCCCCGGCAGCGTCCCCTCCCCGACCTCCGCGGGCGGCAGGATCGCCTCCACGTCGGTGCCGTCCGACAGCAGCAGAGCCGGGACGCGCGGCCGGCGCACCTCCCGGTCGTGGACGGCCCGCCGCTCGGTGACGAGGGAACGGTGGTCCACCCCGTCGTGCACGGCCGCGCGCACCTCGTCCAGGACCAGGAACACCACGTCGTCGGCCCGCTCCAGCAGGCTTCGCCGCACGAGGTCCTCGCCGACGAGCAGGAGTTGGCGGCGCGTCTCGGCGAACGGGATCAGCCAGGAGAACTTGGCGAGCTCACGCGACCCCGTGAGCTCGCGCGACCGTCGCATGGCGAAGGAGGCGATCCGCCCGCGGACCGGGCGCCGGGCGCGTCCGCGCAGCGACAGTTCGCTGATCGTCCTGCGAGCCCGCAGCGCCGCCCTGTCGAACCTGCGGTCGGGGGCCTGTTCGGGGTCCTCCACCCGCAGGTAGTTGGCGATGGCGGCGAACAACGGGGAGGGGTGCTCCGCCCAGCGCGGCGTGCCGATGTCGACCTCTGCCGCGGCGCGGTGGCCGTACACCTGCAGAAAGTCCGCCAGACCGATGTCGGGCAGAGCGCCCCGGAGGTACATGTCGCAAAGATCGGCCGGGTGGGTCTCCAGAAAGAGCGCACGGTGCTCGTCCGCGTTCCCGGCCACCCGCCACAGGGCCAGGTCCATCTCCGTGGTGACGTTGTGCGGCATTCCGCCGAGCACGGCGTCGAGTTCGTCCTCGCTGGCCACGCCGTTGAGTAGGGCCGAGGGCAGCGTGCCGAGGATGATCCCGGCGAAGGCGGGCCAGATCACCGCCATCATGGGGGCGCCCAGGATGGGGGCGTAGGCGTCCTCGCTGACGAAGGCGAGCCGCTGGGCCGCGGACGCCTCCGCGCCGGGGTGGGGCTGGTTCCGAAAGACCCGGAGCGCGCGGGTCACCCGGGCCCTGGCCTTGTCCGGACGGGCGATCGTCGCGGCGATGTGCGCCACGGTGGTCGGCAGGATCCGCGCACCGACCTCAAGGCGGGGCCCAGGGCGAAGGGCGGGCCCGGACGCGGGGGAAACCGCGGGTCCTCCAGGAGGTACTCGATCGAGCGCCTGACCCGCGGCCCGTAGATCTCCATCGCCCTCGGGAGCAGCCCGCGCACCGGCGCGCTGCGCATGACGTCGGTGAGGTCGAGGTACAGGCGCCCCCCGATGGGTGTGAGGGCCGATGTCCCCGCGCGTGGGTCGGTGTCGATGCCGTGGAAGGAGCACCACCTCGCCCAGACACGCGTCATGCAGTCCATGCCCATGGGGGTGAACGGCCGGAGCATGCCCTGCATGTGCCCGGCCTCCAGGTACACGCGCGGCCCCGGCTTCCCGGCGTCCGGGGGCAGGGGGAAGAGAGTGGTGATCGGCCGGGATTGGAGCAGCCACAGGACTCCGTCCGCGTCGTAGGCCCACTCCACGTCCTGCGGTGATCCGAAGTGCTCGCCCAGGCGCCTGCCCGCCGCGCGCAGTTCCTCCAGTCGCGCCGCGGTCAGGCAGCCGCCCTCGATCACCGCAGCCGGTTCGCCGTCCACCAGGACGTGGTGGTCGGGGGTGACGCTTCCGTCGACCACGGCCGTGCCAGGCCCGCGGGCGGCGTCCACGACCATCCGGGACCGGCCGCCGGTGAGCGGGTCGGCGGTGAACAGGACGCCCGCGACCGTCGCGTCGACCATGCGCTGCACGACGACCGCCATGCGCGTGTCCGCGCGGTCGACTCCGGCGGCCTCCCGGTAGGCGACCGCGCGCTCGGAATCCAGTGACGCCCAGCACCGGCGCACCGCCTCGACCAGGGCGTCGGCGCCGCGCACGTCGAGCACGGTGTCCTGCTGCCCGGCGAAACTGGCGTCGGGCAGGTCCTCGGCCGTGGCGCTGGAGCGCACGGCGACCGGCCCGCCGCCCAGACGCTCGTAGGCGGCGGCGAGATCGTCGGCGGGAACCGTACCGGAGGCGTGCGCCTCCACGGTCAGGCAGAAGCCCGGCGGCACCCGCTCTCCCGACGCGATCATCTCACCGAGACCGGCGGCCTTGCCGCCCACCGACTCGAACATGCCGGCGTCGATCCGGTCGAGTCCGATCACGTTCATCCCGAAGCCTCCTCGCGCACTCCGCCGGACGCCCGTCGTGGCCGCCGCACCGGTAGCCGCTGTTGAGCAATGAACCTACGCCTGCGCGCCGCACACGTCGAGGGGTGGGCGACCGCCTGAGCACGGCCTTTGCGACGCCCGTCCAGGCATGGTCGAATCGTGGTGCCCCGTTCGGCCCGAGCGTGGAAGGACCCTCCGTGAACGTTCGCCCCCCGTGGTGGGTGCATCCGGTCAACGCCCTGATCGCCCCGGCGGCCGGGAGGCGGCCACGCTCTCCCGAACGGTCCTTCGAAGCCGCGATGCGCGCCGCCTCCCGGACCAGCGGGCTTCCCTGGCTCACCGACGAGCCCTTCCTCTCCGACCTGCGGGTCCTGCACGATGCCTGGCACGAGGTTCCCGACCTCACCCCGATCGGCCGGATCGCCGTCCAGGCCGAGATTCGTCGACACCTGGCGACGCGCCTGCGGATGCTCCACCTGCTCGACGTCCACCCGGAGGTCGCCGAAGAGCCGATCGACCGGCCGGTGGTCATCACGGGTCTGCCCAGGACCGGCACCACGTTCGGGCACGGGCTCCTGGCCCAGCGCGCGGACGTGCGCGCCCCGAGACTGTGGGAACTGTGGAGTCCCGTTCCCGACACCGGCAGGCCGGGGGAGCGCACCCTGAGCCGACGCCGGCGCCTGGCCGCGGCGCGTACCCGGGTCCGGTCCTTTGACGCGATGATCCCCGGCTTCCAGACCATCCACCCGATGCACCCGCTCGAACCTGAGGAGTGCGTCTTCGCGCTCCCGCACAGCCTGGGCCACCACGTGCGCGCGCCCGTCCCGGGCTACCGGGCGTGGTTCGAGCGCCGTGACACCGTGCCCGACTACCTCCACCTCAGACGCCAACTCCAGGCTCTGCAATGGAGAAGGAAACGGCGGCGCTGGGTGCTCAAGTCACCGTTCCACCTGCTGACCCTGGACGCCCTGCTCACGGTCTTCCCCGACGCCACGGTGGTGCTGACCGACCGCGACCCGGCGCGCGCCATGGCGTCGTGGGGCAGCCTGGCCGAAGCCGGGATGAGCGCGCACTGCGCCGACGTGAACCCCCGGTGGATCGGCCGGGAGTGGTTGGAGATCTGGTCACGGGGCGCGGAGCGGGCCAGGGCGGTCCGCCGCGCCCACGACCCCGAACGCTTCCTCGACATGCCCTACGGCGAGCTGACCGCCGACCCGGTCGGGACGGCCGAACGACTCTGGCGGCGCATGGGCGAGGGCTTCGACGCCGACTGCCGCGCGCGGGTGCTCGCCTACACCCGGCGCGACCGCAGGAAGGATCCGGGCGGACACCGGTACGGTCTCGACCGCTACGGTCTGGACCCCGACCGGGTGCGCGCCGCGTTCGGGCCCGACCCGAGGTCGGGGCCGAACGCGGCTGAGAGTCCGCGGCGTACCCGCCCAGCTCGCGGGTGTGGCGGCGAACCCGGCGCCGTCGTGCCGGGTGCACCTCCTCCAGAGGCACGACGGTGGTGCCCGAGAGCGGTCCGTAGACGAGTCCGGCCAGGTCACCGACCCGCTCGACCTCGCCCTCCGTGCCCGGGGGCGTCGGGGACAGGTCCTTGACCGCGGTGTCCGGACCGTAGGACTTCCCCCCCCAGGAGCACGACCCGCCCGGGGCCCTGCGCCTCCCCGGGGAGCACAGGGCCCCGGACGGCTCACCGGTGGGGGGATGGGTGGTCTGGTTGCGGGGTTCTGGGGGGTTGGGGATGGGTGCCGTGCCGGTCGGGTCACCACGGAGGGTCCAGGGCCACCGTTTCCGCCCGGCTTCGCCACAGGGTCTGCTCAGGGGTCGAACCGCCATCGGGTGGGGCCGTGCGGCGCGTCGTCGGAGGGGAAGGCGTAGACCGTCGTGGGGATCACGGTGTACACCGCGTACGGCGGGGGACCGGCGGTCGGCGCCCCCTCCGCTCCGGTCAGCGCCCCGTCACCGGCCTCCGGAGCCCAGCCGTACCGCTCGGCGTAGGCGTGGGCGACGCGGCGCACGCGGTCGGGGTCCGCCACCCGCTGCGCCGACCCCTCCACCACCAGATCCATGCCGCCCGCCTGGAAGGCCAGGCTCACCTGGGGCGCCGCCGACAGCAGCCCCGCCTTGACCGTGTTCTCGCCCGAGGCGAACCACGGCTGGCCGGACACCCACACCGCGAGTACCGGGCGGGTGTGCGGGCGGTGGTCGGCGCGGGGCACCGACAGCCAGTAGGTGCCGGTGTGGCTTTCCAGGAGGGGAAGGGCCTCGGCCCACGATCCGGGCACGCCGCCCGTCAGGGCCTCGGCGCGGGGCGTCTGGGGTGTCACGGGGCCATCCCTTCGATTGCTCAGGTGTGTGCGGACCACGCTAGACCGGGGGAGTGACGCCTTCGGGGAACCGCGCGCGGCCAGTCTGAAGGCGTGCGTCCGATGCGCGTGGCCCGCCTCACGTGCGCGGCGGGCCGCCGTTCCTGGGGCCGGCGCGGACGTGCACGCGCTCGCCCTGTCTGCCGAAGAGACTGAGGATTTCGGCGGGGCCCTCACCGTCGGTGCCGAACCAGTGGGGGAGCCGGGTGTCGAACTCGGCGGCCTCTCCCGAGGTGAGAAGAATGTCGTGGTCGGCCAGAATCAGGCGCACCCGTCCGGAGAGCACGTAGAACCACTCATAGCCCTCGTGCTCGCGGGGCTCGGGAGCGCTGCGCCGGGCGGGCAGGATTATCTTGAAGGCCTGCAACGGCCCGGGGAAGGCGGTCAGCGGAACCACCGTGCTTCCGTGGACGCGCCTCGGCCGGAGCCGCACGCGCGGATCGCCGACCTCGGGCGCGCCGGCCAACTCGTCCAGGGGAACCTGATGGGCCTGGGAGATCGGCAGCAGGAGTTCGAGGCTGGGGCGGCGCTGGCCCAACTCCAGCCGGGACAGGGTGCTCCGGGAGATACCGGTGAGTTCCGACAGCGCGGCCAACGTCAGACCTCGGTCGGTGCGCAGCCGACGCAGCCGGGGACCGACCTCGGACAGGCGCGGGTGATGGCGTCGGGATCGTGCACGCCTCCATCCCACCCGCTCGGCACGGATGTGGCAAACGCGCGTGCCGTTTCCGGGAAGGCGGGGCGTGGCGGGGCGGGGACGGCGGTTCGGCGGCGCGCGTCCCGGAACCGGCAACGGAAGTTGCACCGCTCAGGAGGCCCGCGCACTCTGGTCCTGTCCTGGCCCCGTCCCCGACGGTCGGGGCGACACCGTGCTCGACGAAGGCAGGCCAGACATGAGCTCCCACCACGCACACCACGGCGACGACATCGACTGGGAGGGCATGGCCGCGCACCTGGAACGCAAGGCGGAGGTGAACGCGCCCTACCTGCGGGCGGCGGCCGACTGGCTGCACGGGCTCCTCGGCGCCGCCGACTCCGGCGCCGTGGGCCGCGTCCTGGACGTGGGCAGCGGACCCGGCGCCATCACCTGCCTGCTGGCGCGGCGCTTCCCCTCGGCCCGCGTGGCCGCGGTCGACCAGTCGGAGCCGCTGTTGGACCACGCGCGCTCGCGGGCCGAGTCGGAGGGCCTCGGCGGGCGGGTGGAGACCCTGCGGGCCGATCTGCCCGACGATCTGGGGGCGCTGGGCGCCGCGGACCTGATCTGGTCCAGCCAGGCCGTCCACCACCTCGGCGACCAGCAGGGGGCCCTGAACGGGCTCGCGGCGGCACTGCGCCCCGGCGGGCTGCTCGCGATCGCCGAGACCGGTCTGCCGCCCCGCTTCCTGCCCCGTGACATCGGCATCGGCCGCCCCGGGCTCCAGGCCCGTCTGGACGCGGCGTGGGAGGAGTTCTTCGCGGACATGCGCGCGGGGCTGCCGGGGTCGGCGTCGGTGGTCGAGGACTGGCCCGCCATGCTCACCCGGGCCGGTTTGGTCCCGTCGGGGACCAGGACCTTCCTCGTCGAACACCAGGCGCCGTTGGACGGCCGGGTGCGGGAGTACCTGCGACTCCACCTGACGCACGTGCTCGGCGCCCTCGGCGAGGGGCTCGACGCCGAGGACCGCGGCACGCTGGAGGGCCTGGTGGACCCGGACGCGCCCACCGGGGTGCTGTGGCGACCGGACGCGTTCTACCTGTCGGCCGCCACGGTGCACACCGCACGCGCGTGCACCCTGGACGGCTGACCCGGGCCTGAGGCGGTGGGAGGGGCGCCGCGGTCCCGCAGGGCGTGTTCCGCGGCTGCCGCCGGTCCTGAGGCGTGGGTCGGCGCCCGTCGAAGAAGGAAGGGGCGATCGGGCGGAAGCCCGTGGTGACGGGGGAACTTCCCGGCCACCACTGGTCGGCGTTGGGCCCTTCGGAGGGACCCTACCCCTGAGTGCACTGACCTCCCAGGTCGCGCGCCTGGTTCCCCGCCTTCCAGTCGATGATGACCACGGGTTCGGCGCCGAGCACCCACGCGTCGTGGCCGGGCGGGATGCACGCGATCTGGCCGGCCCCGAAGGCAGTCTCGGCGCCGTCCTCCATCCGGCAGAGCAGCGAACCGGAGACGATGTAGCCGCAGTGGTCCAGCATGCACAGGTCGGTGCCCGCGAGCGGGCCGACGTGCTCCGCCCAGTGCCAGCCCGGATCGAGGGTGAGCCGCAGGACGTCGGTGCCGCCGACGTGGACGATGTCGACGCGGCTCAGCTCCATCTCCTCGCTCTCGGCCGGTGCGGTGAAGTCGCCCACCGCGGCCCGCGTCGCGTGCTCCTCGTCGAAGGCCTGCACGGTGGCCTGGTGGACGATGCGGCCGTTCCTCAGGTCCAGCATCGCCATGCTCATGACCTTGCCGCCGTCGGGGTAGGAGCACCGCTCGGTGTAGGCGGCGTGGTCGCCCTCGACGACGCACTGGAGCACCTCGTGGGTCATGTCCCTGGCGAAGAGCTCCCGCATGGTCGCCCCGATGGCCTCCCGGCCGTGCAGCACGGTCGGGGCGCTGGGCGGTGTGCGCCGGTCGAACATCTCCAGCTCCGCGTCGTCGGAGAACTGTGTGAGGAATGTGTCGGCGTCGCGCGCTTCCACGGCCCGCTTGAGCAGATCAGCGTCGAAGGGGCGGGTGGTTTCGGCTTCGGCGGACATGATCCGCCTCCTTCCGGACGCGGGCGTGTGCGCTTGCACTCCCAGTGTGCGCCCGACACCGGTCCCGGTTCAGCCAAGGAACGGTCAGTTGACCGCTCCCGTCGCCCGTGGCGAGGGAGCGGTGTCGGCCCGCGCGCAGCCGCAGACGGAGCGGGGGAGGCCCCGATCCGCGTGCGGCGGCCGACCGCGGCCGTGGTGTGGCGTCACGCCTTCCGATCCGGCTGGAAAATGGTCCGAGTATTTCCCTTTTTCGAGCGCGTTTCCGTGGCGTGAAGCGGTTTCACCGCGGTTCGGCGTTCCCGGGCGGCGGTTTCGCGTCGCGGGATTTCCGCGTTCCGGGCCGACCGTCCGCCGAACCGGAGTTCCCGCCCGTCCGGATCCGGGAGAACCGTAGGGTGCCAGGCGCCCCAATGTCAGGATTATCCAGGTGGAACGCGCGAAGACCCCTTCGGGCTCCACCCGTGCGGACGGCGCCGTATCGCCGGTCGGGTACGGTGGTCGTCGTCGAGATCCGTTTCCCGTTCGGTTTTCGCACAGCTGCTGATTCGGGTGGGGTTCCGTGGTATTTCCCGTTTGTTCTGTCCAAGGGGACCCACCGGCCGTTTCGGAAGGGACGTGGGCGTGGGGAAGAAACAGAAGTTCGACGGCCTGAGTGAAGACTATGACCAGTATAGGCCTCGATATCCGGAGGAATTCTTCAGGAAGATCGCGGCCGAGATCTCGGCCTTTCCCGAGGTGACGGTCGTCGACGCGGGCGCGGGCACCGGAATCGCCCTGGAGGGGCTGCGTCCCGCACTGGGGGAGGCCGTCGGCTACCTGGCCGTCGACGTGTCCGAGGACATGGTCGACCGCGGCCGGGAGAAGTTCCCCGACGTGCGGTGGACGGTCGGCGCGGCCGAACCGTTCATCGAGGGGCTCGACGCTCCCGTCCAGCTCGTCATGGCCGCGCAGGCCTACCAGTGGATGGACCGGCCCCGGTTCGTCACGGCCTGCGTGGCGGCGCTGGCGCCGGGAGGCCTGCTCGCGGTCATGCAGAACAACCGCGACTACACCCTCAGCGCGTTCCTCGACGCCTACGAGACCCTGCTGGAACTGCACAGTCCCGGATACACCCGCCGGTACCGCGACTTCGACGTCGCCGGTGAACTCGCCTCGGGCTTCGACCCGACCGGAGGCCACGTCGGCGTCTCCGTCCTCACCTGGCGCAGGCGTGTGGACGTCGCCGACTTCGTGCGGATGGCCGCGTCCTCGACCCAGGTGCGGCGGGCGGCCGACCAGGAGGGCGTCGGGTTCCTCGACCGGGTGCGCGAACTGTGCGAGGCCCACGCGCGGGACGGGCGGCTGGAGATCGCCTACCGCTCCGAACTCTTCCTGGGCCACCGCGGCTAGGCCGCTGCGTGGCCGTGGGCACGGACGAACCCACAACGACGCACTGATCTCGCACATCGGCGTCGAAGATCTACACAAGTTCGCAGATGCGAGCCTTTCTTTCGTAGAAAGGTCGCGGAAGCCAGTGCTACGTTCTCCCTATGCCCACGTACCAGATCAGTGACGCCGCGGAACTGCTCGGCGTCAGTGCCGACACCGTCCGGCGCATGGTCGACTCCGGTCGGCTCCCCGCCACGCGCGACGAGTCGGGCCGGCGTCTGCTCGACGGCGCCGCACTCGCCCAGCACCTGCGCGCCGTCCCCGAGGACGACCCCGCCCGGGCGTTCTCCTCCGCGCGCAACCGTTTCCGCGGACTGGTCACCGGCGTCACCCGCGACGGCGTCATGGCCAGCGTGGAGATCCAGGCCGGACCGCACCGCGTGGTCTCCCTGATGAGCCGCGAGGCCGCCGACGAACTCGGTCTCCAGGTCGGCGGCCTGGCCACGGCCATCGTCAAGTCCACCGACGTCGTCGTCGAGACGACCGGGGGCCGCCATGCCTGAGAAGTCCGTCGACCGACGTTCCCGCGCCGCCGCCCTGCGGGGGGCCGCGCCCCTCACGGTGCTGGCTCTCGCCCTGACCTGCTGTTCCCCGGCCGCGGACACCGGCCAGGCCGCCTCGGGCGCCGACACGGGACGGACGGCCTCAGGCACGCTCACCGTCCTGGCCGCCGCCTCCCTCACCGACGTCTTCTCCGCACTCGCCGGGGAGTTCGAGGCCCGCAACCCCGGTGTCGACGTCGAGTTGGGCTTCTCCGGCAGCAGCGCCCTCGCCACCCAGATCGTCTCCGGCGCCCCCGCCGACGTCTTCGCCGCCGCCGACACCGGCACCATGGCCCTGGTCGCCGACGGATCCGGGTTGGACGCCGCCTGGGCCGCCGACCACGCCGAGGACGGAACGGTCTTCGCCACCAACACGCTGCGCATCGCCGTGCCCCCGGGCAACCCGGCTGGGGTCCAGGAGCTGGCCGACCTCGCCGACGAGTCCGTGGCCACCGCCTTGTGCGCGCCGGAGGTCCCGTGCGGCGCGGCCACTGACGCCGTCACCGACGCGGCGGGCGTCGAGATCGCGGCGGTCACCCTGGAGGAGGACGTCCGCGCCGTCCTGACCAAGGTCCAACTCGGCGAGGTGGACGCCGGACTGGTCTACGCCACGGACGTCGCCGCGGCCGGGGACGACGTCGAGGGCGTCGACTTCCCCGAGTCCGACTCCGTGGTCAACGAGTACCCCATCGGCGTCCTGTCCGGCGCCCCCGAGCCCGAGTTGGCCGCCGCCTGGGTCGACCTCGTCCTTTCCGGCGTCGGCGCGACGCGCTCACCGCCGCCGGGTTCGGGGCACCGTGACCGCCCCCGCCCGCGGGCGCGTGCTGCGCGCCCGCTCGGGGCGTGCGCCCTGGATCCTCGTCGCCCCCGCACTGGTGGGCGTCGCCTTCCTGGTCCTGCCCCTGGTCGGCCTGCTGGTCCGCACCCCCTGGGCGACCATGGGCGAACGGATCAGCGACCCGCAGGTGTTGGCCGCGCTGTGGCTGTCCCTGTCCACCGCGACCGCCGCCACGGCCGTGTGCCTGGTTCTGGGCGTGCCCCTGGCCTGGCTGCTGGCCCGCACCGAGTTCCCCGGACGGCGCCTGGTCCGCGCCCTGATCACCGTCCCCCTGGTCGTCCCGCCGGTGGTCGGCGGCGTGGCGCTGCTCCTGGTCCTGGGCCGCAACGGGCTGGTCGGCCGCCACCTCGACGCCTGGTTCGGACTGACGCTGCCGTTCACCACCGCGGCCGTCGTCATCGCCCAGGTGTTCGTCGCGATGCCGTTCCTGGTCGTGACCGTGGAGGGTGCGCTGCGCGGGGCGGACCGCCGCTTCGAGGAGGCCGCCGCCACCCTGGGCGCCAGCCGCACGACCGTCTTCGCGCGCGTCACCCTGCCCATGGTCCTGCCGGGCGTCGGCGCGGGCACGGCCCTGTGCTGGGCTCGCGCCCTGGGCGAGTTCGGAGCGACCATCACCTTCGCCGGGAACTTCCCCGGCACCACCCAGACCATGCCCCTGGCCGTCTACATGGCCATGCAGCGCGACCCCGAGGCCGCCGTGGTGCTCAGCCTCGTCCTGCTGTTCGTCTCCCTGGCCGTCCTGGCCAGTCTGCGCGGGAGGTGGGCATGACCACGACCGACGACCGGCACGCCCGGTCGGGCGCTCCCGGAGTCGACGGGCCCGCGCTCGACGCCCGCCTGTGCCTCACCCGGGGGGACCTCGCCCTCGACGTGTCCGTGGAGGTCGCCCCGGGGGAGGTCCTGGCGCTGCTCGGCCCCAACGGCGCGGGCAAGTCCTCGGCCCTGCGCGCCCTGGCCGGGCTGGTCCCGCTCACTGAAGGGCATGTGCGGATCGGTGGCCGGGACGAGACCACGACACCGGTCGAACACCGCCCCATCGGCATGGTCTTCCAGGACTACCTGCTCTTTCGGCACATGAGCGCGCTGGACAACGTCGCCTTCGGTCCGCGCTGTCAGGGCCTGTCCAGGGCGGCGGCGCGCGCACGGGCGGCCGAACTGCTCTCGGGCGTGGACCTGGCCGACCACGCGCGCTCCCGACCCGGCCAGCTCTCGGGGGGGCAGGCCCAGAGGGTCGCGCTGGCGCGGGCGCTCGCTGTGCGCCCCCGGCTGCTGCTCCTGGACGAACCGATGGCCGCCCTGGACGCCAGCACCCGCGTCGACGTGCGCGCGCGGCTGCGCCACCTGCTGGAGGGATACGACGGTGCGGCGGTCCTGGTCACCCACGACCCGCTGGACGCGATGGTCCTGGCCGACCGGGTCGCCGTGGTCGAGTCGGGCCGGATCGTGCAGGAGGGAACCCCGGCACAGGTCGCCCGACGGCCCCGCACTCCGTACGTGGCCCGCCTGGTCGGGCTCAATCTGTTCCGGGGCGTGGCCAGGGGGACCGAGGTGGCCGTGGGGTCGCCGGGCGCGGAGGAGTCCTCGGCGGTCCATGTGCACGAGCCGCACAACGGCGAGGTCCTGGTCGCCTTCCCACCCAGGTCCGTCGCTCTGTACGCCGAGCGACCGCACGGCAGTCCCCGCAACCTGTGGCGGCTCACCGTGGACGGCGTCGAGCGGTTCGGGGACCAGGTCCGGGTCCGTCTGACGGGTCCGATGCCGCTCGCGGCCGACATCAGCCCGGCGGCGCTGGCCGAGTTGGGGCTGGTGCGCGGCGCCGTCGTGTGGGCGGCCGTCAAGGCAGCCGAGGTGGAGTGCTATCCGGGTTGACCGCCGGGGCCGCCCACCGGCGGGGCCGGCGACGGACATCCCGACCAGGACATACGTGCGGTGGGGACTGCCCGAATCCGTCCGAGGAAAACCCGTGGACCCTGGATATCCGACCCCGACCCGGGGGACACTGAAAGCACCCGGTGATGACAGTCCTTCCCCCGGCGGCTGAGGAGGGTGCCATGTCGTTGAGAGAGCATGAGCGAAGAATCCTCGCGGAGATCGAACGGCAGCTCAGCGAGGAGGCGCCGGATCTGGCCGGACGCCTGTCGGCGTTCGGATCGGACGATCCCGACGCCCCGCTCGACCCCAGCCTGACCGGTTGGCGGCCGTGGGTGGCGTGCGCCGTGATCGCGGCGGTCACCGCCGGGTTGTTGGTGCTGCTCTTCGTCCTCACCCCGAGCGCGCCGTCGCCCTCACCGTCCGAGACCGCAGAGACGCCCGAGACCAGCGAGCCCGCCGACACGCCGGTGGCCCCCGCCCCGGTCGGGATGGACCCGGCCGGGACGATGCCGTGAGCCACGGCGCTCCGGGGGCGCTGGTCAGAGCGCGTTGGTGAACCGCGCGGCGATCGGACCGGCCACGGACCCGCCGCCACCGCCGCCTTCGACGACCAGGGCGAAGGCGACGTCACCCTTGTATCCGACCATCACGCGTGCGAGGGCAGTTCCTCGTCCTCACCCTCCGCCGTGCCGTACTCGGCGGTGCCGGTCTTGCCGTACACCTCGCCCTGGAAACCGGCGTCGCTGGCCGAGCCGTCGGTGACGACCGCGCGCATCATCGGCCGGATCGCCTCGGCGTGAGGGATCGGCGTCGGCTCGGGCAGGCCTTCGCGGACGGGATCGGTCACCAGCACCGGGTGGCGCCAGGAGCCGTCGGCGATCGCGGCGGGCACTGTGGCCATGTGCAGAGGCGAGGACACGATCTGGCCCTGCCCGATGCTCTGCGCCCCCAGCATGACGGCTCCCTCGGGCGTCGGGAAACTGGGTTCGAGGGCAGGCACCCCGATGTCCAGCGGCGCGTTCATGCCGAACTGCTCCGAACTGGCCCTCAGCGCGTCCGGTGAGGAGCGCTCGATGATCTCGGCCACCAGCGCCGTGTTGCAGGAGGTCGCGAACGCCTCGGTCATCGTCTGCTCGCCGTAGCCGGCCCCGCCCGCGTTGACGAACTCCCAGCCGCCCGGATCGTAGGCCTCCGGGCACTGCATCACCGCGTCGGTGGTCATCCCGGAGTCGAGCAGCGCGCTGTAGGAGATGATCTTGAAGGAGGATCCGGGCGGGTACTGGCCCTCGAAGGCCCGGTTGAAGCCGCCCGGAACGTTCACCGTCGCCAGGATCTCGCCGGTCGAGGGACGCACCGCGACCATTCCGGCGGGTTCGTCCGCGGTGAGGATCGCGGTGGCCGCCGCTTCCTGCACGGCCAGGTCGATGCTCGTGGTGACGTCCTGGCCGTCGCTGCCGTCCAAGGTCGCGAGCGTGTTCTCCTCGGTGGCCTCCAACGAGTCGGGGTCCTCGGCCGCGGCGGCGTCGACCCGCAGGATGCTCGTGGCCGCCTCACCGGCCAGCGCCTCCTCGTAGGCCTGCTGGAGCCCGGAGACTCCGATGGTGTCGCCGACGCGGTAGGCCGGGCCGAGCCGCTCGACGTCCTCCTCGGTGGCCTCGCCCAGAGTGCCGACGAGCATCTGGAGCGAACCCGTCGCGTCGTCGAGCTGGGTGCCGTCGGCGGCCAGGACGTGGCCTCGCTCGCCCCAGACCGTCGTGCGGGCCAGGACCTGGCCCTCCCCGAGTTCGGGATGGGCGACGTCCGGGGCGAAGACGACCCGCCACTGGCCGTCCTCGCGCTGGAGGGGGAGTTCGCCCTCCCAACCCCACTCGCTGGCGTTGGCCAGGCCGACGGTCACCTGGTAGGGCGCGCTGCCGCTGCCCCCGTCGACGGTGGGGGCGCCGACATCGACGGAGACGGACTCCAGTCCGAGCCCCTCGTCGACCGCGGTCATCACGGCGGCGGCGTCTCCTCCGGTGGTGACGGCGGCCAGGCTCTCGTAGTCGCGCTCCTCCCATGCGGTGGAGTACGCGGACAGCGCATCCTCCGGTTGGGGCCGGGTCAGCACGAACCAGGACACGCCGCCGCCGACCAGTGTCAGCACGACCACCGCGGCGATCACACCGATGAGCAGGCCGCGCCGGGAACGGCGCCTCGGCGGCTCGGAAGAGGCGGGCTCGCCGGGTCCGCCCGGGCCCTCGGGACCCCTCGGACCGCCAGCACCGCCGTGGAGGTGCTCGAAACCGGCGCCGCCCGGACCGTCCGCGGTCGGCTCGGTCCGGTCCGGCCGCTGGGGGTCGTTCGGACCGTCGGGGTGTTCGGGCCGGTTCCAGCCGTCGGCGTGCGCGGACGCGGGGATCGGGGAGGGTGAGTCTCCCTGGTGCACGGGCACGTCCTGGCGGGAGGGGACGCCGGGGTGCCAGGCTCCGCGCGGGGTTCCTCGGGGGCGTCCTCGGGAACGCCTGTGTACGGCTGGGGAACCGGAGTGCCCAGCCGTCGTGTGGGCCGTCGGGGATGTGGGATGGCCCGGGGGCCGTCGGGGGGGGCTCGGGGAACCTGGGAAGCCTCGGGGAGCTGGGAGGCGGGTGGGGTCTCGGGGTGAGCCACGGGGCCGGAGGGCCCTGGCGCTGCTCCGCGGGGTTCCTCTGGCCGACTCGGGATGCGGTAGGGGTTCCCGGGCCGGGGGCCCTGGGGTCGCGCGCCGTCCGCGTCGTCGGGGGGCCGGAGGAATCCGGTTGCCGGGGGGACCAGTCATCCACGCCTGATCGTCCTTCGCTGCGTTCTGAGGGGAGATGCCACGATGCCCCGCTCCCACCACGAGGCGGGAGCGGGGCACGAGGTCTGATGGTCGGTATGGCGGTCGCCTCTCGGCGCGGGGCACAACGGGGCTCCTGTCCGTACGGTCACCCACCCGGAGGGCGGGGCCGCACGCGGTATTCCGCGAAGGCAATTGTTGAGGCCCGGGGGACACTTGCTACCACACCGACCAACAGTGACTCTAACCCATGAGGCCCGCGTGTTGTTCCGGGACACGGCACCGATCCGCATGAGCGATCTCACGGTAAGAACCCGCCAGTAGGGGGAACAGCGAGGGGCCGGTCCCGCAGAGGGGCGCGGGACCGGCCGGGACGCTCACGCGCAGGGCCGGGCGGTGCGCCGCGGACACGTGCCCCGCCGTGCGGCGGGGCGGCGGCCACGGCGAACGGCCTACTCCTGACGCGCGATGCTGGTCTGTTCCTCTCGGGAGAGCAGCTTGAGGCGCTTGCGGCCGCGCTCGGCGCCCAACTCCTCCTCGCGGGCCTCGATTCGCTGCCACCCCTCCCAGGTGGTGTAGCGCACGCCGCGCTCCTCCAGCAGGGCCCGGAAGGCGACCGGGTCGGGATCGCCGGCGGGGGTGAGGGACTCGCGGTCGGCCACCAGGTTGGTGACGGTCTCCAACGCGTCGCCCTTGGTGTGGCCGATCAGGCCCACGGGGCCGCGCTTGATCCAGCCGGTGGCGTACACGCCGTCGATCGGCTGTTCGTCCAGGTCCAGGACGCGGCCCTCGGCGTTGGGGACGACACCGCGGTCCCCGTCGAAGGGCAGGTCCGCCAGGGGCGAGCCCAGGTAGCCGATGGCGCGGTAGACCGCCTGGACCTCGTGCTCGACGTACTCGCCGGTGCCCCTGGCGTTGCCGTCGCCGGTCAACTCCATGCGTTCGGTGCGCAGGCCGGTGACGCGGTCCTCGCCGAGGATCTCCACCGGGCGGTGCAGGAAGTGCAGGTGCAGGCGGCGCTCGGAGCCCTTGGGGTCGCGGATCGCCCAGTTCTGCAGGACCTTGACGTTCGTCCTGACCTGGTTGGACTCCTCGCACGCCTGGAGGCTGCCCTCGTCCATGTCGAAGTCCTCGGCGTAGACGATCACCTCGACGCCGGGCTGCTTGTCCAGCTCGCGCAGCTCCATCGGGGTCGCCTTGCACTGGGCGATGCCGCGGCGCGCGAAGACGTGGACGTCGGTGACCTGTTTGGCGCGCAGACCCTCGTAGACGTTGTCGGTGATGTCGGTGTCGAGGAGGTCGTCGGCGCTCTTGGCCAGGATCCGGGCGACGTCGACGGCCACGTTGCCCGCGCCGATCACGGCCACGCTGGTGCCCTCGACGTGCCAGGAGGGGGAGACGTCGGGGTGGGAGTCGTACCAGAAGACGAAGTCCGCAGCGCCGTGGCTGCCGGGCAGGTTCGCACCCGGGACGTCCAACGGGCGGTCGCGGTCGCTGCCCGTCGCGAAGATGACGGCGTCGTAGTGCTGGCGCAGGTCGTCGAGCTTGAGGTCCACGCCGTACTCGACGTTCCCGTAGAAGGTGATCTCGGGCTTGTCCAGGATCTTGTGCAGGGCGCCCTGGATCTGTTTGATCCGGGGGTGGTCCGGGGCGACGCCGTAGCGGACCAGTCCGTAGGGGGAGGGCAGTTTGTCGAGGATGTCGATGCTGACGGACGTGCCGCACGCGGACAGGGTCTCGTCCTTGGTGAGCAGGTCCGCGGCGTAGATGCCGGCGGGCCCCGCACCCACGATTCCCACTCGCAGTGGTCGCGTCATCGCACAGCTCCAAGTCTTCGCGCCAAGGTCGGACGCCATTGGTGAGGCTTACCTAATCTAACCGGTGATGGCACCGGAAAAACCTACTATAAAGGTAGGCAATTGCGCTCACCGCCCCGAGGGGCGCTGGGCGCGCGGGCGGGGCCGCGTCCGCGGCATCCCGGGCGGGAGCCGGGCCGACGGCCCCCGCGACGTGCCCCGCAGAGGTTCCTCACCGGGGGCCAACGCCCGGTCAAGGGCGGATCAGCCCGCGGTGGAGTGTGGGGAAAGTCACCGTCCGACGCTGGGGTGCCAGGTCGGACGGCGGTGTCCGGGGTCAGCCGCTCCGCGGCGGTTGCGCCTTGACCGACGCGGCGAACCGGGGCACCTGCTCCTGGCCGGACAGCTTGGCGATCGCGGCCATGATGGCGTCCGTGGCCGAGCGGCGCGACCTGGCCCGGTGCGCCTGGCCCTTCCACACGGACAGGTCCACCGCCTCCCCGAACCGTACCCCGACGCGGTTGAGCGAGGGAATCCGCCGCCCACCGGGCAGGATGCGCTCCGTCCCGGCCAGCGCCACCGGCACGACGGGGGCGCCCGTGGTCAGCGCCAGCCAGGCCAGTCCGGTCTGGCCCCGGTAGAGGCGGCCGTCGGGGGAACGCGTGCCCTCGGGGAAGATTCCGAAGACCTCGCCGCTCCGTAGCACCTCCAGGCTGTTGTCCATGGCCTCCTGGGCGCTCTGGCCCGGGTGGCGGTCGACCGAGAGCTGCCCGATGGCGCGCAGCGCGCGGGCGAACGCCCGCTTGGGCAGCGTCGCCTCCTCGAAGAGCTCCTGCTTGGCGATGAACCGCACCGGGCGCGGGCAGACCACCCCGATGAAGAGCGGGTCGATCAGGGCGAGATGGTTGGCGGCCAGGATCACCGGTCCCGCGCGGGGACGTGGTGGACGCCCTCCACGAGCTGCGGCCAGGCCAGGCGTGTCGCCGGCACGAGGACGGCCTTCGCGGCTCCGTACAGTGACACGATGAGGTCGCCCCTTCTCCATGGTTGCCGGGTGGTGCGGGGAGGGGTGCCGAAGGCGCCACGGTCCACCGCCGTGTCGCCTCCGAGCCTATCGGGGTCCGGAGGCAAGCGGTGTGTCCCGGGTCGGCGCGGGCTCCGGCCGATTCCTCGTTCGCCCCTCTGCCGTGACGTGCGCCACACGCGCTAGGCTCTTGGTCTAGACCTCTGGCGAGGGCCCGGGGGTCGCGCCGACGCTGAGCGAGGAAGACAGCCATGCGGAAACTGGTCGACGTCAGCCACCAGATCACCCATCGGATGACCACCTGTCGCGGACTGCCTGAGCCGGTCGTGGAGGAGGGGAGCGCGTCCTGGGGCGCCGAGACCGGCCACGAGGCCAGCAGCGGCCGGGTCACCATGATCGGAGCCACCGGGACGTACGTGGAGATGCCCTCCCACCGGTACCGGGACGGGGCCGACCTGGCCGATCTCGACCTGGAACGGGTCGCCGACCTGCCGGGCGTGGTCGTCACCCCCGCCTCCGCGCGCGCGGTCGGCCCGGACGCCTTCTCCGAGGTCGACGTGCGCGGCAGGGCGGTGCTCGTGCGCACCGGCTGGGACCGGCACTGGCGCACCGACGCCTACGCGGGACCCGACCACCCGTACCTGACCGAGGACGCCGCCAAGGTCCTCGTCGACGGCGGCGCGGCCCTGGTCGGAATCGACGGTCTCGGCGTGGACGACACCTCGCCCGCGGCGGAGGGCGCCCGCCCAGCGCTCGCGGTCCTGCTGGCCGCGGGCATCCCGGTCGTGTCCCATCTGTGCCTGCTCGACCAGCTGCCCGAGGAAGGGTTCGCCTTCCACGCCGTGCCCGCCAAGGTGCGTGGAATGGCCGCCTTCCCGGTGCGCGCCTTCGCCGTGATCCACTGACCGCTGCCCGGGCGGCTCGCGGAGCGACCCCCGGACGCCGGTCTCTCCACGGGATCGGGGATCCCTCAGAGGTCGGCGTCCACGTCCCTCTGGGCGCGTCGCCTCTCCCTCAGGGCGCGCCGTTCGGCCTCCTGTTGGGCCGCGCGCTCGTCCTGGGCGACCGCGTTGGTCATCGAGTTGGACAGCGCCCGCAGTTCCATGTTGATCCGGGGGTAGGCGGGCAGCCTCGGCAGCGCGCCCAGGCGTGGTGTGCGTCGCTCCCGCATCGACGCGACCAACTCCCTGAAGGCCAGGTCCACCCGTTGCAGCGTGATGATGCCCACCGGTGTGGGGTGCTCCAGGGCCAGGGCCGACAGCGCCAGGTACCCGGTCCGCTGCGTGGCCACCACCACCGGCCACAGGGGGCGGGTGGCGGCGGCGCGCGGCACGTCGCCGATCGCGCTCTCGTAGACGCCGCGCAGGTTGACCAGGGTGGCGCGCATGTCGCGGCGCAGTTGGTAACGGCGTTCAGGACCGAGCGGCAGGTCCTGGTCGAGCACCGCCACCACGCACTGGCGGGCGGTGTCCAGGACGTCGCCGATCGCCTGCGGCAGCCGGGTCGCCGACGCTCCGCGCCACAGCAGCAGCGCTCCGGCCAGCCCGAACACCGAACCGATCAGGGTGTCGATGATGCGCGACCCCGCCAGATCCGTGATCGGGTGCGGGGAGGCGGTGTAGGACAGCAGCAGGGCCATCGGGGTGAGCGCCACCGACGCGTAGAAGAAGCTGCGCCCCACGACCAGCTGGGTCAGGCCCTGGAAGATCCCGGCGAGAATCACGACCGCGGGGAGCGGCAGGTCGAGGGTGAGCAGGAACGCACCGATGACCACGCCGACCAGGGTGCCCAGCGAGCGCTGGACGGACCGGTTGGTGGTCAGGACGACGTTGCCGCCCTGGAGGACGGAGGCCGCGGTGATCGCCACCCAGTAGTAGTGGTCGAGGCCGACCCACAGCCCGAACACGCCGCCGAGGGTCACCGTGATCCACATGCGCAGCGCGGTCGGGCGGATCAGGGACTCAGCACTCAGGCTGGAGCGCAGCGCGCCCCACAGCGCCGGGTAGCGCTGGTCGTCCAGGACGCGGGCGCGTTCGTCCTCCTCGTCGTGGCCGGGCCGGTGAGCGGACTGGGCCGTGCGGGCCAGCAGCCCGTACAGCCGGGCCTCCAGGGAGCGCGGACGCATGCCGCGCCGCAGGTCGTCCAGGTCGGCGGGGTCGGGAGCCAGTTCCGCGTCGGCGACCGCGGGAACCAGCAGGTCGGCGAACGCGGCGGCTCCCTCGGGCAGCGGCGCGGTCCGGGCCATGGACACCTGGGTGGCGGTGAGGTGGATGTCGGACACCCAGCGCAGGAGCGAACGCAGCCGCGCCGCCTCGGGGGTGGCGCGATAGCCGCGGGTCTGCGCGAGCAGGACGATCCGCCAGGCCTCGGCGACCGCGACCGACGCGCGGTGCTGGGCGTGGTCGAGTTCGGGGGTTCCGACCGCGCGCAGCAGTTCGGCGAGCTGCCGGTAGGCCTCGGCGACCGCGCGGTACTCGGGGTGCCGGGCACGGACTGGCGCGCCCGACATCGACACCGCCCAACCGATCGCCGCGCCCATCGCCGCCACACCGGCGTGCAGCGGAACGTCGGACAGCCCGCCGGGGGCGACCGTGGAGATCGCGCAGACCAGGACGAAGAAGAGCGGTCCGGGCTTGTCCACCCGCCAGGCGGCGCAGACCCAGGTGGCGAGCCCGGCGATGAGTCCGATCACCGCGACCGACGCCCACACCGACAGCGCCGAGGCCAGTGAACCGAGGGTCACGCTGGCGACGAACCCCAGTCCGACCAGGGCCAGTGCGGCCGATCGGTAGACGTAGGGGGTCTTCTTCTCGTAGAGGACCGTCATCGATCCCAGGGCCGCCAGGGTGCCGATCTCCGGGCCCAGCAGCCACGCGGCCAGCCCGAAGGACGTGGCCATCGCGACCGTCGCCTGCACGGCGGTGGTCCAGGCCCATGTGCCCGACTCCAGGCCGAACAACGCCTTGAGGTCGACCCTGGGCCGGGGCCGCTCCGCCACGCGGGCGCGCTCGGGCCCCTGACCGGATGGCCCGCCCAGGTGCATCGGGCCGGTGTCACCGGTCGTTCCCAGATCTCGCACGACATCCATCCTAGAACGGGACAAAGGGGAAAATTGTGGCTACGGGTGGAGGTCGCCGGCGCGTGGGCCCGCACCGGCCGGATTCTCCTCGTCGCGTCCCGGAGCGCGGCCTCGGCGCGCTCGGCGCGCACCTCGGCGCGGGCGCGTGCCTCCTCGGCGACGGCCAGACGGGCGGCCGCGGCCGTGCGGGACTCGCCGAGCGTGATCTCGGCGTTGCGGCGCTGGGTCTCCAGTTCGGCGGCCAGGCGGGCGCGTTCGGTGTCGGCGCGCTCCAGTTCGGCGGTCAGCCGCGCGCGCTCGGCGTCGGCCACGCGGCGGTCGGCCTCGCGCCGCTCGTGGGCGCGCTCCGCCTCGGCGTCGAAGCGGGCGCGTTCGGCGGTCAGCGTCTCGGCGGCCTCCCGGGCCCGCGCCTCGGCGCCTTCGGCACGGGCCGCGGCCCGCTCGGCGGCCACGGCGGCCTCGTCGCGCGACCTGACGTGCCCGACCGCCTCGGCCCTGAGCTGCTCGGCCTCGGCGTGCGCCTGCCGAAGCGACGCGCGGCCTCGGCGCGGTCTCGCTCGAACTCGGCCCGGGTCCGCTGCACGTCCGCACGCGCCCGTTCGGCGGTCTCGGCCATTCGGCGCTCCGCGGCGGCCAGACCGGCGTTGGCCTCGGCGGTGGCGGCCTCGCGTTCGGCCTCCGCCCGCGCGGTCCGGTCCCGGAGGAGGTCACGCTCGTCCTCGGCCGCGTCCCTGCGCTCCAGTGCCTCCTGCGCGATGCGCTCGGCGGCCTGCGTGGCGGCCACCGCCGAGGCGGCCGCGTCCTCGGCCGCGCGCCGGGCCGCCTCCGCCTCGCGGCGCCGGTTCTCGGCCTCCAGCCGGGCGGCGTCGGCCTCGGCCGCGCGCCGGGCGCCGCGAGCCGGGCCGCCTCGACCTGGGCCTCCGCCTCGGCGGGGTCGGTCATGGTGCGAAAAGCCTCGGCCGCCGAGCTCAGGGTCTGGGCCATCTGCTCGCTCTGCACGGAGAAACGGGTGAGGAGGTCGTCCGCCCGCAGCCGCGCGGCGGTGACCGGTTCGGCGACGGCGGGGACGTCGTCCGCGGCGGCGGCCACGGCCTCCTCCTCGCGACGTTGGGCCTCCAGCGCCAGCCGCTGCCGCTCGCGCCAGGCACGCCACCGGGTGTGCTCGGGCAGATCGCAGTACTCGGGCGGGCGGCCGGGGGAGGAGCCGCGGGGCACGGGCCGGTCACAGCCAGGGAAGTTGCACGTGTTGGAGTCGGAGGTGGCCACGGGGGTGAGCGTAGCGCCTCGCGGCCTCGCGCGCCGGGGCGTGTCGGGCCGGGCGAGGGACCGCCCCCGTGCCGGGGGACCGCACGGGGACGGGGCGCGGTCTCGCGTCCGTGCCTCAGTCGTGCGCGCCGAACCCGTCGACGCGGCAGACCATGGTGGTCACGAACGGCCGGAAACCCTCCTGCTCAAGGAAGCGGATGTCCTCGGAGCTGGTCGCCAGCGCGGAGAACTCGATGTCGCGCACGCCCATCGACGAGAGCTGGCGGCGCATCTCCTCCAGGAGCTTGGACCCGACGCCGCTGCCGGCGTACTCCGGGTCGATGGCGAAGGTCTGGACCACCGCGACGCGTTCGCCGCGGTCCCAGCTGCCCTGGGCGTTCTCGCGGATGGTCACCATCGCGTACCCGGCCGGGTCGTCGCCGCTCTCGGCGAGGATCGCCATGGTGTCGGGGTCGGCGAGCCAGGAGACGTACTGGGCGCGGCGGCGGCGCCACGACTCGTCCAGGCTCACCGCGCTGATGATGTCCGCGAGATGGGGGGCGGTCACCGTGTGCTGCTGGTGGAGGGCGCCCCACAGGTCCACGAGCTCGTCCACCTCGTGGGCGCCCAGGTAGCGGAAGCGGAGAACGCCGACGTCAGACGGCCGAGGTTTGGTCATCAGCGAAGTTTGCATATTCTTTCCACCCGTTCCGCCAGCATTGGGTGCTGATCCCCTGGGGGCACGTGTCCCACGGCCCCGTGGTTGAACTGTGCGTCTGACTGTACGTGCCGGTACCGACCGGGGCATCGCCGACACGAGGAAAGACGGTCACGAGATCACCATATGAAAAGAAGTGAGGAATTTCTTTGATCGATCATGAAGTGCTCCGCGTGGTCGCCTCTGGACGGTGTGCAACGAATCACGCGACGATCTCGGCTGAGATGTCGGAAACCTCCGCGAAACATGGCCGCCCTGCCATAAATTGGGGCACATGATCGACGTTCGGCGGTTGCAGCTTCTCCAGGCCCTCGACCGCCACCGCACGGTGGCGGCCACGGCGGAGGCGCTCAACGTCACACCCTCGGCGGTCTCACAGCAGCTCGCCGCCCTGACCCGCGAGGCCGGGGTTCCCCTCATCGAACGCTCGGGCCGCCGGTTCCTCCTCACCGGCGCCGCGCGGGTCCTGCTGGAGCGTGCCCCGGCCATCTTCGCCGAGATGGAGCGCGCCTCCTCCGACCTCGCCGAGTTCGTCGCGGGCGACCGCGGCGTCGTGCGGGTGGGGTCCTTCGCGACCGGTATCAGCGACCTCGTCGCCCCGGCCCTGGCCCGGCTGCGGGTCAGCCACCCCGGCTGGTCCTTCGAGGTGCTCCAGGCCGAGCCCGAGCAGTGCACCGAGATGGTGCGATCGGGCCGCCTCGACCTCGCCGTCACCATGTCCTCGGAGGACCTGCCCTCCGCCGGCGACCCGGAGTTTCGCACCGACCCCGTCATGGTCGAGCTCTTCGACGCGATCCTGCCCTACCAGCACCCGCTGGCCACCCGCACGGGCCTCCACCTGGCCGAGGACCTCGCTGACCAGGACTGGATCATGTCCGCGCCTGGCAGCGCCTGGCACTCGTGCGTGGCGGCGGCCTGCAACCGGGTGGGCTTCCAGCCCCGTGTGGTGCACACCGTCGACGACTTCAGCGCCGTGTTCGGCATGGTGCAGGCCGGACTGGGCGTGACCCTGATGCCGCGCCTGGCCTGGACCGGGCTGAGCACCCCGCACATCGTCGTCCGCGGGGTACGCGAGACCGCCCGGCGCCACGTCATCGCCCTGTCCAGGGCCGGGACCAACCCCGAACCCCTCCTCACCGCCGTCCGCGAGGCCGCCAGCAAGGTGCCAGTGCCCTCGGTGGGACCGTTCGCCGTCGCCGGATAGGTTGTGTTTGCTTTGGTCCTCCGCTTCGCTTCGGACCGTGTTCGGGCGCCCAAGAGGCAGGGGCGCTTCATCCTCGTCCTCGCCTGTCGCTCGTTCCTCGCTACGCGGCTCGACTCGTCTTGCAGCACCCTGCCGGCGCCCGAACGGTGACTCCGTGGGTCCTCCGCTTCGCTTCGGACCGCCCCGACGATCACGCATGCGGGGTCGGCGGAACCTCGTCGAGCACGTCCTGGGCGGCCTCGTGCAGGTACCGCGCCACCACGCGGATGGGCCGCCAGGCCCATCCGCCGGTGCGCCCGGCCAGGAAGATCCGCCGCACGCCCCCCAACTCCCCCAGGGGAGCGTGGGTCACACCGCGCCGGGTCGACACCGACAGCCGTGACATCACCCCCACCGCCACCCCGGAGGCCACCAGCTCCTCGCACAGCTCCAGGTTCTCGATCCGGTGCGTGATCCGCGGTGTGAATCCGGCGTCGGCGCACATCCGCTGCACCAGGGCCTCCTCGTCACCCCGGTAGGGGCTGGCGAACCACGACGCGCCGGCGAACTCGCGCAGCCGCCGCCGCGTCAGCGCCCGGCTGTCGCCCCGGGCCGAGGGCTGGGACAGCAGTAGCCCCTCCGTCCCGATCGGCCGCACCGCCAGTGTCCCCGGGAATTCCCGGGGCAGCAGGCTGTACTGGTAGACGACCCCCAGATCCGCCAGGCCGTCCTGGAGGAGGGCCAGCGCCTGCTCCGACTCGTACTCGGTCAGCCGGACCTCGATGCCCGGATGCTCGTCGCGCAGGCGGCGCAGCGCGGGCAGCACCACGGGCGCGGCGCTGGTGTACATGACCAGGTGAACGCGGCCCGCTGGCGCACCCTCGCCCTCGAACTCCGCCTGGGCGGTCTCCACCCGGGCCAGGATCCCCACGGCGTGCTCCGCCAGTCTCCGGCCGGCCGGGGTCAGCCGCACCCGGCGTCCGTCCGGGACGAGCAGCGCGACGCGGGTCTCCCGTTCCAGGACGGCGAGGTGCTTGGAGACCGCTGAGGTGCTCATGCCCGTGACCTCGGACACAGCCGCCATGGTGCCCAGACGCTCCAGTTCGACCAGGAGGCGCAGCCGGGTGAAGTCCATCTACCAAAACTACATGGTTCGTCAACCACTGGTTCGTGGACAGAAACAGAGGAGGTCGATCCAATGGTCGGGTGATCCCCTCATCCATCTCCTCGCTTCGCCGTGCCGACGTCCGGGTCCCGGCCCCGTTCCTGCTGCTCATCGGCATGTTCACCCTGCACACTGGCAGCGCCCTGGCCGTCACCGCCTTCGACCAGGCCTCTCCCGCGACCGTCACCTGGCTCCGGCTCACCTGGGCGGCACTGCTGCTGCTCGCCCTGGGTGGTCGCTCGCTGTGGCGGGCAGTGCGCGAAGCCACGTGGCGCGAGCGCGGTTCCGTGGTGATCCTGGGCACAGCGAGCGCGGGGATGATGCTGTTCTACTCCGAGGCCACCGCTCGGATCGAACTCGGCACCGCCACCTCCATCGAGTTCCTCGGCGCCCTCGTGGTGGCCGTGGCCGCCATGCGCCGCCGCCGCGAACTCGTGTGGATCGCCGCCGCCGGAGCCGGCGTGGTCTGCCTCACCCGTCCCTGGCAGAGCGACCTGGACGTGGTCGGCCTCGCCCTGGCCCTGGCGGGCGCGGTCTGCGTCGCCCTCTACATCGTGCTCACCCAGCGGGTCGGCGCGGGCTTCGCAGCCGTCCACGGCCTGGCCCTGGCCATGACCGTCGCCGCCCTGGTCAGCGCCCCCCTGGGCGCCCCCGCCGCGATCGCCTCCCCCGACCTCGACCTGATCATGCTCACCCTGGGCATCGCGCTCCTGTTCCCCCTCGTGCCGTTCCTGCTGGAGATGGTGTCCCTCCAGCGGATGAGTCGCACCGCCTACAGCACCTTCGCCAGCCTCGAACCCGCGGTCAGCCTCGTCATGGGACTGCTCATCATCGGTCAGGCCCCCGCGGCGGTGCAGGTCGCGGGTATGGTCCTGGTGGTGGTGGCCGGTGCGGGCGCCTCCCGGGGCGACGGTGGACGACGTCCGGCCCCATCCACGGAACCTGACACACGTCGCTCGTGTCAGGCGGTTCCGCGGCACGAAACGACGCCACGATGAACTAATTTGGTCCGATCATGGCCGCGACATCTGATCTCGAACTCCTGCGTGCCCACGAACCGGTGCTCATGTGCACCAAAGGGGAGCTCTTCTTCCCCACCCGCGTGGACAGCTACGTACGCAACTGCAGCCTCTGGATCGAGGAGCCGGGTGGACGCGAACGCGTCCTGGTCCCGGCCGGGGAGCTGACGCTCGAACGCCTCGGTCGGGCGGAGGAGGAGTGGCCCGGCCGCCACAAGCACCTGCGGTTCGTCCAGGAGGAGTCGATCCGCGAGGAGGCGCGCCGCTTCCGCGGCATCGCCCGCACCGTCATCCCCAAGAGCGGGCGTCTGGCCGCCGTCGGCGTCCTCGGCCGCATTCTCGACATCCTCATGAAGTTCTCCCTGCTCATCCGAGGAGCCGTCCCCGGAGGGGTGACCTTCGCGGCCGTGACCCGTTACCGCGAGCGCGTCGACGACGGCGGCGCCACCTACTACGGGCGCGTCACCCGCGAGGGCGGCTACGTCATCCTCCAGTACTGGTTCTTCTACGCCATGAACGACTGGCGGACCATCTACGGCGGCGTCAACGACCACGAGGCCGACTGGGAGCGCGTCACCGTCTACCTGGCGGAGAACCCCGACGGCACCCATGGCCCGGTCTGGGTGGGCGCGTCCTCGCACGAGTACCAGGGCGACGACCTGCGCCGCAGCTGGAACGACCCCGACCTGCACCGGGTCGGAGACCACCCCGTGATCTACGTCGGCGCCGGATCGCACTCGCACCAGATGCTGCCCGGCGACTACCTCATCCAGGTCGACCCGGCCGTCCTGCGCGGGGCCGTACGCGCCTACCGGAACCTCACCCGCCTCCTCTTCCGCGCCGACAGCGCGATCAACCGGCACGGCATCGGCGTGCCCTTCGTCGACTACGCCCGGGGCGACGGCATGCGCCTGGGCCCCGAAGGCGACCGCGAGTGGAACCCCGTCCTCATCGACGACGACACCCCCTGGGTCCGGGGCTTTCGCGGTCTGTGGGGACGCGACACCGGCGACTTCTTTGACGGCGAACGGGCCCCCAGCGGCCCCCGGTACGAACGCGACGGCACCATCCGTCGCTCCTGGGCCGACACGCTGTCCTGGGTCGGCCTGCACAAGGTCGCCCCCACCGAGGCCGCCGCCCGCGCCGAACTGCGCAGCCACGTGGAAACCCTGGACGAACGCCTGCGCGAACTCGACGCCGACATCGTCGCCCGCCGTGACCGCCTGCGCCGCCTCGACGCCGCGCGCATGGTCCTGCAGCGCCGGGCCGGCTCCCGCCCGCTCGCCCGCGAGCACGCCGAACGCATGGAGACCCTGGAGAAGGAGCTCGCGCAGTGCTACGAGGAGCGCGTCCTGACCGCCGACGAGCGCGACACCCACCTGCGAGCCCTGGCCGACGACACTCCGCTCGTGCCCGAACCCACCGGCCACCTCAAGGCCCCGCACGTGCCCTACTCCTCGGGCAAACAGCGCAGCACCCGCTTCCTCCACCTGTGGGTCGCCCTGAGCACACCCTTGCTGCTGATCTCCCTCGGGCTGACCCTGTTCCTGCTCACCGGGCAGATCACCCTGTACGCCATGCTCGGCGTCGTGGTGGGATTCGCCGCCGTCGACGCCCTGGCCCGCCGCAGGTTCCTCCAATTCCTCACCGGGCTGGCGATCCTCGCGGTCGTGGTGGGGGTCGTCGTGGGCGTGGTGGCGGCCTTCATCGCGGACTGGCGGATCGCCCTCGCCGTCCCCATGGCCGTGGTCGTCGTGGTCCTGCTCGTGGTCAACGTGCGCGACCTGCTCCGGCGCTGAACTCCGGGAGGGGCATCGGGGACAATGGAGCCATGACCGACCCGCTCTTCGGCGCCCCGCCGGTGACCGTCGCCCCCGGGGCCGTGCACCTGTCCGGCTGGCTGTCGCCCGAGGACCAGGCGGACCTCGTCGGGCGCTGCCGCCGCTGGGCGCGCGCCGGGATGGTCCGCCACGCCATGCCGCGCGGCGGGGTCATGAGTGTGCGCATGCTGAGTCTGGGCTGGTTCTGGCAGCCGTACCGCTATTCCCGCACCCTGCCCGACGGGACCCCCGTCCAGCCCTTCCCCCCTTTCCTGGGAGCGCTCGCCGAGCGCGCGGTGGCGGACGCCCTCGGCGCGCCGCTTCCACCCGACACGGACCCCTACGACGTCGCCCTCGTCAACTTCTACGCGCCCGCGCCCACATGGGCATGCACCAGGATCGCGACGAGCGCTCCGACGCACCCGTCGTCTCCGTCAGCCTCGGCGACGCGTGCGTCTTCCGGTTTGGCAACACCGAGACGCGGGCCAGGCCCTACACTGACCTGGAACTGGGCAGCGGCGACCTGTTCGTGTTCGGCGGCCCGTCCCGCATGGCCTACCACGGCGTCCCGCGCACCCGCCCCGGCACCGCGCCGCCCGCGTTGGGCCTGCGGGGGCGGGTCAACATCACTATCCGAGCCTCCGGTCTGGCCCCCTGAGCCCCCGGACACCGTGAGGAGAGGCCGACCGGTGCACGACGACGAGACCGCCTCACGCGAGCTGATCCGGCTCATGACCGGCCCCTGGGTGGCCAGATCCATCGCGGCGGCCGTGCGGCTGGGGGTCATCGACCACCTCGACGGCCGAGCCCGGCGCACTCCGGACCTGGCTTCGCGCTCGGACTGGACCCCGTCCGCCTGGGCCGCCTCCTGCGGCTGCTCGCCGCCGTGGGGGTCGTGCGGCGCTGCCCGGACGGCCATACCCTCGGTGCCACGGGCGAACGGTTGCGCCGCGACCACCCCTCCGGCCTGCGCGACCTCACCCTGCTCTACGACAGCGACCTGTTCGCCCGTGCCTGGGAGCACCTGCCCGATGCCATGCGCACCGGGCGGACCGGGGTCGACCTCGCCCACGGCACCGACGTGTTCTCCCTCCTGGAGGCCGACGCCCACGAGGCGGCGCGGTACGCGGCGGGCATGGCGGCCGGGGCGCGCTTCGTCCGGGACCTGCCCTCGGTCTACGACTTCACCGGCGCGCGTACGGTCGTCGACCTCGGTGGAGGCAGCGGGGAGCTGCTCGCCGCCGTGCTCGACCACGCATCCGGCGCGCGCGGCGTACTCGTCGAGCGGCCCCCCGCCCTGGCGGCCGCCCGCCACCGCCTCGCCGCCCACGTCGACGCGGGCCGCTGCGACCTCGTCGAGGGGGACTTCCTGACGGCGGTGCCCCGGGGCGGCGACGTCTACGTGCTCTGCCGGGTCCTGCACAACTGGTCCGACGCCGAGGCCGGGAGGATCGTGCGGCACTGCCGCCAGGCCATGGCCCCCGACGGGCGCGTCCTGGTGGTCGAGCGCGTGCTCCCCGACTCCCACGACCCGTGGCTCTCCCTGGTCTTCGACGTGCACATGATGGTCATGACCACCGGGGCCGAGCGCACTGAGCGCCAGTACGAGGAGCTGCTGCGAGCGCCGGCCTGACCACCGATCGGATCCTCGACCTGCCCCTGGAGATGCGCGTACTGGTCGCCCGGACCGCCGCACCGTAGCGGGATCGGTCACCTGCCGAGCACGCTCCTCCGGTCGGAGCGGTGCTCAAACGCCCTGGCGTGCGACGCCGCCGAAGGCGCCCACCACCGCGCCGAGCGCGAACATGGACGCCTCGTCCTCGTCCATGTGCACGATTCCGGCGGGGACCCGTACCCGGTAGGGCTTGCCCTCGGCGCGGAGGATCTCCAGACCGTCGATGATTCTCTGGCCCTCCAGCATCAGGAGTGCTTCCTCGACCCTGCCCGTGCGGTCGCCGCGTGACCAAATCGACATGTGCTCACCCTAGCGACCCCCTTGGGGTGGGGACAACGGCGTCGTGGTCGGGGTATCGCCGGTGGTCGGGCCGCTTGCACGGTTGATCGGCTCAGGCGCGCGCGACGTGCGCGGCGGTCGGGGAGGACGCCGTCGCGGAGCGCGTGCGGTTGTCCCGGAGGGCGGCGGCGGTGCATTCTGGCCGGGCTCTCCGGACCGGTGGGGCTGGGTGCGGTACCCGTACGCCACCGCGAGTCGGAACCCGACCCGGCCACGCCAACGAGCCTCGACCGTCTCCTGCGAACCCGAACGGACCGTGGCCGACCGGGCCGCAGGCACACCGGGACACGGTCCCGCGTCTGGCCGTGTCACGCGGCCCGGGTCGTCCCGGACACGGCCCGCGGCGGACGGCATCGCCCCGGGCCTGGTCACTCGTGCCCGAACCCCGGCGGGTGTCAGTCCCGACCGGGCGGGGGAGCGAGGCGGACGCGGGCGCGGGTGCGGCGCTGTCGTTGTTCGTCTCTCCTGAGGACGGCCCGGAGACGTCGGACCGGGTGCCCCGGTGGGATTCGCCCCTCCGGTGTCCCTCTTCGCGCGCGTCAAGGATCTACGTCGTAAAGGTGGCTTTCGTGGTCCCGCAGCCCAATTCCACAAAACCCCACCAGCCTCCAGCCGACCTCCGTACAGTGGTGCCGCGCGACTTCGCGCGAGCGCCGGTGTGGGGTGGGTGGACGGTCGCCCCACACCGGTGGACGCACCCGCGCCGCTGTCAGCGGGTCCTGACGATCGTGGCGAGCAGGCCCGCGATGATCATCATCGACAGGCTCACGATCATGAGCACGACCGCGATGGTTCCGACCATGGTGTGTCCTTACGTTCGTCGTTTCCCAGCACCGGGCGCACGCGCGTCGGCGCCCCACGCGCCTGTGCCGTGAACGGGTGCGGCGCGTACTTCTTCGTCGGGTCACCCTATCCCGGTGCCACGGGGGCGGCGTCTCGGGGCGGTAGGGCTGACCAGGCAACGGGAACGCCAGTGGCCCTGGCGGGCTCGGGACGTGCCCGACCACCCGCGTGCCGGGGCTGGCCGCCGCGGGGCTTTCCGTGGTGCGATGGTGGCATGGGCACACGCGGAGTCCTCATCGACATCGACGGCGTCCTCACCGTGTCGTGGCGGCCGATCCCCGGCGCGGCGCGGGCGCTGGAGCTGTTGCGGGGCGCGGGCCTGCGCACCGCCCTGCTCACCAACACCACCTCGCGCACGCGCGCGGACATCGCCGCGACGTTGCGCGGGGCGGGGTTCGACGTGACCGAGGACGACGTGCTCACCGCCCCGACCGCGCTGTCCGCGTATCTGGCGGGGCACCACCCCGGAGCGCGGTGCCGTCTGATCAACGACGGTGACATCCGGGCCGATCTGGAGGGCGTGGAACTGGTCGAGGAGAACCCGGACCTGGTGGTCACCGGAGGGGGCGGACCCGAGTTCGACTACGCGACGATGGACGCGGCCTTCAACGACCTGCGCTCGGGGGCACGGCTGGTGGCCATGCACCGGAACATGTACTGGCGGACGGAGGAGGGCATGCGGCTCGACGCCGGTGCCTTCGTGGTGGCCCTGGAGCGGGCCGCCGGGGTGTCGGCCGAGGTGGTGGGCAAGCCGGCGGAGGCGTTCTTCACCGCGGCGCTGGAGCGGTTGGGCCTGTCGGCGAGGGAGACTGCCATGGTGGGCGACGACGTCGTCAGTGACGTGCTCGCCGCCCAGCGGCTGGGGATCAGGGGCGTGCTGGTGCGCACGGGCAAGTTCGAGGAGGGGGCGCTGGACAGGGTCGAGGGTGTGCCCGATCACGTGGTGGGGTCGTTCGCGGACGTGCCCGCCCTGCTGGGGGCGGACGAGGCGCCGTCCGACTCCGAGGTCCAGGACCCCTGACGGGCCTCACCGAGCCGCCGGTCGGCTCCAGGTCCCCGGCGCCGGGGCGGGCGTGGTCGGGGCGCCTCACGGGCCTCGTCGGCGGATCCGGCGGAGAACGGGGGCGCGCACGGTAGCGTGACCGTGTGGCCCGGCGCGACGGGATATCGGCGGTGCGGCATGCGGCTTTTGTGCCGATATCGGACACCGAGGGCCCTTGCCGCGTAGGGGATCGGGGCCGTTTACTGGTCGGGCGCCGCCGGCCTGGCGGCGCCGCCGATCGACCGCAGAAAGCAGGACCGTGTCCGCCGAGACCCCCAAGATCGACACCTCCGTCCCCCACACGCCCGCATCTGGAACTACTGGTTGGGCGGCAAGGACAACTACCCGGTGGACCGGGAGATGGGCGAACAGATCCGCGCGTTCTTCCCCGAGATCGTGGACAACGCGGTGGCCGACCGCGCCTTCCTCGTCCGCGCGGTGACCCATCTCGCCGAGCAGGGGGTTCGCCAGTTCCTCGACATCGGCACCGGGTTGCCCACCCACAACAACACGCACGAGGTCGCCCAGTCGGTGGCGCCGGAGTCGCGTGTGGTGTACGTGGACAACGATCCGCTGGTGCTCGCGCACGCCCGCGCCCTGCTGACCGGCAGTGAGAAAGGCGCCACCGACTACGTGGACGCCGACCTGCGCGATCCCGGGGCCATCCTGTCGCAGGCGGCGCGGACCCTGGACCTCTCCCAGCCCGTGGGCCTCATGCTGCTCGGCGTGGTCAACTTCGTCGACGACGACGCCGAGGTGCGCGCCATCCTCGACCGCCTTATGGGAGCTCTGGCTCCGGGCAGCTTCCTGGTGATCTCCCACCCGACCGACGACATCGACCACGAGCGCGCGCACGAGGTGGCGACCGCGTGGAACGAGAAGGGCACGCCCAAGCTGACGATCCGGACGGCGGAGGGGATCCGGGAGCTGTTCCACGGCCTGGAACTGCTGGAGCCGGGGGTGGTCTCGTGCTCTCTGTGGCGGCCGGGGAACACCGAGGTGGGCGAGGTGCGTCCGGTGGCCGAGTACGGGGGCGTGGCCAGGAAGGCCTGACGCGGCTCCGCGCGTGTCCCCGCGCCGGTGGACGGGGTCGGGGGCACGCGCGGCGCGGGGGGGGCGGGGTCCGCCCCGGGCGCGGTCAGCGGGGGCGCTGGTCGATGATGCGGCGGAACTTGCCCACCGACCTTTCGATGCCCTCGGGGCCGACGACGTCGACGGTGACGCTGACGCCGACCCGGTCCTTGATGGCGGCCGTGAGGCTGTGGGCGAGTTCGGCGCGCTGCTGGTCGGTCCGGTCGGCGCGGGCCTCCGCGCGCACGGCCATCCGGTCCAGACGTCCCTCACGGGTGAGCACCAGTTGGAAGTGCGGGGCCAGGCCGTCCAGGCCCAGGACGATCTCCTCGATCTGGGTGGGGAAGACGTTGACGCCGCGCAGGATGATCATGTCGTCACTGCGGCCGGTGACCTTGTCCATGCGGCGCATGGGTCGGGCGGTGCCGGGGCGCAGGGTGGTCAGGTCGCGGGTGCGGTAGCGGATGACGGGCATGGCCTCCTTGGTGAGGGAGGTGAAGGCCAGTTCGCCGTACTCGCCGTCGGGCAGGACCTCGTGGGTGACGGGGTCGAGGATCTCGGGCAGGAAGTGGTCCTCCCACACGTGCAGCCCGTCCTTGGTCTCCACGCACTCGTTGGCCACACCGGGGCCCATGACCTCGGACAGGCCGTAGATGTCGACGGCGTGCAGGTCGAAGCGTTCCTCGATCTCCAGGCGCATCCGTTCGGTCCAGGGTTCGGCGCCAAAGATCCCGACCTTGAGGGAGGTCGTGCGCGGATCGAGGCCCTGGCGTTCGAACTCGTCGAGCAGGGTGAGCATGTAGCTGGGGGTGACCATGATGACGTCGGGCTGGAAGTCCTGGATGAGTTGGACCTGTTTGGCGGTCTGGCCGCCGGAGGCGGGGATGACCGTGCAGCCGAGTCGCTCGGCCCCGTAGTGGGCGCCCAGACCGCCGGTGAAGAGCCCGTACCCGTAGGCGACGTGGACCTTGTGGCCGGGGCGGCCGCCCGCGGCGCGGATGGAGCGGGCCACGACGTCGGCCCAGTGGTCGATGTCCCGGCGGGTGTAGCCGACGACGGTGGGGCGTCCGGTGGTGCCGCTGGAGGCGTGTATGCGGCTGATGCGCTCCTGGGGGACGGCGAACATGCCGAAGGGGTAGCTCTCGCGCAGGTCGGCCTTGGTGGTGTGCGGGAAGTGCCGCAGGTCGGCCAGGTCTTCCAGGTCCTCGGGGCGGACGCCGGCCTCGTCGAACTTCCTCCGGTACAGGGGCACGTTCGTGTAGGCGTGCTCCAGGGTCCGCTTCAGGCGCTCCAGCTGCAGGGCGCGCAGCTCCTCGACACTCATGCGCTCGGCCGGGTCCAGCAGGTCGGGTGCGGGCGCCTGGCCGAGGCGGGTGCTGGGGGCGGGACCGGTCGACCGCCGGATGGTGTCGTCGCTGGCCATGTTGGGACTCTCCGTGTACCGTGCGCGGCGCGCCGCCGGATCGGACGCCTGGACGGGTACGGCGGCGCGGTCGGCGCGCGAGATGGGCGGTGGCCCGCCGCGGGGGGCGAGCCGACTTGCTAACTGACCGAACGTTCAGTTACTAATGCATTAAGGCAGTCCCCGGGCAGCGGTGTCAAGGAGGGGTGCCGATGAGTTCACACGCGGCGGTGGCGCACGTCACCGCCCTCAACATGGGAGGCCCCGCGTGAGCGACGTCTACCTGGTCGACGGGGTGCGCACCCCTCAGGGCCGCTACGGCGGCGCGCTGTCGGCCGTGCGACCGGACGACCTGGCGGCCACGGTCGTGGCCGAGGCCGTACGCAGGTCCGGAGTCCCCGGTGACTCCGTGGACGAGGTGGTCCTCGGCGCCGCCAACCAGGCGGGCGAGGACAACCGCAACGTCGCCCGGATGGCGGCGCTGCTGGCGGGGCTGGACCCGAGCGTCCCCGGGTACACCGTCAACCGCCTGTGCGCCAGCGGCCTGACCGCGGTGGCCGCCGCGGCTCAGGCGATCCGGGCGGGCGAGGCGGACGTGGTCGTGGCGGGCGGCGTGGAGTCGATGACCCGCGCCCCCTGGGTCATGGCCAAGCCCGGCGCCCCCTGGGCCAAGCCCGGCGAGGTCGCCGACACCTCCCTCGGCTGGCGTTTCACCAACCCCGTGTTCGCCGCCCACGACGCACAGGCGCCGGTGGACGCCTCCCCGAACGACCTGCGCTACACCCTGTCCATGGGCGAGACCGCCGAGGAGGTCGCCGTACTGGAGGGGCTGACCCGCCAGGAGTGCGACGCGTTCGCCCTGCGCAGCCACCGGCGGGCGGTGGCCGCGGCCGAGGCCGGGCGCTTCGACCGCGAGATCGTGCCCGTCACGGTCACCGGTCGCGGGGGCGCCGCCCACGAGGTCACCGCGGACGAGGGCCCGCGCCCCGACACCGACGAGGGCTCCCTGGCCAGGCTGCGCCCGGTCTTTCGCACGGGCGGCATCGTCACGGCCGGCAACTCCTCGTCCCTGGCCGACGGCGCCTGCGCCCTCGTGCTGGCCGGCGCCGAGGCGGTTGAGAGGCACGGGCTGACCCCCCGCGCCCGCGTGGTGGCCTCGGCCTCGGCCGGAGTGCCCCCGCAGATCATGGGCCTGGGTCCGGTGCCCGCCACGGAGAAGGTGCTCGCCCGAGCCGGGTGGGCGCTCGACGAGGTCGGATCCGTGGAGCTCAACGAGGCCTTCGCCGCCCAGGCCCTGGGCGTCATGCGGCGGCTCGATCTGGACCCCGAGCGCGTCAACGTCGACGGCGGCGCGATCGCGCTGGGCCACCCCCTGGGCAGCTCCGGCGCCCGCATCCTGGTCACCCTGCTGAACCGCATGGAGCGCGAGGACACCCGGCGCGGCCTGGCCGCTCTGTGTGTGGGTGTGGGACAGGGCGCCGCACTCCTGGTCGAGCGGGTCTGAGGGGGAGCCTGATGACCGAGGATTCCGTCTCCGGCGGCCAGGACGGCGGCTTCGAGACGCTGCGCGTGGACTGGCGCGGGGACCGCGTGGTCGTGGAGCTGTTCCGCCCCCGGGCGCGCAACGCCATCAACGGGACGATGATCGCCGAACTGCACGAGGTGTGCGCCCAGGTGGAGGCGGCCCCCCGGCCGCTGCTGCTCACCGGGCACGGGGACGTGTTCGCGGGCGGCGCCGACATCGCCGAGCTGCGCGAACGCGGCCGGGAGGAGGCACTGGCCGGGGTCAACAGCCGCCTGTTCGAGCGCCTGCACCGACTGCGGGCCCCCACGGTCGCGGCCGTGGACGGCTACGCCCTGGGCGGCGGCGCCGAACTCGCCTACGCGTGCGACATCCGCCTGGCCGCGCCCAGTGCCGTGTTCGCCCAGCCCGAACCGGGCCTGGGCATCATCGCCGGTGCGGGCGCTGCTGGCGGCTTCGGGAGCTGGTCGGCCTCTCCGTGGCCAAGCAGGTCCTGCTGGGCGGGTTCCGGCTGGACGCCGAGGCGGCCCTGCGGCACGGCCTGGTCGCCGAGGTCGTGCCCGCCGAGGAGCTGCGGGACCGGGCACACGCCCTCATCGACCGCATGGCCGCCTCCTCCGCGCTGGCACTGCGCATGACCAAGATGGTTTTGGACGCCGAGGGCGCCCACCCGATCGCCGACGACCTGACCCAGGCGGTGCTGTTCGAGAGCGCCGACAAACACGACCGGATGACCCGATTCCTGGAGAGGAAGAAGCCTTGAGCAGCACCGACACGGGTGTTCCAGCGACCGTCGCCGTCATCGGCGGCGGCACCATGGGCGCGGGGATCGTCCAGCAGTTCCTCACCTCGGGCGCGCACGTGGTGCTCGTGGAGGCCGCCGACGCCGCCGCCGAGGAGGGACGGGGCCGGGTGGCCGCGGGGCTGGAGCGGGCGCGCGTGCGCGGCAGGATCGACACCGGGTCGCAGACGTTGCTGGCGCGGTTGTCCACCGTCACCGACACCGCCGCCATCCCCGCAGACACGGGCCTGGTCGTCGAGGCGGTCCCGGAGCGGCCCGACCTGAAGATCGCCGTGCTGGCCGCCGCCGAGGCGGCCGTCGGGGAGGAGACCGTCCTGGCCTCCAACACCAGTTCGCTGTCGGTCACCGACCTGGCCGCGGCGCTGCGGCGGCCCGGCCGGTTCCTGGGCATCCATTTCTTCAACCCCGTCCCCGCCTCCAAACTGGTGGAGATCGTCACCGCCCCGGACACCGACGCGTCGGTCGTGGCCGTCGTCCGCGGCTGGGTGGCCGCCCTGGGCAAGACCGAGATCGTGGTCCGAGACGCACCCGGTTTCGCCACCAGTCGTCTGGGCGTGGCGCTGGGCCTGGAGGCGATCCGGATGGTGGAGGAGGAGGTGGCCTCGCCCACGGACATCGACACCGCCATGGAGTTGGGCTACCGGCACCCGATGGGGCCGCTTCGCCTGACCGACCTGGTCGGCCTCGACGTGCGGCTGGCCATCGCCGAACACCTGGCCGAGGAACTGGGGGACCGGTTCGCGCCGCCCGATCTGTTGCGCCGTAGGGTCGCCGAGGGAAGGCTCGGGAAGAAGACCGGGCAGGGCTTCCACACCTGGGACGAGGGAGAGTCGGCGTGAGCGAGCACAGGGCGGCGGAGTTCGAGGAGAGCGGCGGGCTGGCCACGGTACGGCTGAACAGTCCCGCGCTGACGGTCGGGGTCAAGGAGGAGTTGCTGGCGGCGCTACGCGAGGCCGCGGACTCAACGACCGCGCGGGCGGTGCTGCTGCTGGGGTCGGACCGGGCGTTCTGCGTGGGCCAGGACCTTGCCGAGCACGCCCGCTTCCTGGGGGAGGCGCCCGAGCGGGCGCTGACCACCGTGCGGGAGCACTACAACCGGATCGTGCTGGCCCTGGAGGACATCAGCGTGCCGGTCGTGGTGGGCGTCGGCGGGGCCTGCGTGGGCGCCGGGATGGGCTTCGCGCTGGCCGGGGACGTGCGGATCAGCGCTCGTCGGGCGAAGTTCGGCACCGCGTTCACCGGGATCGGCCTGGCCTCGGATTCGGGGCTGGCCTACCGGCTGGTGCGCGCGCTTGGCCAGGCGCGGGCGATGGAGCTGATGCTGCTGGGCGAGACGGTCGGCGCCGACCGCGCTCTGGAGCTGGGTCTGGTCACGGAGGTCGTGGACGACGACGCGTGGGACACGCGCGCCCGCGAGGTGGCCGCGCGGTTGGCGTCGGGGCCCACGCTCGCGTTCACGGCTGCCAAGCGCGAGGTGCGCGCGGCGGCCGCCGGCGCGCGTGAGCTGCCCTCCCTGTTGGAGGAGGAGGCCGAGCTGCAGAACCGGTTGGGTATGACCGCCGACCACGTCGGCGCGGTGAACTCCTTCCTCGCGAAGGAGGCGCCGACCTTCACCGGTCGCTGACCTGCCCGATCCGGCCGCCGGGGGTACTTGCCCGGGAGGTCGGATCGGTGGATACTAATTACTGACGAACGTTCGGTTATGAATGGGGAGCGAGCAATGTCCACCGTGACGGCCCAGGCGCCGCCCGAGGGAGCCGACGTCCGCCAGGCGGAGTTCGACGGCAGGATCGCCGCCGACCAGCGCATCGAGCCGCGCGACTGGATGCCCGACGGGTACCGCAGGACGCTGGTGCGCCAGGTGTCCCAGCACGCCCACTCGGAGATCATCGGCATGCAGCCCGAGGGCGACTGGATCGCCTCGGCGCCCAGCCTGCGTCGCAAGGCGATCCTGCTGGCCAAGGTGCAGGACGAGGCCGGGCACGGGCTGTACCTGTACGCGGCCGCCGAGACGCTCGGCGTGGACCGCGCCGACCTGACGCAGCGGCTCATCGAGGGCCGCCAGAAGTACTCCTCGATCTTCAACTACCCGTCGCTGACCTTCGCCGACGTCGCGTGATCGGCTGGCTGGTGGACGGCGCGGCGATCTGCAACCAGGTTCCGCTGTGCCGCAGCTCCTTCGGGCCCTACGCCCGCGCCATGGTCCGCATCTGCAAGGAGGAGTCCTTCCACCAGCGCCAGGGCTACGAGCTGCTCATGCGCATGATGGAGGGCACGAAGGCCCAGCGCGCGATGGTGCAGGACGCGGTCGACCGCTGGTGGTGGCCCTCGCTGATGATGTTCGGTCCGCCCGACGCCGACTCGCCCAACACCGCCCAGTCCATGGCCTGGCGGATCAAGCGCGACACCAACGACGACCTGCGTCAGAAGTTCGTCGACATGACCGTCCCCCAGGCCGAGCGGCTCGGTGTGACCCTGCCCGACCCGGAGTTGGTCTGGAACGAGGAGCGCGGCCACCACGACTTCGGCGAACCCGACTGGGTGGAGTTCGAACAGGTCGTCTCCGGGAGCGGACCCAAGAACGCCGAGCGGATCGAACGGCGCCGCGCCGCGCACGAGAAGGGCGCGTGGGTCCGCGAGGCCGCCGCCGCCTACGCCCGCAAGCACGCCCAGGAGGCCACGTCATGAGCAGCGACACGACCCCCGCGCGCCCGGAGTGGCCGCTCTACGAGGTCTTTGTCCGGGGCAAGCGCGGACTCAACCACGTCCACGTCGGCTCCCTGCACGCACCAGACGACCGCATGGCCCTGCACAACGCGCGCAACCTCTACACGCGCCGCAACGAGGGCGTGAGCATCTGGGTCGTGCGCGCCGAGCACATCACCGCCTCCAGCCCTGACGAGAAGGATCCCTTCTTCGACCCCAGCGGCGACAAGGTGTACCGGCACCCCACCTTCTACCCCATTCCCGACGATGTCCCGCACATCTGAGCGGACCCCCGGGCGGGGGCCCGCCGAGGCCGAGGGTGACGGGACGAGACCGAGGAAAGCATGAGTGGCGACAAGATCTACACGGCCCTGAGCGAGGAGCACGGCGGCGACGCCCGCTGGGCCTTCGGGACCGGGTTCACCGACGCCCTCGCGGGCGTGGACACCACCCTGCCCGAGGGGGTGGACGGCGCCGATCTGGCGCTGTACTGCCAGATGCTCGGCGACGACGCGCTCGTCCAGGCGCAACGGCTCGTCCACTGGGTGACCGACGCCCCCGAACTGGAGGAGGAGGTCGCCCTGGCCAACATCGCGCTCGACCTGCTCGGCCAGGCGCGGCTGCTGCTCGCGCGGGCCGGACAGGCCGACGGCACCGGACGCGACGAGGACGCCTTCGCCTACCGCCGGTCCGTCGGCGAGTTCCGCAACGTGCACCTGGCCGAGGCTCCCCGGGGCGACTTCGCGCGCGCGGTCGTCACCCTCCTGGTGCTCTCCAGCGTCCGGCTGGCCGTGTTCACCCGTCTGGTCGACAGCCGCGACCCAGTCCTGGCCGCGATCGCCGCCAAGGCGGTGCACGAACTCGCCTACCACCGCGAGTACGCGGTCTCCTGGGTTCTGCGCCTGGGCGACGGAACCCCCTACTCCCGCGAACGCGTGGCCCAAGCCGTGGCCGACGTGTGGCCGATGACCGGCGAGCCGTTCGCCGCCCACCCCGCCGAGGCCGGGCTGGCCGACCAGGGAGTGGCCGTGGACCCGGCGACCGTGCGCGCAGAGGTGCACGACGTCCTGACCCATGTCCTGACGTCCGCCACGCTCGACGCGCCGCCCGCCTTCCCCGAGCCCGCCGTGGCCGGGCGCGACGGCGTCCACACCCCCGACCTGGCCCCCCTCCTGGACGAGCTCCAGAAGGTGGCCCGCGAGCACCCGGAGGCGACATGGTGACCGTGACCAGGGAGCAGGCGCGCGCTCGCGCCAGGTCGGCGGCGGCGGCGGTCACCGACCCCGAACTGCCCATGCTCACCCTCGCCGACCTGGGCATCCTGCGGGACGTGGCGGTGGAGGACGACGGCACCGTCGCGGTGTGGATCACGCCCACCTACACGGGCTGTCCGGCCATCGCCGAGATGCGCGCCGACGTCGACCGCGCCGTGCGCGCGGCGGGGTTCGACCGGGTCGAGGTGCGCACCGCCCTCGCCCCGGCCTGGACCACCGACTGGATCACCGACGAGGGCCGGCGCAAGCTCGCCGAGCACGGCATCTCGCCGCCCGGGGGCGCGCCGCGCCGCGCATCCGGTCCGGTTCCGCTGACCCTGTCACCCACCCGGACCGTCCCGCGCTGTCCCCGTTGCGGGACCGCCGACACCGAGGAGCTGTCCCGGTTCGGTGCGACCGCCTGCCGGTCGCTGCACCGCTGCCGTTCCTGCCTCGAACCCTTCGAGCACGTCAAGGAGGTCTGATGACCACGACCGCCACCGAGACCGCGCCGCCGCGCCGGGGCGCCGCGTTCCACCGGCTGCGGGTGGCCGGCGTCGAGCGGCTGTGCGACGACGCCGTCGCCGTCACCTTCGACGTGCCCGACCATCTGGCCGAGGAGTACGCCTTCGCCGCCGGGCAGTCGCTGACCCTGCGCCGCGTCGTGGACGGGGTGGAGGAGCGCCGCAGCTACTCCATCTGCTCGGCCGTGGGCCAGGCCCCCCGGGTGGGTGTGCGCCTGGTGCCCGGGGGACTGTTCTCGTCATGGCTCGTCGACGAGGTGCGGCCGGGCCAGGAGATCGAGGTGGGCGCTCCCACGGGGCGGTTCTGCCCCGACCTGACCGCCTCCGGGCGGCACGTGATGGTCGCCGCCGGGTCGGGCATCACGCCCATGCTGTCGATGGCGGCGTCCCTGCTGCGCGGCACCGACTCCCACGTGGTGCTGTTGTACGGCAACCGCCGCAGCGACACCGTGATGTTCGCCGATGATCTGGCCGACCTCAAGGACGCGTTCGGCCCGCGCTTCGAGCTCGTCCACGTGCTCTCCCGGGAGCCGCGCGAGGCCGAGTTGTTCACCGGGCGGCTGGACGCCGCCAAGCTGGAGGAACTACTCGACACGGTGGTGGCCGCCGACGCCGCCGACCACTGGTGGCTGTGCGGGCCCTACGAGATGGTGACCGACGCCCGGACGGTGCTGCGACAGCGCGGCGTGCCCGATGGGCGCGTCCACCAGGAGCTGTTCTTCGTCGAGGGCGACGAACCCCCGCCGCAGGTGCGCCACGAGGAGCCCGGTGTGGACGGCCCGGCCAGCGAGGTCACGGTCGTCCTGGACGGACGGACCACCACGCTGACCCTGCCGCGGGGTGTGCCGGTCCTGGACGCGGCACAGCGCTACCGCCCGGACCTGCCCTTCGCCTGCAAGGGCGGGGTGTGCGGAACGTGCCGGGTGAGGGTGTGCGACGGAAGCGTGCGCATGCGGCGCAACTACGCCCTGTCCGAGGAGGAGGTCGAGGCCGGATACGCGCTGTCGTGCCAGGCGCTGCCCGAGACCGACGCCGTGACCGTGGACTTCGACTCATGAGCCGGATCGGGGAGGCCCTCGGCGGTAACGAGACCGCGTGGCGGATGTTCGAGGCCGACCAGGCGTCCAGGAACCTGGGGATGCGGCTGGTGGAGGCCGGGCCGGGCACCGCGACGGTGGAGATGTCCGTGGGGCCGCTGATGGTCAACGGGCACGGCATCGCGCACGGAGGGTTCGTGTTCACGCTGGCCGACACCGCGTTCGCGTGCGCCTGCAACCGGGACGGGCGCGGGGTGACGGTGGCGGCGGGGGCCGACATCACCTTCGTGGCCCCGGTCCATGAGGGCGACGTGCTGGTGGCCACGGCCGTGGAGCGGGTCGCCTACGGGCGCAACGGGGTGGTCGACGTGACCGTCCGCCGGGGCGGGGAGGTCGTCGCAGAGTTCCGCGGGCGCAGCCGTACGCGGGGCGGCGGCTGACCGCCTCCGGAACATAGCTGTGGCCCGCGTCCCCCAACGCGGGCCACAGCGTGCGCGGCCAGTGTGCACTGAGTGCGGTCCGGCCGCTGGGAAGGCGGGTGGGCGTCTGAGTACGTGTCGGTAACCCCCATTGCCGACACGGGCACCAGCACCCGCGCGTGGATTGTGTGAGCGCCTCGTGGAGAGTAGGGCGGACGGGGTCTTCCTGGGGTCCTGTGGGGCGCTTCACCTGTGAGAACGCTTCGTACAGGTCCAGTGTTCCCCGTGCCTGGGCCGATTTTCGCCTCCGACGGTAAAAACGGGGTGCGGTGTGGTTCACGACTTCCCAAGATGCTCGTTCGGTCGATGTGAGGCGGGTGCGGTGTGCTCGACGTGCGTCCGGGTGGCGCCAGTGGCCCGCCCGGCGCCCATCACCGCCCTCGAAGGTCGCTCTCGGCGCGGCATCACCTTCTCGCGCCTGCCTGGGGGCCGATCGTCCACCCCGTCCCGAACGAGGACTACGCGGTGCGCATCGCCCGCGAGTGGGACCGGCCCGCGACGCGAGGGCCGCGACCACGTGCAGGCGCGTGACGTGGCCCTCGCCGCCCGGTTTTCGGCGCGTCAGGCCAGCGGCCGGGCGATCCTGGAGCTGTGGGCGCCCGCCGAGCAGCTGCCCGAGGTCAACGCGCGCATCGTGGGGCCGATTGAGCCGGTCCGTTCGTTCCTGCCCGACTGAGCACGTCGAGGACCTCGTCGAGGGCGTCGGCCAACACGACGGGCTCGCGGTCGGCCAGGGTGCGGCCGGTGTCGTCGTGGGTGTTCCGGTGCTGGTGTGGGACGTTCCGTCGAGGGTCGAGGGTGGTGGCCATGGGGGGTGTCGGGCGCCCGTTCGGGCGGTCGGCGCCCTCCTCCTTCTCCTGTGCTCTCCAGCCGCGCTCGGCCGCGATGACTCCCGGTGACCGTCGCGGTATCCGCCACTGTCAGGGATAGCACGTTTCGGTGACGCTCAGTGGATACCGAACGTGCCTGTGGATGAACGCGCGCCCCAGCTCCCCGGCCCCTGGGGAATGCCGTGGCGGTGGCCGTTGTTCGGCATGATTGTTTCTCTAGAAACTACTTCTCCGGAAGTTAAAATGGGAGCGGGCCATGCCGTTCGGAGTCGTCACGGCCGGCGACGTGACCACCGGGAACGGCGCCGCACCGCCTACGGTCAGAACGCCGTTCGGTAGCGTGTTCCCATGGACTCCACGAGCGTCTACACCGACTGCCAGAACAGGCTTCTCGACCTGGCCGCCGAGCTCACGCCCGACCAGGTCGCCGCCCCCGTCCCCGCCCTGCCCGCATGAACGTGCGCCAGACCTACGCCCATCTGGCGGGCGTGGCCGTCGACGTCGGCGCCCGAGGCCTGGTCCCTCCCTCCGAGGACGAGGACACCGTCCGACAGGTGGCCGAGCGCGCCGAAGCGGACCTGCCGGCGATCTGCGAGGAATGGCGAGCCGCCACGCCCGCGCTCCTGGAGGTCTTCGCCACCCAGACCAGGACCCGCTTCACGTTGCCCGCGTTCGACGTGTGGCACCACGAGAACGACCTGCGCGGCGCGCTGGGCCTGGGCGCCCAGACCGAGTGCGCCGACCAGGTCGCCGGGCTCATCCTGGGTTTCCACGCGCGCGGCTGGGACGCGGCCCTGCCCGGTGTGCGGGTGCTGGCCACCGACACCGGTCAGGAGTGGCGACTGGGCGCCGACCCCGACCTGGAGTTGCGCGCCAGCGCCTTCGAACTCGCCCGGGCGGTCTCCGGCCGCCGTACCGTCGCCCAGATCAGCGCGCTCGACTGGACCGGCGACCCGTCGGCCGTCGCGGGCCGCCTGCCCACCCTGCCGATCCCGGCGGCCGGCCTCACGGTCTGAGCGAGCACCACCCCCAGCCCACCCGGCCGCGGCGCTCGTCGGGCTCCGCGGCCCACCGCTCGGCCTCGCGCGACTCGGGGGCGGCCCGCCGGGCGCGGTGAGTGCGCGCGAGGTTCGCACGTGGTAGATCTGCTCTCAGGTCAATTACGGACAGTAGCGACAAGAATCCTCAAAGGAGTCAATCATGCGCAGACCGCTCTCCGCGCCCAGTGTCCTCGCCACCGCCGCCGTGCTCGCCCTGAGCACCGCGTCGCCCGCCGCCGCAGCCAGGGGCGAGATCGTCTTCGTCAAACTGGACGGAGCCTCCGTGCACCGGGCGAACCCCAGCGGCTGTCTGCGCATCCCCGCCGAGACGGCCGGTGTGGTGAACTCGACCAACACCCGCATCAAGGTGATGAAGGGCTCGTGCCACTCGGCGGACGGGCGGGTGGTGGAAGCCAACGACGACGGCGTCGTCTTCCCGTGGGAGAAGTACGTCGTCGTGGCCTGAGATCGGCGGCGCGCCGGGAACGAACCGGTGTGGCCGCACGGGTGCGGGGCATACCCGCGGGATGGACTTGGTCACCGCTGACGACGTGCGCGCCGCCGCCACCCGTGTGGAGGGCCGCGTCGTGCGCACGCCCCTGACGGCCGGACCCGCCGGGGCCCCGCCCTTCCTCGTCAAGCCCGAGAGTCTGCAGCCGACCGGCGCGTTCAAACTGCGCGGCGCCACCAACGCCGTCGCGCTGCTCGACCAGGACCAGCGTGCGGCGGGTGTGGTCACGCACTCGTCGGGCAACCACGGTCTGGCGCTGGCCCACGCGGCGCGTGAGGAGGGGGTGGCGTGCACGGTGGTCGTCCCCGAGGGGGCGCCGCGGGTGAAGGTCGACCGCATGCGCGCGTGCGGAGCGCGCCTGGTGATGGTGTCCCCGCAGCGGCGGTCGGCCGTCGCGCTGGAGTTGGCGGAGGGGGAGGGGTCCACCCTCGTCCCTCCCTTCGACGACCCCCGGGTGATCGCCGGACAGGGCACCGTGGGTCTGGAGATCCTGGAGCAGTCGCCCGAGGTGACCACGATCGTGGTCCCGGTGGGCGGAGGAGGGCTCGCCTCCGGCGTGGCCACCGCCGCGATGACCGTGCGGCCGCGTCCGGTCCGGGTGGTGGGCGTGGAACCCGAACTGGCCGCCGACGCGGCCGAGAGCCTGCGCGTCGGGCACAGGGTGGCCTGGCCGACCGGGCAAACCGGGCGGACCATGGCCGACGGCGTGCGGGTGTGCCTGTCGGACCTGACCTTCGCGCACCTGTCAGCACGGTTGACCGAGGTGGTGACGGTCAGCGAGGAGGAGATCGCCCGTGCCGTGGCCGCCCTGGCGTACGGCGCCCGCCTGGTGGCCGAGCCGAGCGGCGCCCTGGCCGCAGCCGCGGTCATGGCGGGACGGGTGGCCACCGAACGGGGACGGCCCGGGGCGACGGTCGCGGTGGTCTCGGGCGGCAACGTGGATCCGGACCTGTTCGCCCGCTTGGTGTGTCCGGAGCGCGGCCCGGCGGCGCCCGCGGAGTGACGCCCCCCGGGCCCGTGCGCGGTGGCGGACGTCGTCCGGGTGCGTGTGCACGGTGCGTGAGCGCGGGCGCGACGTGGGTCCGGACTCAGCGCGCGGCCGGGTGGCCGTTCCGGGCGGCGGACTCGGCGCTCTCAGCGCGGCGGCGGGTCGCCGCAGCGCGGTCCTCGCGGCGGCGCAGGGCCATGTCGGAGATGATCGCCAGACCGAGGGCCAGGACGAACGCGGCGCTGATCAGCAGGGTCCACAGGGCGGTGGCGAAGGACGAGGGGTCGGTCATGGGGACTCCGGGGTTCGAGTGCTGACACCACCAGCGTAATACCCGTTCACTTTCGCTCCCACTGTTAGCGAAAGTGAACTGGCTCATCCGGGTGACATGGATCTGTGCCCCGAAAGGTACTGGCGTCACCATGGGTCACGGGTGTACTACCAGGGTGGTGGCCCATGACGGACACGGGGTCACCACGTCCGACCCTCAGGAGACTTCATGCGGCAGAAGTGCACCGTCCTGCGCGACACCGGGACCCCCGTCACCACCGGCCCCTTCGATCTCGGCGGTTTCAGGAGCCCCGCAGCACGCGCCGCCACCCTCGAAGCGGCCGGCGAGCCCGTCGTCGAGGTCCTGGACATGGACAAGAACGACCTCGACGACGTCGTGCGCGATCCACGGGTGCGCGCGGTCGCCCCCGTCATGCCCACCCTCCTCATCGAACCAGCGCCGCACGACTCCGACACCGCCACCACCGTCGACGACACCCGTACCTGGGGTGTCGGCGCCGTGGGCGCGGACACCTCCGCGGCCACCGGCGCGGGAGTGACCGTGGCGGTCCTGGACACCGGTATCGACTCCGACCATCCGGCGTTCACCGGAGTCGACCTGGTGCAGCAGGACTTCACCGGCTCCGGGAACGGTGACCGGCAGGGCCACGGCACGCACGTGGCGGGCACCGTCTTCGGCCGCGACGTCGACGGCACCCGGATCGGCGTGGCCCGCGGTGTCGAGCGCGGCCTCGTCGGCAAGGTCCTGGACGACCACGGCCGGGGCGACTCCGACATGCTGCTCAAGGGCATTCAGTGGGCAGCCGACCAGGGCGCGCACGTGGTGTCCATGTCGCTCGGCTACGACTTCCCCGGCCTGGTCTCCAGGCTCATCGACCAGGGGTGGCCCGCCGACCTGGCCACCTCCTCCGCACTGGAGTCCTACCGGGCGAACCTGCGGATCTTCGACTCGCTGCTCGACCTGCTCCGGGCGCGCGCGGCGTTCGGCTCGGGCACCGTGGTCGTGGCGGCGGCGGGCAACGAGAGTCGGCGCGGCGTGCACCCCGACTACGAGATCGCGGTCTCCCTTCCCGCCGCCGCCGAGGGCGTGGTGTCGGTCGGCGCGCTCGCAGAAGGGGAGTCCGGACTGACCATCGCCCCGTTCTCCAACACGTTCCCGCAGATCAGTGCGCCGGGTGTGGGCGTACTCTCGGCCCGCTCGGGCGGCGGTCTGGTCGCGTTCAACGGCACCAGCATGGCGTGCCCGCACGTGGCCGGGGTGGCGGCCCTGTGGTGGGAGCGCGTGCTCGCCGACTCCTCCCCGCACGCGGCCACGACGGTCACCTCGCGCCTGCTCGCCCACGCCGACACCGGCGCGATCGACCCCGCGGTGGCCGCAGCCGACCGCGGGGTGGGCATCGTTCGCGCTCCGTAACCGGCGTCGCGGACGCGCCGGGGTCCGGGGGCCGCCGCTCGTCTCCGGCCCCTGCACCGGGCCCCGGAACGTCCTGCCCGGACGCGCGCCTCGCCCGCGCTAGAGGATGGACCCGGGCGAGTACGCGGCCGCCTCGGGGTGCTCCTGCGCGATCCGCGCGACACGCTCCACCACCGCCGCCACCTGGTCGGCCGCCGCGCCGGTGAACGTGATCCGGTCGGCCAGCAGCGCGTCCAACTCCGCCCGGCCCAGCGGGAAGCGCTCGTCCTGGGCCAGCCGGTCCAGCAGGCGGTTGCCCGAACCCTCCTGGCGCATCGCCAGGGCGGAGGCGACCGCGTGCTCCTTGATCAGCTCGTGCGCGGTCTCGCGCCCCACCCCCGCGCGCACCGCGGCCATCAGCATCTTGGTCGTGGCCAGGAACGGCAGGTAGCGGTCCAGTTCGGCGGAGATCACCGCGGGGAAGGCGCCGAACTCGTCGAGCACGGTCAGCATGGTCTCGACGAGCCCGTCGAAGGCGAAGAACGCGTCCGGCAGCGCCACGCGGCGCACGACCGAGCACGACACGTCGCCTTCGTTCCACTGGTCGCCCGCCAGCTCACCGGCCATGGAGGCGTACCCGCGAAGGATCACGGCCAGTCCGTTGACCCGCTCGCACGAGCGCGTGTTCATCTTGTGCGGCATCGCCGAGGAGCCGACCTGGCCCTCCGCGAACCCCTCGGTGACCAGCTCGTGCCCCGCCATCAGCCGCACCGTCTTGGCCAGCGACGACGGGCCCGCGGCCAGCTGAACCAGCGCGGTCAGCACCTCGAAGTCCAACGAGCGCGGGTAGACCTGGCCGACGCTGGTCAGGCGGTGCTCGAACCCCAGATGGCTGGCGACCTCGTCCTCCAGCGACGCCAGCGACGCGGGGTCCGCGCCGAGCAGGTCCAGCATGTCCTGGGCGGTGCCGACCGGACCCTTGATCCCGCGCAGCGGGTAGCGGGCGATCAGCTCCTCCAGGCGGCCGTGGGCGACCAGCACCTCGTCGGTGATCGACGCGAACCGCTTGCCGAGCGTGGTGGCCTGCGCGGCGACGTTGTGCGACCGGCCCGCCATCACGGTGCCGCCGTACCGGGCGGACAGGTCGGCCAACCGGGCCAGCAGCGCCACCGCGCGGTCGCGCACCAGCAGCAGGCTGTCGCGGATCTGGAGCTGCTCGACGTTCTCGGTCAGGTCGCGTGAAGTCATGCCCTTGTGGACGTGTTCGTGGCCCGCCAGGGCGTTGAACTCCTCGATCCGGGCCTTGACGTCGTGCCGGGTGACCCGCTCGCGTTCGGCGATGGAGGCCAGGTCGACCTGGTCGAGCACCTTCTCGTAGTCGGCCACGACGCCGTCGGGCACGTCGACGCCCAGACGCGCCTGCGCGCGCAGGACCGCCAGCCACAGCCGCCGCTCGGCGACCACCTTGTACTCGGGGGACCACAGTCGGGCCAGCTCCGCGGACGCGTACCGGGCAGCCAGGACATCGGGGATCAGAGGTTTCGCGCTCACGTCGCCCCACCCTACCGTCCTGAGCTGGGACGGCCGCGCCGGGACCACGGGCCCGGGAGGTAGGGGTGGACCCACCACGCGGACGGGGGCGGGACCGATTCCGGCCCCGACGTCCGGCTCCTACCGTTGAGGGCATGACAACGCTCGACACCGCGTCGCGGCGGCGGGGCTCCCTCGCCCAGGCCATGGCCCGCCCGCGCTTCCTCCTCACCGTGTGGCCCTGGCGGGCCCTGCTTCACTCGGTGACCACCGTGGTCGTCGGCATCGCCGTGGCCGTGGTGGCGTTGCCCCTGTACCTGCCCTGGGCCATGGTCCTGGGCACGATGGCAAGCCGTCCCTGGGACACCGTGCGGATCGGTGAGCCCGCCCTCATCGGTTTCCTCGTGGGGCTGGTGATGATCGCGGTCTTCTCCCCGCTGATCGCCCTTCCGCTGGGCGCGTTGGAGCGCCGACGCCTGCGGATCGTCTTCGCCGGGCCGGTCGACAGCGGCCACCGTTCGCCGCCGCCGGGCCTGTGGGGGTGGGTCCGCACGCGGTACACAGAGGGCGCGACCTGGCGCGAGGCCGCCTACATGTGCCTGCTGCTGCCGGCGAGCGGACTCGTCCTGCTGGTCCTGGTCGCCCTGGGTGGCGCGGGCGCGGTGATGGCGCTCGCCCCGTTCCTGCTGTACGCGGAACCCGACACGGCGATCTCCCTGGGCGCCCACGCCATCACCGCGCCGGAGCAGGCGATCCCCCTCGCCCTCGTCAGCCCGGTGCTCCTGGTCCTGCTGCTCTACACCTGCGGCACGCTCGCCCAGGGGCACGCGGTCCTCGCCCGGGCCCTGCTGGTCGGGCCGCCCCGGGAGGAGCTGCGCGCCGAACTCACCGAGGTCACCGAGTCCCGGGCCCGCCTGGTCAGCGCCTTCGAGTACGAACGCCGACGCATCGAACGCGACCTGCACGACGGCGCCCAGCAGCGGCTCGTCGCCCTGTCCGTGGACCTCGGCCTGGCCCGGCTCGACCTGGAGAAGTCCTCCGAGGCCGACCACAGGGTCGCCGCCGCCCAGGCCAAGGCCAACGACCTCATCGACGAGCTGCGCGGACTCGTGCGCGGCATCCACCCCAGATTGCTGACCGACCGGGGACTGCCCGCCGCGCTGGCCGAACTCGCCGACCACGCCCGCGTCCCGACCCGCGTGGACACCGAGATCCCCGGCCGCCTGCCCACGCACGTGGAGGGCACCGCCTACTTCGTCGTCGCCGAGGCGCTCACCAACGTCCACAAGCACGCCGAGGCCACCGCCGCCGCCGTCCGCGCGCACGTGGCGCCCGATGACGGCCCGGTACCGGACACGCTGGTCGTCGAGGTCGCCGACGACGGCGTGGGCGGCGCGGACCCGGCCGGGGGCAGCGGTCTGACCGGGCTGCGGGACCGGGTCGCGGTCATGGGCGGCACAATGGACCTGTCCAGTCCAGTCGGGGGACCGACGCGTATCAGAGTGGAGCTGCCGTGCGGCCCGATCCCGCCGACGCCGGGGCTGTGACCCCCGTGCCGACCGTCCTGGCCGAGGACGGCGTACTGCTCCGGGAGGGGCTGGTGGGGGTCCTTGAGCGGTTCGGGTTCCCGGTCGTCGCCGCGGTGGGCGACGGGGAAGCGCTGGTCGAGGCGGTCGCCGAACACCGTCCCGGGCTCGTGGTCACCGACATCCGCATGCCGCCGGACCTCACCGACGAGGGGTTGCGCGCGGCTGTGCGCCTGCGCCGCGGCGACCCCGGGCTGGCCGTGGTGGCGCTGAGCCAGTACGTCGAGCTGAGCTACGCCACCGACCTGCTGGACTCCGGGAACGGGCGGGGGGTGGGCTACCTCCTCAAGCAGAGGGTCGCGGACGTGCGGGAGTTCGCCTCGGTGCTGCGTCAGGTCGTGGACGGGGGCACCGTCGTGGACCCCGAGGTGGTCCGCCAGCTGCTCCGCCGCGGCGCCGACCCTTTGCGGCGGCTCACACCGCGGGAACGGGAGGTGCTGGGCCTGATGGCCGAGGGCCACTCCAACGGCGCGATCGCCCGCCACCTGACCGTCAGCGACGCGGCGGTCGGCAAGCACGTCGGCAACATCCTCGCCAAGCTCGACCTTCCCCCGGACGAGGGCGCTCACCGCCGCGTCCGGGCGGTCCTGGCCTACCTCAGGGGGCGCGGCGACTGAGGGCCGCCCCCGGAGCCGGGCCCGCTCCGGGGACCGCCAGACGGGCCGGGCACTTCGGGGACCCGCCCCGAAGACGGCCCGGCCCGGTCGTATGTTGGAGGCCAAGTCCGCGGTGCCAGCCCTGTGAGGAGACCGGATGCAGCCGACCGTCGCCGCCCCGGAGAGCGTCACCTGGAAGATCCACCTGGACCGCTCGATGTGGGTGGCGGGCGTGCGCGCGCTCATGCTCCAGGCGCTGCACCCGGTCGCGATGCAGGGGGTGTGGCAGCGCTCGGATTTTCGGTCCGACCCCACCGGACGGCTGCTGCGCACGGCGCACTTCGTGGCGGTCACCACCTACGGGAGCCCCGACGAGGCCGAGCGGCTGGGCGCGCGCGTCCGCAGAGTGCACCGCGCCCTGCGCTTTCGCGACCCCGTCACCGGTAGGGGCCACCGCGTCGACGAGCACGACCTGCTCGTGTGGGTGCACTGCGCCGAGGTCTCCTCCTACCTGGAGACGACCCACCGCGCCGGGCTCGCGCTGACCGCCCGCGAGATGGACCGCTACGTCGACGAACGGGCGCGCGCGGCCGTCTACGTCGGACTGGACCCCGACGACGTGCCCCGCGACGTCGCCCAGATGCGCCGTTACCTCGCCTCGGTCCGGCCCGAGCTGCGCGTCACCCCCGAGGCGCGTCGGGCGGTGCGGTTCCTGCTCTGGCCCGCCGTGCCGGACCGCCTGTCCTGGCTCGCCCCGCTCAAACCGCTGTGGTTCCCCGTGGGCGCACTCGCCTACGCCGCCCTGCCGGGGTGGGCCCGCCGCGCCTACGGTGTCCTGCCCGAGCGCCCGGGTCGGGCGCGGCGGCCACCGCCGCGCTGCGCGCCCTGCGCACGGGCCTGAACCGCGTCCCCGAGCGTTACTACAACCTGATCTTCGACGAGGCGACCGTGCGCAGCGCCGACGCCGCCCGCGAACGGCTCCTGGCCGCCGGGTACCGGGTCGAGAACGGGCTCCGGCCGCTGCGAGCGCGTACGCTCTTGTCGACCCCGCCGGTGCCGGAGCCCCGCACTCCGTCCTGACCGGTGCACGCGCACGCGAGGAGGACGACGGTGAGGCAGGCCCACGGCACGGGCGCCGGATCGGGAGCGGCGGCGACGGACGCCGCACCGGACGGGACGATCCGGATCACGCGGGTCCACCACGACGACCACCGGATGGACGGGTTGCTCGCCGGACTCCTGGAGGAGTACACCGAGCGCTACGGCGCGCGCGATGCCGCCGAGGAGCTGGCGCGCTACCCGGTCACGGAGTTCGCGGCGCCGCGCGGTCGCGTGGTCCTGGCCGAGATGGACGGCCAGGTCGTCGCGGGCGGGGCTCTGCGCCCCTACGAGGACGGGCGTACGGCCGTGCCGGACACCGCCGAGTTCAAGCGGGTCTGGACCTCGCACCGGCACCGTCGCCGCGGTCTGGCGCGCCGGATCATGGCCGCGTTGGAAGGGGCCGCGCGCGACCTGGGCTACACCCGGGTGCGGCTGTTCACCGGACCCTCCCAGCCCGAGGCGATCGCCCTGTACGACCGGCTCGGCTACCGGCGTCTGGAGCGGCACGAGGTGGCGGCGTGGCCCTATGTGGAGGCCATCGGCTTCACCCGGGACCTGGACGGCTGACCGGTCGACCGGTCAGCGTGGGCGTGGCCTCCACGCGCGCCCGCCCAGAACGTACGGTCACACCGGCGATCCAGAGCGTGATGCGAACGTTATGTGCTATGTCTGGGAGAGGTGCGCGAGTGGCCTGGGAACCTCCTGGGGCAGGCGATACGCATGCGCGTGGGTCCGTCCACCGCTCGCGTCCGACGTTATGGGGGCCGCTATGTCCGTGGAGCGGTCAGGCGGGCGGCGCCGCCGTACGATGGGTCGCACGGGCCGCCCACGAGCGGCCGACCGTCACGCGACCCAGGAGTGCCACGACGTGAGCGACCAGCAGTGCCCCGAGCAGGACGGCTTCGTGTTCACCCCACGCAAGAACGGCCAGGCGCAGTCGGTCTCCGACGAACTCGCCGCGTGGATGCGCACGGGGTGGGCCGACACGGAGCGCCGCGATCTGGAGCCCGTCGAACAGGCCGAGCACACCGCCCGCCGTCGCGCCGCGATCAGCGCCGCCTTCCCCGGCGACCGTCTCGTCGTCCCCGCCGGGAAGCTGCTGACCAGGTCCAACGACACCGAGTACCCCTTCCGTGCCGCCACCGGATACGCCTACCTGACCGGCGACACCTCCGACGGCGGCTGCCTGGTGCTGACCCCGCGGGCCGAGGGCGGCCACGACGCGCTGCTCTACCTCAAGCCGCGCTCCAACCGCGACAACGGCGAGTTCTGGCTCGGCCACTACGGTGAGCTGTGGACCGGGCGCCGCAACAGTCTGGACGAGGCAGCCGATCTGCTGGGCGCGCCCACCGCCGACGTGCGCGCGCTGCCCGAAGCCCTGCGCTCGGGTGACGTCACCACGCGCATCGTGCGTGGCCACGACGCCGAACTGGACGCGATCGTGGACGAGGCGCGCGCCGACGCCGACGACGAGGCCCGCGCCGAGTCCGCCGAACTCGACGAGGAGTTGGGCGTCACCCTGGCCGACCACCGCCTGGTCAAGGACGAGTGGGAGATCGGCCAGCTGCAGCTGGCCGTGGACGCCACCGTGCGCGGCTTCAACGACGTGGTCGCCGCCCTGCCGAACGCCAGGGACACCTCCGAGCGCTTCGTGGAGGGCACGTTCTTCCTACGCGCCCGTGTGGAGGGCAACGACGTCGGCTACGGCACGATCGCCGCCTCCGGGGCCAACGCCACCACCCTGCACTGGACCCGCAACGACGGTCCGGTGCGCGACGGCGACCTGCTGCTGCTGGACGCGGGCGTGGAGACCACCACGCTGTACACGGCCGACGTCACCCGCACCATCCCGGTGTCGGGCACCTTCACCGACCTCCAACGCGCGGTGTACGACCTCGTCCACGCCGCCCAGGAGGCCGGTGTCGCCGCCGTCGCCCCGGGGCGACGGTTCACCGACTACCACGAGGCCGCCCAGCGCGTGCTGGCCGAGGGCCTGATCGAGTGGGGCCTGCTGGAGGGGCCGGTCGACCGTGTCCTGGAGCAGGGCCTCCAACGGCGGTACACCCTGCACGGGACCGGCCACATGCTCGGCATGGACGTGCACGACTGCGCGGTCTCCCGCCAGGAGGTCCACCTGTACGGCGAGTTGAAGCCGGGCATGGTGCTCACCGTCGAGCCGGGCCTGTACTTCCAGCCCGACGACCTCACCGTGCCGGAGGAGTACCGGGGCATCGGCGTGCGGATCGAGGACGACGTCCTGGTCACCGAGGACGGGTGCCGCGTCATGTCGGCGGGGTTGCCGCGCACCTCCGCCGACGTCGAGGCCTGGCTGGCCGACCGCGTGCCGCGCTAGTCGCGCACACCCGTGCGTCCGGGCCGTCTCCCCGAGGGGGAGGCGGCCCGGAGCCGTTGGCACGCCCCGATCCGTCGGACGGGACGGCCGTCGGGACCGACCGCCCGTTCCGGGGCGGCTCCTCGACGCGGCGGCGCTCCGGGGACGGTCTTCGCCAGCACCTCGGCAGGTGCGAACGCCCGGTCCAGGCGGCGCACCCGACGCACGCGTCAGGATCCGGGCCCGCCCCACCCTGCGGTGAGCAGGTAGAACACCAGGTAGGGGACGGCGATCAGCGGCGTCCAGGCCAGCCACGGACCTGGACTCCGTCTCCTCCACATCGGGACGGCGACGTCGACGAGCAAGGTCAGGAGGATGAGCAGGCCGCCGAAGACGACGAGCCCTCCCAGCACGACGGGGTAGTGGTCGAGCGTGGTGTAGTCGCAGTTCTCGATGCCGGGGGCACCCATCTCCTCGAAGCTGCGGCAGTCCATCGGCAGCAGGTGGGTCACCAGCCAGGACACGAAGTACAGGGGGATCAGGGCGAACACGCCCAGGAACAGGTTGGCGGCTACGGGCTTCCACACGGGTGCGGGCGGTGGGACGGGCACGGGTGCTCCCTGGGCTGGTGAGACGGGTCGGTGGAGGGACGCCCGGGACGCCGGGGGTTGACTTGCGCGGATGGGGTTGCGGGTTCGCGACAGAACGCACTGGCCGGTGGTTTTTCCGGGCATCCTGTGTTCTGGTGAGGAACATGAGGGACGACCGGATCCGGCATCCGTTCTTCGCCCGCTTCTACACCTGGGCCGCGGGGGCGATGGACGACGCCGGACTGGTCGGACACCGCCGGGCGCTGCTGGTCGGGCTGCACGGCCAGGTCCTGGAGGTCGGGGCGGGCCACGGGCCCAACTTCCCCCACTACCCGCGCACCGTCGACCACCTCACCGTCGTGGAACCCGAACCGCACCTGCGCCGCACCGCCCGGGGACGGGTCGCGACCGCGCCCGTGCCGATCACCGTCGTCGACGGCCGTGCCGAGTGCCTCCCGTTCGAGGCGGGCCGGTTCGACGCCGTCGTGGTGGCGCTGGTGCTGTGCTCGGTCGCCGACCAGGGCGCCGCGCTCGGGGAGATCCACCGCGTTCTGGTCCCCGGCGGCCGGTTGCGCTTCCTCGAACACGTGCGCGCCGACACCGTCCGGATGTGCCGCACACAGCAATGGATCGACGCGACCTTCGGCCCGCGTCTGCTCGGCGGCTGCCACTGCGCCCGGGACACGCTCACCTCGATCGAACGCGCCGGGTTCACCGTGACCGCGCTGGAGAACTTCCTGTTCCCCCGTGCCCGCGCGCCGCACTCCTTCCACGTGCGCGGCGAGGCGACCCGGTCCTGATGCCGCGAGCACTCGATCGTCGAAGTGCGCCATGAGGCGCTTCGTTTCCGGACGGGGGTGAAAGACCCCCGTCGCCCGGCCGTCGCAGCGGCCGGGTAGAAGCTGAGGGCAGCCACCACGCCACAGGAAGCGCGGGTGTGGTGGTGGCAAGCGGCCCTGACACCGTCGGGACGTGCGGGAACCGCCAGACCGTGCGGGCCCGGCCAGCCACTCACGAAGGGATACACAAGGAACCGGTGCTTGACGCCTCGTTAACCAGAACCGACCTCAAACCTGGTGGATAGGGGGCGGGACAGCGGTGCGGGCCGGGCTCTTTCGATAAGCAGGCTCCCGTCCGCTGCGGCCTCCAGCCGCACCGGACAGGTCGTCCCGCGAGTCTGCGGGCGGGACGACGACCGCCGGGGTATAGCCGGATCCCTCCCGTGAGGACCGGAGCGAAGTGAACATGGGAACCGTGCGGGGTCTGCCCGCACCCACCGCCGCACCCAGCGGCGGGGAGGGGCAGGCGCGCTGTCCGCTGTCGGGCCCCGCACGGGGCGGAGCGGCCGTAGTACTCCGAGGACGGTAACGCCGTCCACCTGGGGAAGGGCCGCAGCGAGTCATCGCAGCAAGGAGAGGAAATGTCAGGAGTCACGCCGGTGAACACCGGCGTTCCGCTCGATGCCGCCACGGCGGCATCGCGGGTACTGGGGATTCAGTCCAAGCTGCACGATCGGGCGCGGCCGACCCCGGCCGCCGGTTCGATGATCTGTTCAACCTTGTGGCCGATCCGGCGTTTTTGCTCCAGGCATGGCGCCGGGTACGGGACAACGCGGGGTCACGCACCGCGGGGATCGACGGGTGGACCGGTCCGGGCATCGAGAACTCCGTCGGCGGTGTCGCCGGGTTCTTATCCCAGATCCGGGAAGATCTGAAGGCCCGCACGTTCACCCCGCTGCCCGTGGCTGAGCGGCTGATCCCCAAAGCTGGGGGGAAGCTGCGACGCCTGGGCATCCCCACGGCCCGTGACCGTGTGGTCCAGGCCTCGCTCAAGCTCGTGCTGGAACCGATCTTCGAGACCGGGTTCAGCTCGTCCAGCTATGGGTTCCGGCCCGGACGCAGGGCCCAGGACGCGATCGAGGACATCAGGCACCACGCCCGTGCGGGATACGAATGGGTGTTCGAGACCGACATCGCGAACTGCTTCGACGAGATCTCGCACACCGCCCTGATGGGCAGGGTGCGCAGGCGGATCTCCGACAAGCGGGTCCTGGCGCTGGTCAAGGCGTTCCTGCATGCGGGGATCCTGACCGGTGACGGGCTCCTGCGCGACACACCGGCGGGCACACCACAAGGCGGGATCTTGTCACCATTGCTCGCCAACATCGCCTTGAGCGTGATCGACGAGCACTTCGACGCGAAGTGGAACACGCACGTGAGCGAGTACCACCGGCGCCGTCACCGTAAGCGGGGAGGGGCGACCTACCGGTTGGTGAGGTACGCCGACGACCTGGCCGTGATGGTGTTCGGCGCTCGCGAGCACGCCGAAGCGCTCCGCGTGGAAGTCGCAGACGTGGCCGCGAAGGTCGGGCTGCGTCTGGCGCAGGACAAGACCCGGACCGTCCATATCGACGACGGATTCGACTTCCTCGGGTTCCGCGTCCAGCGGCACATCCAATGGGGGGCCGACCGTCGCCGGGTCTACTCCTACCCCTCGGCCAAGGCCGCCAAGGCGGTCCGGGCCAAGGTCAAGGAGATGACCGGACGACAGACCATGAACATGGACCCCGCGGTGGTCTTCATCCGTCTCGGACAGATCCTGCGGGGCTGGACCAACTACTACCGCCATGGTGCCTCGAAGATCGCGTTCAGCGAACTCGATCATTACCTGTGGCACCGGGTCTGGAAGTGGTTGCGCCGACGTCACCGGCGTCGGCACTGGAGATGGATCGCCCGCACCTACAGTCCGCCCCACGACCGGTGGGGTTTCACCGCTGAGGGTGTGGACCTGTTCCGCCCCGCGAGAGTGCCCATCCAGCGGTACCGCTATCGGGGCAACGCGATCCCGACCCCGTGGTCCACACGGCCGACGAACACCTGACGCCCGAGGGACTCGTGGAGAGCCCGGTGCCGGGAAACCGGCACGCCGGGTTCGGGCGAGCGGCCAGGGGAGACGACCGTGCGGAAACGCCGGAACCGCGCCCCTGGCCGACTCGCACACCATCGGCGCGAACCGGTCGACCCGCCGGATCCGGTCGCCCGCGGCGGCGAACGCACCAGTGGAACGCGCGCTCCGACGTCCACCCCGCCCAGACCCACTCCGAGCGACGACGCGCGGCCTTGCGCAACCCCTACGCCGGCCTGCCCCGAGTCCGGGCTCGCGACGGGACCCTGGCAGGCGGGGGCGGGAGGCGGCGTCGCGCGTCACGGCCTCCGGCGTCCAGGCCCGCCACGCCCACCTGGTCGTGTGGTGGGGCAGGAGACCGGTTCGTGCTGGGTGGCCTCCTCCACCGGCCTGGCCGAGGTCCCTGACGCCGAAACCCTGACCGGCCTCCTGGCCCCGGCTCCGGCACGCCGCTGACGACCCCGCGAACCAGAATGGGGCGGACGAGCGCCGGTCCGCCCCAACCCTCAGCCCTCGGGCAGCGCGTCCACGATGACCTCACCGCACCCGCGGTCCCGTCCCTGACTACGGCGCTGACTCCTTCGGGTCAGAGGCTGTCCGGGTGGCCGCGCGCCGCGTGGTCAGTTCGTAGACCGTCACGGACGAGACCACCAGAACGGTGAGCGGAATGACGAACCACACCATCGCGGCGCCGAAGGGCCGCAGGGCCGCGTGCCCGGTGGCCTCCATGACCAGGTAGGCGATGTAGGCGATGTAGAAGCCGAGGAGGAGACCGCCCTCCCAGCGGGACACCTCCCACCTGGTCAGGGCGATCGGCAGCATTACCAGGCCACCGCCGCCATGATCGGCAGATCGAACCGCAGAGCGGTCGGCGCGACGGCGATCCCCTCGGGAGCCACGACGGCGGTCAGGCCGAGGACCACGCCGAGGTTGAAGACGTTGCTGCCCACGACGTTGCCCACCGCCATGTCGCGCTCGCCCCGCACCACCGCGACGACACAGGTCACCAGTTCGGGCAACGACGTGCCGATCGCGACCACGGTCAGCCCGATGAGCAGGTCGCTCACCCCGAGCGCCGCCGCGATCGCGCTGGCCCCGTGCACCAGCAGCCGCGCCCCCGCCACCAGCAGGGCCGCTCCCAGGACCACGAGCACCACGTCCACCAGGATCGGCTTCGCCCGTGCGTTGGCGCGGCCCGGGGCCTGAGCGGCCAAACCGGCGCTCACGGGCGCGGAACCCGAACCGCCGGTCGCCCGCCGCCGGGAGACGAGCACCGTCACGGTGACGTAGACCAGCAGGAAGGCGAGTAGCACACAGCCCTCGAACCGGCTCAGGTTCCCGTCCAGGGCCATCAGGGGCACAGCCACGGAGAAGGCCGCCATCACCGGTATGTCCGCCCTCACGACCCGCGAGTCCGCCGCCAGGGGAAAGAACAGCGCCGACGCCCCGAGAACCAACAGGATGTTGGCGATGTTGCTGCCCACGACGTTGCCCACGGCCAGGCCCGGGTACCCGGAGAACGCGGCGTCGGTGCTGACCGCCAGTTCGGGCGCCGATGTCGTGAACGACACCACGGTCAGGCCCACGACCAGCGAGGACATCCCCAGAGTCCGTGCCAGAGAGCCGGCGCCCCGTACGAGCGTCTCACCCCCGGCCACCAACAGAACGAAACCCGCCACCAGAGCGAGAACCACCAAGACGTCCACTCGAAACCCTTCGGTCATCCCACTGTGCTGTTCCGCGCTCGGCGCGCCCTTCGCCGCCGGGGCCTGTCCGTGCGTTCCACGCCCTGCTCACCCGTGTTCGAGGAGGAGGGGGAACACCTCGCGCGCACGGGGCCGTGGGACGTGGAATCCCCGCCGCCCATGGACGGCCGTCCGACGTGGTCGCCGAGCGCGTGCGCGGCCACGTCCTCGACGCTCCGGCCCGGGAAGTCCGCGGCCGCGCTCCGGTTCTCGGGGGCAGCCGCCCCGCGAGGCCGGGGCTGGCCGTGTTCCCGCGCGCGGCGATCAGGCGCAGTCTGGCGGCGGTGCCCTCAGAAACGTGTCGAGCGCGGGGATTGCGAGGGGCCGGAATCCACTCAGTCCTCGAACGTCTGGGTGTTGTACCCGCCTGCCCGCTCCTGCCCGGACAGGCTCTGGATCGCGTCCATGATCCGGTCGGTGATCTCTCGGCGGGCCCGGGCGGGGGAGAGGTGGTCGTAACCACGGGAGAAGTCCATGGGCGCGCCGAACCGCACCGTGAACGGGTGCGGCCGGGGGACCGGGGCGCCGATCGGCTGCACGTGCTGCGTCCCGGCCACCGCCACCGGCACCACAGGAGCCTTGGACTCCAGCGCCAGGTGCGCCACGCCCGTCCGGCCCCGGTAGAGCCGCCCGTCGCGGGAACGGGTCCCCTCCGGGTAGACCACGCACGCCTCGCCGTCGCGCAGCCGGTCGAGCATGATCTCCAGTGAGAGCATCGCGTCGCGGGCGCTGCCCCGCCGCACGGGCATCGCGCCCAGCGACCCGAACAGCGCTTTGGTCGCCTGTCCCTTCACCCCGGTGCCCTCGAAGTAGTCGCTCTTGGCCAGGAACCGGACCCGGCGCGTCCGGACCGCGAGCGGGATCACCACGCTGTCGACGAAGGACAGGTGGTTGCTGGCGAGCAGAACCGCTCCCGTCCCGGGGATGTTCTCCCGGCCCTCGATGGTCGGTCGGCACAGGGTCCGGGCGAGGATCGCCGCGGTCTGCCGCAACGCACCGTAGAGCACGTGTTCTCCCTCACGAAGGTGGTCGGATGTGGACCCCAATGTAAGGGCGACCCATGGGTAACAATGGCCTGGGGCATGTGAACGGCCTCACGCAGCGGACCCGGGTGATCGATCACCCGGATGTCCATGGCGTGTGAAGACCTCACACAACGGATATCGCGCACGTTCCCGGGTTCAGTCGGCGCGCCGCCAGTCCGCGTTGGCCCCGCACACCACCAGGCACGGGTTCTCCCCCGGCACCCGGCCCGCCAGCCACGCGGCGAAGGGCACCGCGGCGGCCGGTTCGGTCGCGATCCGGAACTCCTCCCACAGCCGGTCCTGCGCCCGAGCGATCTCCGCGTCGCCGACCAGGGCGGGCGTCACCGGGTGGGCCCGCAGCACCTCGAACGGAACCCGGCCCAGGATCGCCGCACCCAGCGCCGAGGCCGCGATCGAGTCCACGGGGCCCGCCACGGGACGACCGGCGGCCAGCGCGGCGTGCAGGCTCTGGCAGCCCTCTGGCTCCACCGCGACCACGCGCCGCTCTCCCGCGCCCAGCCGCACACCCGCCGCCAAGCCTCCGCCGCCCACCGCGACGGCGACGGTGTCGCACTCGGGGGCGTCGGCGGCGATCTCCAGCCCGATCGTGCCCTGCCCGGCGACGACCAGCGGATCGTCGTAGGCGTGCAGGTAGCGCACCCCCTCGGCCTCGGCTCGGGTCCGGGCGGCGTCGGCGGCCTCGGCATACTGCCGGCCCACCCGCACGATCTCCGCGCCCGTCCTGGCCAGGGCCACCGCCTTGGCCTCGGGAACCGTCTCGGGCACGTACACGGCGGCCCGGATGCCCAGCAGCGAGGCCGCGGTGGCCACGCCCAGGCCGTGGTTGCCCCCGGAGGCGGTGATCACCCGTTCGGTGGGTTCCCCGCCGAGCAGGGCGTTGAGGGCGCCGCGCAGCTTGAACGCTCCGGTGCGCTGGAGGTACTCCAACTTCAGGGTGAGCGGACGCCCGTCGACCTCGGTGCGCATGACCGGGGTGCGGCGGGCGTAGGGGGCGATGCGTTCGGCGGCGGCACGGACGTCGGTGGCCGTGGGTGTGCGAGCGGCACGCGCGGTACTCGGGCTCATGGCCCCATGCTGCCGCTACTGACCATTAACTTAAAGTTGGGTCTGCTAAAGATTGTTAAGCAGAACTTTGTACCTGATTTTGTTGCGTTGAGGGAGGGAGCGCCCGTGCTCGACGCCAACCGACTTCGCGTCCTCGTCGAGATCGCGCACGCCGGATCGATCGCCGCCGCCGCCGAACGGCTCTCGTTCACCCCTCCGGCGCTGTCCCAACAACTCACCAAGCTCGAACGCGAGGTCGGCTGCCCGCTCGTGGACCGGGGACGCACCGGCGCCACCCTCACCGAGGCCGGACGGGTCCTGCTCGACCACGGCGAACGCGTCATGGGCGAACTGCGCGACGCCGAGGCCGCCGTCCGCGCCATCGCGGGCGAACCCCCGCGCCGCCTGTCCCTGGGCGCCTTCGCCAGCGCGGGCAAGGTGCTGCTGCCCGACACACTCGCCGCCTTCGGCCGCGCCCACCCGCACGTGCGCCTGTCGCTGTCGGACATCGAGCCGCCCAGCGGGTACGGGCTGGTCACGTCGGGCGAACTCGACCTGCTCGTCACCCACCGCTACCCGGGTGCGCCCCTGCCCAGGGTCGGCGGCCTGCACCGCGAACGCGTCCTGGTGGATCCGCTCGTGGTCGTCGCCCCGGCGGGACACCCGGTCGTCCAGCACCGGTCCCCGACCCTGGTCGACCTCGCCGACGAGGAATGGATCTGCGGCGCCCCGGGCATCCCCAACCGGGTCAGCCTGGACACCGCCGCCGCGACCGCCGGAGTCCGGCTCGGCGTGGCCTACGAGACGCGCGACTACGAAGTCGCGCTGGCGCTCATCGAGGCGGGCGTGGGGGTGGCGCTGGTCCCGCGCAGCGTCCTCGGGGCAGCCCGGAGGGGGGACTGGGTCAGCCGGCCCCTCCGTGGGACCCGCCTCGCCCGGGACATCTTCACCGTGCACCGCCGTCGGCCCTCCGAACCGGTGTCGGCGATGGTGGCCACTCTGCGTCGCACCGCCGCGGGCGTCCTCGACTGGGGCGGGCCGCCCGCGGAGGACGGCGGCGTCTAGTGCTGTCGCGCCGGCGGTCGGGGCCGTGGGATCCAGTCCAGCACGGCGGTGGCGCGTCGCCCAGGTGTTCCGCGCCGAAGCCGCACGGGCGGAGCGCTCGCGGCGGTCAGGGGAGCGCTCCGGCCCGGCGGCTCGTTCTCGTCCCAGACCCGAGGGCCGGCCCGGCATGCCCGGCTCGGGTGGACCCGCGAGCGGAGACCGGCACGCCGCGACCACCTCGGTCCCGACCCCGCGGTTCTACGAGCGGGACGAGACCGAGACGTCGCCGAACGCCGCCGGGTTCGAGGTCGACGAGGTCCTGCACGTGCCGGACCGGCCGGGCCCTGAGCAGGTCCTCGTGGCCCGTGGGCCCTGGCGCGGAGTCAGGAAATGCCGCGGAAGAAGGTGCGGAGGTCGTCCGCGAGCAGCTCCGTCTCCTCCATGGCCGGGAAGTGACCGCCCTCGGTGAACTCGCTCCAGTGGCCGATCGCCTTCCCCGGGTCGATCACGCGGCGCATGAGCGGGTGGGTGTCGAACACGGCCCATCCGGACGGCACGTCGGAGCCCATGACCAGGTCGAGTCCGGAGTGCTCGTTCTCGTAGTAGAACCGCGCGCTCGACGCGCCGCTGCGGGTGAACCAGTACAGGCTGATGTTCGCGAGGAGCTGGTCGCGGTCGACCGACTCGTCCGGCGTCCGGTCGTCGCCGTCGGCCCGAATCTTGAACTTCTCGGCGATCCACGCGAGCTGACCGACCGGCGAGTCGGTGAGCGCCGCGCCGATCGTGTCGGGACGGTGGTTCTGCATCACCAGATACCCGCGCTCGGCCGCATCCTTGGTGCGCACTGCCTCGATTTGGGCGATCTCGTCAGCGGACAGACCGTCGGGGTAGGGGAACACGTCGCCGACCAACCCGAGTCGCCCGCGGTCAAGGCCGATGTGCATGCCGATGACGCGCTCCGGGTGGAGCGCCGCGAGACGGCCGGTGGTGCCCGAACCGATGTCGGTGCCGTGGGCCCCGAACCTCGCGTAGCCGAGACGCGTCATGATCTCGGTGTAGGCGTCCGTCGTCCGCGCCAGCTCCCAGCCGGTCCCCGACAGCGGGGTGGAGAACCCGAAGCCGGGCAGCGACGGGATGACCACGTGGAACTCGTCGGTCAGCAGCGGGATGAGTCGCTGGTACTCGACGAACGAGCCCGGCCAACCGTGGTTCAGGACCAGCGGGACGGCCTCCGGGTTCGTCGACCGCGCGTGGACGAGGTGGAACGTCTGGCCGTCGACGACCGTCGTGAACTGTTCGAACTCGTTGAGCTTCTCCTCCTGCGCACGCCAGTCGAACCCGTCGCCCCAGTACTCGGCGAGCTCCTTCAGGTACACCAGCGGGATGCCGCGGCTGAAGTCGGTGCGATCGCCTCGGCCCGGCACGGGGATTGGCCAGCGCGTGTGCGCCAGCCGGTGACGCAGGTCGTCGATGTCGGCCTGCGGGATGTCGATGCGGAACGGTGTGAGCGTTTTGTTCTCGTCCATGACACCGACGTTCCCAGACAATGCGGCAGGTGAGGTTCCGCAATTGCTGGAATGATGGGGAACATGTTGGAGACCTCGGCCCGCCTGCTCGAACTGCTGTCCCTGCTCCAGCTCAAGCGCGACTGGACGGGCTCCGAGCTCGCCGACCGGCTCGATGTGAGCACGAGGACCGTGCGCGCCGACATCGGCAGGCTGCGGTCGCTCGGCTATCCCGTGGACGCGCGCCCCGGCGTCGCGGGCGGGTACCGGCTGGCCGCCGGGACGGCGATGCCCCCTCTGCTGCTCGACGACGACGAGGCCGTCGCCGTCGCGGTCGGACTGGGCGCGGTCGCGACCCAGGGGCTCGGCGTCGAGGAGACATCGCTCACCGCGCTCGCGAAGCTGGAGCAGGTGCTGCCCTCGCGCCTGCGTCGGCGCGTCGAGGCGGTACGCGAGGCGACGAGCGTCGTTCCTGGGGCCAAACCGCCGCTCGATCTCTCGGTTCTCGGCGTGATCGCCGCCGCGATCCGCGGCCACGAACGGCTCCGGTTCGGATACACCAAGCGCGGGGGCAGCGAAGGGGCCCGCCACGTCGAACCGCAGCGGCTGGTGAGCTGGGGGCCGCTCTGGTACCTGCTCGCGTGGGATCTCGACCGTGACGACTGGCGGGTCTTCCGCGTCGACCGCATGGTTGCGCACGCACCGACGGGTGCGCGGTTCCAGCCGCGCGTGATCCCGGAGGACCATGTCGTCGAGTACGTCGTCGGACGCGTCAGCAAGGCGGCCTGGAAGTACCGCGCCCGGGTGCTCGTGCATGCTCCCGCAGCCAAGGTCGCCGCGAAGATCCCCATCCCGGTCGCGTCGAGGCGGTCGACGAGTCCACGTGCCGTGTCGAGCTGGGTTCCGACGACCCGGACCGGCTCGCGCTGTGGATGGCGCAGCTCGACGTCGACGTCGAGGTGATCGACGGAGACGAGCTCGCGGTGGCGTTCGATCGCCTCGCGACGCGGTTCCGCCGTGCGGCGGGTGGCGCATCCACGACGTGAATCCCGGCCGTCGGATTCACCGGCCTCTCAGGTCAGTACATCTACGACGGCGCTCCGGGCGGGCGCGGAGCGTTCCACCGGTAGCGCAGCGCCAGCACGCGGACGGTGAAACACGCCGCCGCGCCCGCGCCCGCGACCCACCCCGCGGCGAACCCGGTCATGCTCATGACCACGACGAACCCCGCGCCCAGCACCGCCGGGATGGCGTACAGCCGCGAGTCGGCGCTGAGCACGGTCGGGATCCGGGTCAGCAGGACGTCGCGGAGGGTCCCCCCGCCCACCGCGGTCAGCGCCCCTAGGATCGTCGCCTGGAGGGGGCCGACCCCCAGCTCCAGCGCCTTGGTCGCCCCGATCACCGCGAACAGGCTCAGCCCGGCCGCGTCGAACAGCAGGATCGGCTTGGTCAGGTGGTGCAGCCACCAACTGAGGCAGTACGCCACCGTGGCCCCCAGCAGCGCCGTGACCAGGTAGCGCCAGTCCTGGAAGGTCGCCGGGGTGACCCCCAGCAACACGTCGCGGATGATGCCCCCTCCGATCGCGGTGACCACGCCCAGCGACATCACCCCCACGATGTCCACCCGCGCCCGGCGGATCGCGGTCAGGGCGCCGTCGAGGGCGAAGGCGAACACCCCGAGCAGGTCGAGGACGAGCAGGAAGGTCTGGGTGGACATGCGACCGCGCCGTGACGGCGCCCTTTCCGGGGTGATGTGGTGCGACAACCCGCAAGTACACCATGCCGGGCCGCTTCGGCGGCCGGAGCGTCCCCGGACCGGTGTGCGTGTCGCCCCTTCCGCCACCGGCCGAGAGGCGACACGATCGGGTGGACCGACAGACACCGGGCGGAGTTGAGGCACATGGAGCACGTCGACGTGATCGTCATCGGCATGGGCCCGGGGGGTGAGACGGTCGCCTCACGGCTCCTGGACGCGGGCCGCCGCGTCGCCGTGGCCGAGCGCGCCTCATCGGAGGGGAGTGCGCCTACTACGCCTGCATCCCCTCCAAGGTCCTGCTCCGCCCGCCCGAAGCCCGCCGGGAGGCCGTGGGCGCGGCCGGGCTGGGCACACCCGATCTCGACTGGCCCGCCCTGCGCGAGTACCGCGACACGATGATCCGCCACCTGGACGACACCGCGCAGGCCCAGGGTTACCGCGACCGGGACGCCTGGTGCTCCGGGGCGCCGCCCGGGTGACCGGGCGCGACCCGTGGCGGGTGGCGGTGGGCGAGACCGAGCTGATCGCCGACCACGTCGTCGTGGCCACCGGCTCCGCCGCCGTGCGTCCGCCCGTGGAGGGACTGGACGGGCTCGACCCCGCACGGGTCTGGACCAACCGCGAGGCCACCACGCTCACCGCCATACCCGACAGCGCCCTGGTGATCGGCGGCGGCGCGGTCGGTGTGGAGCTCGGCCAGTTCCTCAACCGGATGGGCGCCGACGTGACCCTCGTCCAGCGCGGCCCTCGCCTGCTGGCCCGTGAGGACCCGCGCCTGTGCGCGCTGCTCGGGCGACGGTTCGCCGCCGACGGTGTCGACGTGCGGGTGGGGACCCAGGTGGTCTCGACGGCCCACGACGGCCCCGGGGTGCTCTCGACCCTCGACGACGGCGCGCGCGTGCGCACCGACGTGGTCCTCCTGGCCTCCGGGCGACGCCCGTGCGCCGACGGCCTCGGACTGCAGGATTGGGGCGTGGCCCTGGAGGGCGCCGCGCTCCCCGTGGACGAGTGGTGCCGGGCCGCGCCGGGCCTGTGGGGCGTCGGGGACGTCACGGGCCGGGCGATGTTCACCCACGTGGCCAAGTACCAGGGACGCGTGGTCGCCGACAACATCCTGGGCCTGGGTCGGATCGCCGACTACACGGCCGTGCCCCGCGTGGTCTTCTCCGACCCCGAGGTCGCCGCCGTCGGCCTCACCGAGCGGCAGGCACGCGACCGGGGCATCGACGTGGTCGCCGCCGAGGTCGACGTGCCCGCGGTCCTGGCCCGCCCGTGGACCTACACCACCGACCCCGAGGGCACGCTCGGCCTGGTCGCCGACCGCGACCTCGGTGTGCTGGTGGGGGCGTGGGCCTTCGGCCCCCTGGTGTCGGAGTGGATCCACACGGCGGCACTGGCGATCCGGACCCGGGTGCCGATCCGGGTGCTGCTCGACTCGATCCCGCAGTTCCCCACGTTCAACGAGGCCTATCTCGTCGCCCTGGAGGAACTGGGGGTCTGACCGGTGGCGCGGCGCGGGGCGCCGGTGGACACCGCCAGGTCCGCCCGCGCGCTCGCCCAGCTCCCGGCGGGGTCGCCCATGCCCGACCGTGACGTCGCGGTCGGCCTCCCGGCCCGGTCGGGCGGGGCCGCCAGCAGGGCGTTCCAGCAGGCGGGAACGGCATGGGCGGCAGGAGCCGGATCCCGTCGCGCGGTCCCGCGGCGTCAGGCGGCGTCGCTGCGACCGCCGCGCCGTCCCAGCCGGGTGAACACCTCGTGCAGCGCGTGGTCGGTGTCGGACACACCCGCGTGCAGGGCCGCCAGCCAGGCTGCCCCTCCCGCGGTGCATCCGGCCATGGCGATCTGCGTCCCCGAGGCCCCCAGCGCCAGCTTGCGGGTGAGCGCGGCGCGCACCGGCTCCGAGTGCGTGAGCACCCCGCCGGACAGCACCACCGGAGTCCGTTCCCCTGGCGTGCGCACCTGGTGCACCGTGTGCGCCAGGTGCCCGGCGGCGGCCTCGACGATCACGTGTGCGGCCGGGTCGCCCGCGGTGTGCGCCTGGCTGACCAGCGGAGCCAGCGTCGCCAGCGCGATCGGCGGGCCCTCGGTCAGCGTGCGGGCGAAGTTGCGGGCGTGCTCCTCGGGCCGGTGTTCGTCCCCGCCCGCCGGACGCTGACCGGGGATGACCCGCTTGGCCACCGTGCGCGCCAGCGGACTGAGCTCCCCGCCCCGGGACAGTTGCCGCGCGGTCTCCTTGGCTGCCTGGTGCCCGATCCAGAACGCCGACCCGTCGTCGCCGATCAGCCACCCCATCCCGTCGGCCGACCGGCTGCGCAGCCGACCCTCGATCCGCGTCGCGATCGCCCCGGTGCCGGCGATGAGCACCGTTCCGTCCGGCAGCGGTGTGCCCGAGGCGAAGGCCACCTCGTCGTCCCCGGTGAACTCCGCCGTGCCGGGCGGCAGACCCGCCTCGGCCAGGGCCTCCTCCATCCGGGCGCGCACGTCCGGGTCACGCAGCGCCGACACGCCGGCCAGTCCGATCACCGTCGCCACGACCTCCTGGCGGGCCCAGCGCTCGGCCCGGTCCAGCGCACCCTCGACCGCCTCGGTCAGCTGCGCGGCTGCGCGGATCACGCCGTGGGCGTTGGGGTTGGCCCCGCCCGCCCACGACTCGCCCAACCGTTCGCCGGACAGGGTGGTCACGAGCGCGCGCGTGGTCGTGCCGCCCGCGTCCACTCCCACCACGAGACGCGCGGGACCTCCGCGCGCGGACCGGTTTCGCTGTCGCTCGGGCGCAGAAGGAGGAGTCACACCGTAGAGGTGCCCCTTCGTCGAGTCGACTACTCCTCCCCGGTCCGCGGCTCCCCGGTGCCGCGACCGGAGGAAAAACGGGTGGCGGGGTCAGGGGCGCTCCTGATAGGCAGACTGCCATGACGCACGAAACCGAACCCGGCCAGAGCCGGACCCCCGCCGCGGAGTGGACGGTCCGCGGCAGCGACCGTGACGAGTTTCCCGAGGTGGTCCGCGTGGTGGGGGAGGCGCTCCTGGCGCCGGACACGGTGGAGGAGCGGCTTGAGTCCGTCAGCCCGCTCATCGACGCCCACGGGTACGACCGCATCCTGGTGGCGACGGACGCCGACGAGGTCGTCGGGTCCGTCAACGCCTTCCCGTTCGAGATGACCATGCCCGGCGGGCCGAGGCCGGTGGCGGGCGTCACCGGGGTGGGCGTGTGGCCCACCCACCGCAGGAAGGGGGTGCTGAGCGCGCTCATGCGCCGTCAGCTCCGCGACCTGCGCGCCCGGGGGGAGAGTCTGGCGGCGCTCTGGGCCTCGGAGGGCGGCATCTACGGCCGGTTCGGGTACGGGGCCGCCTCGACGGAGTCCGCGCTGACCGTCGCCCAGCCCCACTCCGCGCTCATCCCGGACGCTCCCCGCGACCCCGCGCTCACCCTGAGACTGCTCTCCCCGGAGCAGGCGCGTGACCAGGTCGCCGAGGTGTTCCGGAGGGAGGTCCCCGCCAGGATCGGCCGGTTCCAGCGCCAGCGCGTCTGGTGGGACCGCGTGTTCGCGGACACCCCGAACGTGCGCGGCGACCGCAGCTTCCTGAAGGTGGCCCTGGTCAGCGACGTCCGAGGTCCGGTGGGGTACGCCCTGTACCGCACGCGCAGAGTGCTGGACCGCACGGGCTGGCAGAGCGAGCTGCGCGTCCAGGAGCTGGTCGCGGGCACGCCCGCCGCGCGCGTGGCCCTGTACGACCACGTGTTCAACCGGGACCTGGTCGCCAGTGTCGTCGTGGAGAACACCGCGGTCGACGATCCGCTGTGGAACCTGCTGGCCGACCGGCAGCGGATCACCGCGGTGTCGATCACCGCCCTGTGGATGCGGCTGGTGGACGTGCCCGCAGCCCTGGCCGAGCGCTCCTACGCGGCGTCGGTCGAGACCGTGGTCGAGATCGCCGACCGGTACGCGCCGTGGAACGCCGGACGGTGGCGGATCAAGGCCGACGAGGACGGCGCAGGGGTAGAGCTCACCGACGACGCCCCCGACCTGTCCCTGGACGTGTCCCATCTCGGGGCGGCCTTCCTGGGGCAGCACACGCTGGCCGCCCGGGTGGCGGCCGGGGTGGTCACCGAGCACGCGCCCGGTGCGGCGGCCCGGCTGGACGCGGCCCTGCGGGTGGCCCACGCGCCCGTGTGCGGCCTGATCTTCTAGGCGGTTGAGGCGACTGCGGACGCTCCTTGGCTCGCGGGCGGCGGAACCACGTCCGGCGCGCCCGGCTGACGGCCCGGTCGGGGTGGCGGGTGCCGTCCGCGCGGGCCGCGCGTGGTGTGGAGTCGACGCGTCCAGGGTAGGGCTCCACCGTCAGACACAACGCTGAGCCGCCAAACGGACACGCAGGGCGATGTTCGGTGCGGTGGGCTCCGGCCCGGCCCGCTCGGGCCGCGGGCCGGGACCATCGTCCGAGCCGTGGGGAGCGGGGGTCAGCGACGGGCGCAGGGGAGTTCGAAGACATGCACGCGACTGTGGGAGACCGGGTCCGGATCAGGGGCCGGGTCGTCGGGATGCGGGAACACGTCGGCGAGATCCTGGAGGTGCGTGGAGCGCGGGGGGAGCCGCCGTACCGCGTGCGGTTCGACGACGGGCACGAAGCCCTGATCTTCCCGGGCCCCGACTGCGTCATCGAGCAGCGCGGCCCGGTGGACTGATCCCGCGCCTGCGACGGCCCAGGGCGTGCCCGGCCCCCGGGCGCGCCCAGCGGCGCCGGTTCCTACGTCAGCGCCTTGACCAGGCGATCGACATCGTCCTCGTCGTTGTACAGGTGGAAGGACGCCCGCATCCGGCCGGCGCGCGCGGAGGTGGCGATCCCCGCCCGCGCCGCGCGTCGGGCCGCCTCCTCCGACACCTCCAGGGACACGATCGCCGACCCGGCCGGTTCCAGGTCCATCGCAGTCCGCAGCCGGTTCGCCAGCGCGGTGTCGTGCTCGCGGATGGTCTGCACCCCGACCTCCTCGATCAGCTCCAGCGCCGGGAGCAGCCCGTACCAGGCGGGCCACACCGGTGCGAGGTCCAGGCGGCGCGGTGCGTCGGACAGCCGCAGCGGCCCTCCGTACAGCGAGCTCCACGGGTCGGTGCCCGCGAACCAGTTCGGCGCGAGCGGCCGGAGCGCGGCGAGTGCCTCGGACGTGCCGGTCAGGAACGCGGCGCCGCGCGGCCCGAGCGCCCACTTGTAGGTGCTGCACACGGTGAGGTCGACGCGGTCGGCGGGCACGGGGAGCCAGCCGAACGACTGGGTCGTGTCCAGCATCAGCCGCGCGCCGTTGTCGGCGCACGCCGTGATCAGGTCCTGCACCGGGGCGATCGCTCCGGTGGCCGACTGGACCGCGGCCACGGCCACCAACGACGTGTTCGGGCCGACCTCGTCGGGCAGGCGGTCCAAGGGGACCTCGCGCACGCGGAGCCCGTCGGCCTCCCGGGACATGAACGGGAAGACCACGGAGGTGAACTCGTTCCGCGCGACCAGGACCTCCGAGCCGGCGGGCAGGCTCGCGGCGATCGTCCCGGTGAACTGGGACACGTGCGTGCCCACGGCGATCCGCTCGGCGGGGACGCCGACCAGACGGGCGTAGGCGGAGCGGGCGGACGCGACGACGTCGTCCGAGTCCGAGGGCTGGAAGCGGCCCGCGCTCGCGTCGTGGATGTACCGTTCCAGGGCCTGCCGCGCCAGCAGGGGTGGGAGCCCGTGTGTGGCGGTGTTGAGGTAGGTCACCTCGGGGGAGAACTGCTGTCGCGCGGCGTGCAGGCGGGCACGGCTGATGTCGTCCATGCCTCGATGCAAACAGTCGCGGAGGGGCGGCTCAAGGGCCAATCCGGGCCGAAGTGGTGTTCCCGGTCAGCTGCGGAACTTGGCCCGTGCGGTGGTGGAGCCGGCCATGAGCTTGTTGAGCAGGCGGACCAGTTCGCGGCGTTCGTCGGGTTCGAGGGCCTCGGCCCAGGCGCTCTCGCGTCGGTTGTGGGCGCGGAAGCCGCCGAGGATCGCGCCGTAGCCCGCCTCGGTGAGGCTGAGCTGGAGGGCGCGGCGGTCGTGTTCGGCGCGTTCGCGCACGATCAGCCCGTCGCGTTCGAGGGTGTTGAGCAGGGCCGAGAGTGCGGCACGGCTCATGCCGGAGATCTCGGCGGTGGTCTTGGCCTCCATCGGTCCGGCCAGCCAGAGTGCGAAGATCACTCGGAAGCCCGGCCAGGTCAGCCCCCTGGGGCGGTGGACGGAGGACTCCAGATCGTAGACGACCATGCTCGTCGCCCGGTTCAGGGTCAGGACCATGCGCATCGCCTCGGCGTCGACGGAGGGCAGCTCTCGTTCCGCCTTGCGCACCGCGTAGTCGACGAAGGACCAGAAGGTGAGATCGCTGGGGGGAGCGGTGTTATGGGTCACTCGACCAGCCTAGTGCCTGGCTTCGGGCGCGGAGCGGCCGAAGCGTGCCCGTCACGCGCGTGGCGCGTGGGACGCACGGCGGATCGGGAACCGTGGTGGGCGGCCCGCCCGGGGCGAGGTGGGTGCGCTCGTGATGTGATCCGTATCACCGAATGGTGAGTGGTGGCCCCCCTGGCCGTGTGGCGTGGGGCACGTTATGGTCAGAATCATCAAAGGTTTGATCATTTGGGCGGCCGACCGCCGTCCGTGAGCGAGTGAGGGGTCCATCGACCATGGCCAAGCCGTTCGCCTCGTCCGCCGACACCGACGCCAAACAGCAGACACTGGAGGTCCTGGACGACGGCGTCTACGCGCTCACCGCCGAGGGCGACCCCAACGTGGGCGCGATCGAGGGCGAGGACTTCGTCGTCGCGTTCGAGGCCCTGGCCACCCCCGCCGCCGCCCGGGACTGGCTCGCCCTCCTGCGCGAGCACACCGACAAACCGGTCCGCTACCTCGTGCTCTCCCACTACCACGCCGTCCGCGTCCTGGGCGCCAGCGCCTTCGACGCCGACGTCATCCTCACCCACGAGAAGACGCACGAGCTCATCCGCGAGCGCGGTGAGCAGGACTGGGCCAGCGAGTTCGGCCGCATGCCCCGCCTGGCCAAGGACCCCGACTCCGTGCCCGGCCTGACCTGGCCCACCCAGACCTTCGCCGACCGCACCACCATCGACCTGGGCGGCGACCGGGGCGAACTGGTCCTGGAGCACTTCGGGCGCGGCCACACCGAGGGGGACATCGTCGCCTGGCTGCCCAGGCGAGGGATCCTCTTCGCCGGCGACCTCGTCGAGGCCGAGGCCGCCCTGTACACGGGCGACGCCTTCCACCACGACTGGGCCGGCCCCACCCTGGACCGCGTCGCCGCCCTGGAGGCCGAGGTCCTCATCGGCGGACGCGGGGCCGTCACGCGCGGCCGCGCCGCCGTCGACGCCGCCATCGCCCAGACCCGCGGCTTCCTCACCACGATGATCCGCGAGGTCGGCGCCGTCCACGGGCGCGGCGGCACGCTCAAGGAGGCGTTCCAGGCCGCCCACACCGCCCTGGAGGGAGCCTACGGCCACTGGCCCATCTTCGAGCACTGCCTGCCCTTCGACGTCTCCCGCCTGTGGGACGAGTTCTCCGGCATCGAGCGCCCCGTCATCTGGACCGCCGAGCGCGACCGCGAGGTTTGGGCCCAGCTCCAGGACTGACACCGAGGCCGACCCCCTGACCAGCGCGCCCCGCACGGGCGTCCCACGCCGAACGGAGCCCACCATGCGCCCTCCAGCTCCACGTCCCCCCGCCGACACCGTCGCCGAACCCGTCCTGGTGCTCGGCGCGGGTCCGGTCGGCCAGACAGCGGCCCTGATCCTGGCGCGGCGAGGGGTGCCCGTGCGGGTCCTGGACACCCGCCCCGAACGCGACGCCGTCGGCTCCAAGGCCATCTGCCAGCAGCGCGACGTCCTGGACGTGTGGGACTGGCTCGGCGCCGGGAGCATCGCCGAGGAGGGGCTGACCTGGGACACCGCCCGCACCTTCTACCGCGACCGCGAGCTGTTCAGCGTCCGCCTCCCCGACCCGGGCGCCTCGCCCCTGCCCCCGTTCGTCAACATCTCCCAGTCCCGCACCGAGCAGGTCCTCGACGGCCTCATGGCCGAGGCGGCGTCGAGGTCCTGTGGAACCACCACGTCACCGGGATCGCCCAGGACGACGGCGGAGTCGACGTACGCTGCCAGACCCCCGGCGGCGAGGCCGTGCTGCGCGGCTCCCACGCCCTGGCCTGCCTGGGCGCCCACGGCGGCGTCGTCCGCGAGGCGCTCGGCCTGGACTTCTCGGGCACCTCCTTCGACGACCGCTTCCTCATCTGCGACATCCGCGCCGACCTGCCCGGATGGGAGCGCGAACGCCGCTTCTACTTCGACCCCGAGTGGAACCCCGGCCGCCAGGTGCTCATCCACCCCTGTCCCGACTCGGTCTTTCGCATCGACTGGCAGGTCCCCGCCGACTTCGACCTCGACCGCGAGCGCGACAGCGGCCGCCTGGACGCGCGCATCCGCCGGATCATCGGCGACACGCCCTACGAGATCGTCTGGCACTCGGTGTACCGCTTCCACACCCGCGTCACCGACCGCATGCGCGCCGGGCGCGTCCTCCTTGCGGGCGACTGCGCCCACCTGGTCGCCCCCTTCGGCGCCCGGGGCCTCAACTCCGGTGTCCAGGACGCCGAGAACGCCGCATGGAAACTCGCCTACGTGCGCGCCGGGTGGGCGGGCGAGGACCTCCTGGAGAGCTACCACACCGAGCGCCACGCCGCCGCCCTGGAGAACGCGGACATCACCGGCGCCACCATGCGCTTCCTCGTCCCCCACGGCCCCGAGGAGCACGACCGGCGGCGCACCGTCCTCGAACGCGCCCTCACCGACCCCGACGCCCACCCCCAGGTCGACTCGGGGCGCCTGGCCGAACCCTTCTGGTACACCGACTCGGCCCTCACCACCCCCTGCCCCGACCGCCCCTTCGGCGGACGCCCGCCGCGCGGGCAGACCCCCGACCCCTGCCCCGGCGTCATCCTGCCCGACGCCCCCGCCGCCCTCCCCGGAGCCGGGGAGCCCGTCCGCGTACGGATCCTGCTGCGCGAGCAGATCACCCTCCTGCTCGGTCCCG
>NZ_MKKC01000061.1 GCF_001942255.1 Nocardiopsis sp. CNR-923
GCGTCTGCGTTTCCGCTTTGTTGTGTCTTTACTTTATCAGGTGTTCCGTGCCCCGCCAAATCGGCGGTTCCGGATCAACCGAACGGGATAAAGCACCCGCTTTGCCCCGTTCATGCCAATGGACTGAATCGTCCAATCGGATTCCCGAAGCGGATTCCCGATCCTATCCGTGCCGAGCGCGTGCTCAGTCCAGTGAGACCGGGAGAGGAGTGGATGTGTCGGCACGCCCGCGAAGGACTCACGTTCGTCTCGCTCGACTCGAATCCGTCGTTCCTGCCGACCTTGGGCCGTCCGGAAGCGACTCGGAGAACACTACCCCCAGGCGCTGGATCCGGCAAACCAATGTGTATGTGTCGTGGGTCACCATCTCGGAGCGGGAACGCACCGTCGGCACACACATCCCGCAGGCGTGCGGTCGCGAGCTCACTCGCGTTCTCAGTTCAGCAGTCTGCCCTCGCCGACGCCCGGCGCCGCGTACAGCCACTCCACGTCGAGTTCGACCGCGGCGACGGTCGCCGGGGAGTAGGACACCAGGGCCTCGTCCCCCACGAAGCCGGCCGCCAGCCGCGCGATCGTCGGGTTGTGCCCCACCACCAGCAGTGTGCGTACGTCCGGGTCGACGTAGTTCACCATCTCCAGCAGCGCGTCCACCCCCGCCGAGTACGCGGCCTCGCTGTACTCGACCTCCGGCGCCGACCCCGGTTCCATCGCGCCCAGGACGCCGTCCAGGGTCTGCCGTGTGCGGAGCGCCGCCGAGCAGATCACGTGGTCCGGTACGTAGCCGTGTTCGGCGAGCAACCGCCCGACCTTCTCCGACTGGCTCCGCCCCTTGTCGTTGAGCGAGCGGGCGAAGTCCGCCCCCGCCTGCCCGTGCTCGGCCTTGGCGTGACGCATGAGAAGCAGCGTGCGGCTCATTGGGCCAGCACCGTCGCGACCACGGCCAGGCCGCCGATGAAGGCGACCATGATGCCCACGATCGTCGCCAAACCCTTCAGTCCCGTCACCAGGATCCCTCCCCAACCGTCACGCCCTCCCGGGCTCTCGCCGCCCGGGCCCTCGCGTCCGCTACGCGGGATCCGGCATACGAGCCGGATCCCGCGGTTCCAGGTTAGGTGAGCTCGCGCGACGTGGCCGCCCGGGGGAACCCGGGCGGCCACGTCCTCGTTCATGCCCCGTGTCCGGCGGTCCGGCGGATCTCTCCTCCGCCCCGGACGGCCGTGCGGCTACACCTTGCCGTCCCCGGCGCGGGCTTCCTCCTTGCGGTCGGTCGCGGTAGCTGCGGTAGCTCCGGACCCGTCGTCCCCGGAGCCGCCCTCGGCCTCCGGGGCCCCAGCGTCCGAGGAGACGGCGTCGCCGCCGCCGACCTCGGGGGCGACCTTGGGCGCGGCCTCGCCGCCGGGCCTGGCCAGGTCCGTCTCGGTCCCGGAACCGCGGTTCTTCGACCACAGCACCGCACCCACGAGCACACCCACGGCGACGACCGTCACACCCACACGCAGAACGACGTCCTCCGCGTAGATCACCACGGTCGGGGCCACGATCAGCGCGACCAGGTTCATCACCTTCAACAAAGGGTTGATCGCCGGTCCCGCCGTGTCCTTGAACGGGTCGCCGACCGTGTCGCCGATCACCGTGGCCGCGTGGGCCTCCGAGCCCTTGCCTCCGTGGTGGCCGTCCTCGACGAGCTTCTTGGCGTTGTCCCACGCGCCACCGGAGTTGGCGAGGAACACCGCCATGAGCACGCCGGCCGCGATGGCGCCGCCCAGGAAGGCGCCGAGCGGCGCGTACCCGAGCGCGAACCCGACGCGATCGGCGCCGACACCGCCAGCAACCCGGGCGTGACCAGTTCCCGCAGCGAGTCCTTGGTGCAGATGTCGACGACGCGCGCGTACTCCGGCTTCTCCGAGCCGTCCATGATCCCGGGGCGCGTCCGGAACTGGTCCCGCACCTCCAGCACCACGCGACCCGCGGCCCGGCCGACCGCCATGATGGCCAGACCGGAGAAGAAGAACACGACACTCGCTCCGATGATGACGCCGACGAGCACGTCGGGCCGGTCCAGGGACAGGGAGAAGGCGTCCGCGTTCCCACCCGCCAGGAGGAGCTGCTCCTGCACCGAGGTGCGGAAGGCCCCGAACAGCGCGGTCGCGGCCAGGACGGCGGTCGCGATCGCGATGCCCTTGGTGATCGCCTTGGTCGTGTTGCCCACCGCGTCGAGCCCGGTGAGCACCTCCGCGCCCTTGCCCTCCACGTCACCGGACATCTCGGCGATGCCCTGGGCGTTGTCGGAGACCGGACCGAAGGTGTCCATCGCGACGATGATGCCGACGGTGGTGAGCAGGCCCGTGCCCGCGAGCGCGACGGCGAACAGGCTCAGCGTGATCGAGCCGCCCCCGAGGAGGAAGGCCGCGTAGACGGCCCCGGCGATGAGCAGCGCGGAGTAGACGGCCGACTCCAGTCCGACCGAGATGCCCGACAGGATGACGGTCGCCGCGCCGGTCTGCGAACTGTCGCCGATCTCCCGCACGGGACGCCGGTCGGTCTCGGTGAAGTAGCCGGTGAGCAACTGGATGGCGGCCGCCAGGACGAGGCCGATGAGGACCGCGGCGACGGCGACGACCCGCGGGTCGGGGTCCGTGCCCGCGGCGGCGATCTCCTCGACGACCGTCGGGCTGACACCGGACAGGCCGTCGACGCTGCTGGGCAGGTACCAGAACGCGGTGACGACGACCAGGACGGCGGAGATCCCGGCGGAGACGAAGAAGCCGCGGTTGATCGCGGACATCGCCGTCCTGTCCCGGCCGCGGGGAGCCACGATGAAGATGCCGATGATCGCGGTGAGCACACCGATCATCGGGACCAGCAGCGGAAACACCAGACCCTCGGTGCCGAAGGCCACCCGGCCCAGGATGAGGGAGGCGACGAGTACCACCGCGTAGGACTCGAACAGGTCCGCCGCCATGCCGGCGCAGTCCCCCACGTTGTCCCCGACGTTGTCGGCGATGGTGGCGGCGTTGCGCGGGTCGTCCTCCGGAATGCCCTGCTCGACCTTGCCGACGAGGTCGGCGCCGACGTCGGCGGCCTTGGTGAAGATACCTCCGCCGACACGCATGAACATGGCCAGGAGCGCGGCTCCGAAGCCGAAGCCCTCCAGGACGATCGGCGCGTCACCCCGGTAGAGGAGAACGACGGTCGCGGCGCCGAACAGGCCGAGCCCGACGGTGATCATGCCCGCGACGCCGCCGGTCCGGAAGGCGATGCGCATCGCTGACCGGCTGGCCGACTCGTCCCCGCCGCGCGCGGCCGCCGCGACGCGCACGTTGCCGCGCACCGCCAGCCACATGCCGATGAAGCCGGTGGTCGCCGACAGCAGGGCGCCCAGGGCGAAGAAGAGGGAGCGGCCGACCCTGATCTCCAGGGTCTCCGCGGGGAGCAGCAGCAGGAGGAGGGGGATCGCGACGACGAAGACCGCGAGGGTTCGGAACTGCCGTTTGAGGTAGGCCGCCGCTCCTTCCTGAACGGCGACAGCGATGTTCTGCATTCGCTCGGTGCCCTGCCCGGCGGCGAGGACCTCACGCACCAGCATCCCCGCGACGGCGAGGGCCAGGAGGGCCACCACCATAACGACGATGACGAGTGTGAAGTCGCTGCCTTCCAAAGCTAGGGCCATGCCGCCTTCGGCGGCGAGGTTGAGCCCAGACAATCCGTCCTCCTTGAGACGGGCACGACCATTTCGGCCCCGTTCACGCGACGCACGGAACGGTTCACCTCTGAGGCGTCGGTCCCGCGCGAGGCCATGGACGTACCGCCGTCCGGAGGGAGCCTGAGCTGGCCCGGCGACACGCTTTTCGGGGTCGAAGCGGTGCCATCCTTATGTGTGATGCGCACCGCCCGCGCCACGAGTTCACGGGCGGTGATCCGGGGATTCTACGCACGACACCGAATAAAGGTGAGGGTCGATTCGGCTTTTCCCCAGGAGGAGTCAAAGATGTGACCACATGGTGATCTGAGGATGGGGATAAATAACTTTATCCACGACATTTGTAATTAATACTGTCGCATAATGCTTCAGCACGATGTTAACGCTAAAGCGTACAGTAGGCCTTATATGAGCACGAGCACCCCGAAGCAGCATCGGCCACGACAAAGAGCGCATCCGCCCATCAGTCCGGAACGGGTTCCGCCAGCCTCAGGGGCATCACCCGATGCTCTGGTCTACTCCTTGCGCAGACGCATCCCGGACGGTCGATGCCGTCGCCCGGCAGGGCCCGGCCCTCGTCGAGATCGTCAGCCAGCGCGCGGGCGAAGGCGGCCACCCCGACCACGTCGACGCCGTGCGGCGCGTGCGGTCCGAACTCCGCCACCCGATCCGCGCCCCGCCGCAGCAGGCGGGCGGCCCCGACCATGTTGCCCCGCTGCGCGTGGGTGACGCCGACCGCGGTCTGGGCGAGCCCGCGCCACAGCTCGCGTTCGGGACCCGGCACGGACTTCCACACGGCTTCGAGGACCTCGTGGGCGGTGAAAGCGTACCCCGCGTCAAGCAGCCGCTGGGCCGTTTCCAGCCCCTCCTCCACGGAGAACTCGGCGTCGTCGGGCACCCGCTCGACCTCGCCCGCGCTGCCGTGCGGCATGGGGCGCCCGTAGCGGTCGCGCGGACGCTGGTTCTGCGCGCGCCCCTCCTCGTCACGGTCCCGTCCGCCCTGTGCTCCGGTCAGGAAAGTCGCCATCGCCGCCTCACCGCCCTCATCGTCGCCGTGCGTTCGCCGCCCGGTCCCCCAACCACTCCACGAGGGCCCGGGAGACCTCCTCCGGCCGCTCCTCGTGCGGGAAGTGTCCGGCGCCGGGGATCACCCTCCAACGGTAGGGCCCCGACACCATGCCGCGGGCGGCGCGGGCTGCCTCGGCCGGGCAGACCGGGTCGGCGCGGCCGTGGACCTGGAGGACGGGCACGGTCACCGGCCGCCGCATCCTGGCGTTGTACCGGGCGCCGTCCAGCCGCCACCGCGACCGGAAGATCCAGCGATGGTACTCCAGAGAACAGTGGGACACCTTGGGGATGGAGAAGGCCAGCCGATAACGTCGCTCGGCCTCCTCGTCCGGCCAGCCGGGGGCGCTCCAGGCACGGAGCAGGTCGCCGACGCGGACGCAGCCGTCCGCCAGGAGCCGGTGCTCGGGAAGGACCGGCAGCTGGGCGTGGAGCAGGTGCCGCACGCCCGGCCCCATCGAGGCCACGATCCGCCCCGTGCGCAGGGGGTGGGGCGCGGCGACCGCGGCCAGCGCCCGCACGTGGCCGGTGTGGAAGGCGGCCATGGTCCATCCCACGATCCCGCCCACCCCGTGCCCGACGACGACGGCGTCCGCCGCTCCGAGCGCGCGGACGAGTCCCGCCGCGTCCTGGGCGAGGGTCACGAGGTCGTACCCGCGCGGGGTCTTGTCACTGGCGCCGTAGCCGCGCAGATCGACCGCCACGGCGCGGTACCCGGCGTCGGCGACCGCGGTCAGCTGGTCGCGCCAGGCCCACCAGAACTGGGGGAACCCGTGGAGGAACAGGACCAGCGGACCGTCACCGGCCTCGGCGACGTGGAACCGCGCCCCCGCCGCGCCGACCGTGCGGTGCCGCCAGGGGCCGTCGACGTAGGCGACGGAGTCGTCCAACACCGCGGGCGGGGCTACTTCTCGGCGGGCGCGGCCTCGCCGGCGGCGACCACGGCCCCGTCACCGTCCCTGGGCGGCCGGATCTCACGGCGCAGGACGCCGACGAGCCGGGAGGTGGTGACGGCGGTACGGGCCAGGCCCTGTCGCCGGCGCAGGTTGGCGATCGCGATGAGCGCGAAGACGGCCGCCACCACCAGGTAGAAGAGCGTGACGATGCCGAAGGAGACCCACGCGGCCAGACCGAGTTCCATCAGACCGAGGCCGATGGTCACCGAGAGGAGGATCGCGACCAGGTGGAGGAACACCCCGGCCGCGAGGAACTCGCCGATGCTCCTGCCGATACGCGCGGCGTCGGCCTTGGCTTCGAGTTTGGCGAGCCTGATCTCCAGGCGCACCAGTCGGGAGAGGTTGTCGGTGGCGTCGGAGACCAGTTCACCGATGGATCGGTCGGTGCCGCTGGATGCGCCAGGTTGGCCGCCACCCGGCTTGTCCACCATCGTGGGGGTCCCTTCTCTCGGTCCGGACTCGTGGATGATCCTCCGCATCCTCGCACATGACCGACGGCCGATGTCTCTCACGGCACGCGAACCGACGGGCTCGCCTCGGCTCGGCCGGGTGAGCCGGAGCGGCGACCTGGGCCCCAGGGGCTCCGCGGCTCCGCTCCGGTTCGTGCCGGTTCCGCGAGTGCGCGTGCCGTGGGCTCCGGTCAGTCGCCCTCGGACGCCGTCGGCAGCTGCCTGGCGATCACGTCCATGATCGACGCGTCCGTGAGCGTGGAGGTGTCGCCCACCGCGCGGTTCTCCGCGATGTCGCGCAGCAGACGGCGCATGATCTTGCCGGACCGCGTCTTGGGCAGCTCCGGGACGGCCAGCAGCCTGGCGGGCTTGGCGATCGGGCCGAGGGAGGCGCCGACGTGGTCGCGCAGCTCCCGGACGAGCTCGTCCGGGACCTCCTCGGCGCCGCCGCGCAGGATGACGAACCCCACGATCGCCTGGCCGGTCACCTTGTCCGCGGCCCCGACGACCGCCGCCTCCGCCACCTTCGGGTGGGAGACCAGCGCGGACTCCACCTCCGTGGTGGAGATGTTGTGGCCGGAGACCAGCATGACGTCGTCCACGCGGCCGAGCAGCCACAGGTCGCCGTCCTCGTCCTTCTTCGCGCCGTCGCCGGGGAAGTAGAGACCCTCGAAGCGGGACCAGTAGGTGTCCTTGTAGCGCTCGGGGTCGCCCCAGATACCGCGGAGCATGGACGGCCAGGGCTCGCGGATCACGATGAACCCCCCCTCGCCGTCGGGCACGGAGTTGCCCTGCTCGTCCACGACGTCGGCGACGATGCCGGGCAGGCCACGCATGGCCGCGCCGGGCTTGCCGGCGGTCACGCCGGGCAGGGGGCTCACCATGATCGCGCCGGTCTCGGTCTGCCACCAGGTGTCGACGACCGGGGTGGCGCCGCCGCCGATGTGCTCGCGGTACCAGACGTAGGCCTCGGGGTTGATCGGCTCGCCCACCGATCCGATGACGCGCAGGCTCGAAAGGTCGAACTTGGCGGGGATCTCGTCGCCCCACTTCATGAAGGTGCGGATCGCCGTGGGCGCCATGTAGGCGATGGTGACCTGGTACTTCTCGATGATCTCCCAAAAACGGCCCCGGTGCGGGGTGTCCGGGGTGCCCTCGTACATCACGGTGGTCGCCGCGTTGGAGAGCGGCCCGTAGACGATGTAGGAGTGGCCGGTCACCCAGCCGATGTCGGCGGCGCACCAGAAGACGTCCGTGTCGGCCTTGAGGTCGAAGACCGCCCAGTGGGTGTAGGAGGTCTGGGTGAGGTAGCCGCCGGTGGTGTGCAGAATGCCCTTGGGCTTGGCAGTGGTGCCGCTGGTGTACATGATGTACAGGGGATCCTCGGCGTCGTGCGCCTCGGGCGTGTGCTCGGTGCTCGCGGCCTCGACGGTCTCGTGCCACCACACGTCGCGGTCGGTCCACTCGACGTCCTGGCCGGTACGGCGGACGACGAGGACGTTCTCGACCGCCGGGCGGTCGGCGACCGCGGCGTCGACGGCGGGCTTGAGCGCGCTGGCCTTGCCGCGGCGGTAGCCGCCGTCGGCGGTGACGACGAGCTTGGCCTGGCTGTCGTCGAGCCGCTGGCCCAGGGCGTCCACGGAGAACCCGCCGAAGACCACCATGTGGACCGCTCCGATGCGGGCGCACGCGAGCATGGCCACGACGGTCTCGGGAATCATCGGCATGTAGACGGCCACGCGGTCGCCCTTGCGGACCCCGAGCCCGGTCATCGCGTTGGCGGCCTGGCAGACCATGTCCTTGAGCTGGGCGTAGGTGATGGTGCGGGTGTCACCGGGCTCACCCTCCCAGTGGTAGGCGACGCGGTCGCCCAGACCGGCGGCCACGTGCCGGTCCACACAGTTGACGGAGGCGTTGATGCCGCCGCCGACGAACCACTTCGCGAACGGCGGGTTCCAGTCCAGGACCGTGTCCCAGGGATGTTCCCACTGGAGCCTGCGCGCCTGCTCCTCCCAGAACCCCAGACGGTCCTCGGCCGCGGCGGAGTAGGCGTCGGCCGTCACGTTGGCCTGGGCGGCGAGGTCGGCCGGCGGCGGGAAGCTGCGTGTCTCGTGGAGAAGGTTGGACAGTGTCTCCTGGCTCGGGGGAGTGCTGTCGGCCACTGTGATTCTCCTTACGTCGGTGGTTCGCATCCAATTAACCATGTGGTCCATACCACTGGAAACACCGGGGCGGAATCCAGCGGCGGGTGCCGGGGAACACGCGGCGAACGGCCGGTGGACGGTCGCGGCGACGCGATGAGCGGTCGCCGCGAGGTCCCGGGACGGCGGTGGGCGCATGGTGTTACCGGCGCGTAGTGTTGGTGACCGTGAGCGAATCGACTTCCGCCTCCCTGTCCGACCCGCTGAAGCGGATCGCCGAGCTGCCGGGCGTGGCCGACGCCGTCGAGGAGACGCGTACCCTGGTCGACCGTCTGCTGGGGCACCGCGTCCTGCGTCGGCGCAGCGGCGACGTGTCCGTGGAGTCCTCCCTGCGCGGCGCGTGCGCGTCGGCCGCGTGGAAGGCGCCGAGGTCTCGATGGACGAGATCCGCGCGGGGCACGTGTACGACACGCGCATCAAGGGCGCGCTGCGGGTCTCCGGCGAGCTGGGCGCTCTCGTGGACACCTGGCCCAAGGCGCCGCGCCAGGCGCTGGCGCGGCTGCACACGTTGGCGGCGGCGGACGCGGTCGCCGAGGAGGCACTGGGTCGGCCCCGGCTGCCCGGGGAACGGGTCGAGGATCCGATGGAGGTCGGCCCCGCCCCGGATCCTCGGGAGGCGCTGGCCCGGATGGAGGGTCTGTACTCGCTCCTGGGCGCGCGTTCGTCCGTGCCCGCACTGGTGACGTCGGCGCTCGTGCACGGCGAACTGATGGCGATCCGACCGTTCGGTTGGGGCGACGGCCTGGTCGCACGCGCCGCCGAGAGGTTGACGCTGGTGGAGCGGGGGCTGGACCCGAAGTCGCTGGTCCCCTCCGAACTGGGGCACCGGGTGCTGCGTGACGAGTACGGTCCGGCGCTTGGCGGATACGTGACGGGGACCCCTGAGGGCGTTGCCGAGTGGATCGTCTACTGCTGCCGCGCCGTGCGCGCGGGCGCACAGGACTCCCTCGCCACCTGTGAAGCGCTCAAACGCGGTTGACCGGGGCCGTGAACGGCGGACGGACCTCCAAAACACCGCGCGTTCACGGAGTCGTTCAATTATCAACCAGTAGTAGGCGCGCTCTCGTGGCCGTGGACGAATGTCCCCGGATTGCCGAACGTGCGTGCGCACGCACGGCGAACGGCGCCCCGTCTTCAGTCCCGGGGCGCCGTCTCCGGCGCGTTCCACCGGGTTAGCAAGCATCCATTTACTTAGTCTGACCAGCCCATTCATCCCCAGGTCCGGCCTAGACAGCCCTTACCGGGCCGAGCGGCGCGTGGGTTCCCGGCTCCCGCGTCGGGGTGGATCTCCGCCACCAACTGCTTTCTTTCTACGTCTCGGTTCATCCTCCGAAAAGATGCTTGACTCAACTTTTTCACTTCGATTCCCGAACCGATACACAGGGTTACGTGGTAACGTCGTGCCCGGCGTTCGACGATGAACCGTCTCACCCCACATCGGCCAAACGAGCGAACTCCCTCGCGCCGAGCCGTTGTCCTGGTCGCGATCCGCGTCCCGTCGGGGTGGCCGTTCCTCGGAGAACGAGTACGTTTCCAGGCCTCGGTGGTCGTGGGGCAGTGTCTCCACGAACCCTCCCGGTGAGCGGACCCGGTCCTACCCCCCAGGACCGGCCCCGCGGAGACGGCTCCCCTCTCCCCCTGCGGGGGCCGTCACCGTGTCCGCTCCACTCGCCTGTCGGGCAGGGATGCGTGTCCGCCCCCCGTGCACGCATCCCTCCCGTCGGGTGTGCGGCCGGGTTGTCCACAGATCCCGAATCGGGCCTACCGCCTCGCTCCTCCGTCAGCGATGGTCGAGATGTCATCACTCGACCTGCGGAGGCGCGATGTCCCCCCGACCTCTCCCGTTGCTGTTCACCGACGACCCCGCCCTGCTCGACGACCTCCGCCGGCTGGCCACAGCCGCCTCCGTGGAGGTCGCCGTCGCCCGCTCGGCGGACCAGGCACGCCGCTCGTGGTCGCGCGCTCCCCTGGTCGTCGTCGGCGCCGACCTGGCCCGCTCGGGCACGCCGCCGCATCCGCGCGCCGTGACCGTGGCGCGGCGCCCGGGCCCGGAGAGGCCGACGGGACCGCCGGGAGCGGACCACGCGGGGACACACCGGAGTCCACCCGACCGCTCCTGCGTCTGCCCGAGGACGAGCCCGCGCTCATGGACCTGCTCGTCGACGCCGCCGCGCGGGGTGATCCTCCGCGCCCGCGGTCGCGGTCATGGGCGGACGGGGCGGCGCCGGGGCGAGCCTCACGGCGGTGGCCATCGCTCTGGCCGGAGCGCGCGCCGACCGGGACACCGCGCTCCTGGACGCGGACCCTCTCGGCTGCGGACCCGACGTCTACCTGGGCTGCGACCTCGGTGCCCCCGTGGACCCCGGTCACCGAACCAGCTGGGACGACCTCCTCCGACGCGACGGTCGGGTCCACTGGCGCGACCTGCGTGCCGGGCTGCCCGGAACCCGTGGCGTGTCGGTGCTGACCTGGGCCCGAGGCCCCGGTTCAGCCGACCACGACGCGCTGCCGCCCCGCGCGGCCGACGCCGCCCTGGACTCCGCCCGGCGCGGCACGGGGCTGGTCGTGGTCGATCTCCCGCGCTCCTTCGCTCCCGCCACCACCGGTTTCCTCAACCGTGCCGACCGCGCCTACCTCGTGGTTCCGGCCGACGTGCCCTCGGTCGTGGCCGCCTCCCGCGTGGTCCCCCGGTTGCTGTCCGAGGCGCCGGGAGCGGGGGCGGTCGTGGTCGGCGCCCGTGGAGAACTCTCGGCGGACGTCGTCGCGCAGACCCTGGGGCTGCCCCTCGCCGCCGACCTGCCCCGGGAACCGGGACTCGCCCGCATCCTCGCCGCCGGCCGGGCGCCTGCCCGGAGCCACAGGTCACCCCTCGCCCGGTTCGCGGACCGTGTCGTGTCCGAACTGCCCGCACCGGAGCGTGTCCGGTGAGCGCCCTCCTGGAGGCGGTCCGCGACCGCCTGGTCGGGTCAGGCGACCCGGTGAGCCCGGCGAGCGTCTCGGCGGCGCTGCGCGCGGAGGGAGGTGTGCTGGGCGACGCGGAGCTGTTGTCGCTGACCCGACGGCTCGCGGCGGAGCTGTCCGGAGCGGGCCCGCTGGAGGAGCTGATGCACTCGGGGGTCACCGATATCCTCGTCAACGGCCCGGACGAGGTGTGGGTCGACGACGGACACGGTCTACGGCGGACCGGGGTCCGCTTCGCCTCAGCCGAGGAGGTGCGCCGACTCGCCCAACGGCTGGCCGCCCAGGCGGGACGGAGGCTGGACACGGCAGTCCCCTACACCGACGCGCACCTTCCGTCCGGGGCGCGGCTCCACGCGGTGCTGCCGCCCGTGGCGCCGGAGGGCGCGTGCGTGTCCCTACGGCTCCCGCCGAGGCGGGTGTTCGGCCTGGACCGGCTGGTCGGGTGCGGAACGCTGACCCCCCGCGGAGCCGCGCTCCTGCGCGCCCTGGTGTCAGCACGTGTTCCGCTCCTGGTCAGCGGTGGCACGGGGACGGGCAAGACCACGCTCCTGTCCTGCCTCCTCTCACTCGTGAGCCGGGCGGAACGCCTGGTCCTGGCCGAGGACTCCCCGGAACTGCGGCCCGAACACCCGCACGTGGTCCGGCTCCTGACGCGTCCGGCCAACATCGAGGGGAGCGGCGAGGTCCCGCTCTCCGTGCTGGTGCGCCAAGCGCTGCGGATGCGCCCGGACCGCCTGGTGGTCGGGGAGGTGCGCGGGCCGGAGATCGTGGCGCTCCTGGCGGCCATGAACACCGGTCACGACGGGGGTATGAGCAGTCTGCACGCCAACGGCGCCGAGGACGTTCCGGCCAGGGTCGAGGCGCTGGGCTGTGCCGCCGGCCTCGGCCGCGAAGCGGTGCACAGCCAGCTGGCGGCCACCCGTGCGCTCGTGGTCCACCTCGTCCGCGACTCCGGGGTCCGGCGGTTCGCCGAGGTCAGGGCGCTGTGTCGTGGAGACGACGGTCTGGTGGGCGCCGTCCCCGTCGTCGACTTCGCGTCGGACGGAACGTGCCAGGAGTATCCCCACGTGACGGAGTTGATCGGTCGGGTGGGCGAGGGGTGGCGGAGCACATGACCGTCCTGTTGGTGTGCCTGGTCTCGTTGGTGCTGCTGGGACTGCCACTCGGTGCGAACCGGGCTCGCCTGGTACGTCTGTGCCCGTCGCCGGGCACGGCAGGGACGGAGGTCTCGTGGACGCAGCCTGCCCGACCGAGCGACGCGAGGCCCGACGTCGGGGGGCTCCGCGGTCGGGTACGGCGGCACGCTGGGGCTCGCGGCCGGGGGAGGGACTCCTGACGGGTGCGGCCCGACGGTGGATCCGGATTGCGGCGCACCGCCGCGAGAGGGCCCGGCGCCGCCGCGCGGTGATCGTCCTCTGCCGGGTCCTGGCCACCGAGTTGCGCGCTGGGCAGCCACCCGACGAGGCACTGCTCGTGTCCGTGGCGGAGGCGGGTCCCCCGGTGGAGGGGGTCGTCGACGTCCCCTCGATGCGCGCCGTCGCCGCAGACGACCCCGATCTGTGGGCACTGACCTACCTGGCGGTCTGCTGGGAGGTGTCCGCTGAGACCGGCGCCGGACTGGCGCAGGTCGTGGACGCCCTGGCCGCGGAGGTGACGGACCACGAGGAGCGGCGGGCGGAGATCGCGGCCAGAACCGCCGGACCGCGGACCACGGCGCTCGTCCTGGGCGGCCTGCCCTTGGTGGGGGTGCTGATGTCGGTCGGGCTGGGCGGATCCCCGGTGGAGTTCCTGTTCACCACGCCGCTCGGCGCCGCCTGCCTCGTGGGCGGGGTGATCCTCGACCTGCTCGGGACCTGGTGGACGTCGTGCATGGTGCGCCGTGCCGTGGGCTCGGCCGAGGGCAGGGCGAGGGAGAAGCCCAGGCCATCTGGGGCAGTCAGGGCGTAGGCCGTGCCCGACCCGCCCGCGCGGCCCCGGCGTCGCGAACGCCCGGGGACCGCCCAGAGAGATTGGGCCGCACGTGACCGCGGGTGATGTGGTGTGACAGCTGAGTGAAAGGTAGGGGTCCAGTGCTCGCGTTGATCACCGTGGTCCTCGGGACCGCCGCCGTCTGGGTCCTCATGGGTGGCGACCAAGCCCGTCGCCTCCGAGGACCGCGTCCACTTCCGGTTCGCTCGACGACGTCGATGCGCCGACCAGCGCTGGTCCTGGCCTGTCTTCTTGGCGTGGGCGCCTCGATCGCGGTGTTCGGGCCCGTGGGCGCGGTGGTGGCGGTGGGGGTCTGCGCGGGGCTGTGGGTGCGCGGCCGTCGTGCCCGCGTCCGCGGCACGACCCTGCCGGTGACGGCCGACCTCCCCGTGGTGGTCGGTCTGCTCGCCGCCGGGGTCCGCGCCGGAGGGACGGTGCCGGCCTGTCTGACCGCCGTGGCCCGCTCCACGCGGGGCAGGCTGGGTGAGGAGTTGGCCGCGGTCGCGCACCGGCTTCGTCTGGGCGCCGACCCCGCCACCGCGTGGCGGAACCCTGCCCTGCCCGCGCCGCTGGCCGCCGTCGGCCGTGACCTCGCGCGGGCGGCCGACACCGGCGCCCCGGTCGCCGACCTGTTGGACCGACACGTGGCGGACCTGCGACGCGCGCTGCGCGCGGAGGCCCTGGCCCGCATGGAGCGCCTCGGGGTCTTGGTGGTGGCCCCGCTGGGCTTGTGCTTCCTCCCCGCTTTCGTGCTCATCGGCATCGTCCCCATGGCCGCGGAACTCCTGACCGGTGCGCTCGGCGCCTGAGGGCCTCCCGGCCACCGCGGCGGAGGCTCACCGTCGGCGCGCCCTCCAGTGCGCGCTGGCACCGGCGGCGAGGCGAGCGCCGCCGGCGTGCTCGTACGGCACGTCGGAGCGGAGCCAGGTCAGGTCTCGTCCTCGCACAACCCGTCGATGACGTCGTCGAGGACGAGTGTGCGGTCGCGCGTGGACATCAGGGTGAGTTCCTTGAGCGCGGGACGTGTGTCGACCCTGGTCCCCCGTGCCCCCTCCACCACGCACACCCGCATGCAGTGCTGGGTGGTGGGCTGCCAGAAGTCGCGTTGATCGATGGGCGCGATGCCGTAGACCGTGGCCGGGTACCGCTGCGGCCTGCTCGGGGAGTACCACCGCTGGACCCGGGCGAGCACGAAACCGGTGATGAGGGAGTCGAACACCCCGCCCTTCGCGAGGTCGGTCACCGCCTCGCGGTTTCCCTCGGTGCAGCACTCGTCGCAGCAGGCCAACTCCGCCCGCAGCAGCCATCGGGCACGCGCATGACTCACCTCGGAGTTCTTGAGCTTGCTCGGGTGTCGGTGTCCCATACGTCAGCAGGGTACGGCCTCGTCCGTGCGCTGCTGGCGGAGCGCGGCGCAGGCTCGCCCACGCCAGCGGGGTTCGGCGGATCCGTGGCCGGTCCGGCTCGGGACCGCGCGGTGACGGGCCGGTCGAGCACGGCGGAGCGGACCGACACCTCCACCTCGACGGTGGCCCCGGTGACGGCGCACGCGTCGAGTGAGCCGCCGTTGGCCTCGGCTGTGGAACGTCCCAGGGCGCAGGCGTTCTCAGTTCCGTGGACCGCCTCGGTGGCCGCAGCCAGCGCGGCCAGATCGGCGGCGGTGGCGGCCCGGTCGCGGTCGAGGCGTACGGCGGCCGTGTGGAGGACCGCGAGGGCGGCCAGCATGAGCAGCGCGCACAGGCCCACCGTCCAGACGGTGGCGGAGCCGGTGTCGGAGCGGACGTCCACGATCAGGCTCCCGGTTCCAGGGGCACGGCCGCGGTCCCGGACACCTCGACCGGGGGAGCCGCCGCCGGACCCCACCGGAGCTCGGCCCGGACGGTCACCCGTGCCATCCCCGCGTCCTCCGTGAGGTGAACCTCGGCGGTGTCGGGAGCGGCGGAGAGCGCGAGCTCCCGCGCCCTCTCGTCGGTCTCGCCCCGGGCCAGCGCACGGGCGCCCAGCCGCGCCGCGTCGGCGCAGGACAGACGGGCGGCGGCCACCGAGACGCCGCCGAGCAGGAGGGCCAGGACGAGCAGCAACGACGGCAGCACCATCGCGGTCTCCGCGGTGACCGAGCCCCGGTCAGACACCGGAGCCCAGCGCGTCGACGACGAGGGCGGTGAGGACCTCGTTCACCGTTTCACTGGTCAAGATGGCGTACAGGACACCCGCGAACGCGACCGCGGAGACCGTGCACAGAGCGTACTCGGCCGTGCTCATTCCGTGGTCGTCGGCGGGTGCGAACAGGGGGGCGATCAGGCGTGTGACGACAGGCATGGGACCTCCCGGAACTCAGGGGTCGACGGAACGTCGTCCCTCCGCCACCAGGGTCCGCCGCCCAGGGGCCGTGCGGAAGGCCCATCCCCAGCCTGTGGACAACCGCCCGCCCGACTGACGCGGACATAAACCGCGAAGCGTCGACGTCGTCATGGTCGAGGACGGATGAGCCCCACTGACGGGAGGGTCGGACCGCCCGCCCGAGGGCCGCGACATCGCGTTGGCCGCCCGCCCCGCGGACACGGAGGGCGCGACGCCGTCCACAGGCTGTGGACGGGATCGGCCCCGCCCGCTCACCGCCGGCCCGGCCCTTCGCCCCAGACGAGCCGGGCCCCCACCCCGACACCCGGATTCACCCCTCGCCCCCCGCGAGGACCTCGTCCAGCAGCCGCAGGGCGCCGGACTTGCTCAGCGGCTCGTTCCCGGTCCCGCACTTGGGCGACTGGACGCACGACGGGCACCCCTGGTCGCACTCGCAGTCGGCGATCACGTCGCGGGTCGCGGCGAGCCACTGGCGCGCCGCCGCGAAGCCGCGCTCGGCGAACCCCGCACCACCCTGGTACCCGTCGTAGACGAAGACCGTCAGCCGTCCCGTGTCGGTGTGCACCGCCGTGGACACCCCGCCGATGTCCGACCGGTCGCAGGTGGCCAGCAGCGGCAACAATCCGATCGAGGCGTGCTCCGCCGCGTGCGCCGCGCCCAGGAGCCCCACGTCCGCGTCGCGCAGCCGGTCCTCCCCCTCACGCGGCAGCGTCCACCACACGGCGCGGGTGTGCAGCGTCCGTTCCGGCAGGTCCAGGGGCTGCTCACCCAGGACCGACCCCGTGCGCACGTCCCGCTTGAGGAAGCCCACCACCTGGCGGACCACCTCGACCTCACCGAAGTACACGGTCGCCCCGCTCGGCCAGGTCTGCCGCCTCCGGACCGAGGTGACCGTGATGTCCGTCGTGTCCCTCGCCCAGGTGCTGTACGGCGGCTCGGCGCCGTGCACGAGGGCCACGCCCTCCTCCAAGTCGAGGTCGTCGACGAGGAATGTCGACCCCTGGTGCAGGTACACCGCCCCGGGGTGCACCATGCCGTGCGCCGCGGCCTCGTCGATCTCCCCGAGCAACTGCCCACTGCCCGTGTCGACGATCCGCACGGGCGGCCCGCCCGACCCACGGATATCGGCCAGGTCACTCGCGCGTTCGTTACTCGTCCAGAACCAGCCTCTCGGGCGCTTCCTCAACAATTTTCCGTCGACGAGTTCGCCGAGCAGCTCCTCCGTCGTCGAGCCGAACAAGGCGAAGTCGTCCGGCGTGATCGGCAGCTCCTGGGCGGCCGCGCACAGGTGTGGACCGAGGATGTGGGGGTTTTCCGGATCAAGGACCGTCGCCTCTACGGACTGACCGAAAATGGCCTGCGGGTGGTGGGCGAGGTACGTGTCCAGCGGGTCGTCGCGGGCGATGAACACCGCCAGCGCCTCCACGCCGCGCCGCCCCGCGCGCCCCGCCTGCTGCCACAGCGAGGCCAGTGTCCCCGGCCACCCCGCGATGAGCACCGCGTCCAGACCGCTGATGTCCACCCCGAGTTCGAGGGCGTTGGTGGTGGCCAGGCCGAGGATCCTCCCCGTGCGCAGCGACTCCTCCAACTCCCGCCGTTCCGCGGCGAGGTAACCGCCCCGGTAGGCGGCCACGCGCGCGGCGAGGCCGTGTTCACCGCTCTCGGACAGCAGTCGCTGCGCGGTCATCGCGACGACCTCGGCCCCCTGCCGGGACCGCACGAACACGAGCGTGCGCACCCCGTCCCGCACCAGGTCGGCGAGCATCTCCGCGGCCTGCGACGAGGCCGTCCTACGCACCGGAGCACCGTGCTCGCCCGTCAGTTCGGTCAGCTCCGGCTCGACCAGCGCCACGGACATCCCCGCGCGCGGCGAACCGTCCTCCGTGACCGCCGTGACCGGCACCCCCGTCAGCCGGCCCGCGCTCTCGGCCGGGCTCCCCGACGTGGCCGAGGCCAGCACGAACACCGGCGCGGAGCGGTAGCGGGCGCAGATCCGGCGCAGCCGCCGCAGGATCAGCGCGACGTGCGAACCGAACACGCCCCGGTACCGGTGCGCCTCGTCGATCACCACGTAGCGCAGCCTGCGCAGCACGCGCGCCCACGCTCCGTGGCGGGGCAGGAGACCGTGGTGCAGCATGTCCGGATTGGTCAGCACGTAGTTGGCGTGCTCGCGGACCCAGGAGCGCTCCTCGGGCGACGTGTCACCGTCGTACACGGCCGCGCGCACGTCCGGAAGACCCAGGTCCGATATCCACCGCAGTTGGTCCTGGGCCAGCGCCTTGGTCGGGGAGAGATACAGCACCGTTCCGCCCGCGTCGATCGCGTCCACCGCGGGCATAAGGAAGGCAAGTGACTTTCCCGAGGCGGTACCCGTGGCTATGATCACATCACTGCCCGAGCGTACGAGGTCGGCGGCTGCGGCCTGGTGGGACCACGGACCCGTGATCCCCCGCTCCGCGAGGCGTTCGACGAGGTGGGGCGCGGTCCACGCCGGCCAGTCCCCGCTCACCCCGTCGCCCGGCGCCACATGCTCGATATGGGTCACCCGCGGGTACCGGGTATCGTCACGCCACACACCGGGGAGCACGGGCTCCGATCGCCTCATCCGAGACCCCTCCTCACTGGACACGTTGGACACGTTCCCGACCCACGATCCTCCCGACGAGGGTTGCGACACCGACCGACATCGGTTTCAGTGTGGCATCCGGGGGAAGAGTGGCGCGGTGTCACCGTTTTTCTGCGCATCGCAGGAAGACGCACTCTGTACCCGTGGTTGAATGCGTGCTGGTGGGGTAACGCCCGGCAGAGACCATTCGCGTTATACGCGGTTCGGCGCTGGAGGACTAGTGGACCTGAAGCTTGATCATTACACCGAGGGCGACACCGAGATCGTCGTCGTTGAGGGTGAGATCGATGTCTATACCGCGCCCCGGCTCCGCGAGCTGCTGATCGACCTGGTCAACAAGGGCAACTTCCACCTCGTGGTCAACATGGAGAAGGTGGAGTTCCTGGACTCGACGGGCCTCGGCGTGCTCGTGGGCGGGCTCAAGCGCGTTCGCGCCCACGATGGGACGCTCGACCTGGTCTGCACCCAGGAGCGCATCCTCAAGATCTTCCGGATCACCGGCCTGACCAAGGTGTTCGGCATCCACGACTCGGTGCAGAAGGCCATCGACAAGCGTTCCTCGAAGTAGCCCAGAGCGAGCGATGGCAACCATCACGCTCACGATCAGCGCGCTTCCGGCCCACGTGCGGACGGCGCGGCTCATGGCCGCGACCGTCGCACGGCGGGCCGGTATCGCCGCGACGGCGATCGACGAGATCAGGTTGGCGGTCGGTGAGGCGTGTTCCCGGGCGGTGGCCGCGCACAAGCTGCACTGTCCGACGCAGCCGATCCTGCTACAGCTGATCGACGGCGCCGGGACGGCGTCGGCCGCCGACGGCCGTGCGTCGGGCCGCGTCCCGGGCGTCAACGGCAACCCCGCGCAGCGCTTCGAGGTCGTCGTCTCCGACCGCGCTCCGGCCAAGGACGCGCACGAGTCGACCGACCGCCCCCTGCTCGACGGGCTCTTCCTCGACGGGGACGACACCCCGCCCGGCGGGATCTCGGGGTTCTCCCCGGGGCTGGGTCTGGCGGTGATCACCGGCCTCGCGGACGAGGTGCGGATCGACCCCTCCGACCAGGGCACGATCGTACGGATGAGCTGGCCGGTGGCGGCGGAGCGGTCACCCGACCCCAGCTCGAACTAGGCCACGGGACTCATGGGGGCGCCTCCTGACGGGGCGCCCCCTGTCGTGTCCGCGCCGAGCGGCACGGGCGCCGCCGTGGGCACGCGGGTCCTCTCCGGGCCGACGCGTCAGTCGCACACCCGCGACGAGACCTCCTCCGTCGCCTCCAGACCCGCGCTCGCGTTCCTCGCGACCTCGTCCGCGGTGAGCACGTAACCCGTCTCGTCCTCGTTGGTGGCGGCGGCGAACACCACCCCGTAGACGGTGCCGTCCGGCGCCAGCAGCGGCCCACCGGAGTTGCCCGGACGCACCACGGCACGCACCTGGTAGATCTCCCGGCTCACCTGCTGCGAGTGGTAGAAGTCGGGCCCCTGCGCGGTCTGACGGGCCCTCACACGCGCTGGGACGGCCGTGAAGCCGCTGTTGCGGGGGAACCCGGCCACGACCGCGTCGTCGCCCTGTTCGGCGGCTCCGTTGAACTCCAGCGGCTCCAGTTCCAGACCGGGGACGTCGAGGACGGCCAGATCCTGCTGTGCGTCGAAGAGCACCAGCGTCGCGTCCAGCTGGTGCCCATCCCGCGTGACCACCCGCAGGTCCTCCGTGACCCCGGCGACCACGTGGGCGTTGGTCATGATCCGGTCGTCGCCGTACACGAAGCCGGTCCCCTCGACCCGCCGCTGGCAGTCGGGAGCCGTCCCCAGCACCTTGACCACGCTGCGGCTGGACGCGATCAGCTCGGGGGTGGTCAGCACGTCGGGGTCGGGCGGCTCCACCTCGGCCAGCTCGCCGGTGCCCAGCCCGCTGAACACCTGGGGGAAGTCGCTCTGGTCGACGATGCCCCGGAAGGTCGCGAACCCGCCCCTCGCGGCCTCCGGCATCACGGCGTCGACCGACTGGAGGACCCGGGAGTCGCGCACCTGGTCCGCCACGAACGGCAGCGCGGAGTTGGCGACCGTGCTCCCGATGAACCACGCCACCAGCAGCACCGACAGTCCGCTGACCACGGCTCCGCCCATCGCGTCCACGACCCGGGCCGAGTCCCACGTGACCCGGTTGCGCACCAGGGTGCCCAGGTAGGACAGCAGGAACTGGCCGAGCGCGGCCGCCAGGAACACCACCGCGATCGCCACCAGCGCCTGCCGTCCGGGGTCGGCCACCCATTCCTGGATGCGGCTCGGAGTGGTCAGCGCGGCCAGGACTCCGCCGCCGATGAACCCCGAGAAACTGAAGACACCGACGATGAACCCCTGCCGGTAGCCCGTCACGGCGAACAGCAGCAGCAGGACGACCAGGACGACGTCGAGCACGGTCCCCTCCCCTCCAGTGTGAGCGCTACCCGACGGGGCGCAGGCCGTACGGGGTCGCTTCGAACATGTCGGTAAGACCCTCGCGGCGCCAATGAAGTTCCCAACCGCCCAGGGTGAGCAGACTGTCCACGATCGCTGCGGTGAATCCCCACACGAGCATCCCGTCGACCCTGAAGCCCGGGCCCCATCGCCGGCCCTGGCCGTAACGCACCTCGACCCGGTTCTCGGGGTCGGCGAGGCGGGCGATCGGCACGCGCGAGACGGCCGCGACCTCGGCGACGTCCACGGGGCGCACCTCGCAGGGTTCCCGCCACCACGCGAGCACGGGGGCGACGCGGAAGTCGCTGTAGCTCAGGTACAGCTCGGGCAGGCGGCCGACGACGTCGATGCCCTCGGGGTCGGCGCCCGTCTCCTCCGCTGCCTCGCGCAGCGCGGCGGCCTCGGGTGAGGGGTCCGACGGCTCGATCCGGCCGCCCGGGAAGGCGGGCTGCCCGGCGTGCCTGCGCAGGCCTTCGTTGCGCTGGATCAGCAGCAGGTCCGGCCCCTCGGCCCCCTCACCGAACAGGATGAGGACCGCGGACTCGCGCCCACCGGATTCCGGTGGGCGCATGGGCAGCGGCACGGGCATCGTCCTGGCCGAGTCCGCGAGCGCGGTGAGCCAGTTCGGTGTCGAGTTCATGAAGGCAACCTGTTCCAGGGGCCGGGAGCACCGTCGTGCGGGTGTGGCCGACCGGGCCGACCGGCCCGGGGCGGGAGTGTGTGGTCACTCACCCGATCAGGGTACAAACAGCCGACCGGCGCCCACAGGGGTCACAACGCGTCAGGAGAACGAACGCATCCGCAGCAGCTTGGTGGCCGTCTCCTCGTCCGTGGGCCCCTCCCCGTAGGAGGGACACCAGTGTGCCAGCCCGCAGGCGCCGCAGGCGGGCCTGCGCGCGTGGCAGACCCGGCGCCCGTGCCACACCACGCGGTGGGACAGCATGGTCCAGTCCTTGCTCGGGAAGAGCTCGCCGATCGCGTGCTCGACCTTCACCGGATCCTGCTCGTCGGTCCATCCGAAGCGGCGGACGAGCCTCCCGAAGTGCGTGTCCACGGTGATTCCAGGCACATCGAAGGCGTTACCGAGCAGTACGTTTGCCGTCTTCCTGCCTACACCAGGTAGTTTGACCAGGTCCGCGAGGTTCCCTGGAACCTCGCCGCCGTGTCGTTCGCACAGCGCCTGCCCCAGCCCGACGAGGCTGTTGGCCTTGGCCCGGAAGAAGCCGGTCGACCGGATCATCTCCTCCAACTCCTCGCGCTGGGCCGACGCGTACGCCTCGGCGTCCGGGTAGCGCGCGAAGAGAGCGGGGGTGACCTGGTTGACCCGCTTGTCCGTGCACTGGGCGGACAGGATCGTCGCGACCAGGAGTTCGAGGGGGGTCGTGAAGTTCAGTTCGCAGTGCGCGTCCGGGTACAGCTCCACGAGCTCGCGGTACATCCTGCGCGCGCGGCGCACCAACGCGAGCCGACTCTCCCCGGTCGGGGTGCTCGGCACGGCGGTGCTGTCTGGTGTCTGACGGGGCATCGTCACAGGGTAGGCGCCCGGCGGCCCCGCGATCGGCGCCCTCGGAAGGGAAGGGACGGTTCTCGTGCGGATCCGCTGACACGATGCCCCAGTGACCGAGATTATGTAACCAATGTCCGATGGCACGGCGCGGACCGCCCTGACACGAACCGATGCGGACTAAGATCTCTTGGGCTGACGTCGGCTGTTGTGGGCACGTGGTCTCCCGGCGGGCAAGCCGAGGTAACGACCTGGTTTCACACCCGGGTGCGATATACGTCACACTGTTGGCGGTCAGGTTCTAGGAGGACGTGTGGTGGACGAGATCAACGAGGTACTGCGGAAGGCTCCTCTCTTCGAGGCGCTGGACGAGGAGGACACGGCCGGACTCCGCGCCTCGGTCAACGAGGTACGTCTCGGCCGCGGGCAGACCCTGTTCAGCGAGGGCGACGAGGGCGACCGGCTCTACGTGATCCTCAGCGGGAAGGTGAAACTGACCCGCACGGCCGTGGACGGCCGCGAGAACCTGCTCGGCGTGCTCGGCCCGAGCGAGATGTTCGGCGAACTGTCGCTCTTCGACCCGCGCCCGCGCACCGCGAGCGCCGTCGCCGTCACCGACTCCGTGCTCGCCGGTCTGGGCCACGACGACCTGCGCCCCTTCCTGTCGAGCCGCCCGCACGTGTCGCTCCAGCTGCTCAAGTCTCTGGCCGCCCGGCTGCGCCGCACCAACGACGTGATGGCCGACCTGGTCTTCACCGACGTGCCCGGCCGCGTCGCCAAGGCGCTGCTCGAACTCGCCGACAAGTTCGGCAAGGAGGGCGAGGACGGCCTGCACGTCCACCACGACCTCACCCAGGAGGAACTCGCCCAGCTCGTCGGCGCCTCCCGCGAGACCGTGAACAAGGCACTGGCCGAGTTCGCCCTGCGCGGCTGGCTGCGGATCGAGGCCAAGGCCGTCGTCCTGCTGGACGTCGAACGCATGCGCCGCCGCGCCCGCTAGGTCGTTGTGCCGTGGATGCCGCCCGTCGCGAGCGGCGCATCCGGTGCGGCTGCCGCGAGGCCGAAGAAGGAGTGCCCCCGGTGTGCCCGCTCCGCAAGCTCCGCGGTGTCGCACAGCGGGCGCCGGTGGGGTCCCGACGACCGATGAGAACGCGGCGGGAGTCGTGCCGGGGCGTCGCGCAGCAGGGTACGTGCCCCCGGCACACGCCCTGGGGTCCCGACGCGGAGCTCTGCGCGTGGCCGCCCACCCGGCGGGGGCGGCCACGGTCGTGCCAGGAATGGTTCCGCACGGCGGGTGAGCGCGCCGGAGAGGCGCGGGGAAGCTCCGCGACCCTACACCTCCAGTTCGGCGGGCAGTTCGCCCCGCACGGCCAGGTACCGCAGCTGCGCCCGCACCGACGAGCTCGCGGCGCCGCGGATCTGCTCGGAGATGTCCGGGTAGACCAGATCGACGATCTCCGCCACCCGCGTCGCGCCCGCCCGGACCGCCGTGCGCACCTGTTCCAGGCGGGACTCGCGGTGGTCGATGTAGGAACTGAGCACCGACAGCGGTGAGGACAGGATCGGGCCGTGGCCCGGGAGCAGGGACCGCACCTGGTGCTCGCGCGCGATCTCCCGCAGCCGGTACAGGGACTCCATGTACGGGCCGAGCCCGTCGTCGCCGTCGATCACCGGGGTCCCGTGACCCAGGACCGTGTCCCCGGTCAGCAGCGCGTCGTCGGACTCCACCAGCAGGCAGATCGAGTCGTCCGTGTGCCCCGGCGTCGCGATCACGCGCACCGCCAGCCCGTCCACCGTGAGCACCTCGCCGTCGACCAGCCCGGCGCCGCCGACGCGCATGTCAGGGTCGACCGCGTGCACGGGAGCGCCCGTCAGCTCTGAGAAGTAGCGGCTGCCCTCGGTGTGGTCCGGGTGCCGGTGGGTCACGACCGTCATGAGGACCTGCGCGCCCTGTTCCTGGACAGTCCGCGCCACCCGCTCCAGGTGTCGTTCGTCGTGCGGGCCGGGGTCGACGACCACCACCCCGCGCGCGCCCGGTTCCCTCAAGATCCAGGTGTTGGTTCCCTCCAACGTCATCGGGCCGGGGTTGGGGCACAACACACAACTGGCGCGCAGCGTCCCGGAACCGTCGATCCTCATCGCACCTCGCTTCGCTCGCAGGGGCCGGACCGGTCCGCGGGGAACGGCCACGGGGGGCGGCGCGTCCGTCCGCGCCGGTGCGGGCCCCACCGTGACGTGAGGCCCCTCAGGGGGTCGCGTCGGGCTTCGGGAGGGGGTAGTGGGACCCGTCCGGGGTGACGATCCGGGTCTGACCGTCGACATCCCGAACGTCCGGTTCAATGGGGACGATATCCCGTCGCGCCGTCCGTACGCCTTCGAGGGTGCGGCAGGCGGCGAGCTCCCGGCAGGAGACGACCGTCGGCGGCAGCATCGGCATGCGCCCCGCCTCCCACGCGTCGGCCACGGCCGACGGGTCCGTCCAGCGGGTGAGGTCGGCCTCCCCGCCGACGTGCCGGGGCTCCTGCCCGGGCGGGAGTTCGGCGGCGAAGAACCAGGTGTCGAACCGGCGCGGCTGCGCCTTCGGAGTGATCCAGCGCGACCAGGCCCGCAGCCACTCCGTCCGCACGACCAGACCGCGCCGGGAGAGCACCTCGGTGAAGGAGCGGGAGCGGTCGACCAGTCCCAGCCGGTCGCGCTCCCACTCCTCTGTGCCCGTGTCGAGGCTGATGACCGGTTCACCGGCCACCTCGGGCTCACTGGCCAGGAGGACGCCGGTCTCCTCGAAGGTCTCCCGAACCGCCGCGCACACCAGGCCCGCGCCATCCGCACGTCGACGCCCAGGATCCGCGCCCACTCGTCCGGGGACGGACCCGTCCACGGCAGGCCGCCGTCGGCGTCGCGCTCGTCCACCCGGCCGCCCGGGAACACATGGGCGCCCGGCGCGAACCCCATGGACCGGACCCGGCGCAGGAGGAGGACCTCCATACCGGAGCCGCCCGCCGTGCCGGACTCCCCGGCGACGTCGCGGGCTCCGGCCGACGCGGGCCGGAGCAGCATCACGGTGGCGGCGGGCCTGGGATCGGCGACGCCCTCCGGCGCGGACCGCTCGAACATCGGCGCGCCCTCCTGTCTCGGTGGTCGTACTGGGTGGTCGTGGGGCGGTTCGGCGCTTGGTCAGCCGGTGCCGGACGGACCGGTCAGCGGACCTCGACGATCATCTCGACCTCGACCGGGGCGTCCAGGGGCAGTGCGGCCACGCCGACCGCGCTGCGCGCGTGGACCCCGGCGTCGCCGAAGATCTCGCCGATGAGGTCGCTGGCCCCGTTGATCACGCCGGGGTGGCCGGTGAAGTCGGGAGCGCTCGCCACGAAACCGGTCAGCTTCACGACGCGGACCACCCTGGACAGGTCGCCGATCTCGGCGCGGACGGCGGCGAGACCGTTCAGCGCGCACCGGGCGGCCAGCTCCCTCGCGGTGTCCGGGGCGACCTCCGCGCCGACCTTGCCCGTGGCGGGCAGAGCGCCGTCGACGAAGGGAACCTGACCGGACACGTACACGTGGTCTCCGGTGCGCACCGTCGGCGTGTACGAGGCGACCGGGGGCACGACGTCGGGGAGGGAGAGCCCCAGTTCGGCGATGCGCTCCTCGGGTGTGGCTGCCATCACAGCTCCCGCTTCATGTAGGCGACGTACTGCTGGTTGCGCGGGTCGGTGCCCTCGGGAAGCGGGGCGGGCACGACGGAGACGAGTTCCCACCCGTCCGAGCCCCAGTTGTCCAGGATCTGTTTGGTGGCGTGCGACAGCAGGGCCACCGTCTGGTACTCCCACTTGGTCATGATCAACTCCCCCATCGGGTACCGGCGGCCCGCCGGGGCGTGGCGTGGCCGCACGTCAACGCCGCCACCTTACTCACCCGCCGGGTCGGCCGCGTCGCCCGCGTGCGCTCCGGCACGGCTCCGCCGCCGTCCCCGGTCAGGCGGGTCGACACGGACGTAGACTCCGTGGAGTGAGCGAGGCTGAGTTCGGACCGGGGCGCCGTTCGGGATCCCCTGCCGGAGCGCGACTGCACATCGTCACCGGCAAGGGCGGAACGGGTAAGACCACGGTGGCGACGGCGCTGGCGATGGCACTGGCCTCACGTGGCGGCCGGGTGCTCCTGGTCGAGGTCGAGGGACGACAGGGCGTTGCCACCCTCCTGGGCGAACCGCCGCTGCCCTACGGGGAACGGGAGCTGATACCGCTGCCCGGCGGCGGACGGGTGTGCGTCCTGGCGGCCGACGCCGAGTCCGCGCTGCTGGAGTACCTGGAGCTGTTCTACGGCATGCGGCTGGCCGGGCAGGCGCTGAACCGGCTGGGCGCCGTCGACTTCGCGACCACGATCGCCCCGGGTCTGCGCGACGTCCTGCTGACCGGCAAGGCCACCGAGGCCGTGCGTCGCCGCTCGGGGGCCCGCCGCCGCTCCGCCGCCCCCGCGCCCTTCCACTACGACGCCGTCGTCGTGGACGCACCGCCCACCGGTCGGATAGGGCGATTCCTCAACGTGAACACCGAGGTCGCCGGGCTGGCCCGGGTCGGCCCGATCCGCACCCACGCGGACAGGGTCATGGGGGTCATCCGCTCCCCCCAGACACTCGTCCACTTCGTGACGCTGCTGGAGGAGATGCCCGCCCAGGAGACGCGGGACGGGATCGCCGAGATCGACGCACTGGGACTCCGGGTCGGCTCCGTGGTCGTGAACATGGTGCGCCCGCCCCTGCTGGAGGAGCCCGACCTGACCGCCGCCGCCGCCAGCGGGGAGTTCGCCCGGGACGAGCTGGCCGCGGGCCTCAGGGCCGCGGGGCTCGCCGACGCCGCCGACCTCGCCGCCGCCCTGGCCGCCGAGGTCGGCGCGCACGCGCTGCGCGTGGCCCTGGAGCACCGGACCCGCGAACGCCTCACCGACCTGGGTCGGCCGATGGTCGACCTCCCCTGGCTGGAGGGCGGTGTGGGCCGGTCGGCGCTGGAGGGGCTGGCGGACACCCTCGGAGAACAGGGGATGGGCCGGTGAACGTGACGAGCGGGGAGGACACCCCGAACGCGCCGCGCCTGGACGTGGACACCCTGCTCGACGACCCGGCGACGCGAATCGTCGTGTGCTGCGGCGCGGGCGGGGTCGGCAAGACCACCACCGCCGCCGCGCTGGGGCTGCGCGCGGCAGAACGGGGAAGGCACGCGGTGGTGATCACCGTGGACCCCGCCCGGCGGCTGGCCCAGTCCCTGGGGGTGGAGTCGCTGGACAACACCCCTCGGCCGGTCGCGCTCCCCGAGGGGACCCGGGGCTCCCTACACGCGATGATGCTCGACATGAAGCGGACCTTCGACGAGGTCGTCGAGGAACACGCCGACCCCGAACGCGCGCGTCAGATCCTGGCCAACCCCTTCTACCAGACGCTCTCCACCAGCTTCTCCGGAACCCAGGAGTACATGGCGATGGAGAAGCTGGGCCAGCTCCGGCAGTCGGGCGCGTGGGACCTGATCGTGGTCGACACACCGCCCAGCCGGTCGGCCCTGGACTTCCTCGACGCCCCCCAACGGCTCGGGAGGTTCCTGGACGGCAGGCTGATCAGGTTCCTCAGCGCCCCGGCGAACACCGGCGCGTTCCGGCTCCTGGGTGCCGGATTCTCCCTGGTGACCTCGGTCGTGAACAAGATCCTGGGCGCCCAACTCCTCGACGACCTCCGCTCGTTCGTGGTCGCCTTCGACACGGTCTTCGGCGGCTTCCAGGCCCGTGCGGAGCGCACCTATCGGCTGCTCCAGGATCCTGGAACGGCGTTCGTGGTGGTGGCGGTGCCCGACACCGACGCCCTGCGGGAGGCCTCCTACTTCGTCGACCGCCTGACCAGGGACTCCATGCCCCTTGCGGGTCTGGTGGTCAACCGCTCCCACCCTCTCCCCGACGGGGCGGGCCGGCGGCTCACGGCTGCGCAGGCGGCCGAGGCGGAGGCGGTGCTGCGCGGCGCGGGAACCCATCCGCTGGCGTCGGCGGCGCTGCGGCTGCACGCGGAGCGGGTGCGCATCCGCGAACACGAGGCGCGCCTGAGGGACCGGATGCTGTCCGAGCATCGGGGGATCCGTGTGGCCGAGGTGGCCGCCCTCCCGGAGGACGTGCACGACCTCGCGTCGCTGCGTACCATCGGGGCGGCGCTGGCCGACGGGCCGTCAGGGGCGGCGGGGGACTCGTGGGACTCCAGCACGCGGCACTGAAGCGCGACGCCCGCGCGCCCGGACCGGCCCGTTATCGGATCGTATGATTCCGGACACCCGGGGACGCGAACCCCATCCTCCCGCGCAGCGTCCCACCACGTAGGGCCCTCCCCGAACCCTCGGGGCGAGGCCGCAGGGGTCGGACGCCGAGGACCCGGGAGGGCCGAACCGTCCCCCGTGCGGGGGCGTTAGGCGTGACAGGATGTTCAGAGGCTTCGCCCGGACCCCCGACGGGCGATTCGACACGGTCACGCACCCTCCGTTCCACATCACACCTGTTCGAGCGTTCGTGGTCACTTAGTCTGATGGGGTGGGTCAGGGGACATTGCTTCAAAGAATCGGTCAACTCGTCGTCGTCGGCGCCATCGCGGGCCTCCTCGTCGCGGCGCTCACCCTCCCGGCACTCGGCGGTATCGGCATCACGGCGAGGAACGTCGCCAGCGGGTTCCTCGACATGCCGAGCCAGCTGGAGACGCCTCCCCCTCCGCAACGCTCCACGATCTACGACCGCGAGGGCAACGTGATCGCGGAGATCTTCGACCAGAACCGCGAGCTGGTCGACATCGAGGACGTGTCCCCCGTCATGGTCGACGCGATCCTCGCCATCGAGGACGCCAGGTTCTACGAGCACGGCGGCATCGACATCTCCGGCACCCTCCGCGCCGCCGTCCGCACCCTCAACGGCGACGTCGAGGGCGCCTCCTCGATCACCCAGCAGTACGTGAAGAACGTTCAGATCGAGGCGGCCACCTCGCAGGAGGAGCTGGAGCACGCCCGCGAGGAGACCATCGCCCGCAAGATCCGGGAGCTGCGCTACGCCGTGGCCCTGGAGCGGCGGATGACCAAGGACGAGATCCTTGAGGGCTACCTCAACATCGCCTACTTCAGCGACGGCGCCTACGGGGTCGAGTCGGCCGCCCAGCACTTCTTCCAGGTTCCCGCGAGCGAACTGGAGCTGCACCAGGCCGCCACGATCGCGGGCCTGGTCCGCTACCCCTACCTGTACAACCCCCGCTTCTACCCCGAGCAGACCATCGAGCGGCGCAACGTGGTGCTCGACCGAATGGTCGCCACCGGGGCGATCACCCAGGCGGAGGCCGACGAGGCCAAGCAGGAGGACATGGACCTGGACCTCGACACCCCGCCCAACGGCTGCGTCCCCAGTGACCAGCCGTTCTTCTGCGACTACGTGATCCGGGAGATCGAGGCGGACGAGCGGTTCGGCTCCGACGAGACCGAACGGGCGCGCTGGCTGCGCACCGCCGGCCTGGAGATCCACACCACCCTCGACCCGCAGGCGCAGCGGGCCGGCCAGGAGGCCGTGGACAGGTGGGTACCCCGGGAGAACGAGTCCCGCAAGGTCGCCGCGCAGGCCATCATCGAGCCGGGCACCGGCCACATCCTCGGCATGATGCAGAGCCGCAACTACGGCCCGGACGAGAGCCGGCTCGGCGAGACCTCGATCAACTTCGCCACCGACTACGACCGGGGCGGGAGCACGGGCTTCCAGGCCGGGTCGACCTTCAAGCCGATCACGCTCGCCGCCGCCCTGGACCAGGGGCTGCCGTACGGCACCTCGTTCCCCGCGCCCGCCAGCATCACGGTGACCGGGCAGCGAGCCTGCAACGGCGGCTCGCTCCAGCCCTGGAACGTGGCCACGCCGGGGACAGCAACGAGGGCGTGCACAACATGATCTCGGGAACCAGCAACTCGTCGAACACCTACTTCGCGCAGCTCCAGAGGCGGGTGGGCCTGTGCGACGTGATCGAGATGGCGGAGAACCTCGGTCTGCAGCGAGCCGACGGCACGCGGTTCTCGGAGAACGAGCGCACACTGGCCAACAACAGCTTCACGCTGGGCAGTGAGGAGGTCTCGCCGCTACGGGTCGCCAACGCCTACGCGACCTTCGCCTCGGGCGGCGTCTACTGCGAGCCGCAGGCGATCACCCGGATCGTGGACAAGCAGGCCGGTACGACCATCGACATGGAGCCGGAGTGCGAGCGGCGGCTCGACGAGAACGTCGCCGACGGGGTCGCCTTCCTGCTGACGCAGACCTTCAACGGGGGCACCACCTCCGGCCTGGGCATCGGCCGACCGGCGGGCGCCAAGACCGGCACCACCGACAACTCGGCCGCGGCCTGGTTCGCGGGCATCACCCCGCAGATGGCCAGCTCCATCTTCGTGGGCGACCCGCGCGGTCCGCAGCAGTACCCGCTGCGGAACGTCACCATCGGCGACCACTACTACGGGGTGGTCTACGGAGCGACGATCCCGGGCAAGATCTGGCGGGACACGATGCGCGACGCCCACGAGGGCCTGGACGTCGAGCAGTTGGCCTCGGCGCCGTCCGAGTTCGGTTCCACGGCTCCGCCGCGGCAACCCCGGGAGCCCGAGGATCCCAGTCCGGCCGCCGACGAGGGCGGCGTGCCCGACGTGGTCGGGATGGGCGAGGACGCCGCGGTGGCCGCCCTGCGAGCGGCCGGGTACCAGGTGAACGTGTCCGGGAGCCGGATCCGCTCACCGCAGCCCGAGGGCACCGTGGCGGCGGTCAACCCGGACCCGGGCACACGGCTGCCCGAGGGCGCCACGGTGAACGTCTTCCTGAGCCGGGGCGGCGCCGGCGCTCCGCCGACCGAGAACGAGACGTGGTTCCCGGTCCGGCCGATGACGCCCTTCCCGTCCAACGAGGAGTCGTCCCGATGAGCCGCGGGCGGGGGCGGCGCGCCGCCCCCGCCCGTTCGGGTGGGCGGTCCGGCCTCAGGCCAGCTGGCGCTTGACCTCCGCGGCCACCCGGGAGCCCTCGGCCCGCCCTGCGACGCGCGGTCCGACCGCCTTCATGACCTGCCCCATCGCGCGCGGGCCCTCGGCCCCGGTCTCGGCGATGGCGGCGGTGACCAGCCGAGCGAGCTCATCGTCGGAGAGCTGAGCCGGAAGGTACTCGGAGATGACCTCGTTCTCGGCCCGCTCCGCGGCGGCTTGGTCGACCCGGCCGCCCTTCTCGAACGCCTCGGCGGCTTCCTTGCGCTTCTTGGCCTCGCGGGTGAGGAGCTTGATGATCTCGTCGTCGTCGAGGGAGCGCTGGACGGCTCCGGACGCCTCCTCGGTGGAGATGGCGGCGATGACCATGCGCAGGGTGCCCGTGCGGACCGTGTCACGCGCCTTGATGGCGGTGGTCAGGTCGTTCTTGAGGCGGTCTTTGAGTTGGGACATGGCACCGATCCTACGGCGGGTGACTCGCGCCGGACCATCGGTTCGTGAACACGCGCACCGCGCGTGCTGAGATGATCAGTCGACCGACGAAGGAGTGTGGATGGGAACGGACAGCGGACGGGTCCTGCGCCGGATCGGACGCGCGGCCGCCGTGACGGGTGCGATCGGCGTGACCGGTGTGGCCTACGCCTCGGTGATCGAGCGCAACTGGTTCCGGCTGCGGCGGTACGAGCTGCCGCTGCTTCCTCCGGGGAGCGACCGGCTGCGGATCCTGCACCTGTCCGACGCGCACCTGACTCCGGGTCGACGAATGCTCATCGACTGGATCCGGGGGCTGTCGGCGCACGAGCCCGACCTGGTGGTCAACACGGGGGACTCACTGGCCCACCCGGGCGCGTGGGGCCGTTCCTCGACGCGTTGGGACCGCTGCTGGACCGGCCGGGAGCGTTCGTGTTCGGGTCCAACGACCTGTACTCGCCCCGGCTGAAGAACCCCGCTCGGTACCTGTGGCGGACGAGCCGGACCGACTACGCCAAGCGCCGGACACCGGATCTTCTGGCGGGAGCTGGGCGAGGCGATGTCGGCGGCGGGGTGGCTGGACCTGAACAACCACAAGGGCGTGCTCAAGGCGGGCGGGTTGGACGTGGCATTGGCCGGCGTGCACGACTCGCACATCGGGTTGGACCGGTACGACGACGTGGCCGGTCCGGCTGACCCGCACGCGACGTCCGGGTCGGGCTGCTGCACTCACCGGAACCGGCCAACCTGAGCCGGTTCGCCAGCGACGGGTACCAACTGCTGCTCGCGGGCCACACACACGGGGGGCAGCTGTGCCTGCCTTTCTACGGGACTCTGGTCACGAACTGCGGGATCGACCGCCGCCGCGCGTGGGGACTGCACCGGTACGAGGACGCGTGGCTGCACGTTTCGGGCGGGCTGGGAACGTCGCCGTACGCACCGGTGCGGTTCTGCTGCCGACCGGAGGCGTCGCTGCTGGACCTCGTCGCCGCCTCCTGAACGGCCCCTCGGAAGCCGGAAACGGTGTGCCCGAGCACTCCCCGCGTCCGCTAGACTTGGGGCGTTGCCTCGGGGTGTAGCGCAGCTTGGCAGCGCGCTTCGTTCGGGACGAAGAGGTCGTGGGTTCAAATCCCGCCACCCCGACAAAGGAACGGGTGTCCACGCAGGTGGGCACCCGTTCTTTGTCGTGCGCGATTTCCGGCGCGCGGCGTCCGGTGCACATTCAGTGCACATGGGGTCGGGGAAGGCTTTCGGTTCTCACACCCCGGCGAGGGCGGGAAGGTGAGCCGTCGCCCGCGTCCGGTCGGAGTCCATCGCCTCGGCGACCTCGTCCAGGCGGTCGGGGAACAGGTGCCCGTACCGGTCGAGGGTCATCGTCGCGGTGGCGTGGCCGAGCATCGCTTGGACGACCTTGACGTCGGCCCCGGAGGCGATGGCGAGGGACGCGGCGGTGTGCCGGAGCTTGTGCGGGGTGAGCCCCATGCCGTCCAGTTTCGCCGCCTTCACGGCTTGGGCGAACTCGCGACGACGCCAGTTGCGCAGCCGCACCGGAGCGCCGCGCCGGGTCGCGAACACCAGGGAGTCCTCTGCCCGACCGTCGACCAGCGGCCTCAGCTCCGGCACGAGGGATGGCAGGACGGGAACCGTGCGGCTCTTCCCCGTCTTGGGCGACTGTTCCACCAGCTTGTCATCCACTTCCGCGAACGTCGTCGTGATCCGGATGCAGCGCGCTTCCAGATCGATCCGCCCGACGCGGAGGGCGGCGGCCTCGTTGAAGCGCAGACCCGTGTAGGCGAGCAGCAGGATCAACGCGCGGTTGACGTTCGCGGCAGCGGTGATCTGCCCGTACTTGGTGCGTAGCGATCCGGCGGCGGTGGCGAGGGCTTCCACCTGGACATGGTTGAGGTAGACGTGTTCGGCCTCACTGGGTTTGGGGAGCGGGACACCCCGAGCCGGGTTCGCCGGAAGACGCCGCGGAACACACCACTCCAGAACCATGGACAGGACGCCGTGGGCGTGCCGGGTCTGGGAGGCCCCCAGGTTGCTCCCGCCCTCGTCCCGGGGCTTCTGGAGTTCGGCCACCCACACCGCGATGTCCTCGTTGTGGATTGCCGAAAGAGGAAGCTCGCCCCAGCGGGGAAGGACGTGCGCGTCGAGGAGACCCCGGTACTTCCACCAGGTGGACCGCTTGATGTCCGTGCGCGTGTCCAACCACTTCTCGGCCATTTCGGCGAGGGAAATCTTCGCGTCACCGGGGTTGCGGTAGGAGCCTTCGTGGAGGCTGTTCTCGATCTCGGTCTGTCGCTTCTCGGCGTCCGGCTTCTTCTTGAAGGTTCCACCGCTCTTGATCCTGCCGGAGGGGTCGTAGTAGCGGACCATCCATCGGGCGGGTGGAGTGCGTTTGGCGTCCTTGGCCTTCCTCACGGCCTCGTTGTACGTCTTGTCCTTCGTGCGGTCGTAGACCCACGCGCGAGCCATCAGGGGTTTCCTTCCAGGGGTGGGGGTTACTGGGTGAGGACCCAGGCGTGGACCTCGTCCGGGAGGTAGCGCACGTACCGGCCGACACGGTGGGAGGGAGGGCCGTCGCCCTTGTACCGCCACTCATAAAGCGTCTTCGGAGGTACCCGGAGGAAGGCAGCGGTGTCCTTCACCGACCACAGCGCGGGGCGGGGTTGGGGGACGGTCGCAGTGGTTGTCGTGGGGGTCATGCGGCCCTCGTCTCGTGCGTTGCCGAAAGATCGTTCTGGCGGGCGGCGTCGAGTTGGGCGCGGCGTTTGAGGGACTCGCCCACCGCCCGGAGTAGGCGGCGTTCGCGGGGAGCCACGTCCGGGTCGGTGGGGCGAGCCAGTTCCCACGCGAACCGTCCGGAGTCAACCGAGGTCAACGCGGGTGGACGGTGGCCGTTCTCGTCGCCCTGGTCCTCGTTGTTCGGGTCGATGCCGAGGGCGTCCAGCACCCAGGCCAGCCGGTCCGCCTTGTGGTCCGCGAGGGTCTTGCCCGACCACTTGCGCGAGACCAGGACCCGCCGTCCCGCGTAGCCCAGGTGTTCGCGGCGGTGCGCCTTCGACTTGCAGAACCCCGGGCGAAGCCCCGCCTTGGCCTGGTCGGGTTGGACGCCGTACCGGAGCCAGTTCGCACACCGGGGCGAGCACGGCTCGAACCGCAACGCGTCCAACAACCGATCGACGTGCTGTTCCTGCGCCACGGTGTCGACCTCGTGGCACTCCGCGATGTCCTTGGTCAGGTACTTCGCGAGGTACCGGACACACCGGTCAGCGTCCGCCGAGCCCGCGACAACGCCCTTGGCGTCGATTTGGCGGCCGAACCGCACCACGTGATGGGGTTCGGCGTCGGGGTCCTCGTCTAGGGCGTCCAACGCCTCGTCCCAGGTGGGCAGGAGTTCGCCCGTGGTGGGGTCGAGGTAGGTTGCGGCGTTCTCGTCCCACACCGGCAGGCGGTCGCCGTCGAAGACCACGCGATCGGCCGGAGGCCACCACACCTGGTGGTAGGTTGCGGCGGCGATCTGGCGGAGTTCGGCCCGGGGGATCGTGCCCCGGGTGGCCATGTGCAGATGCGGGGCCAACCGGCGTTGCGGTTCCACGGCCGCGAAGTACTGCACATCGAACCCGGCCACGCGCCGCAGGTTCTGCACGAACCGATCGGCCAGTTTGGAGAAGTGCAGCGCGTCCCGAGCCGCCCGCCGGTAGTCGTAGGTCGCCGGGTCGACCGGGGTCCCGTCCGACTTCACCCGCCCGTAGGAGTCCAGGGTGAGCGTGATGAACAGCGAAGGCCGGAACACCCGCCCCGTGTTCGGATCCGTGTAGGCCCGCCCGACCGTCTTCCGTGTCATCGGACGCTTCGGAAGGTCCGGGACGTCCTGACGACGCTTGGTCGAGCGCACCCGACGCGACCCCGACGACGAGCCTGCCGAGCGGGTCACCGAGCCCCGCAGCCCGGAAGCGGTGATCTCCTCATCCAGATCCGAGATGACCGCGTCCAGTTCGGCCAGCTCGTCAGCCGACGCGGCCCCTGTGGAGGCGAGGCGGTCGCGTTCGGCGGTGACCACGGCCCGCTGCTGGACCCACGAGCGTTGCGTCTGGGAGGGCGGGTCAGGCTCGACCACGGGTTCCTCTGCCAGGTGCCAGCCCTCCTCACACTGGGTCCGCCGGAGCGACCGCTTACGCTTCGCGCAGGCGGGGCACCGGGATTCGAGGGTGGACCCGCACGGGACGTCCACGATCTCGGTTTCCCCAGTACCGATGTCCGTCCGCCGCAGCGAGACCGGACGAATGCACACCCCGTGGTCAGCGGCCACCTGTTCGGCTACCTCACGGGCCAGAGGTTGCGCGAGCCGTTCGGCACGGGTCGACTTACCGGTCGGATTCGGCATCAGGCCACCTCATCCGCAGGGGAAAGGTCCGATCCGTAGACCTGGGCCATGGCGGTGATGTCGTCATCGGACACATACGCCGCTCGCACCCGCACCGGGGCGGGTGAGCCTTCCATCCGGATGTAGCCCACCCCGGGAAGGCCCGGGTCGATCAGATGCGCGTTCGCCCCCCGGTCCCGGGCGCCCTCCCCGAGGATCATGTCCACCTGTGACGCCTCATCCAGGCGCAGGGCCACCTTGTCCGGGAACAGGTTGCGCAGATTCATCACCTCTTTGCGGGGGTCCTGGAGAGCGGCCAGGACCGCGAACCCCACCGAACGCCCCTGCGAGGTGAGCGTGGCTATGGCGTTCTCCGCGCGGCGGCGGATATCCCGGTCAGGGTGGTAGGCGGTCAGGAACGCCACCTCGTCCAGCACCACCAACACGAACGGATCCGCCGTGGTGGGGACGTGCGAGCGCTGGCGACCGGCGTACCGTCGGGCCCGGTCCTGCATGTCGGCCACCGCCGATTCCAAGACGGCCACCGCGGATTCGCCATCGTCGGCGTACCGGGCGAACAGGCCCCGGCCGTAGGACAGCTCCATCCGCTTGGGATCGATCGCCCACACCCGCGCCGTCCCCTCAGCCACAGCCGGGAGCATCGCGCGGATGGTCGACCAGATCACCGAGCCCTTCCCGGACCCGGTCACCCCCGCCACCAGGACGTGAGTCCCGTGCAGGCGTAGCCGCCACTGCGACCCGTCCTCGGTGACGCCGACCGGCAACGCGGACAAGTCCACCGCATCCAGGTCCGGGATGTCCAAGGCGTCGAGGGGTTCGGCGAGGGTGTCGTGTCGGGGGAACTCCAAGGTGATCTTGCGCGGCCCCTCCACAACCACACGGCAGGACGGGGCACCGAACCCGTGCGCCAGCTCGGACACGCGGGTCTCGAAATCAGTGGGGGAGGTTCCGGCCACGAGGGTGACCCGGACCCGGTCGGCCCAGGAGGTGCAGACCACGCGGCGGATGCGGGGCAGGTAGCGGCGTTCCTGGTAGGACTCCGCCAACCCGGAGATGACCAGGACCGGTTGCCAGTGCCGGCGGTAGACCACCACGTGCCGCCACCACGCCAACACCCGCAGGGCGACGCAGACCCGGAACGAGTCCGGCCAGATGAGCCACCACACCAACGCGACCACCGAGGCGACCCCGCACAGCACGGCCAGGCCCAGCCAACCGAACCACCACCACACCGCAGCGCAGGAGCCCAGAGAGGCGACCATCACGGGGAACCGGAACGGCAGAGTGACCAGGAACCGCACCAGCCGCCACACCCAGGAGGCCAGGACGACGATCCCGGGGGTTTCCACGATCGGGGTCGTCCACCGCACCCCCTGAGCCGGAGACGGCAACGTCGGGGAGGTCTGCGCGGCACCGACCTTGGGCGGCATCAGACCTCACCCCCCATCGCGGCCTCAATCCGGGCCAGGACCCGGTCACGGTCGGCACGGGCACGAACAGCGGCCTTCGCGGCGTCCGGGTTGCCGTCCCGCTCCGCGATCCGGGCGAACACACGGGCCTTGAAGTCGAAGAACTCCGCCCGCTCGACATCGGTGCTGGGCGGCGTGTGGACCGCGTCCAGGAAGACCCGGACGAGCTGCGATCCGGTCAGCCCGGACAGGTCGGTGGGGTAATCGGACATACTGAAGACACCTCTTCTGAAAGTTGGGAAGCTTCCGGGAGGGATTCAGGGGCGGCTCAGGTGTTGGAGCACCAGGCCGCCCCGCTTCACGCACGAATGGGGGTCAGGCGGCGTCCTTGACCGTCTTGCGCCCCGAAGCAGCGCCGGGAGCCTTCACCCCGCGAGCCCGCAGCGAGTACGCCACCCGGGGACGGCGACCGTTGTCGTCCACGTACGGCTGGACTGCCATCTGTTCGAACTCGATCGGCCGGAACGGCAGCCCCGGGACCTCGTCCGGCAGCGTCGGGCACACCTCGGCGGCCACCTTGACCTTGACCGACTTGGCCTTGCCCCGCGCTTCGGGGTCGGCGTCGATCACGTCCACCGCCCACAGCGGAAGACCCGTGTCCTTGTCGAGTTGGGGACGCTTGGTCTCGAAATCGGTGATCGCTTCCACCCCCAGAGCGAACGCCCCGTGCGGGAACACCGTGCCGAACTCCACCGGCAACGCACCCTGAATAGCCATATCGGCAGTCCTCTTCTCATCATTCACGCAGTTCAAGGCCCTTTTCAGTGAGCGCCAGGCGATCACTCGGACCAACTTCGATACATGTATAGCATGTATCGATACTCGCGACCAGCGGTAGACGAAGGAAGTTGGGGAAGTCCGTCGAATCCGCTGCCACCGGGGGTTCCGGCGACAGTGACAACGATCCCTTGAGACGACGGGACGAGATCACTACATGGCTGGACGTGTTCGGGACGTCTCGGTAATGTGAGCGCGTCCCCAGACATCCTGCGAACCCCGAGGTACATGCCGAACGAGAGGTTGCGAGCCGCGCTCCTTCAGCGTGGCGTCACACCGGCCGACGTGGCCGAGGCGATCGGTGTCGACGCGAAGAGCGTCGAGCGTTGGATCACGCAGGGCCGCACCCCCTACCGGCGGCATCGCTATTCGGCCGCGGCCTACCTCGGTGTGGATGAGACCTACATCTGGCCCGAAGCCCTCAGCCCGGAGCAGAGCAAGGCAGCGTCGCAGAGTGAGATCATCGAGATCTACCCCCACCGGTGGAGTGTCCCGGCCGACCTGTGGAAGCGCCTCTTCGAGGACGCCCAGGAAGAGATCTCGATCCTCGTCTTCAGCGGGTTCTTCCTGGCGGACGACCCGAGCATGCTCAAGCTCCTGGCGGACAAGGCCCGTTCGGGTGTCCGTGTTCGGATCCTTCTGGGCGACCCCGACAGTGACGCCGTAGCGCAGCGCGGGGAGGACGAGGGCCTGGGCGAGCTCTTGGCCGCCAAGATCCGGAACGTCATCCTGATGTACAAGTCCCTGCGCGCCATCGAGGGAACGGAGTTCCGGCTACACGGGACGACCCTGTACAACTCCCTGTACCGCGCCGACGACCAGCTCTTGGTGAACTCTCACGTGTACGGCTCCGTCGCGGCCGAAGCCCCCGTCTTCCACCTCCGCAAGATTCCCGGCGGTGGGATGATGAGCACCTACATGGAGAGCTACGAGAAGGTGTGGGACGGGGCGACCCCCCTCGACTGAGAGCAGGCCCATGGGTAAGCGGATCGACTACTACGACGACCCCGAGGCACCGGCCGCGAACAGCCTCGTCCCGTCCGTGAACGTCTTCGTCGTCAACGACCGCGACGAAGTCCTGATGATCCGTCGCACCGACAACGACAACTGGGCGGTTCCCGGGGGCGCCGTCGACCTGGGCGAGTCGGTACCCCAGGCAGCAGTCCGGGAGACCCTGGAAGAAACCGGGATCACCTGCGAGATCACCGGAACCGTAGGGATCTACAGCGATCCGAAGCACATCATCTACTACACGAGCGACGGCGAGGCCCGACAGGAATTCTCCATCGCGTTCACCGCCCGACCCGTCTCGGGTGAGCCCAGACCCAGCAGCGAATCCAAGGAAGTCGTCTGGGTTCCACGAACGGAGCTGGCGACATACAAGATGGACCGGTCCATGCGGCTACGCGTCGGGCACTTCCTCAACGGTGGACCGATGCACATCGGGTGATCTCACCGAGCGTCGGCCAGGCGCTGTTCCACGGCCCGCACCGCTGACGTCAGCGTCGGTGAGGAACGGGTGATCGCGCGATGCACGAGGTGGTCAGGGGCGTAGCGCTCCAGAATCTCCGACAGGCGACGTTCGACCGGTAGGTGGGTGCCGTCCGGACTGGTGGTCATGTCCGAGTAGGTGAGCGCTTCCAGCAGGTGTTCCCGGGGGTAAGCGAACTCGCCTTCGAGCACACCCGGCATGCCGCGTTCCTCGGCTTCCACCACGGCCCCGGAGTGGTAGGCGACCAGGGAGCACAACTCCTGATCAGCGTTGTGAACGTCGCGCAGGTAGCGAGCACCGTCGAGGGGGTGGAAGCCGGTCGTCGCCAGGTCCGGGGAGTACCCGATGTCGTGCAGCCAGGCCGAGGCTTCGAGGAGATCGGCATCCTCCCCGAGAACGCCGTTCAGGGAACGGGCCTGTTCCGCCACGCCCTGTGTGTGCGCCCAGCGCCGGGGCAACGGTCGTTCGAGCAGCTTTCGCGCGAGATCCCGCGCCCAGTGAACATGTCCCACATGTGCCAGGCTAACCCGCGGCCGTGTCCGACCCTTTGACGAACCGACCCTTACCGTGCACGGCGACCACGAGCCCGGTTCCCTCCAGCTCGGAGAGGGCCTGTCGCGCCGTCCCCCGCGACACGTCGTACTCGCGGACAAGCGCGGCCTCACTGGGCAGGGCGTCACCGGGCGTGAGTTCTCCGCTGGTGATGCGGTCGCGCAGGTCGGCAGCGATCCGCCGGTACTGGGCGGGAGGCGCGGAGCCCGGTTCCGCACGCTGGCGTTCTTCCTCGGTGCATACGACACGACCTGTTCCGGGAAGTGCCTTGATCAGCCGGTCCGATTCCAGCAAGACCAGAGCGCGGCGGACCGTCGTGCGTGAGACACCGAACTCGTCTCCGAGCGCCGCCTCTGAGGGAAGCGCGTCCCCAGGCGCGAGGTCCCCCGCGGTGATGCGGGAGCGAAGGGCTTCCGCGATCTGGTTGTAGGTCCCCCAGGGGGTACGCGGACTCAAACGGGCTCCTTCAGGACTCGGGCAACAGCGAACCGCAACATGCGCCGCTTTCTGCATTTTGCAGTAGCAGCATCGTGCAGAAAAGTTGAAGCGCATAGACGCCCGCCGGTGATGACCGGGCCTGTAGACCCTCCCCCCGACCATCACCAGGCGGACGCCCCAACCGCAGCACTGACGCTGGTCACGGACGGAACCGAACGTCGACCTGCGGCCGGTCCTCACTTCTCCGGAGGACCGCCTTCCGCATCCCCGATGCGACGGCCGCCCTGGGCGATCCGCTCGGGAAGCAGGTTCGCGTTCCCGATTCCGTTGGGGGGATGTTCAAGCTGGTTGGCGAACACCTCCACGTTCTCCTCGATGAGCGTGGGTGCGTGCTTCGCGTCGGCGTTCGTGGTGGTGGCGACCCACAGGCGTCCGTGACGCCGGATGGACCACTGGTCGCCGTAGTGGGCTTCGAGCAGTCGAAGCAGGACGTCCGGTCCGGTTGTGGCGCTCACGCTGCCATCACCTCCATTCGTGAGATCTCGAAAAGGACTTTCAGACCGATCCGCGTCCGGTCGACCAGGTGAGCAGCGCGCCGTCTCTCCGCGTGGAGCACGTAGGGCCGAGCTACCCGGACCATCGGTGCGACCGTGTACGCGGGAGATGGTGGTGTGAAGGGCAACTGCGAGCACGGCACTGGTCTTGGAGTTCGGTTCGTGGAGGGTGTGCGCTTCCGAACGTGTGCGAACGGGTTCCGCATAATCCGCCCCTACTCGGTCGGGCCAGACACCCAGGAGTCCGAGGGACTCACAGGAGCCTTCGTTACCTGGGCAACGATGCTCCGAGTAAGCGGACATGTGTACCACGTATCGGACAAGTTGAGGGACGTCTAGGGACGTCTTCTGTTATCGTCGGGTTCCCGCACCCCGGAGGGCATCGACGTGAACACTGCACTGCGGAAGGCGCTGGCCGCGTCCCGACTCACCGAGACCGATGTGGCCACGCATCTCGGTGTCGACCCCAAGACCGTCCACCGATGGCTTTCGGGCCAACGGCCCTACCCTCGCCACCGCTGGGCGGTCGCCGATCTCCTCCAGGTGGACGAGGAGGAGCTATGGCCCAAGGAAGACCCCGATCCCGAAGAGGACTCCCCTGTCTCGGAGCACGTCTACCGTGTGTTCGCCCACCGCTGGGAGGTGTCGAGGGAAGCGTGGTGCGCCCTCTTCGCCGAAGCGAAGCAGGAAATCGGCATCCTCGTCTACAGCGGCCTGTTCCTCGCCGACGACGCGGGCATCCTAGAGCTTCTGGCCGCGCGAGCCCGAGACGGCGTGAGCGTCCGGATTCTGTTGGGAGATCCCGATTCACCCGAGGTGCGGCGACGCGGGGAGGACGAGGAGATCGGAGACGCATTGGCCGCCAGGGCGCGGAACGCGCTCGCCCTCTTCCGTCCCCTCCTGGACGTCGACGGCATCGAGATCCGAACGCATTCCACCGTTCTGTACAACTCCGTCTACCTGACGGAGAAGCGGCTTCTGGTCAACCAGCACATCTATGGGCTGCCAGCGGCGAAGTCGCCGGTGGTCGAGATTGACCGAACCCTGTCCCCGGACATGGCCGAGACCTACGCACGGAGCTTCGAACTGGCGTGGGAGGGTGCGCGACCTGTCGCGCCGTGAGCCCGCCGACCTCGTTGCCGAATTGGGCTGTATGGGATCAAGGCGACGGCGCAAGCGCCGTCGCGCAGCCCGCCGCCCGTCTCGGGCTGCGGGCTGCCGCCCGGTCCCGAGACGGGCACCGGGCGAAGCGGAGGAGCAGCGCCACAAACGGACTCCATACGAGCAACAGACTCGGTCACCGTCTGGCGGTACCAGGGGGGCCCACCCCCCTGGACCCCCCGAACCCGCACGGAACCTGGCGCGACACCGGACGCGCGGGGGTACAGACCGACCGCGCCAGAACCCATGCGGGACCGAAACCGTGGTTGCCGAAGACGGGGGTGGGGGAGCCGTGGCGGAGCTCCCAGAAAGCCTCCGTCGACCTGGGGCGAAGGCATGGTGTGCCCGTGCGCGGCGTTGCACATTCATTGCAGATGACCCCGGGAACCAGGGGGTAACGGTAGGAACCGGCCGGGCGTATTCGCGCAGGTGGCCGGAGCGATCGCAGGTCCCGGAGTCGCTTTCAAGCGATTTGCATACCGGAGGTCAGGGGTTCGACTCCCCTTGCTCCACTCATCGCTTGCCACGTCACGGACGTGAAGACGGCCACCCAGGCGATCGCCTCGGGTGGCCGTTGCGCATAGGGCGCACATTGCCCGCGTCGTCACGCGGCCCGGTCGGGTTCGTGCCTGTGTCCCAAGGACGTGTGCCGTGGACACACATCCCGCCGCGCGACGGGGCCGCCTCCACGCACACGCCCCTGCGGCTCCGCCTTCCGAAGGACCGCCCCGCCAGCCCTCCGTTTTCCGGGCGGCCTCGTCCGGGCGCTCCGGGATTCGCCCCCTGGCTCCACACCACTTCGCGACGGCCCTGTTCGGGGGAGGTCGCCCGCCCTGCCGGGTGGTTCCGTCATGGCACGGGGAGGTGCGGCCCTCGGCCCACGCGCCCTTCCGGCGCTCGTTCGGGACCCGCTTGGGCGGTCGTCGCGTTCTGTGCACGGTTCTAGTCCGATCGGTGGGGCGCCCGCTTCGTCCCACCCGATCGGTCACCACGGGCATGCGGGGAAACCGCAGGTCATCCCGGTATTCATGGAATGCTTTCACCTCTACCACATGCGAACACTCTCCGTGTGTGTATGATGACACCTCCCCGAAGTGCAATGGTCCTAGTGGGCCATATGAGAAATAGGCCACTTGGGGACTGTTGGTGAACAGGGACGATCCGTAGTTTCGACACCAGCGACAACGAGGAACACAGCGCGCCGAAACGATCAACCCCCGAAGACGAGCCGCGGCCCCCTGTCCGGCAGTCCTCGGATCGGCCGTTCCTCCTCCCCCATCGGCGGTCGCGTCAGCCGGTGGGATTTCCGATCACCACACATGCTGATCTTGGGAGTGGGGCAACATGTGGAATGAGAAGATGGCGGCCCGTGCCAAATGTCGGGAAATCGACCCCGATGCCCTCTTCGTGCAGGGTGCCGCGCAGAATCGCGCCAAACTCATCTGCCGGGGCTGCCCCGTGCGCACGATGTGCCTGGCCGAGGCGCTCGACAGCCGCATCGAGTTCGGTGTCTGGGGAGGCATGACCGAACGCGAGCGTCGTGCCCTCCTGCGTCGGCGCAAGGATGTCAGCGACTGGTACGAGCTGTTGACCTCGGCCGAGCGGCGATATGAGGAGGAGCGGTCCGGCAGGTCCGCTCCGGTCGCGGCGCACCCATAGGGCGTGTTCCGTGGATGCCGCCCGTCGCGAGCGGCGCATCCAGTGCGGCTGTCGCAAGGCCGAAGAAGGAGTAGGGGTGGGGGGCCTTGCGACTGATGAAACGCCGCGAGAGTCGTGCCGGGGCATCGCGCAGCAGGGCTGGTGTCCGCGGAACACACCCCAGGGGGCGGACTCGGCGGTCGGGGCGCGCCCCCGATGGAGGGGATCAGGGGAGGATCAGGGAGTGCCCCGATGTCCGTTCGCCACGGGATGGCCCATGATGGGGGGAGCACGGCCACGGTGGGAGAACAGCCGTGCCCCCTTCGGCTTTGGGAGTGGGAGTGGCAGTACGGGACCGTCGACAGCCGACGCGGCGCCACCAGGAGCAGCCGCAGGTCCGCCTCACACACGCTGACCGGGACGCGGTCGCCGAGATCCTTCGTGAGGCCTACAGCGTCGGCCAGCTCGACGAGCAGGAGTTCGACGAACGCCTCGACCACGCGATGCGGGCCAGGGTCCGCGCAGATGTCGAACCGCTCACCCGGGACCTCGGGGCGGTCCCGGCAGGACCCGGGACCCCCGGGACCCCCGGGACCACGACCGACCTCAGGACCCCCCTGCCCAGCACGCCGGTCGAACGGGTGGTCGCCGCCTGCACCCACGCGGGCAGCTACTTCTTCCCGTTCGTGGCGCCGCTGCTGATCTTCCTCGTGAGCGACCGGTACTCGCCGTACGTCCGCCGCCAGGCCATGGAGGCGCTGAACTTCCAGCTCTTCTGCCTCATCGCGGGTGTGGGCGGTCTCCTGCTCTTCTTCCTGGTCCTGCCGTTCCTCGTCACCCTGTACGCGGTCGTGGGCGCGCTCTGCCTCCCGGCCGTCGCCTCGGTGGCCGCGCTCAGGGGCAAGAACTGGCGGTACCCGATGTTCCTCCGTCTCCTCAAGGACGACTGAGCCGACGGAACGGAGGGCGCGGAGGCCCCGCGCCCTCGGTGGGTCACCGACCCGGGTGGCCGTTCTTCTCGGCCCGCTCGTGCCCCGCGGCGGCCTTGACCTTCTCCTTGACGGCCGTGGCCTTCTCCTCCAGGTTCTCGCGGGTCTCACGCACCTGTTCCCGGGCCTGGTCGAGGTGCTCCTGCCACTCCGCGTCCTGGGACGCCTGGCGGAGTCGGATCAGGGAGTAGACGATCACTCCCCCCAGCACCGCGGCTCCCCCGATCACGACCCCGCGTCGCACGCGGGCGCTTGCGCGCAGACGCCTCCTCATGCGCGAACGCGGGCTCGGGTCGACGCGGTGGGCGGCCGCCGTGAGCATCCCGGCCACCCGGGGCGCCACGGTGTCCTCGACGCGCTGTGCGGCCGTCTCCAACCTGGGAGCGGTCCAACCGCGCGCCTGGAGGAGCCTCAGGGCGGCCTGGTCCCGCGCCTGGTCGGCGTACGGGCCGAACCGGTCCGCCTGAGTCCGGGCCAGATCCTGCAGGCGGACGAGGGTCGCCTCGGCCTCCCTGCGTGCCTTGCGACGCTTCGAAGTGATGGGCACGTCGTCAGCTCCTTCGGTCGTTCTCGGTCCCCACCCAGCGGTGGCTGCACGCCGTGTTATCCGGGTGTTATCTCAACTTACGTCCTCTCCTTCGGCATTTGGCGTTCCGACACCGTACGGGTTGTCCACAGGTCGTCGGGGTTCCGGTGAAGTGAGGAGGTCGGACGGGTAACGTGAGCACGTAAGCGCACTCGACCGAAAGGCACGTAGGTGTCGGACTCCAAGGGCCAGGCCACCGCACGGCTGACCACCTCCGAGGGAACCATCGTCATCCGGCTGTTCGAGAAGGAGGCCCCCCAGACGGTCGCCAACTTCGTCGGTTTGGCCGAGGGGTCGAAGCAGTGGATGGACCCCGCCACGGGGAAGATGTCCAATGACAGCCTGTACGCGGGCACGATCTTCCACCGGGTCATCGACGGCTTCATGATCCAGGGCGGCTGTCCGCTCGGCACCGGTCGCGGCGGCCCCGGCTACAAGTTCGGCGACGAGATCCACCCCAAGCTCCGTTTCGACCGGCCGTTCCTGCTCGCCATGGCCAACGCGGGCCCGGGGACGAACGGCTCGCAGTTCTTCATCACCGTCAACGAGCCGAACTGGCTCGACGGCCGCCACACCATCTTCGGTGAGGTCGTCGAGGGCTCCGACGTCGTCGAGAGCATCTCCACCGTCAAGACCGACCCCAACGACCGCCCGCTGACGGACGTCGTCGTCGAGAGCGTCGAGATCACCCGATAGCGGAGACGACGTGCCCGGACACCGAGGAGTGAGAACCCGCCCATGACCGCGTCGCCACGGCCCCCCGGCGCACCGCGCACCTGTTACCGGCACACGAACCGTGAGACCGGGGTCAGCTGCACCCGGTGCGAACGGCCCATCTGCCCGGACTGCATGGTCGAGGCGTCCGTGGGCTACCAGTGTCCGAACTGTGTCACCGAGGGCCGGCGGAACACCCGCGCGGCCCGGACCGTGTTCGGCGGGCGGGTGGTGAGCAAGCCGTACGTCACCTGGACCATCCTGGGCCTGATGGCCGCGGGCTACCTCGCCCAGATGGTGACGGCCGCGTCCGCCCTCTCGGTCGGGGGCTCGTCCCTCGTCTGGGAGTTCGGGATGCTGGGTTTCGGGGTGACCGAGCGCGGGGAGACGCTCGGCGTCCTCTCTGGGGAGTGGTACCGGCTGATCAGCGCCGCCTTCCTGCACGGCGGTATCTTCCACCTGCTGTTCAACGGATACGCGATGTTCCTGCTCGGCGGCCAGCTGGAACGCTGGCTGGGGCACGGGCGGTTCCTGACGCTGTGGGTGCTCGGAGCCGTGGCCGGGTCGGTGCTCACCACCCTGGTCGAGCCGTACGGGTTCGCGGTCGGGGCCTCCGGGGCGATCTTCGCCCTCTTCGGCGCGGTGTTCGTGATCGGCCGACGGCTCGGTCTGGACCTGCGGATGGTCGCGGTGCTCCTGGCGGTCAACCTCGTGCTGACCTTCACCGTCCCGAACATCTCGTGGACCGCCCACATCGGCGGCCTGGTGGCGGGCCTGGCGCTGGGCGCGGTCTTCGCCTACCTGCCGCGCCGGAACACGGCGGCGACCCGCCGCACGGTCGTGCACGCGGTCGCGGCGGCGGGCTTCGCCGTGCTGCTCGTGGCCGCGCTGCTCGTTCTCCCCGGTGTCCTGGGACTGGTCTGACCGACGGCCGGAGCCCGTCGTCGCGTCAGGCGGCCCTCCGCGCCCCGGCCACGCGCAAGGGCCTCGGACCTGTGTCCGAGGCCCTTCGTCGCATGTGAACCCGGTCCCAACCGCCAGGGACGCCGGGCACGATGGACCAGGCTACCCACAGCCTGTGGATAACCCTGTGGAAAACCGGGGTGTGCGGTCCGTCAGTGCCAGCGCGTGGACAGGATGACGGCCACGATGATGCCGCTGAAGCCGATCGCCAGGTTCCAGTTGTTCAGGTCCCGCATGTACGGAACGAACTGGCCCGCGATGTAGTAGACGCCGATCCAGAGGATGCCCGCGATGAAGAAGCCCAGCATGGTCGGGACCAGCCAGCGCGGTGTGACCTTGGGCTTCTCCTTCGAAGGAGGCGGCGTGTAGACGGCCTTCTTCTTGCGGTCGCTGCGGGACTTGGGCACGGGCGCTGCTCCAGAGAGGTGGGCGGTTCGAAACGATCCACAGTCTACGCCCCGGAGTGGGGCTCCGTCACCGCCGCACGGACACGATCCGCGCGGCATGTTCTTCCGGCGCACCGCGGGGGCGCGCTCCGAAGAGCGCGGCCCCCGTTCGTCGTCCGTGCTTCCCTCAGGGCCTGCGGAAGGGGAAGCCCCCGTCATCGTCGTCGCCGGGCCCCTCCGGCTCGTCAGGCGGGGTCGGCAGGGTCGGATCGGTCGGCTCGCCCGTGTCGTCGCCCGGCTGAGGCTGTTCGGTCTGCGGCTCCGCGGCGATGGTCACCGTCACCGTGCCGCCGGGCGCGACCTGCTGGTTCGCCTGTGGCGACTGGGCGATCACCACGCCTGCCGCGGCGTTGCTGGTCTCCTGTTCGACGAACTCCCCGACCAGCCCGCTCCCCTGGAGAGCGGCCTCAGCGCCGACCCGGTTCATGCCGATCAGATCCGGCACGTCCACCTGATCGGGACCGGAGGAGATGTACAGGGTGATCTCGCTGTCCGGAGCCACCTCCCGGCCCGCGGCCGGGTCGGTCCCGACCGCGCTGCCCTCGGCGACCTCGTCGCTGGCCCGCTGTTCGGTCCGGACGTCCTCGAAGCCCTCGCTGGACAGCGTGCTCCGGGCCTGTGACTCGGTCTGCCCCTGCACGTCCGGGATCTCCACGGCCTCCGGGCCGGCGGACACGGCCAGGACGACCTCCTCGTTCAGGGGGTGTTCGGTCCCGGCTGACGGATTGGTCTCCAGCACCGTGCCCGGCTCGGCCTCGTCAGCCCGTTCCTCCGTGGTGACGTCGTCGAAGCCCGCGTCGGTCAGCGCCGCCCGCGCTTCGTCCTCCGTCTCTCCGACCACGTCGGGGACGGCGACCGACTCGACCGTCGGCACATTGTCCCGGGTGAACAGCCAGAAGGCCAGTATGAGGGAGCCGATCACACCGACGGCGAGCAGGGCCCAGAGCGCGCCCCTGCCGGCGCCGCCCTTGCGCTCCTGCTCGTACCGGTCGTCGTAGTCGTCGTCGTACCGGTCGTCGTAGTCATCGCCGTAGCCGCCGTACCCGCCGCCGTTGGCGGGAGGCAGTGCGGTGGTGGCGCCCGCGGCGGCCATCGCCATGGTGCCCGCCTGCGTGGGCATGCCCGCGAGGCCGCGCTGGATGTCCGCCCGCATCTCCGCGGCGTTCTGGTAGCGCTCCTCGCGGTCCTTGGTCATCGCGCGGAGGGTGACGTCCTCCAGCCATTCGGGGACCTGCGCGTCGATCTCGGTCGGTGGGACGGGTTCCTCGCGTACGTGCTGGTAGGCGATCGACACGGGAGAGTCGCCGGTGAAGGGGGGACGCCCGGTGAGGAGTTCGTAGAGCACGCACCCGGTGGAGTAGATGTCGCTGCGCGGGTCCACCCGCTCGCCGCGCGCCTGTTCCGGGGACAGGTACTGTGCCGTGCCGATGACCTGGGACGCCTGGGTCATGGTGGCCTGGTCGTCGCCCATCGACCGGGCGATGCCGAAGTCCATCACCTTGACCTCGGCGTTGCGGGTCAGCATCACGTTGGCGGGCTTGATGTCGCGGTGGACGATCCCGTTGTCGTGGCTGTACTCCAGCGCGTTGAGGATGCCGTCGACGAGTTCCGCCGACCGTTCCGGCAGCAGACGCCGGTCGTCGTCGAGCAACTCCTTCAGAGTGCGTCCGTCCACGTACTCCATGACGATGTACGGGATGGAGACGCCGTCCACGACGTCCTCGCCGGTGTCGTAGACGGCGATGATCGCCGGGTGGTTCAGCGAGGCCGCGGACTGGGCCTCGCGGCGGAACCTGGCCTGGAACACGTGGTCGCGGGCGAGGTCGTGTCGAAGGGTCTTGATCGCGACGAGCCGGTCGAGCCGGAGGTCGCGTGCGCGGTGGACCTCGGCCATGCCGCCGCGCCCGACGACGGTGTCGAGTTCGTAGCGTCCACCAAGGAGCCGGGGCTGGGACATGTCGTGTACTAATCCTCGTGTCTTCCGGCGGCCGCCCGCGGGCCGCCGCCTACCCTGAGCGTCGTTCGCTCATTACCTCATCATGTGTCAGTGCCGTCGGGCGGGGTTCCGGGGTCCTCGTCCACGGGGTCTTCCGGTGTCGTGCCCCCGTCGTCGACGGGTTCCTCGTCCTCGTCGGCGGGTGTCTCGCCCTCCTCGGGGACGGTCGGTTCACGGGTCTCCCCGTCGTCGTGCTCGTCGTCCTCCGGTGCCGGGTACTCCTCCTGTGTGGCCTCCTCCGGCTGGTTGGTCCATCCGCTGTCGGGCTGCTCGTCCACGGGCCGCTCCTGCGTTCCGTCGCCCTCGATCGCGCCCTCCGAGGGGACGGAGACGGGCGACTCCGACGAGGCCGGAGGATCGACGGTCTCGCGTACGGGGTCGGCCTCGGGCGGACCGCCGTACAGGAAACCGGCCACCACGGCGGCCGCGACGAGGAGCGCCGCAACGACCAGGGCGAGGACGACGGGGAGCCTGATCCGCCGCTGGGACGCTTCCGACAGCCTAGCCGAGTCCCCAGGTTCACCAGGGGTTACGGTCGGCTGGTCGGCGGTTCGCCAACGGAGGGGGCCGCTCCCGGTGTCCTGCACCGCGCCGACCACTGCCGTCCGGGTGACCGAGCCGAACCCGGCGGAGGGTGTGGGTGGGCCGGTCCCGGCGTTCGACCGGATGACGGCGGCCATGTGCGCCACCTCGCTCGCCGAGGCCGGGCGCTCCTCGGGGTCCTTCAGCAGGAGCACCGAGACGAGGTCGTCGATGTCGGCCGGGATGTCGTCGGCAGTTCGGGTGGCTCGTCGCGGGTGTGGGCCAGGGCGAGCGCGACGGGGTTGTCGCCCGTGAAGGGCGGCTGACCGGCCAGGCACTCGTACGCCACCACCCCGAGCGCGTACAGGTCGGACGCCGCGCTCGCGGGGCGTCCGGAGGCCTGTTCGGGTGAGATGTACTGCGCGGTGCCCATGACCATCCCGGTCTGGGTGAGCGTCACCGACATGTCGCCGCGGGCGATGCCGAAGTCGGTGAGCTTGATCTGGCCGTCACCGGTGACCAGAAGGTTGCCCGGCTTGATGTCGCGGTGGACCACGCCGCGCGCGTGCGCGGCGGCCAGGGCCTGAGCGGACTGGCACACGAAGTCGAGGGTACGGTCCGGGGTCAGACGCCCCTCCTCCCGTACCACCTGGGAGAGGGACACCCCGACCACGAGCTCCATGATGAGGAAGGCGCGGCCGTCCTCCTCACCGTAGTCGTAGACCTGGGCGATGCCCGGGTGGGACAGGCCCGCGGCGATCCGCCCTTCGGTGCGGAACCGTTGGCGGGCCGTCGGTTCCGCCATCTGCGACGGGTGCAGGAGCTTCACGGCCACCGGCCGGTTCAGCAGTGTGTCCGTCGCCTTCCAGACGGCGCCCATACCGCCGGAGCCCACCTGTTCCTCCAGGCGGTAACGGGAGCTCAGAACGGTCCCGGTGAGCCCACCGGGATCCTTCGGGGGCTCGTAGGCGCTCACTCGAGCACCACTGCCTCCATCATGGCGCGTGCGATCGGCGCCGCGAGGGTGCCGCCGCTGCCGCCACCGTGCTCGATGACGACCGCGACCGCGATCTCGGGGTCGTCCGCCGGCGCGAAACCGATGAACCAGTTGTGCGTGGCCTGGTCGCCGCCGGTCTCGGCGGTGCCGGTCTTGCCCGCGACCTCCGTGCCGGAGATCGCTCCGCCGGTTCCGGAGCCCTCCGGAGCCGTGGTGACCAGGACCATCATGTCGGTGAGGTCCTCGGCGGTGCTCGCGCTGACCGCCTGCGAGAACGTCTCCGGCTGGGTCTCGGTGACCACGGACATGTCCGAGTCCAGCACCGAGTCGACGAGGTAGGGGCGCATGATCTCGCCGCCGTTGGCCACACCGGCGGCGACCATGGCCATCTGGAGCGGCGTGGCCTGGACGTTGGACTGGCCGATGCCGGCGCGGCCGAGGATGCTGTCGTCGGTCTCGACCGGGGCCAGGCTCGGCTCGACGCTCAGCGGAACCTGGAGCTCCTCGCCCTCGGGCGGGTTGAAGCCGAACGCGCTGGCCTGGTCGGACAGTGCCTGCCCGCCCATCTCCATCGCCCAGTTGGCCATGGACGTGTTGCAGGAGATCTGGATCGAGTGCGCCAGGGTGTCCGGCTGGCCGCCGTTGCACGTGCCTCCGGGGGTGGCGTTGGGCAGTACGGGGCCGTTCGCGAAGTCCAGGAGGTCCGGAGCGTCGATCGTGGACTCGGGTGTGGCGCCCAGACTCTCGATCGCGGCGGCGGCGGTCACGACCTTGAACGTGGAGCCCGGGGGGTAGAGCTCGTTGAAGGCCCGGTTGAGCAGGGGCTGGTCCGGGTCCTGCTCCAACTCCACGAAGTTGTTCACCGCGGTGTCCCGGTCGGTGACGCTGGCGACGTCGTTGGCGTCGTAGCTCGGGGCCGAGACGGCGCCGAGGATCGCCCCGGTGTTCGGGTCGAGCGCCACCGCGGCCCCCTGGAAGCCGCCGTCGCGGAAGCCGTCGAACCCGGCCTCCTGCACCTCGGGGTCGAGCGTCAGTCCGACCCGCGCGCCCTCGGGCTCGCGGCCGGTGATGATGTCGCGGAAGTTGCGCACGGCGAGCCGGTCGTCGGTTCCGTCGAGGAGCGAGTTCTCGGCGCTCTCGATGCCGGTGGTGCTGTACACGCTGAGGACGCCGGTGACCGGCGTGTACATCTCGCCGCCGGTGTACTGGCGCTGGTACAGCGGGCTGCCGCTCTCCTCGGCGACGTTCTCCGAGAAGGCGACGCTCTCTCCCGCGATCTCGATCGGCCCGCGCGGTCGGCTGAGGTGTTCGCTGTACTGGCGGGTGTTGAGCGGGTCCTCGATCAGCGCGTCGGCGCGGAACCCCTGGATCCAGGTCAGGTTCAGCATCAGGACCGCGAACAGCGCCATCGTGAAGACGCTGAGTCGGCGGATCGGTGTGTTCATCGTCTGATCACCTGGGTCGCGCCCTCGTCCTGGATCGCTTGCGGGGCGGGACGGCGGGCGTTGTCGCTGATCCGCAACAGGATGCCCATCATGATCCAGCTCGCCATGAGGGCCGAACCGCCGGACGCCATGAACGGTGTGGTGGAACCGGTCAGCGGGATGACCCTGGTCAGCCCGCCCAGGACGATGAAGACCTGGTAGGCGAGGACGAAGGCGATGCCGCTGGTCAGTAGCTTGTCGAACGGGATGGTGGAGGCCAGCGCGACGCGCATGCCGCGCTCGACCAGGAGGAACAGCACGATCAGCACGCTGAGCAGGCCGGTCAGTCCGATCTCCTCCCCGAGTGAGGCGAGGATGAAGTCGCTGTCCGCCGCGAAGATCGTGTGCGCCTCGCCGCCGCCGATGCCGGTGCCGAAGAGCCCGCCGTAACCCATGCCGACCAGTCCCTGGACCAGCTGCTGGCTACCGCCGACCTCGTTGTAGACGTCCTGCTCGAACGCGTTCATCCAGATGTTCACGCGGGCCTGGACGTGCCAGAAGAGCAGGTAGGCGAGGCTGGCGCCGGCCATGAACATGGCCAGGCCGATGACGACCCACGAGGAGCGCTGGGTGGCGACGTAGAGCATGGCCAGGAAGGTGCCGAAGAGCAGCAGGGAGGTGCCCAGGTCGCGCAGGAGCACCAGGACGCCGATGGCCAGGACCCAGCCGACGAGGATCGGGGCCAGGTCGCGGCCGCGGGGCAGGTCGATGATCTTGAATCGGCCGACCTTGATCGGCTTGCCGACGATCGCCAGGACCTGCCGCTTGTTCATCAGGTACGAGGCCAGGAAGATGACCAGCGCGATCTTGGCGAACTCGGAGGGCTGCATGGTGAACGGCCCGATGCCGATCCAGAGCCGGGCGCCGTACACCGACACGCCCAGACCGGGGATCACGGGCAGCAGGAGCAGGAAGATGGCGACCAGGCCGCTGATGTAGGTGTAGCGCTGAAGGACCCTGGGGTTCTTCAGGAAGATGATGATCAGGAAGCAGCAGACCAGCCCGACCCCGGACCAGACGAGCTGCATGCCCGCGCCGGCGCGCTCGATGTCCTCGGCCCCGATCGCGTCCAGCCGCCAGATCATCGCGACCCCGACCCCGTTGAGGAAGAGGGTGCAGGGGAGGATGAGCGGGTCCGCGTAGGGGGCGAAGAACCGCATGGCGACGTGGGCCGCGATGGACAGGACGCCGAAGGTCAGTCCGACGGTCCACATCGCGGACGGGACGCGTCCGTTCAGGTTCAGGCCGGCGACGGCGATGCCGACCATGGTGATGGCGATGGCGACCGCGACGAGGACCAGTTCGGCGTTGCGCCGCTTGATCGGGGGGAGCGCGGTGGGCGCCTCAGCGGTGGCGGTGCTCAAAGGTCACCCCGATTCCTGGGTCTCGGTGGTCGGGACGGCCGGGTTCGCGGGGGAGTCCCCGGTCGTGGCGTCCTCGGTGGTCCGCGTTCCCGCGTCGGTCGCGTCCGACCCGCTGTCGCGCGCGTCCGGGTCGGACGCGGCCGACGCGGCCTCGGCGATGCTCTCGCTCAGCACCGTGATCCGGTTCCTGGCCTCCTCCAGGCTCTCCACCGGGATGGTGTTCTCCACCGCCGAGCGGTCGCCCTCGGTCAGGTCGTCCATGCGGATTCGCGAGGGCTCGACCTCCTCCGACAGGCTGAAGCCCGCGATGTCGGTGTCGATGCCCTGGTAGATGCTCACGGTGTCCCCGGAGGCGGAGGGGCCGACGTAGAACTGGCTGTCGACGTACTGGCGGCCGAAGTAGTAGGCGGCGCCCGCCACGAGCCCGACGATGACGACGAAGACCAGCACCATCGGCCACCATCGGCGGGGGCGGTACTCGCTCTCCCGCTCCCGCGCCGCTCGTCCGCGCGGGCGGCGGCGGTCGAAGTCGTCGTAGGGCTCGTCGAAGGACGCGGACTGGGCGGGTGCGGGAACGTCGTCCACCCGGTCCATCTCGGCGGTGTCCCCGGCCGATCCGCGCAGTTCCTGCGCCCGTCTGGCGGGGGTGTCGCCCGCCTGCTCGTCGGCCTCGGCGCGCTGGTCGGCCGCGCGACCAGCTTCGGCCGGGTCGTGGGACCCTCGCGGTCGGTCTCGGTCTGGATGACGTCGGCGATGACGGCGGTGATGTTGTCCGGGCCGCCGCCGCGGATCGCCAGATCGATGAGCTTCTTGGCGGCCGCGCTGGGGTCGGTCTCGGTCGCGAGCGTCTCGTGGATGGTCTTCTTGGTGACCACTCCGGACAGCCCGTCCGAGCACAGGAGGTATCGGTCGCCGGGCTTGGCCTCGCTGATGGAGATGTCCGGGTCGACCGGGCTCTTGCCGTCCAGCGCCCGCAGGATCAGCGAGCGCTGCGGGTGGGTGGCGACCTCTTCCTCGGTGATCTTGCCCTCGTCGACGAGGGTCTGCACCAGGGTGTGGTCGTGGGTGATCTGCTCGAACCGGGGACCACGCAGCAGATAGGCGCGCGAGTCTCCGATGTGGATGAGCGCGACGCGGGCCCCCGACCACAGCATGGCGGTCAGGGTCGTGCCCATGTTCTCCAGTTGGGGCTCCGCCATGATCCGACGGGACAGGGAGGCGTTCGCCTGCTCCACCGCGCGCTGGAGGGACTCGGCCATCTCCTCCGCGGCGGGGGACTCGGTGTCGAGGCGGCGGATCGTGGAGATCGCGATCGAGCTGGCCACCTCGCCGCCCGCGTAGCCGCCCATGCCGTCGGCCACCGCGAGGAGGTGCTGGCCGGCGTAGCCGGAGTCTTCGTTGCCTTCGCGGAGGCATCCAACGTCGGAGTACGCCGCGTATCGGAGAGCGATTGTCATTTGCGCAGTTCCAGGACGGTCTTGCCGATACGGATGGGCTGTCCCACCGTGATGGGCTGGGGGCGGTTCAGCTTCTGCTGACCGAGATAGGTGCCGTTGGTGGAATTGAGGTCCTCTACGAACCAGCGGCCGCCCTCGGAGTAGACGCGGGCGTGGCGCCCCGAGGCGTAGTCGTCGGTGATGACCAGTGTCGAGTCGGGCGCCCGGCCGATGAGGATCGGCTGGGCGGACAGGTCGACGGTGGTCCCGGCGAGGGAGCCTGTGTCACGGCGAGGATCGTGGGCTCGTTGCGGCGCTGGCGCTGCGGACGCTGCTGCCGGGCCGGGGCGGTCTGCTTCGGCTGACCCCCGTGCGAGGCGGGGCGCGGCTGGGGTCGGGGGCGCTTCTTCCTGGTCTTCCTCTTCGACGGGCCGAAGAGGTCGGTGCTGATGACCCCGACCGCCATGAGGACGAACAGCCAGAGCACCGCCAGGTACGCGATCTTGATCAGTATGAGGGTCAAGTTGGACATCGAACCGCTCTTCAGCCCCTGTCGTGCTCCGGCCGGGGTGACGGTCGTCGGCGCCGCCACCGAGTCTGCCCCACCTTCGGGTCGGTGAGTTGTCGTGGTCGCTGGTCCGCGGCTCCGCAGTCGCGGCCAGTCTGCCCGAACGGTCAGGTCTTCGCGGAGACTACCGTCCCGGACACATATCCGACAGCGGTACCACAATCGTCCGCCACCGGATTTCGACCAGTCAGACGTCGGTGGAACGGGGTTGGTTGCGGTCCCGCCGCGTCTGATCGGTCGAACACCCGGTACCGGACGGTCAGTCTCGCCGGAACGTCATGGTGGTGCGTCCGAGGCTGATCCGGCTGCCGTCCACCAGACGGGCCTGCCTGACCTGCTGGCCGTTGACGAACGTCCCGTTGGTGGAGCCCTTGTCGACGAGGATCGCCTCGTCGCCGTCCAACCGGATCTCCACGTGGTGCCGGGACACCCCGTTGTCCACGAGCCGCAGGTCGCAGTCGGTCCCGCGGCCCAGGAGCGTCACGGGGGTGGTCAGCTCGAAGGACTGCTGCTGGCCGTGGCTGGCGATGGTGCCCTCGGTCGCCGCTCCACCGGGGGAGATGAGCAGGCGCGGACGTCCGGCCTGGCGCTCGCCGTGGACACCGCCCGGGTCACCGACCGGTTGACGGACCTCGCCGTCCTTGCCGACCATGGTGCCGCGGACGACACCGGACCGGATGCGGAAGCGTCCGGTCTTGAGGCCCTCCTCCGGCCGGAAATGGACGCGGACCGGGCCGACGAAGGAGTAACCCTGCTCCGTCGCGTAGTCGCGGGCGAGTTTGGCCAGCTCCTGTCCGAGGCTGTCGGCGTAGACCTCCAGCCGCTCCTTGTCGCTGGCCGCGAGTTCGACGATGAAGTCGTTCGGGACGAGCGTGCGTCCCTGAGCGACGATCGCGGCTCGTTCGTCCATCTCCCGCTGAACGGCGCTCGCCACCTCGACAGGTTGGAGCTCGGACTTGAAGGCCATCGCGAAGGTGCCTTCGATCATGCCCTCAAGCCTGCGTTCGAAGCGTTGGAGCACTCCCACGAGGTACCTCCCTTGTACTCCACTCCGTATGTGTAGACGATCGTAACCGGGCTGGGGCGCCCCCGGATTCAGGTGCACCCCCCGTGCGCTGGCGGGAGCCCCCGCGCGGCCCCGGTCACGGCGGACAAAGCGTGTGCGAGTCGCGTTCAGACCGTGCTAGCCTTGTCCATGTCGCCAGGCGGATCGGTCCGAAATGACCGAAACCACCTGGCCATAAAACGGAACAAAGGTCACTCGGGCGGGTGGCGGAACGGTAGACGCGCACGGTTCAGGTCCGTGTGTCCGAAAGGATGTGAGGGTTCAAATCCCTCCTCGCCCACAACATACCCGGTGGGGATCGCTCTGCGGTCTCCACCGGGTCTCTTTTGCGCCCGGGGACCTGCGCGGGCCGGCCGCGGGGCGGGGTGGCACACTGCGGTCGTGAGCATCATCGAACGACTCCACGAGATCGGGCGCCCCCTGGTCGACGAGCAGCTGGCCCACCCCACGGTCGCCGGGATCGCTCGGGGCGACCTCGACGAGCGCGCGTTCCGCTACTGGCTGGAGCAGGACCACCTGTACCTGTTGGACTACGCGCGCGCCTTCTCGCGCCTGGCGTGGCAGGCGCCGGACGACCACCTCGCCGACCTGGTGGGGATCGCGCACAGCACGCTGAACGAGGAACTGGAACTGCACCGCTCGCTGTCGGGAGACTTCGGCGCCGACATGACCACGAAGGAGAAGGGTCCCGCCTGCGCGTCCTACACCGGGTGGCTGCTGGACGCCGCCGCCGACTACCGGGACGGGCTCGCCGCCGTGTACCCGTGCATGTGGGGCTACAACCAGTTGGGACTGGAACTGGCGAAGTCCCGCCCCAGCGAGCCGAGGTACGCGCGCTGGGTCGACACCTACGCCGACCCCGGGTTCACGCGGCTGACCGAGCGCTACGGCCGCAGGTTGGAGGAGGCCGGGCCCGACCCCGAGCGCGCCGAGCGCCTCTTCCTGGAGGGGATGCGGCATGAGGTGGCCTTCTGGGACACCCCGTACTCCGCCTGAGCGGGCGGACCGCCCGACTGGAAGGGCCCGCGGGCGGGAGACGACCGTGGCCGGGCCGGGACGGTCCGGCAGACGGGGAAGGAAACCGGTCACCGGCGACCGGCCCCCTCCCCCGGCCCGCCCGCCGCGGCGCGCGGGCCCGTGCGCGGTGGGCTACGGGGTGATCACGGTGCTGACGGTCTCGAAGCGGTCGATCTCGCAGCCGCCGACCTTGTTGAACTCGGTGTCGATCTCGGTTCCGTCGATGCGCCCGGTGACGTAGACGACCTCGGGGCCGCCCATCTGCATCGTGCACGTCATGTCGGTGGTGTCGAGGAGGAACGGCTCGGCGCCGACCTCCTCGATCTCTGCGCACGCGGCCTCGGGGTCGGGGTGGTCACCGCCCACGGGCGAGCACGTGAGCGTCCACGTGCCCTCCTCGTAGCCGGTTTCGGGGGGCAGCGACTGGTCGTAGCCCAGTGTGCGTTCGATCACCAGGGAGACCGCGGCCCCCTGGTTGGAGGAACGGGACTGGTCGCCCGTGTCGTCCGGGGAGGCGTCGTCGGGTACGGAGGGACTGGAGGAGTCGGGTGCGACCGTGCTCGCCTCGTCGGGCTCGTTGCCGCAGGCCGTGATAAGAAGCAGGCCAAGGGCTGCGAGCGCGGCGAGTCGTGTCGGCAGGGCCGTCACCGAGGGGTACTGAGCCATACGTCTTTGACGCGCCGCGTGTACGCGCGGTTCCGGGGTGGACACGATCTCCTCCTCGACTCTCATTCTCTTCCTTCCCACGGCACACGAACAGGGGGTCATGGTCATGTTCGGACACGAGGTTCCGGAGACGGTCGTCACGGAGGTGCCCGAGGACGCCTACCTGCTCGACGTCCGGGAGGACGACGAGTGGCGCTCGGGGCACGCTCCGGGCGCGGTGCACATTCCGCTCGGGCAGCTTGGCGAGCGCGCGGGGGAGATCCCCCGGGACCGGAGGGTCTACGTCGTGTGCCGGGTGGGCGGCCGCTCGGCCCAGGCCGTCATGGCCCTCAACCAGGCGGGCTGGGAAACGGTCAACGTGGCCGGTGGGATGAGGGCCTGGGAGCACGCCGGCCGGGAGATGGCGGCCGAGTCCGAAGCCGAGCCCACGGTGATCTGAGCGGTCCGCCGCCGATTTTCGCCGGATTGCGCGAAGCTCCGCCACGGGGGCGCTCCCGGGTGGCACTATGACGTGGTGAGCTCCGATCGCGCGCTCCTCAGCGCTGAAACCGTGCTGGCCGCGTCAGCGGACGCGGTGGTCGCTGTCGACGGTGAGCGTCGCGTCACCGTGTGGAATCCGGCGGCGGAGCGCATGTTCGGCTGGGCGGCGCGGGAGGTCGTCGGCCGAGAACCGCCCTTCGTCCCCGTGGAGCTTGGCTCGGAGTTCGGCGCGGTGCTTGAGCAGGTCCGTTCGGGCACGCCCCTGTCGATCGTCACGCGTCGCGTGCGCAGCGACGGCACGGTCATCGACGTGCGGGCGAGCACCAGTTGCGTGCTCGGCCCCGACGACGGCGCCCAGGGGTGGGTGCTGACCTTCCAGCCGTGCGAGAACGAGGCGCAGGTGCAGGCGGCGGCCATGGAACGGGCCCGCCTCGTGCGCAGGCTCACCGACGTGGTGGTCGACATCAACGCCGACCTCAGCCTCAAGTCGGTGCTGGACCGTATCTCCCGCAGCATCACCGAGCTGACCGGAGCCGACGCGGGCGGGTTCGTGCTGCTCAACGAGGACCGTGTGGAGCTGGTCAGCCTCACCGACCTGTCCGACCGCCTCCAGGGTTTCAGCGCGCCGCTGGAGACGAGCCTGTTCGGGGAGCTGCTCCGGAGCGGCAAGTCGGTCCTGTTGGCCAACGAGGACACACGCGGTCTGCAGGACCTGGTCTGGGCTGATCTGCCGGGACTGCACACCATCGCCCTGTGCGTGTCCAACGTGCACGGCCGTCCCTACGGCGCCCTGTACGCCCTCTACAGCGAGCGCAAGGTCGGGCACGTGGAGCTGGAGCTGTTGGAGCTGCTCGCCGCGCACGCGGGCGTGGCCATCGGCAACGCGATGGCCTACGAGGAGCTCAACCTCCAGCGCGTGCACGAGCAGGTCGTCGCGGACTCCAGCGCGGACGGGATCGCGGTCCTGGACTTCGGCGGCCGGGTGCGCAAGTGGAACCGGTCGGCGGTGGAGCTCACCGGTTACCCGGCGGAGCGCGTGGAGGGACGGCACCCGCCCTTCCCCCTGCCCGTGGCGCACGGCGAGCCGATCAAGCACAAGCTCAAGGACGGCCGCTGGCTGGAGATCCTCATGGCGCGCATCCCGCGCACCCATGAGTGGGTGGTGGACTTTCGCGACATCACCGCGCAGCGGGCGATGGAGGAGGAGCAGGAGTTCTTCCTGGCCACGACCGGGCACGAGCTGCGCACGCCGATCACGGTCATCCACGCTTCGCCACCACGCTGGTGCGCAAGTGGTCGCGGTTGAGCCCGCGGTCCCAGCGCGAGGCCGTCAGCACGATCGCCGACCGGTCGGCGACCCTGGCCACGCTCGTGGAGCGGCTCCGCCTCGGGTCGGACGTGTCGCGGGGCGAGCTCAACGTCGACCGGGTCGCCTTCGACCTGGGCGAACTCCTGCGGCGGTCGGTGCGGGCCTTCCGTCCCCTTTCGGAGCGGCACGACGTGGTCCTGACGGCCGACGACGACCTCCCGACGGCCGTCGGGGATCCGCTGGCCACGGGCATGATCATGGACCAGCTCCTGGACAACGCGATCAAGTTCTCCCCGGAGGGCGGTGCGATCCACGTCAGCGCCCGGGTGGAGGACGGTGAGGCGGTGGTCGTCGTGGACGACGAGGGGCTGGGCCTGGTCCCGGGGGACGAGGAACGCGTCTTCGGGCGGTTCGTGCGTGCGGGCGCGCGGGGCGACCGCAGGAGGATCGGCGGACTCGGCCTGGGGCTGTACATCGTCCGCCAGTTGGCGCGGGCGCAGGGTGGGGACGTCACCGCGCAACGGCGGGAGCGGGGAACACGGATGAGGTTCACCGTGCGCGTGCGCGAGGGTGAGCATCCGCATCAACACCGTGAGCCACAAGAGATCGCAAAAACCTCTCAAACTCCAGAATGCCTGCCGCGTCAGCGATCCGTGCCCCGAGGCGCCAGTCGTCGCCCGTGATTCAGCTCGGGGTGGGTTTCCACCCGAGGTGATCGGGGCATTTCCACCCCTGGTGGAATTCGCTGGCACACTTCGGGCGGGTTCCGAACCGTCCGACGAAGGACCGACGCGCAGGGACGAAAGCTGTGTCAGGAGACAACACACCACTCGACGGCGGGTCGTTCCCGTACCGGGTCGAGCGGAGCGTCACGCTTCCCTACGCCCCGATGAGCGTGACCGGAGCGCGTCAACGGCTGTGCAGCGACCTGCGCGCCATGGAGATCGGTGACGAACGCGTCGACGACGCCTCGCTCATCCTCAGCGAACTCGTGAGCAACGCCCTCCGACACGCCTCCCCGCTGCCGGATCCGGAGGACACGGTCGGGGTCTCCTGGCGGGTGCGCGTCGACCACCGGCCCCCCGCCGGCGGCTGGGTCGAGATCGCGGTCCGCGACGGCGGCTCCAGCACCATGCCGCGGGTGGCGCGGCCGTCCGTGTCCGGTCTGGGGGGTCGGGGCCTGGGCATCGTGCAGACTCTGGCCGGGCAGTGGGGCACCGAGATGGACACGACCACCACCACGGTCTGGGCGGTCCTGCAGATCGGGGCCGGGGACCTCGTCTCCAAACGTCTGGTGGCGGTCGATCGCCACCGCGTCGAGGTCGGCGCGGACCACCCCCGGTACGACGTCGGCGAGGTGCGCACGCGCGTGCGGGAGAGCGCCACGGCCTGGGGCGCCCTGCTCTGAGGAGGTCGTGCGCGACCGCGTGGCGGATCGGCGCGTCGTGACGCGGAGGAACGTGACCGATGTCGCGAAACACCGTCAACGAGGTGGCCCGGGGCTGGTCGGGACGCTACAGTCACGACTGTGGAGTTGAAGATATCGAGCCGGTCTCAGGATGGCGTCGCGGTGGTCACCGTGGGCGGTGAGATCGATCTGTACACGGCACCCCAGTTGCGCAGCGGCCTCCTGGAGGCCCTGGAGGACGGGGCACGGCGGTTGGTCATCGACATGTCGCGGACGGAGTTCTGCGACTCGACCGGCATCAGCGTGCTGTTGTCCGCGATGAAGCGCTCCCGCGACAAGGGGGGAGACCTGGAACTCGTGGCGCCCAAGGCGGCGGTCATGAAGGTTCTGGAGGTCACGGGGCTGCACGAGGTCTTCACCATCCACTCCGGGCTCGACGCGCTGCCGGTGGCGGCGGGGACCGGCACCGTCAAGTAGCCGGGCGACCGTGGGCCAGGGGCAGACCGGCGACCCCGCGGGGATCGCCGTGGTGATCGCCGCCAAGGACGAGGCGGACAGGATCGGCGCGACCGTCCGTGCGGCCGGAGCGCTGCCGGGCGTGGACCTGGTCGTCGTGGTGGACGACGGGTCGACCGACCGCACCGCCGACGTCGCGCGCGAGGCGGGCGCCCGCGTGTTCGCGCACGGGCGCAACCGCGGCAAGGGCGCGGCCATGGAGACCGGAGCCCAAGAGGTCCTCGCGATCGAGGCCGCCGAGGCCGACCGCCCCCCGCGCCACCTCCTGTTCCTCGACGCCGACCTGGGGGCGACCGCCGAGGGGGCGGAACCGCTGGCCGCCCCGGTCCTGGCGGGCCGGGCCGACATGACGATCGCCCTGTTCCCCGCCACCCGGATGCGCCTGGGCGGCCACGGCTTCGTGGTGCGGCTCGCGCGCGGGGGCGTGCGCAGGGCCACCGGGTGGGAGCCCGAGCAGCCGCTCAACGGCCAGCGGTGCCTGACACGGGAGGCGTTCGAGTCCGCCAGGCCGCTGGCGCCCGGCTTCGGTGTGGAGACCGGGCTGACCATCGACGTGCTGCGGGCGGGGTTGCGCGTGGTCGAGGTGGAGGTGCCTTTGGAACACCGGGCCACCGGCACCGACCTGCGGGCGCAGGCGCACCGGGCGCGGCAGTTCGCGGACGTCGTCAGGGCGCTGGCCGCGCGCGAGTTCCGGCCGACCGTGCGGCGCCAGTGGGATCGGGCCAGGGTGCGGGCACGTTCCACGAAGGGCGATCTTTCCCGAAAAGTCGGGCAAATTACTCGTGCGAATCGCCGCGAGTAACCCCATCCGTGCGTTGCGTAGCGCTACGCTCGCGCTGTGTTCACTTCGATCCTGACTTCGATAGGCATGCTCGCGGGTGTGGGCGGGTTCGTCCTCGGCGGGTACGCGCTGGCCCGGACGCGCGAGATCAGCGGCGACGCCCGCGCGTTGGCCGACCGGGCGGTCTCGCTCAGCGCCGCCGGCATCGACCCGCGCGCCGTCCGCGACGTCGCGGTCCTCCACTACGACGCCCTGGAGGAGATGTCGGGCGCGCGCTCGTTCTCACTCGCGATGCTCAACAGCGAGGGCGACGGCGTGGTGCTCACCTCGATCAACGGGCGGACCGAGTCTCGGACCTACGCCAAGGAGGTCACCCGGGGCGAGGCCGAATCGCTGCTCAGTCCTGAGGAGTACCGGGTGATCCGCTCGGCCCGTCTGGGCAACGGTGTCGGCGCTCCCGACGCCGTGGCCGACGAAGACGCGCCGGTCGGCCCCCGGGAGCCGGGCGCCGCCACCGCCCCGGACATCGGAGAGGGTCCGGCGCGGGCGCGCGGCGAGGAGGCCGTGGACGCCGACACCGAGGAACTCCCGGTGACCGTGATCAGGGTGGACGACGCGTGCGACGAGCCCGTGGAACGGTCCGGGAGCGAGCCCGTGCCCGGCCCGGCCGGCGTGCCGGGAGCCGGGGCATGAGCGCACGTGGCCGCAGCCGTATAGCCTGAACAACATGCCCCATCGTTACGCCTACCTCGGCCCCGAGGGCACCTTCACCGAAGCCGCTCTGCGCGACCTGCGTCCCGGTGCGCGCGACGCGCCCGCGTCCCCTGCGAGGGGGTCGCCGCCGTCTTCGACGCGGTCCGGTCGGGTGCGGTCGACGGCGGCGTGGTGCCGCTGGAGAACTCGGTCGAGGGCAGCGTCACCGCGACCATCGCCGAACTGATCAACGGCGACCCGCTGGTCATCACCGGGGAGACCGCCGTTCCGGTCGACTTCGCCCTGTTCGCGCGGCCCGGGACGGTGATGGAGGACGTCAAACGGGTGGCGACCCACCCGCACGCCCTGGCCCAGTGCCGGGGATGGCTGTCACAGCGCCTGCCCGACGCCGACACGCACACCGTGTCCTCCACGGCTGCCGCCGCGCGTGCGGTGTCCGAACCCGGCGCGCCCTACGACGCCGCGATCTGCGCGGTGATCGCGGGGGAGCACTACGGCCTGAAGGCGCTGGCCACCGGGGTCGGAGACCGCGCCGACGCCGCCACGCGGTTCATCTACCTGTCGCGGCCCGGCACGTTGCCCGAGCCCACCGGAGCCGACCTGACCTCGCTGGTCGCGTTCATCGACGACGACCACCCCGGAGCGCTGATCGAACTGCTCAACCAGTTCGCCGTGCGGGGAGTCAATCTGACCCGGCTGGAGTCCCGCCCCACCGGCGACGGCCTGGGCGACTACTGCTTCTGCATCGACGCCGAGGGCCACGTGGCCGAGCGCGGGTCGGCGAGGCCCTCATGGGCATCCGCCGCGTCTGCCGCGACGTACGTTTCCTCGGCAGCTACCCGCGCAGCGCGCGCCACGGAGATCGATCCGCCGCTGCGGCCGCGGCCCACCACGGACGCGGACTTCGTGGAGGCGGAGCGGTGGCTGGCCCGCGTCCGCGCGGGGTACGTGGACTGACCTGCCCAGGGTGCGCGGCGGACACGTACCCCGAGGTGGGCCGCCCGTCGCAATCCACCGCCCGCGACCGACGCCCACGGCACGGGCCCGCGACGGGCGGCATCCACCACGCACGCCCGCGTGCCGCGACAACGGGCTGTCGCGGCACACGCCCTAGCCGTCCTGCGACCCGGCCCTCCCGGCGGAGCCGGGCGTGGGCGCGTCGTCGGGCGGCCACTCCCGCGCCGCGGCCCGGCGCAGCTCCAGGCGCAGGGCCAGCCGCAGCGCGGTGTCCTCGGGCCGGGACGCGTCCAGGGCGATGAGGGCCTCCCAGAGCTCCTCGGTCGTCATCTCACTCAGTGGCTTCACGCCGTTCCTTCCCCGTAGTCGGTGCGCCGACGGTCGCGAGAGCACGCGTCGGCCCTGTCACGGAGGAGGACGCCGGTGACTCCCAGTCATGACGCGACCACGGGAAAGGTGTCAGCGCCGGGTGGGTCGGGCGGTAACCTGCAAGACGTGATCGACCTTCGCGTCTCCGAGAAGACCCCGAACGACTCCGTGCCTCGCAGCGGGCCCGCGGGGAGGACGCCTCCGTCGCCGACCGGTTGCTCGAACTCGACGCCAGTCGCCGATCGGCGCTCACCCGGTTCGAGTCCCTGCGCGCCGAGCAGAAGAGCGTGGGCAAGTCCGTCTCCAAGGCCTCCCCCGAGGAACGCGAGGAGCTCCTGCGGCAGGCCAAGTCGCTGGCCGCCGAGGTCAAGGAGGCCGAGGCGGAGGCGGGTCGACTCGCCGACGAACTGGACGCCGTGCTCGCGCGCGTGCCGAACATCGTCCAGCCGGACGCCCCCGAGGGCGGCGTGGACGACTTCCGGGTCGTGGAGACCGTGGGCGAGCCGCGAAGCTTCGACTTCACCCCGCGCGACCACCTGGAGCTGGGCGAGATGCTCGGCGCCGTCGACATGGAGCGCGGCGCCAAGGTCTCCGGCGCGCGGTTCTACTTCCTCACCGGCGTGGGCGCCCAGTTGGAGCTGGCGCTGCTCAACATGGCGATGAACCAGGCGGTCCAGGCGGGCTTCACCCCGATGATCCCGCCGGTCCTGGTCAAGCCCGAGACCATGGAGGGAACCGGCTTCCTCGGCGAGCACTCCGACGAGGTCTACCACCTGGACGACGACGACCTGTACCTGGTCGGCACCTCCGAGGTGCCGCTGGCCGGGTACCACGCCGGGGAGATCCTGCCCGCCGACGCCCTGCCGAACCGCTACATCGGGTGGTCGCCGTGCTTCCGGCGTGAGGCGGGCTCCTACGGCAAGGACACTCGCGGCATCATCCGCGTCCACCAGTTCAACAAGGTGGAGATGTTCGTCTACACGCACCCGGACCAGGCCGACGAGGAACACCTGCGGCTGCTGGCCTGGGAGCGGGAGATGCTGGACAAGCTCGACCTGCCCTACCGGGTGGTGGACATCGCCGGGGGCGACCTGGGCACGAGCGCGGCGCGCAAGTACGACTGCGAGGCGTGGATCCCGACCCAGGAGACCTATCGCGAGCTCACGTCGACGTCGAACTGCACGGACTTCCAGTCGCGGCGGCTCAACGTGCGTTTCCGCGACGGCCAGGGCAAACCGCGGTTCGCCGCCACGCTCAACGGCACGCTGGCGACCACGAGGTGGATCGTCGCGATCCTGGAGAACCACCAGCGCGAGGACGGCTCGGTCGCCGTCCCCGAGGCGCTCCGCCCCTACCTGGGCCGCGACGTCCTGGAGCCGGTGGTCGCCCCGAGGAAGCGGTAGGACCGCGACCGCGCACACGGCACGGAGCCCGAACGACGTCCGTTCGGGCTCCGTTCGTGCGTGCGCGGGCTACAGGTAGGGGCCGCCCGCGGACATCGGGCCGTCCTCGCCCGGTCCGGCCGCGCCTGGAGGCCGGAGACTCCCGGCGGCAGCGCCTTGCGCATGTTCTCCAGCTGGGCCCGGGCCGCCATCTGCTGGGCGAAGAGGGTCGTCTGGATCCCGTGGAACAGGCCCTCCAGCCAGCCCACCAGCTGGGCCTGGGCGATCCGCAGCTCCGCGTCGCTGGGGGCGGCGCCGTCGGCGAAGGGAAGGGTCAGGCGCTCCAGCTCGTCGATGAGCTCGGGCGCCAGGCCGTCCTCCAGTTCCTTGATCGAGGAGGTGTGGATCTCCTTGAGCCGGGCCCTGCTGGCCTCGTCGAGGGGAGCGGCCTTCACCTCGTCCAGGAGCTGGCGGATCATGCTGCCGATCCGCATCACCTTGGCGGGCTGTTCGACCATGTCAGTGAGGGTGCGGGTCTCCTCGCGGCCGTCGTCGCCCTCACCGCTGGAGTCGGCGCCCACCACCAGGACGTGGGGTTGCTCGTTGTTGTCTGCGCTGGTCATCAGTCCCCTTGGGATGTCGTCGGCTGTCACAGGGTGAGCAGGATCTTGCCCGTGTGCGCACTCGATTCCATGACGCGGTGCGCCTCCGCCGCGTTCCGCATCGGCATGGCGCGATCGATGACGGGGCGGACGGCGCCCTTCTCTACCAACGGCCAGACCTCGTCCCGTACTCCCGTGACGATGGCCGACTTCGCCTCGGCGGGTCGGGAGCGCAGCGTGGTCCCGTGCACCGACAGGCGCTTGGCGAGCATGCGCCCGAGGTCGAGTTCCGCCCCGCGACCGCCCATGAGACCGATGACGATCAAACGTCCGTCGGTCCTGAGCGACCGCAGGTTGGCGTCCAGGTAGGAGCCGCCCATGATGTCGAGGATCACGTCGGCGCCGCCCTCGGCGCGCACGCGTTCGGCGAAGTCCTCGGTGCGGTAGTCCACGGTGACCTCGGCCCCCAGGGCACGGCAGGCGCGCAGTTTCTCCTCGCTGCCCGCGGTGACCGCCACCCGGCGGCCAGGGCGCGGGCGAACTGGATGGCGAAGGTGCCGATCCCGCTGCCGCCACCGTGCACGAGGAGCGTCTCCCCCGCCCGGAGCGCCGACCATCACGAGGTTGGACCACACGGTGCCGGCGACCTCGGGCAGCGCGGCGGCCTCCACCAGGCCGACCGCCTTCGGCACGGGGAGGACTTGGCCCACGGGGACGGCGACGCGTTCGGCGTAGCCGCCGCCGGACAGCAGAGCGCACACGGTGTCGCCCACGGACCAACCGGAGTCCTCGGTCCCGGGGCCGAGCGCGGCCACCGTGCCCGAGCACTCCAGGCCCGGGTACTCGGAGGCGCCGGGAGGCGGCGGATAGACACCCTTGCGTTGGGCGACGTCGGCCCGGTTGACCGCGCTGGCGGCCACGTCGACGAGGACCTCGCCCGGTCCGGCGACCGGGTCGGGTACCTCGGACCAAGACAGGACCTTGGGGCCGCCGGGCTCGGTGATGCGCATCGCGTACATGAGGCCGACAGTACCCATAGACGGGCGCCCACAGCGCGGGGATCCGCGCGTCCACGTCCGTGACCGGGATGCTTTGCTCGGCGAGTAGGGGTATGAGTGGGACCGGGGGCGGCCCCGGTCACGTTCAGTGGGCCCCTCCTTCTCAGCACACCCCTTGACGCCTCTTGAGGAGAACTCTGGTGGCACACCAGGAACAGAACGGTTCGGACAGGGAGACCGCTCCCGGCCCGGCCGCCCCCACCCCCCGGGAGCAGTGGTTCGGGGAGTTCGAGGGGGCGGCGCCACCGCCGCCGCCCTACGCCCGGTTGTCCGAGGACACCCCGGCGCCGGAGGAGGCGCCGGGACCCGTGGAGCCCGGGGACGGGGCTTTCGAGGACGGGGCTCCCGAGGACGTGGTTCCCGAGGACGTGGTTCCCGAGGCCGCGGAGCCGGAGCCGGAGGCGGAATCGGCGGACGCGACGAGAGCGTCGGCACGGAACATCCCGCGCCGCGTGAGCGCTCGCGGCGTCCGGGCCGCCCAGGGCGCGCGGACAGGCTCGCCCCCGATCCCCTGGCGCCGCGTCGCTTCGGCCCGATCCCGACGTGCCCGAACCCGAGCAACTGCCGCCGCTGGAGGCCGAACGCCCCGACGCGCCGGTGACCCCGGAACCACCGGGGCCGTTCGGAGTCCCCGGGACATCCGGCGTGGTGGGGACGCTTGTGGCGGGTGCGGACCCGGACGGGGGCATCACGCCCTGGCGTCCGACCGCCCCCGAGCCGCCGCCCTCCCTCACCGGTCCGCGGGCGGCGGTCGCTTCGCCCGACTGGCGGCCCGCCACGGACAGCGGAGCACGGTCCGCGGGGGAGAACGGTGAGACCGCCGACTCGCTCAGCGCCGCCACACTGGTCCGCAACCGTCGCCAGGGACCGACCGGGGGCTGGCGACGGGCCGTGCACACCGCCACCCTCGGCCTGGTCAACCCCGGGGAGTCGCCGCGCGTGCTGCGCCAGCGCGAACTCGTCGCCCGCGCGTGCACGCCGGTCGCGTCGGGGCACCACCGGGTGGCGGTCCTCAGCCTCAAGGGCGGGGTCGGCAAGACCACCACCTCGGTCGCCCTCGGCGCCACCCTGGCGTCCCTGCGCGGAGACCGCGTGCTGGCCGTGGACGCCAACCCCGACCGGGGCACCCTCTCGGACAAGGTGCGGCTGGAGACCGCGGCCACCATTCGCGACCTGCTCAACGAACGCCACCTGGTGTCGCGCTACGCGGACATCCGCGGGTTCACCTCCCAGGCGCCCAGCCGGTTGGAGATCCTGGCCTCGGACCGGGACCCGGCGGTGTCGGAGGCCTTCAGCGAGGCCGACTACCGGGAGGTCGCCCGGATCGTCGAGCACTTCTACTCCATCTGCATCACCGACTGCGGCACGGGTCTGCTCCACTCCGCGATGAGCGGGGTGCTGGGACTGGCCGACCAGGTGGTGCTGGTGAGCTCGGCGTCCGTGGACGGGGCGCGCAGCGCGAGCGCCACCCTCGACTGGCTGGAGGCGCACGGGTACGCGAAGCTCGTCCGCGGCGCGTCGTCGTGCTGTCGATGGTCCGGTCCAACAGCAGGAGCAGCGTCGACCTCGGTCGGCTCGAAGAGCACTTCGCCGGGCGGTGCCGCGCGGTCGTGCGGGTGCCGTGGGACGGCCACCTGGAGGAGGGGGCGGAGGTGGACCTGGACCAGCTCTCCCTGGCGACCAGGGACGCCTACCTGAACCTGGCGGCGAGAGTCGGGGAGGGTTTCGTCTCGCGGGGATGAGACGACCGGCACACGGCGGTCCCGGTTTCCCCGCGCGCGGCCCCGACAATGAAGGTGGAGGGAGATGAACATGAGCGCAGAGGAACGCCCGTCGGCCGTCGTCGTCGGGGTGGACGGCACACCCGCGGCGCACGCGGCCCTGGAGTGGGCGGCGGAGGCGGCGGCACGACGCGGTGCGCAACTGAGGATCGTGCACGGGATGGGTGAGCCCTCCGTGGTCGCGACGCACGGCTCGCCGGAGCGTCGCGCGGCGGCGAGGAGGCGCTCGGGTACGCGAGGAACCTGGTGGAGGACGCAGCCGACCTGGTACGCGGCGCGCATCCGGGGGTGGACGTGGTGACTGTCCTGGCCGCGGAGGAGGCGCCGAGCGCGTTGATGGGCGAGGCGCGGCGCGGCGACGTGATCGTTGTCGGCTCGCGGGGGATGGGCGCCGTGCGCGCGATCCTGCACGGGTCGGTGGGCGTGCGTGCGACGTCCGAGGCGCCCTGCCCGGTGGTGTTCGTGCCCGCGCACGAGGACCGGCCCACCCCGGAACAGGGCCCCCCGGAGCCGAGGGGGCGGATCGTCGTCGGGGTCGACGGGTCCGACTCCTCACGCCGCGCGCTCCGGTTCGGGCTCCAGGAGGCGCTGCTCGCCGACGCGTCCGTGCGGGTGGTCAACAGCTGGGAGGTGCCGCTGCCAGCGGACACGACCGCACTGGAGGCGGACGCGCGTGAGGTCCACGAGGAGGTGTTCGACCGGCAGTCGGAGGAGATCGTGGCGGGCGTGCTCGCGGAGGTGATCGACGACCGGACGGAGGGCCTGGACATCAGCGCCGTGCGGATGCAGGCCGACCCGGTGGAGGCACTGCTGGAGGCGGGACGGGACGCGGACCTGATCGTGGTGGGCTCCCGGGGCCGAGGCGGGGTGCGCGGTCTGCTGCTGGGCTCGGTGAGCCAGGGGGTGCTGCACCACGCGCCCGTCCCGGTCGCGGTGCTCCCGCCGCACTCCGAGAACGGCGACTGAGGGGCGTCGCACGGTCGTCGGGGGCGGGGGCGACCATGGGAGCGGGACGACCGCGCCGTTCCCGGACGTCGGGGGTCTCCCCGGTGATGATGGATCCGGATCCAAGGGAGTTGCCATGGCAGACAAGGTGGAGCACACGCCCCAGGTGATCGTGGGCGTGGACGGCTCGGAGCACGCCCGTGCGGCGTTGGAGTGGGCGGCGGTCGAGGCCGAACGCAGGAGTGCGCCGCTGACCGTCGTCTACGCGCTGGGGATGCCCCTGGTGGTGACGGCCTACGGCGGTCCGATCCGTTTCCCCCCGACCGACGAGATCTCGGGACAGGCCACGCAGGTGCTGGAACGCGTCGTGGAGTACGCGCGGGCGATCGCGCCGTCGGTGAGGGTCCGGACGCTGACGGCCCTGGAGGAGGCGTCACTGGCGGTCATCCGGCAGGCGCGCCCGGGGGACCTGATCGTGGTCGGGAGCCGCGGCATGGGTTCGGTGGCGTCGATGTTCGCCGGGTCGGTCAGCGTGCGGCTGTCCGGGCACGCGCCGTGCCCGGTGGTGGTCGTGCCGGTGGGAGACACGGGCAAGCCCGCGAGCACGTCGCTGAACCGGGTCGTGGTCGGGGTCGACGGGTCGGCGAACTCCCACCGCGCGCTGCGCCTGGCCGTCGACCTGGCCAAGGAGTCCGACGGCGAGGTGGTCGTGGTCAACAGCTGGCAGGTCGCCTTCCCGTACGACCCCGACGGTCTGGTTGCCGCGGGGTACCAGCTGCAGGACGACGTGCTGGACCAGAAGTCCCAGGAGCTCGTGGCGGAGGCGCTGGCCGACGTCATCGACGAGCAGCGCGAGGACACGCAGGTCCGGGTCAGTGTGGTGCGCACCCAGACCAACCCGGTGGACGCGCTGGTCGAGGCGGCCCGTGGGGCGGACGCCGTCGTGGTGGGCTCGCGCGGAAGGGGGACCGTGCGCGGTCTGCTGCTGGGTTCGGTCAGCCAGGGGGTTCTGCACCACTCGCCGGTGCCGGTGGTGGTGCTGCCCAAGCACGCCGAGGAACACGCGTAGCGGTCGGGGGCCACTGGGAACGCCGACGGGGCGGCGTCCTTCGACACAGTGCCGGGGGGCGCCGCCCTGGGGCGGTACGGGTCACAGCGGCCCGAGCCGTCATGACCGCTACTTCGGGTCGCGGTTGAACTTCGAGGTCGACCAGACGTAGCCGAGCACCACGAGGCCCAGGGACCAGGCGACCGTGAGCCAACCGTTGTGGCCGATCTCGCCGCCGAGCAGCAGGCCGCGGAGGGTCTCGATGGCGGGGGTGAACGGCTGGTACTCGGCGATCGGCTGGAACCAACCGGGCATGGTCTCGACCGGGACGAAGGCGCTGGAGAAGAGCGGCAGCAGGATCATCGGCATCGCGTTGTTGCTGGCGGCCTCGGCGTTCGGACTGACCAGCCCATGCCGACTGCGACCCAGGTGAGCGACAGGGCGAAGAGCACGAGCAGGCCGAACGCCGCCAGCCAGTCCAGGACGCCGGCGTCCGTGGAGCGGAAGCCGATGGCCACGGCGACGGCGCCCACGACGACCACGCTCAGGACCGACTGCAGGACGCTGCCGACGACGTGCCCGACGAGGACCGAACCGCGGTGGATCGCCATGGTGCGGAAGCGGGCGATGACGCCCTCGGACATGTCGTTGGCGACGGACACCGCGGTGCCGACCACGGTCCCGCCGATGGTCATCAGCAGGATGCCCGGGACGATGTAGGCGATGTAGTCGGAGCGGTCAGCGCCGCCGCCGCCGATGCCCGCGCTCATCACGTCGCCGAAGAGGTAGACGAAGAGCAGCAGCAGGATGACCGGGGTGAGCAGCAGGTTCAGGGTGAGCGACGGGTAGCGCCGGGCGTGCAGGAGATTGCGGCGCAGCATCGTGGACGAGTCGCGCAGGGCGAGCGGAAGGGAGCTCATCGGACGGTCTCCTCGGGCTGGTCGGGGGTGCGGCTGCTGCTGGTCAGGGCGAAGAAGACGTCGTCGAGGTCGGGGGTGTGCACGGTCAACTCGTCGGCCTCGACGACGGCGGAGTCCAACCGGTCGAGCACGGCGCGCAGGTCGCGCTGGCTGCCGTCGCTGGGGATCCGCAGCGAGAGCGACTCCTCGTCCCGCGTGGCTCCGCCGAGCGCGGCGGCGGCGCGGTGGTAGGCGGCCGGATCGGTGAAGCGGAGCTGTACGTGCCCGCCCGGGATGAGCCGCTTCAGCTCCTCGGCGGTTCCCTCGGCGGCGATCCTCCCGTCGTTGAGCACGGCGATGCGGTCGGCGAGCTCGTCGGCCTCCTCCAGGTACTGCGTGGTGAGCAGGACGGTGACGCCGTCGGAGACGAGTTCGCGGATGATCCGCCACATGTTGTGCCGTGAGCGCGGGTCGAGACCGGTGGTCGGCTCGTCGAGGAAGATGATCCGCGGGTCTCCGACCAGGGTCATGGCGATGTCGAGGCGTCGTTTCATGCCGCCGGAGTAGGTGGAGGCGGGTTTCTTGGCGGCCTCGACCAGGTCGAACCGCGCCAGCAGATCGGCGGCGGCACGCCGTCCCTCGCGGCGGGACAGGTGGTGCAGGTCCGCCATGAGGAGCATGTTCTCCTCGCCGGTGATCAGGCCGTCGACGGCGGAGAACTGGCCGGTGACGCCGATCGCGGCGCGTACCGCCTGGGGGGCGGCGGCCAGGTCGTGGCCGCCGACGCGGATGTCGCCGCTGCCCGGGCCGGGGGAGATGAGCGTGGAGAGGATCTTGACGGTGGTGGTCTTTCCGGCGCCGTTCGGCCCGAGCAGGGAGAAGATCGTTCCCTCGGGGACGGTCAGGTCGACGCCGTCGAGGACGACCTTGTCGCCGTAGGACTTGCGTAGTCCGTGCGCCGCGATGGCCAGGTCGGTCATGGTGGGTGCTCCTTCTGTGGCCGGGGGTCAGAGGCTGCGGGCGGTGATGTCGCCGTGGCCGGTGGTCGCGTGGATGTCGAGGTCGGCGGCGCCGTCGCCGTTCCGGAGCGCGTTGCTGATCCGGCCGTAGGGGGTGCCGGCGTCCAGGGAGGCGGAGACTCCGCGGGCGGCGCCGACCGAGATCTCACCGTGCTCGGTGCGCAGTGTGACCGTTCCGTGGACGGCCTCGGCGACGCGGATGTCGCCCTTGGCGGTGCTGATCTCGCCGGGGCCGCCCAGACGGCCGACCGTGACGTCGCCGGCGAGGGTGGCCAGGCGGGCGCTCGCGGTCTCGTCGAGCTTGACCGTGGCGTGCTGGCCGTCGAAGGCGACGTCGCCGAGCCGTCCGACGCCCCGGAGTTCGGCGCTGGCCGCCTTGGCGTCGACGCGGGAGCCGCTGGGCAGCTGGACGGTCACCTCGACGGAGCCGGACTGCCCGAGGATCCGGTTCTGCGCCGGTGCGGCCTCGACGCGCAGGACGCCGTCGTGGTAGGCGACCTCGATCCGTTCCGCGGCCTTCACGTCGCGGCCGTTCGCGGCGTCCGCGGGGAGGACCTCGACGGTGGTGTCGGCGCGGTCGGCGGCGACGAACCGGACGCGCCCGGCGGGGATGTCCAGGACGGCGGAGATGGGGGCGGGGGTGGTGAAGGTCTGCATCGTGCTCTCCTGCGCTCGTTGTTTCGAACACTGGAAACACTACGTTGCATTCATGGATGTCGCAAAATGATAGTTGCGACAGATTTGCATCTTTGCAGGTGAGTGCTGCGAGATTGTTGCAATGGTTTCAGTGTTAACGCAACGGGCGGCACCGCATCTGTTGCAATGGATTGAAGGTGAACGCTATGGCGGCGGCGCGGAGCGGTCTGGGGGCCGGGATCTCACGGGTCGTCGGAGCGCCTTGTGCGCCCGCCGGTTCCGGGTCGACGCCTCCGGTGCGCCCGGCCGTACCCCCTGACGCTCGCGACCGCGCACACGACCGCGGCGAGCCCGGTACACGCGGCCGCGGAGACGTCCCCCCGGCGAGGTTCCCCGCCGTGAGGATGGCCATGAGGGTGGTGCTCACGAGGGATATGAGGCCGATTCGGTCGTCCATGGCCGACACCTACTGTTCTTCGGAGGATGCGCGTTGGTTCTCGATGTGGGCACGTCTTTGCTGGACGAAGAGAACAGGAAGGGCCACCGTCCACGCCGTCGCCATCGCGCGACCGCCCCAACGGCCGGTGGTCACCAGGATGTACACGCCCAAGGGGAGGAGGACGAGCTGAGCCACGGAGCAGACCGCCAGCGTGACGAGCATCCATCTGCGCGGAGGTGGGCGGTATCGCATCCAGTGGGCTCCACATCCGTGGTCGTGGGGGTCTGCGCCTACTGACAAGTCGACCCGGGCCGAACGGCCGGCGCAACCCCTGGAGCGGCGGATCGCTCCGATCTCGGGGTGTGCGTTCGCCTGGTGTTCCTTGGACGCACCGGCGTCGCCGCCGGTGCCGACGTGACGGCGAGCATCACCCTGGACGCGGCGTGTCGGCAGGTGGCCGCCGCCTGAGTCTGTGAACGACGAAGGCCGGTGGCTCCTCGGCCCGTGTGCGATGAATGTGCAACGGGCCCGGACCACCGGCCTTCGGTGTCTTCGCTGTGAGTCGCCGAACTGCGGCGACTCACCGCTTCGGCGGAGGGTGTGGGATTTGAACCCACGAAGCCCCGTCAAGGACTTGGTGCTTTTCAAGAGCACTGCACTCGGCCGCTATGCGAACCCTCCAGGGGAGCGCTGGTCTCCGCCAGTCATGTTAGGGCATGGCCCGTCGATCCACACCCCCGACAGTTTCGGGCCCCCGACGACGGGAACGCGGGCGTCGGGGGCGGTGCGGCCGACGGGTCAGCCGGTGAGGGACTCCCAGCGTCCGGCCAGGGCGGCGCGGCCCGACTCGGTCAGGGAGCCGAGGACGTGCAGGCGGGCCATGCCGCCGTCGGGGAAGACGTCCGTGCGGACGTGCGTCGCGGTGACCGGGGAGTCGAGCAGGAAGCGATGGGCACTGTCCGGCTGGAGTCTGGTGCGGCCCACGATCTCGAACCACGCGTCCGGGTCGGCCTCCGCGTCGCAGCCGAGGATGGTCACCCACCCGGCGGAGTTGCCCTTCAGGTAAGCGGTGTCCAGTTCGACGGCGCGGACCGAGGCCTGCGCGGTGAGCCGGAAGCGCACCCAGTCGTTCTCCTTGTCCCGGCGGCGCCGGTTCTCCCAGCCGTCGTCCATCTTCGTGGAGCGGCCCGGGGCGATGATGTTCTCCGGCGGCGAGTAGAACCGGTCCGAGGCGTCCTCGACCAGACCGCCGTTGACCAGCGCCGCCACGTCGAAGCTGTCCAGCGCCGAGAGCCAGGCGGGGTCGGCGACCGGCTCGCCGTACACACGAAGGCGGGCCACACCGCCGTCGGGGAACTGCTTGAGGCGCAGGTGCGTCCAACGGCGCTCCCGGGTGACGCCGAAGTCGTTCGCGGCGTGCCCGTACACGGGGGTGCGGGGGACGATCTCGGTCCACTCGGCGGCGAGCAGCTCCTCGGTGGAGGGCGTGCCGTCCAGGTGGGCGGCCTCGACGCTGATCTCGGTGGGGTGGTTGCCGCGGAAGTGCGCGGTGTCCACGACCAGCCCGCGGATGACGCCGGGCAGGCCGAGGCGGACCAGGGCCCAGTCGTGGTCGTCGCTGGCGGGGTGCGGCCGCTCGGCGCTGACACCGCGGCGGCGGCGGGTCTCCCAACCGTCCATGACCTTGCCCTTGTGGCCGAAGCCTCGGGATCGAACACGGCGGGCTCGGGCTTGAGCAGGTTCTCCCGTTCGGCGAAGAACTCGTCGTTGGCGGCGACGACGCCGCCCCCCAGGCGGCGGTCGGCGAGGTCGACGAGGGTGGCGAAGTCCCGCTCGGCGGCTCGGTAGTCCGCGTACGGGTCCCCTCCCCGGTACGGCTGGGCGTTGAAGGCGCGCGGATCGAAGTGGGCGGGTGCGGTCACGTCTCTCCTGAGGGGCCGGTGCTGGTGGTCACCTTTAGACTCCCAGGAGAAATCAGTCACGTCCAGCGACACTTTCTGCTCAGTCTGTTCTGAATAACTGAACATTGGGCAATGCGGCGGCCGCATCGTTCAGGGCCCGGGTGACCAGGGCGATCCAGGGCCGTTCGCGAGCCCCGGCGCGCACGGCCGAGACCACGTGCCGGCGGGGCTGGTCGGTCGGCAGCACGCGCAGGGCGACCCCGGGGGTCCGGCTCGCAGCGGCCAGGCGCGGGATCAGCGCGACGCCCATTCCGGCGGCGACCATGTCGAGGATGGCCCGCCAGTCGGCCGCCACGTGCGCCTGCCCGGGCACGAACCCCGCCTGGGCGCACGCGGCGATGGTGATGTCCCGCCAGGGGCCCGCGTCGCCGTAGATCCACGGATCGTCGGCGAGATCGGCCAGCCGGGGTCCGGGCGCGTTGGCCAGTCTGTGGTGCGCGGGCAGCGCCACGTCGAGCGGGTCGGTGAGCAGTTCGGCACGGTCGAACCTGCCGTCCTGGCCGGTGGGAGCCTGTGCGGCGAGGGAGAGGCCGATGTCGATCTCACCGGCGCAGAGCAGGTCGTAGACCTCGGCCGCTCGGCCTGGTGCACTTTCAGGGTGAGCCCGGGATGGTCGCGGCGCAGCGCGCTCACGGCGGGGACGACGAGCTTGGGGATGGCGGTGGCGAACGACCCCACGCGCACGTGGCCGGCCTCCCCGCGCGCGAACCCCTCCAGTTCGGCCTCGGCCCGCTCCAGTTGGGCGAGGACGATGTCGGTGTGGCGGAGCAGCACGTGGGCGGCGTCGGTGAGCCGGACGCGGCGGCCGTGCGCCTCCAACAGGGGGACGCCGGTCTGCTTGGCCAGCGAGGAGAGCTGCTGGGACACGGCGGAGGGGGTCATGCGCAGCGCCTCGGCGGTGGCCCGGACGGTGCCGAGTTCGTCCAGGGTGCGGAGCACGCGCAGTTTGCGGAGGTCCCAGTCGGTCATCTCACAGAACTACCATTCACGTCGCCTTAACGGAAAGTCCGTGGCTTCCTGGGTGGCGCCCCGTGGTTACTCAGGAGTAACATTGGCGGCATGGCAAAGATGAACGCCGAGACGGCGGAGATGGTCAAGTCCGGATTCCTGGCCGCGGTGCCCTTCGCCCGCACGCTCGGGGTCACCTTCACCGACCTCGACTTCGGCCGCGCCGTCATGCGCCTGCCCGACAACGCCGACCACCACAACCACGTCGGCGGGCCCCACGCCGGGGCCATGTTCGCCCTGGCCGAGTCCGCCTCCGGCGCGATCGTCATCGGCGCCTTCGGCGACCAGTTGGAGCGGGCCGTCCCGCTCCCCGTCAGCGCCGAGATCAGGTACCTCAAGATCGCCCTGGGCGATGTGACCGCCGAGGCCACGCTCGGTCGCCCGCGCGACGAGATCGTCGCCGAACTGGACGAGGGCAGGCGCCCGGAGTTCCCGGTCGAGATCGAGCTGCGCACCGACGACGGCACCGTCACCGGCCGCATGACCGTCGTGTGGACGCTGCGCCCGAACCGGAAGTAGCCCGCCCCCTCCCCACTCCTCGGCCCCGCCCGCGTCGACCGGGCGGGGCGTCATTTGTCACCGCCCGTGGGTACGTTCCCCGGTGAACCACGCCGACGAGGAGCCCCACCGTGAGACTGCGAGTAGACCGCGACGCGTTCGCCGAGGCGGTCGTCTGGACGGCCCGGGCACTCCCCACCAGGCCCGCCGTTCCCGTTCTCGCGGGGATGAGGATGGAGGTCTCCGGGGACGGGACGAAGCTTCAGCTGTCCGGGTTCGACTACGAGGTCTCCGCGCGCGCGTCGGTGGAGGTGCTGTCCGAGGAGACCGGCGCCGCGCTCGTCCCCGGCCGCCTGCTCGCCGAGATCGTGCGCAACCTGCCGGAGGGCACCGTACGCATCGAGCCGACGGGGCCCGACTGCTCGTCACGGGCGGGGCTGCGCGTTTCACGCTCGTCACCATGCCCCTGGAGGACTACCCGTCGCTGCCCGGGATGCCCGACCGCGTCGGCTCCGTGCCCGCCGACACACTGGCCACGGCGGTCCGCCAGGTGGCCCCGGCGGCGAGCCGGGACGACACCCTCCCCATGCTCACCGGCGCTACCTGGACTTCTCCGGCGACACCCTGACCCTCGTGGCCACCGACCGCTACCGCATCGCCGCCCGCGACCTGTGGTGGCGGCCCGAGGACCCGGAGTTCGACGCTGCCGCGCTGGTGCCCGCGCGCACTCTGGCCGACGTCGTGCGCGGCTGCTCAGCCAGTCCAACGTGGACATCGCCCTGTCGGCCGGTGCGGCCGGGGCGGGGACGGCGCCGGGCGAGGGCATGATCGGCTTCGAGAACGGCGAGCGCCGCACCACCACCCGTCTGATCGACAGCGACTTCGTCACGTACGCCTCGTGGTTCCCCACCGAGTTCTCCGCCCGGGCGGAGGTCGCCGTGGCTCCGCTGCTGGCGGCGGTCAAACGCGTGGCCCTGGTGGCGGACCGGGCCACGCCGCTCCGCCTGGCCTTCTCCCCGGGTGAGGTGGTCCTGGAGGCGGGGTCGGGCGAGGACGCCCAGGCCGTCGAGGCGATCACGGTCGACTACGAGGGCGACCCGCTGCGGGTGGCCTTCCGGCCGGACTACCTGATGGACGGTCTGGCGGCCGTGGAGACCGACACCGCGCACCTCAACTTCACCGCGCCGACCAAGCCCGCCGTGTTCACCGACGTTCCGGCCAGACAGGGCGAGAAGCCGTCCTTCCGCTATCTGGTGCAGCCCCTGCGGCTTTCCTGAGCTGGGACAACGCGCTTTCGCCGTGACTTTTCCCCACGTGGCCACAGGTTATCCACAGGATGGGTGTCATTCCTGTGGATAACCTGTGGCCATCACGGTCGGCGAACCCCGAAGTCAGTCCGGACATCCTTCGCATTCCGCATCTGACATGCGGAAACGAAAATAGTCCACAGAAGGGCGCAGCCTGTGGACAACTTCGCGGCCGGTGCTATTCGCCCTCGGTCAGCGTCGACGTCCCGCCGCCGGACACGGGCGTGCCCAGGCCCAGTTCGGCCTCGCGCCCCCTGCGGTATCCGGCACGGTATCCGGCCGCGCTGTGGGTGCGTTCGGGCCGGTGCTTGCGCAGCTGAGGGAACTGCCTGTGGAACTCCTCGTTCACACGGTGGATGTCGTCGCGCAGCACCAGTGCGGCGCCGCGGCCGGACGACGCGCTCCCGTCCCCACCGGCCTCCCCCGTCGATCCGCCCTCGGAGTTGGGCGAGGCGTTCTGCTGGAGCCTGGCACGGAACTCCCGGATCCGTTCGGCCACCGCGCGGCCGTAGGCGCGCACGAACGACCGGTAGTAGCGCTTGCGCTCGGTCTCCAGTTCCGAACGCGTGTAGTTGCGCAGCTCCCGGATGTCGCTGACGTGCGACGAGGTCATGAACCTCGCGGACGCCTCCATCTGCATCGCGATGGACGGCAGGAGCATGCGCAGCGCGTCCAGCGCGCTCACCGTGCCCACCAGGATCATGGTCCGCTCGGTGTTCTCCGCCGTGTTCCCGCGCACCGCCGACTGGCAGCCGTACGCGGCGGCGATGTCGGCCAGAGCCCGGACCCGGGCCTTGCCGTGCCCACCGACCCCGGGCACCGCGTAGTCCATGCGGCTGATCGCGTCGGGTTCCTCGCCGCGCTCGGCGCGGGCCTCGGCCTCGGCGATCGCGTGGCGGGTCATCAGCTCGGCGGCCTTGGCGGTGAACGCCTGGCTCTCGGCATCGGTGACCGCGGGGTCCTCCGCCATGCGAAGGAGCCCGCGGACCCGCTCGACCGTCTTCTGACGAGCAGCTTCAGTCATCGGCGCCCGGTCGTCTCCCGTAGGTGAGTGTTCTGGTTCCGCCCACGGGCGGCAAACACCGAGCCTAGGCCTTCTTGTTCCCCACCACCATCGCGATGACCCCGACGACGAGCCAGATCGCCGCCGCGACGAACAGACCGGAGAAGACGGCACCGAACAGACCGCCGATCGGAGAGGCGAGGATGGAGGTCGCGTACGAGACGATCGCGAACCCCGCGCCGCCGACCAGCGCGGGCGCGGTCGCGTACCGGAACGGGTAGGCGGCGGCCCAGCGCCTGCCCCGGCGGTCGGCCTTCCTGCTGATCACGCCGCCGATGCCGCCGATCAGCGAGAAGAAGATGATCCCCGCGGTCAGCCCGGCGCCGATCGGCCCGTTGCCGAGGTTCAGCAGGAAGAAGAGGGTGCCCCCGGCCGCGCCGCCCAGCAGCGAGGTGGTCCAGGGCCAGATCATCGTCGCCGAGGCGACGGGAGTGAATGCGTTACCGCGCTCCAGCGTCATGTCCACTGCTCCAGTCGAATCGTGTGACGCCCGCTCCGGCCGTCCCCTTCAGCATGCGCCTCCGGGGCCGCCGGGACATCAGGGCCCGTCCCTGACCTTCCCCCCAGATCGCCCGCGCATGTCTGTCGCCGGTGATCTGTGGACGGAGCCGGTGAACCGGCCCCGGGGGCCGACCGTGTGCTTCCCGCCGGCGCGTGCCCTACGGGGTTCCAACGATCAGGCGTCCGCCGGAGTGCCCGGTCCGGCTCCGTTCCCGATCGCGGCCAGGTCCGCGCTCAGGTGCGCCCAGATCGAGCGGAAGGCGGGCAACAGCGGCAGCGACGTCGTCTCGCCGACCGGCACCCACCGGATCTCCTCGCTTTCGGAGTTGCCGGGGCGAAAGGGCACGAGGCCGGGTGTGCGCGCGAGGAAGGTGTCGTACCGCCACACGGCGAGGTCGTGCTCGTAGCTGCCGATGACGGTGAACTCGTCGAGGTCCCCCGCGACCTCCTCGCGGAACTCGCGCACCGCGGCCTCCAGGGGGGTCTCGTCGCGGTTGCGCGCCCCTCCGGGGATGCCCCAGGTGCCGCCCATGTGGGTCCATCCGGCGCGGTACTGGAGGAGGACGTGTCCGGTTCCGGCCACGTCCGTGGCGTACAGCAGCAACCCCGCCGCGCCGTACACCCCCCACCGCCGGGTCCCGTCGGGCAGACTCACCCAGCCGTTCCCGTCGCCGTCCTGCATCAGGACCTCCCTCTCTCGCGTCGCGCTCGGCCGACCAAGCGTCCACCCCTTCGGGACAACGATCCGCCACGAACGATGATGCCCGCCCGACGCGGATCATGCCTCGACCGCCCCGCGTCCGGCACGGCCACCCTCCTGAACCCGTGGCCCGAATGCCTTCCTCCGGGGCGATCACGGCGGCGTGGGAGGACCGAGTCGCCTACCCTTCGTCGTGGGGCGGCTACCGTTGCTGGCCGCATTCGGCCAGACGGTGGCGGAGTGGTGAAATCGGACCCAGAGTTTACGTGTCACGACGTTCCGTCAGTCCGCGTGTCGGGCACGCGCTGAAAGCGGACTGTAAGTGGAACGGAAGAGGATGCCGTCAGTGTGGAACGCGTTCGACGAGACCGGTTCCCGCGAGAGGACGGCTCGTGAGTGAAGACCGGTCCGACGTTCGTTGGACACATGCCACCCGTGACGTGCCAGGCGGAACCGTCACGGGTGGCCCTCCGTCATAGGTGGTGATTTCCCCATGAAGCTGCGCAGACGCCGAAGAGCCGCGTTGCGGCTCTACGCGAGTGCGGTGAGGAGAGGAGTGCGCGTGCCCAGGATGTTGACTGTCGACGAGCGGTTCGAGGCGATCATCGCCGTTGAGGAGCCCACGGCCAGGGTCAACCCGATGCGTGACCCCGATCCGGACCGCGGCGGTTCGGAAGAGGAGGAGCCCGCGCGGATCACGCCTTCCGAGACGGACGACGACGAGAAGGCGTAACGCGCTTCCATCACTCCGAGTACTTGTGCAGAGGGGGGTACTCGGAGTTTTCCGTGCGCACGCATTCTCGTTCGGTCGGAATTCCCCTTGTAGTGTTGCCTCTTGTGGAATTCGGCGTGCTCGGCCCCATCGCCGCGTGGTCCGACGGTCGGCCTCTGTCGGTCGGCGGGCCGCGCCAGCGGTGTGTGCTCGGAGCCTGTTGGTGCACCTCGACCGTGAGGTCACGGTCGACCAGTTGATCGCCTACCTCTGGAACGACGACCCGCCGCGCACGGCGCGTTCGGTCATCCAGGTGCAGGTCCACCATCTGCGTCAGCTGCTTCCCGACAGCATCGCCACGACCCCCGGCGGGTACACGCTGAGCGTCGATCCCGAGTCCGTCGACCTGCACCGGTTCCGGAACCTGCGCGCGCGGGCCGTGAACGCCGAGCCCGCGGTCGCCGTCGACCTCCTCGACCAGGCCCTGGACTGTTGGCGGGGCACTCCCTTCTCCGGAGTCGGGTCGGAGTTCCTCGAACACTCGGTGGTCGCTCCGCTGCGTGAGGAGTGGTGGTCGGCCGTGGTCGGATGGGCGTCGTGCGCCCTCGGCCTCGGAAGGCAGGCCGAGGTGGTCTCCCGGCTCACCCCGATGGTGGGCGAGCAGCCGTTCCGCGAACGGCTGCACCACCTGTTGATCACCGCCCTGTGGCGGGACAACGAACGCGCCAGGGCGCTCGCCGTGTACGAGTCCTTCCGCGTCAACCTGGTGGAGGAACTGGGGGTCGACCCCGGACCGGAACTGACGGCCCTGCACGGCAGGATCCTCCGGGACGACGTCAGAGCCGGTGCGGAGGAGTTCCCCGGCGGAGCGCCCGCGGACGGTTCCGAGTCCGGATACGTGGTGCGCAACGACCTTCCGCGTGACCTGCCGGACTTCACGGGGCGCCGTGAGCCTCTCCGGGTTCTCGACGAGGTGGCCAGCGGTGACGACGGCCTGGCCAAGGTCTGTGTGATCACCGGAGCCGGGGGGGAGGGGAAGACGACCACCGCCGTCCGGTTCGGGTACGAGTCCGGGAAGCGCTTTCCCGACGGGCAACTGTTCATCGACCTCTACGGTTACACGGCCAACAAGGAACCCCTCGATTCCTCCTCGGCGTTGGCGGCGCTGCTGCGCGCGGTCGGGGTACGGGCCGAGTCCGTTCCCGAGTCCCTGGACGAGCGTTCCGCCCTGTGGCGGGCGACGCTGATGGGGCGCAGGATTCTGGTCGTCCTGGACAACGCGGCCAGTTTCACTCAGGTCAGCTCACTCCTGCCGTCCTCGCCAGGGTCGATGACCCTCATCACCACGCGCAACGACCTCTCCGGACTGAGCGGTGCGCGCTTCCTCTCCCTGGGGATGTTCGACGAGGCGACGTCCCTGGAACTCCTCGAACGTGTTGTCGGCCGAGAGCGTGTGAGAAGCGAACCCGAGGCGGCGCGCGACATCGTCCGCATCTGCGGCGGACTGCCGTTGGCCCTGCGGGTCCTGGCGGGCCGCATGGTGAGCCGGCCCCGGTGGTCGTTCGCGCACGTGGCCAGACGGCTCGGGGAGCGGAACCGCAAGTTTCGGGAACTGCGGGTCGAGGGTCAGAGCGTGGAGTCCGCGATCGACCTCTCCTACCAGAGCCTCACCGCCGACCAGCGCCAGGCCTTCCTCCTGCTCGGGCTGATGATCGGGAACACGGTCGACCTCGGCGGCGCGTCCGCTCTGTTGGACATGGACCTGGAGGATGCGGACGACACGCTCCAGGAACTCGTCGGGGTCTGCCTCCTGAACGAGCCCAAGGGGGACGTGTACCGGCTCCACGACCTGATCAGAGCCTTCTCCCTCGACCGTGCCCTGACCGCGTTCGGTCAGGAGGAGGTCGAGGCCGCCAAGACGCGGTTGGCCCGGTTCTACCTCGAAACCGCCCAACAGGCGGCGGAGCTCATGGGCGTGCACGTCGGCGTCGGATCGGACGCGGACGGGCTGCGGCACCGCGCCTACCTGTCGGGCCGCGAGGACGCGGAGGGCTGGTTCTCCCTTCACCAGGAGAACCTGACGGACACCATCGAGTACTTCGCGGTGGGAGACCACGGCGACAGCGCCTGGCGCCTCGCCGACGCGGTGTGGCGCTACTACGCCCTGCACGGCCACATGTCGCTGCTGATCAGCTCGCAGGAGCAGGCCTTCCAGATCAGCGACAGGCAGGGCAACGAGCGCGGCCGCGCGGTGACCCTCATCGGTCTGGGGATCGCCCACTGCCTCTCGGGGCGGTTCGAAGAATCCCTGGATCTGCTCACGGAGGCGCGGGACCTGTTGGAGTCCGTCGGTGACGCCAAGGGCATGATTCGAGCCCTGGCCAACCTGAGCATGGCCTACGAGCGGCTCGGCCGGTTCGAGGACGCCATGGCTGCGGTGCGCGGCGTGCTGGAGTACGCCACCAGTGTCGGGGACACCGAAGTGGAGGCGTTACAGGCGGGAAACCTGGCGCTGTTCCATCGGATCCTGGGGAACTACCAGGAGGCGTTGGACTGCTGTGAACGGGCCCAGCGGACGCCCAGGGGCGAGGACAACGACGACCTGGAGTCACGGGCGAAGCTGACCATGGGGGAGGCCTATCTCGGCCTCGGCGAGCTCGACCTCGCCTTCCGGGCGCTGAACGAGGCCCTGGAGATCTCCCGGCGGTCGCGGCTCGTGGCGAGCCAGATCTACATCCACAACGCCCTCGGGGTCGCCCACCGGGCCGCCGGGAAGTGGGAACAGGCCGTGGAGTGCCACGTGGAGGCACTGGAACTCGCAGAGGCGTCCGGCAACCGGAGCGGCGACGCCGAAATCCTCACCGACCTCGGCATGACCTACCACGCCGCGGGGCGGTACGAGGACGCCGAGGCCGAGCTGGAGCGCGCCCACGCCATCGCGGTCGAGCGCAGCGAACGCTACATCGTCGCCCGTGCGGCTCTCGCGCTCGGACGGCTGCCCGCGCCGACCATGCCGACCGGCCGCGCCCGCACCCTCCTCCAGGGCGCCGAGGAGGCCTTCGCGGAGATGGGCGTGCCCGAACTGGAACGGGCCCGAGAGGCCCTGGCCGCCCTCGACGTCGACTGAGGCCGCCCGAACCTCAGTGGTAGGCCCCGCTCCTGGGTGTGCCGCGCGGTCGCGTCCATCCCCCGTTCCTGCGCATGGACCACAGGTACAGCCTGCTCGGCAGGGAGCGCAGGACGTGCGGGAGCCTCGGGTACACGGCGCGGGTCACCCGGACCACGCGGTCGAACCGCCGCTGCCGGGCCGCTGACCAGGGGATCTCGAAGGCCTCGCGTAGTTTCGGCGGCAGCAGGCCGCCCGCGAGGAAGCGCTGGACGTGCGTGATCGGCCAGAGCAGGCGGTTGGCCGGCCAGAAGAGCTGTCGGGAGATGCCGAGCGCCGGCTCACCGACCTCCAGCCGCCCGACCGCCTCGGCCCAGTAGGCGTCGAACGCGCCGGGGTGGCGGGCCACTGCTCCTCGGGCAGTCCCAGCGCGGTCGCGAACACCGCCGCCTCACGCAGGAACACGGGGAACTCGTCCTCGTCGATCTCCCCGACGGTGAGTTCGTACAACCGCGTCCACGTGTGGAACAGCGTCGCGGCCACCCAGAGCAGCAGGTCGGGGTCGAGCGCCCGGTAGCCCGGGCCGTTCACGCGGCGGTGTATGGCGCGGACGATGGCCTGGACGCGCGCCCGCTCCTCGTCGGTGCCGAGCGAGGTGCCGTAGACGTAGTAGAGCGTGCCGCGCAGCCGGTCGAGTGGGCGCGTGGAGAAGTCGCTGTGGTCGTGCACGCCCTGGGCGACGCTCGGATGGGCGACCTGGAGCAGAATGGCGTAGGCGGCGCCCCCGAGCAGGCTGGCCTCGGAGTGGATCCTGCGCAGTGGAGACTCTTCGGACGATCGGCCCATGTCTGGATCGTAGGACAACGACGGTTCCGGGGCGGTGTGGCGCGCCCGTCCGGGATCGCTCCGGTCGGTGCGGGCTCCGGGGCCTCGGGCCTGGCGCGCGAACGAGGCCTACTTGATGGGACAGGAAAATCTAACCCCAAAGACAGGTACGGTCGGCATGGGTTCGCAAGCGCCCGGGTCCTCCAGCTACGGTCCCCGGTCCCCCACCCTCATGCCCGCCGGTGCGCCCCTCCGCCCCCCGTCCGGTTCCCTCCCCGGGCCGGGGACCACCGTTGGTGAGGCGCCGGCACCATCCGCGGTCAGGCCTCCCGCCACCCCGTGTCGGCGGGCCCCCTCCCGGCCGACGCCCCTCCACGCGGCCCGGACCGCGCGGCGGGCCTCAGCGGTGCGCGTCGCCGAGCAGGTCGATCACCGCCCTTCCCTGACTGCATGTGCACCGGACGCCGCGCGCCGGAAATCGCGCACGACAAAGAACGGGTGCCCACCTGCGTGGACACCCGTTCCTCCGTCGGGGTGGCGGGATTTGAACCCACGACCTCTTCCCGTGCTCGGGGTCGCCGTGGTGTAGCGGGGAGGGGCCGTGAGCTGCGGTCGGAGGTAGTCCGTGGTCCTGGCCCGTTCCCGCCGTTCCCGGGGGTCTCCCGACGCCATGTGCAATGAATGTGCATCGAGGCGGTGGGCTTCCTCGTGTCCTGGAGGAGGGGCCCAGGACTTCAGCTTGGGAAACCGAGAATGCTCCTGGCGGCTGACCTCGCGCTTCGCTGACCTGTGCTGATGTGGTCTATTTGTCCACGATTCCCCGTGGTTCCCCGGTGTTGACCGCCTTGTGTGGCACGTGTGTGGCACGAAGTGGGGCCGCTGTAGGGCCCGTTCCCCGGCGCGGAAGACGTTCGCAGTGAGCGATGCCCTTCGGGCTTTATCGTCCTGCGGAACCGGCTCGCCATCGACGGGATCCCCGTTGATGTCGTTTCCATGCCCTACGGGCTTTATCGTCCTGCGGAACAATATCGATCATTCAAGTAAGACTTCTCTGTCTGGAAGTTTCCATGCCCTACGGGCTTTGTAGTCCTGTGGAACCCTTCCCGTTTTTCACCGGGTCTGACCTGCGGTGACGCACCCCCTCAGCACGCGAGTGGGCCCTGACCCCCTCACAGGTGCGTGACCTGCGCAACATTTTGACTTCGCGGGTCTTTGACCAGCACGAACGCTCTGCAGGCAACAGGGGGTTTTGGGCGTGTGCCGCGCGCTCCTGTACACGCTCGCCCTCCCCGCATCCCATCGGCTCCGACATGGCACCGTCCACCTTTCCCCAAGGGCGGGTGCCGTGTCCAGACCGACCGTGCTCCCGCCAGCTCCCGCGACGCCCAGGGTTGCCCGCAACGGGTGCGCCACACCCCCCACCACGGAGGCGGGTCACCACGGTCTCGATCCCGCGCGGGTTCTGCGCGATCGGTCCGCACCTTCGCACGTGCGGTGTCGCGCCAGGTTCGTGCGGGCCCGGGGGGTCCACGGGTGGGGTCGCCTGTACCACCAGACGCTCACCGAGTCCGTTGACTGCGCGGGATCGGTCCGTGTGAGCTGTGTGGGCGCGGCTGCCGACCGGCGAGGGACCGGGCGGCAGCCCGCAGCCCGAGGCGGGCGGCGGGCCGCCGCGACGGCGCTCGCGCCGTCGCCTTGATCCCATACAGCCCAATTCGGCAAGCCTTCATGCCTCGATCTCGAACCAGGTCTTGCGCCCGGACAGGGTGACGAAGCTGCCCCATGAGGTGGCCAGGGCGTCCACGAGGAACAGGCCGCGTCCGTGTTCGGCGTCGGGTTCGGGATGTGCGACGTAGGGGGCGTCGAAGAACGACCCGCCGTCGTGCACGGTGACGCGCACACGGTGGCCGTGTTCGTGCTCGATGAGGACGCCGAACCCGGCCTCGGGGAGGTTGGACGGGGTGTGCTGGACGGCGTTCGTGGCGAGTTCGCTGGTGAGAAGTACCGCGTCGTCCACCATCGGGAGGTCGCCCAAGCGGTCGGCGACGAACGCGCGTACGAAAGCGAGCTGCTCGGGGCGGCCGTAGAACCATCCGTGGTGCACGCTGACGGTGTGTTGGGAGCTGTCTGCATGGAGGGACATGGGGTTTCACCTCACGCTTGAGTACATGTGGCAGACACTGAACTGCTGAGCTAGTACTATTAGTACGGATACCGTATAACAGGTGCGTGGTTATCGCACTGGTTTCGGCGCACAATAAGTACGGGTCCTGTAGTCAAGGTGAGGAGTGCCCTATGTTCGGACTGTCCGTGAGGTTCACGCTCAAGGACGAAGCCAGCGCTGGCGGCTTCGATGCCCTGGTGGCGCAGACGCTGCCGCACATCCGGGAGAGCGAGCCGGGCACCCTCGTGTACGCCGTCCACCAGGTGGACGGCAAGCCCCTGGAGCGGATCTTCTATGAGCTGTACCGCGACAGGGCCGCCTTCGACGCGCACGAGGACCAGCCGCACGTCAAGCGCTTCCTCGCCAAGCGTGAGGCGTTCCTGTCCTCGGTGGAAGTCGACTTCCTGCACCTCGCGAACGCCAAGGGTGTCTCCGAGTGAGCGGCAATTACCAAAAAGCGCTCGGTCGAAAGGTCGCCCAGAACCGGAAGCGGCGTGGGCTCTCGCAACGGGAGTTCGCCGGGCTCGTCGGCCGCTCCGAAGCATGGGTGTCCCAGGTCGAACGCGGTGTGCGCAAGGTCGACCGCATGGTGGTCTTGGAGAAGCTCGCCGAGGTTCTGGAGATTCCGGTCTCGGAGTTGGCCGCCGAGGCGCCGATCGTGGCGGCGACGGCTGAGGAGCGCCCGGCAGTAGTCGTCTGCGTTTGGTGCTCAGCGGCGCCCACGCGCTCAACGCCCTACTGCGTGCGAAGGGTCCGGTCGATGTCGACGCCCTTCGTCATCGGGCTGAGCAGGCGTGGGAGCTGACGCACGCCAGTTCCTACATGGACCTGACCGAGGCCTTGGAGTCGCTGATTCCCGACCTGGAGTCGGCGGCGCGGTCGGTGCCCAACGGCGAACGCCTGGAGCTGTTCAGGCTCCTGAACGCCACCTATCAGGCGTGTTCCTCCGCGCTCACCAAGCTGGGGGAGTACGAAGCGGCCTGGATCGCCGCTGACCGATCCATCACCGCCGCCGAACGCGCCGAGGATCCGCTACTGATGGCGGCCGGTGAGTTCCGCCTCTGCCTCACCTTTCTGGGCGCTCGCTACTACGACCAGGTGGAAGCGACCGCCAGCACCGCGACCGAGGCGCTGTCGGGCCTCGTAGAGGAGGGCAACCCGCAGGCTATGTCGGTCTACGGGGCACTGACCCTGCAACGAGCCATCGCCGCCGCCCGCCGCAACGACGCCACGTCCGCGTACCGTCACATCGCCACGGCACGAGCGGTCGCGGAACGGATCGGTGAGGAGCGCAACGACTACAACACCGAGTTCGGCACGGCGAACGTGACACTGCACGAGGTCTCGGCCGCTGTGGACCTGGGCGACGCCGGGGTTGCTCTGCGAGCGGCGCAAGCGGTTGATACCTCCGGCCTGTCGGCGGAACGCCGGGGGCGGTTCCTCATCGACGTGGCCCGTGCGCATCTTCAGCGCCGCAACGTCGATGACGCGGTGGCCACGCTGGAGGAGGCCGAATCCATCACCCCCGAACAGGTACGGGCGCACCCGCTGGTGCGGCAAGCCTTGGGTGACCTGCTGGCGATCCAGGATCCGGCCGGTCCTGCTCTGGTCGGCCTGGCGCGGAGGGCAGGCGTACTCTAAGTACGAGTCAGTACTAGAACTACTAGACAAAACTAAAAGTACGGGTTAGCGTGTGGTGTATCGCATGGGCCTTCCTGCGTGGAGGGCGCGATGCACCACACGCTTTCGTGTGCGCCTGATGGCGCGGTGAGGAGATGACATGGCTATTCAGGGTGCGTTGCCGGTGCAGTTCGCCACGGTGTTCCCCCACGGGGCCTTCGCTCTGGGAGTGGAGGCGATCACCGATTTCGAGACCAAGCGGCCCCAGCTGGACAAGGACTCGGGGTTGCCGCTGTGGGCGGTGGACGTGATCGACGCCGACCCCGAGGCGCGGGGCAAGGCCAAGTCGGTGAAGGTCAAAGTCGTCGCCCAGGTGTGCCCGACGCTGCCGGACGAGGTTCCCGGGCTGCCGTTTCGCCCGGTGGAGTTCGAGTCCATGGCGGTGATGCCCTACGTGGACGACAACGGTCGTCGCCCCCGGGTGGCGTACTCGCTGCGGGCGCGGGGCGTGAAGGCTCCCGGTGCTGTCGCTGGTGGTGGGCGTCGCTCCCAGACCAAGGACGCCGTCTGAGGCGTGCATGAAGCGGGGCGGCCTGGTGCTCCAACACCTGAGCCGCCCCTTCAATCCCCTACTCGAACCCTGCGAAAGCTTCGTGAAGAGGTGTCTTCAGTATGTCCGATTACCCCACCGACCTGTCCGGGCTGTCCGGCTCGCGGCTGGTCCGGCTGTTCCTGGAAGCGGTGGACACGCCGCGCACGACCCCGGCCGAGTGGGCGGAGTTCTTCGACTTCAAAGCCCGTGTGTTCGCCATGATCGCGGAGCGGGACGGCAACCCCGACGCGGCCAAGGCCGCCGAACGCGCCCGCACCAACCGGGACCGGGTCCTCAACGAGATCGCGGACGGGGGTGAGGTCTGATGCCGTCCAAGGTGGGTTCCGCTCAGACCTCCCCGACTCTGCCGTCTCCGGCTCAGGGGGTGCGGTGGACGACCCCGATCGTGGAAACCCCGGGGATCGTCGTGCTCGCCTCGTGGGTGTGGCGGCTGGTCCGGTTCCTGGTCACGTTGCCGTTCCGGTTCCCCGTCATGGTCGCCTCAGCTGCCGTGTCGGTGTCGTCCTGGTGGTGGTTCGGTTGGCTGGGCCTGGCCGTGCTGTGCGGGGTCGCCTCGGTGGTCGCGTTGGTGTGGTGGCTCCTCTGGCCGGACTCGTTCCGGGTCTGCGTCGCTCTGCGGGTGTTGGCGTGGTGGCGGCACGTGGTGGTCTACCGCCGGCACTGGCAACCCGTCCTGGTCATCTCCGGCCTGGCCGAGTCCTACCAGGAACGCCGCTACCTGCCCCGCATCCGCCGCGTCTCCTGTACCTCGTGGGCGGACCGGGTCCGGGTGACCCTCGTGGCCGGGACCTCTCCGGCCGATTTCGAGACCCGCGTGTCCGAGCTGGCGCACGGGTTCGGTGCCCCGTCCTGCCGTGTGGTGGTGGAGGGGCCTCGGCGGATCACTTTGGAGTTCCCCCGACACGACACGTTGGCCGAACCCCTCGACGCCTTCCCGATGACGCACCACGTGGATCTGTCGGCACTTCCGGTGGGGGTGTGTGAGGACGGTTCGCAGTGGCGGCTTCGCCTGCACGGTACCCATGTGCTGGTGGCTGGGGTGACCGGGTCGGGGAAGGGGTCGGTGATCTGGTCGGCCATCCGCGCGATGCTCCCGGCTGTGGCTGAGGGGGTCGTGCAGGTGTGGGCGATCGATCCCAAGCGGATGGAGCTGTCCTACGGCCGGGGCCTGTTCGCCCGGTACGCGGACGACGGCGAGTCCGCGGTGACGGTGTTGGAATCGGCGGTGGCGGACATGCAGGACCGGGCACGCCGCTACGCCGGTCGCCAGCGCTCCCACACCCCCACCACGGCGGATCCGTTCGTGTTGGTGGTGTTGGACGAGGTGGCGTTCCTGACCGCCTACCACCCCGACCGCGACGTCCGTCGCCGCGCCGAGAACGCCATAGCCACGCTCACCTCGCAGGGGCGTTCGGTGGGGTTCTCGGTCCTGGCCGCGTTGCAGGATCCCCGCAAGGAGGTGATGAATCTGCGGAACCTGTTCCCGGACAAGGTCGCTCTGCGGCTGGACGAGGCGTCCCAGGTCGACATGATCCTCGGCGAGGGTGCCCGGGACCGGGGGGCGAACGCGCATCTGATCGACCCGGGTCTTCCCGGGGTGGGCTACGTCCGTATGGAGGGCTCCCCGGCACCGGTCCGGGTGCGGGCCGCGTACGTGTCCGATGACGACATCACCGCCATGACCGAGGTCTACGGGTCGGAGGTGGTCTGATGCCCACGCCTACCGGTAAGTCGACCCGTGCCGAACGGCTCGCGCAACCTCTGGCGCGTGAGGTGGCTGAACAGGTGGCGGCTGACCACGGGGTGTGCATCCGCCCCGTCTCGCTGCGGCGGACGGACATCGGGACCGGGGAAACCGAGATCGTGGACGTCCCGTGCGGGTCCACGCTCGAATCCCGCTGCCCCGCCTGCGCGAAACGGAAGCGGTCGCTGCGGCGGACCCAGTGTGAGCAGGGCTGGCACCTCGCGGAGGAACCCGTGGTGGAACCCGATCCGCCTACCGAGGGGCAACGCTCGTGGGTGGAACAGCGGGCCGTGGTCACCGCCGAACGGGACCAACTCGCCTCCACCGGGGCCGCCTCGGCTGACGAGCTGGCCGAACTCGCCGCGGTCATCTCGGACCTGGATGAGGAGATCTCCGCCTCGGGGCTGCGGGGCTCGGTGACCCGCTCGGGCTCCTCCTCGTCGTCGGGGTCGCGTCGGGTCCGCTCCACCAAGCGGCGTCAGGACGTCCCGGACCTTCCCAAGCGTCCGATGACCAGGAAGACGGTCGGGCGGGCCTACACGGATCCGAACACGGGCAGGGTGTTCCGGCCGTCGCTGTTCATCACCCTGACCCTGGACTCCTACGGACGCGTGAGGTCGGACGGCACCCCGGTCGATCCGGAGACCTATGACTACCGGCGGGCGGCTCGGGACGCGCTGCACTTCTCCAAGCTGACCGATCGGTTCGTGCAGAACCTGCGGCGCGTGGCCGGGTTCGATGTGCAGTACTTCGCGGCCGTCGAACCCCAACGGCGGTTGGCTCCGCATCTGCACATGGCCACCCGGGGCACGATCCCCCGGGCCGAACTCCGCCAGATCGCCGCCGCGACCTACCACCAGGTGTGGTGGCCTCCGGCCGATCGCGTGGTCTTCGACGGCGACCGCCTGCCGGTGTGGGACGAGAACGCCGCGACCTACCTGGACCCCACCACGGGGGAGGTCCTGCCCACCTGGGAACAGGCGCTGGACGCCCTGGACGAGGACCCCGACGCCCAACCCCATC
>NZ_MKKC01000062.1 GCF_001942255.1 Nocardiopsis sp. CNR-923
CCGATCACGGTGGTGGCCTCGGCCTCGATCAGCTCCTGGAGCATGCGCTCCAGGACGAGGCGGATCATGTCCACGTTCTCAGCGGCTTGTAGTGACTCCAGAAGCTGTTGTAGGTCATGCTGGGACAGAGCCATCGTGTGCGTGTCCTTGTGCGAGGAACTTAGGCCTTCCTCTTGACCGTCACACGATGGCTCGCCTTGTCGCTATAGCCCTGCAGGTCAGATCACTGATCCGGGAGTTACACCACTCCAAGGGACATGACCCTAGGGAAGGCCGTGATGATGTCGCGTGAGTCGTTGTTCACGGAGACCAGAGGCCGGTAGGTCCTGACAGTGTTTCCGGCATCGTCTCGGATCTGCGCTGGTGCCGGATGAACATAGGTGTCGTTCTCAGCCTCGTAGGTGACACTCCCGGGCGCGATAGGCATCTGTTCAACAGCGAAGTCTCGCTGGCTGCTTCCGGCAGGACGCAAGCGTGGCTGCGGGCGGTCAGCACGATACTGGTAGGGCCCCGCACCACCCGCACCACCCGCACCACCTTCGACTCGACCCCGCAGCCAACTCCATCGGCGCCGCGTGCCCGACGCCGCTCGGGCCGGGTCAGCCGTCCAGGTGGGGGGCGAGCGCGCGCAGGATGGTCTCGATGACCCGCGCCCGCTGGTGGACGGGGAAGAAGTGACCGCCGGGCAGGACCTCGATGTCGCAGCCGCGGGTGGTCATCCTCGCCCACTCCTTGACCTCGTCGGGGGTCACGGTGGGGTCTTCAGCCCCGGCCAGAGCGGTGGTCGGGGTGTCCAGTGCGGGGACGGCGACGGGCCGGTAGGTCTCGATCAGCCGGTAGTCGTTGCGAACCACCGGTAGGACGAGGGAACGCATCTCGGGGTCGTCCAGAATCCCGGCGGGAGTGGCGCCCATGGCCTCGATGATCTCGACCAGACCGTCGTCGTCGAGCAGGTGCACGCGACTTCTCACCTGGCGGGAGGGGACACGCCGACCCGAAACGAAGAGGTGGACCGGCGGCCCGGCAGGGCCCTCCTGGAGGCGGCGCACGGTCTCGTAGGCCACGGCCGACCCCATGCTGTGTCCGAACACCGCGTAGGGGCCGCCCAGCCGGGGCGCGAGTTCGGCGGCGATCGCGTCGGCGAGCTCGGTCATGTCGGGAACGAGCGGTTCGGTGATCCGGTCCTCCCGGCCGGGGTACTGCACGACCCAGAGCTCACAGCCCTCGGGCAGCAGGTCGGCCCATCCTCGGTAGAAGCTCGCCGATCCACCGGCGTGCGGGAAGAGCACCAGTACGACGTCCACCCTGTCGTGGTCACGGAAACTGCGGAGCCAGGGGCTCCCCTCACCTGAGACGCGTTCCACTCATGACCCCCCGGCCGCTGGTCACGTCGGGCCGCCCTCATGCGAGCACACGAGTCCGGCCAAGCAATCAACTTCGCCTTACCAAGGACATGGCGGACCGACGAGGAAGAAGGACTCAACACCTGACAAGGTCGACGATCGCACACCGGCGATCCTCACAGCCACGGACGGAGATCACATCGTTACAGCAGGCGGGTGCCGATGTGCGGCGATCACGTCGTGCACCGACGTACCCGGATGCCAACATGTGGTCCCACACCGATCCCGACCAGGGAAGATAACACTCGCAGGGAACGTCAAGGCCTGCCCGCCGGCTCCATGGCCGAATCCGGACACGAACCACCGGACCAGCGGGATCAATCACGCAATCGCGCCCCACGGGTGAGCGAAGGAGTGTCACGGGACCCTCCACGCCCAAGCGCGGCCGAGCACCCCTGGATGGCGACCCGTCGGAGTCCACGATCAGTCCGCGGTGGAGCATCCGGGCGTCTCGTCACGCCGGAAGCGCCGACCGCCGCTGACTGACCTCACTGGACCAGCTCCAGACGCGGGTGGTCGGCGGGCACCGGGCAGACGTGAAGCCGGAGGTCGTAGCCCCTGGCGAGAATGATCCGAGTGTAGTTCGCGGGAGGAATGCCGGGCGGGAGCGGGTCGCGTGCCTGTTCTCCCTCGGGGGCCCATCCCTGGGAGCCGCCGTCCCATTCGGTGGTGGCGATGATCGGCTCGGCGACGCATGTCCTCACCGCGGCCGGTTCGGTCTCCCCGCTCGACGCGGTCCCGGCACCGCCAGGACGGTCTCGGCGCGAGATGCCCACCGCGCCGCGCCCGTTCTCGACCGGGTCGCGGCGCGACTCGGCCGGAGGTCCGCCGCGCCTCCGTGGGCTCGGGTGTGGCTGACGGTGTCGACCAGGAACGCGCTGGGCGCGGCCACCGGCTGATCAGGTGGCCGTGGGCTCGGCGTTCCGGGCCGGGCGCCGTGCTTCCTCGGCCAACAGCGAGAGCCCGCACGGGCCGATCGTGAGCATCCTGGCGTGGAAGGCCCGCTGGCCGAACGCGCGCCCCGCGTGATGGCGGGCGTCCTCACGCGCGTCGTGCCACACGCGTTCACCGCACGCGTACGCCAGGGCCTGGGCCGGCCAGGACCGCCCGCGCAGCACGGTGAACTCCAGGAACTCGGTGAGGGAGGTCCCGCCGTCGGACTCGACCATGGTGCCGAAAGCCGAGACGTCGGGCGCGTCCGATGCGCCGAACCTCTCCTCCAGGTTCGCGGCGGGGTCGACGCCCGCGCTCGCGGCGTCGTCGAACAGTTCGATGAGCCGGTCCGAGGCCTCGGCCGCCCCGTCTCCGACGAGCAGCATCACGCCCGTGGGGAAGCGGCCGATCAGGCCGTCGCCGGCCTGGACGGCGATCTGGAAATCGGTGTGTCGCATAGCTGTTGGTCGCCTCATATCGATCTCCCGCCACGGAATCGCCAACGAAGGAAGGGAACGCGTAAGGGGCCGTGCAAGAACACGAAGACGAGGAGCCAGGTGGTCGAGAAGCGCACGGCGAAGGCGCCCGGCTGCACCGGCAACTCCAGGCGGTGGAGGAGGACCAGGTAGACGAGGACTCCCTCGGGGACGCCCTGGAACAGGATGATGATCGCCGGCCAGTCCTTCTCCCAACGGAACTGTTGGAGCAGGTGGTACAGCGGTTCCCACAGAAGGGTCCCGAGCAGGGCGACCAGGACCAGGGCGGACAGCGTGCCCGTGTGGGCCACGCCCAAGGGGGCGAACCCGCGCGGCAGCAGCGGTGTGAGCGCCAGCGTCCAGACGAGTCCCACGGTGGCCAGGAGGAAGAGGCGGGACTGGATGCGGCCGGACAGTGTGGGGGTCATGGTGTCCTGTTCCTCATCCACTTCCACCACTGGGCGACCGATCTGCCCGGACCGATGCGCCGGCAGTGGCCCTGGGCCGCGAGGTCGTCGCAGACCCGCTGTGCCCCGTACCGCAGGCCCAGCAGGGAGTCGACGAGCGCGTGGTGGGAGCCCTCCACGGCCGCTCCGACCGCGTACAGCCGCCCGCCCGGGGTGCGGGCGCCCGGACCTCAAAGGTGGGGGCGACGTCGATGCGGCCCAGCACGTTGCGGTCCGCGCCGGAGTGGGCCAACAGGTCGGACAGCGCCCGGTGCTCGGTCACCGAGCCGACCAAGCCGGTGGCGTCGATGATGAAGTCGACGCCGACCGGTCCCGCGGAGACGGCCGCTCCCGGTTTGAAGTAGGCCGTCAGGCCGCCCTCGGGGCCGGGGTCGACGTGGTCCAGTTCACCGCCGAAGGTGCTGTAGTAGCCCTGTTCCCGACCGCGGGCCAGTTCGCGTTGCCAGCCCCGGCGGATCGGGGTGGTGGATCCCCCCATCAGCTCCCACAGCTGGCGCCGCTCCTCTCCTTGGAGCTTCTCCAGGCGGGCCTTGAGCTGCCCGCCCCAACTCGCCTTGGGCCAGTCGAACCCCTGGTGCGCCCAGCCTCGGCCGCCCCGTCTGCGCATGAAGGGCGAGGAGCCCGCGGGACCGTCGACGTAGGTGCGCACGGCGTGCAGGATCCGGGTGCGCGCGCCGAGTTTCTCCCTGTCCCGCATCAGTCGGTGCGAGATGGCCGAGGCGGCGATGCCGCCTCCCCCGAACGAGCACGGTCCCGGGCCGTTTCACCGGTTGGTCGTAGACGTGTTCGTGGGGTTCGTAGGCGTTGACGAACCGCGACGCGTCGCCGGTGCGCATCCGGTAGTCCTGGAGTTCCGGCAGGAAACGGTGGCTGGGGTAGCCGACGGCCAGATGCACGAACCGGCTGCGGAAGGCCACCCGTCGGGGCACGGCCTCCTCCTGGGTGAGGATGCTGGAGTATCCGCCGCCGACCCGTCTGCGGACCATCCGGACCTGGCCGCGCTCGACGCAGCTCCAGTAGCCGATCCGATCGGCCTCGCGCTGCGGTCCCCGGAACACCTGGCCCGCGAGCGGCGTCCAATAGTCACTGAGGAGGTTCTCGGTGAACACGTTCCAAATCGGAGCGATGAAACCACGCAGAGTACGCGCGGAGAAATCCGACTGGAGCGCATAGCTGGGAAAGCCCCAGATATTGTCTGGCATGGAGGCGGAGGCAGATCTGATTCTGTATTCTGGCGGAAACTGGGATACGCCAGTGAGATAGGCATAGTCCTCCCAGGGAGTGTCCAATGTCGTGAGGACCCTGATGTCCCGTGCCGGGACTCCGGCGATTCTCAGGCAGTCCGCCATGGCGAAGGATCCCATACCCCCGCCGACGGTCGCGAAGGGAGCGTCCACGATCCCGATTCCCGCGGCGGTGACCTGAGGTCGGTGCCCGACGCACGCGGACCCCTGCCCCTGGGCGCGACCGTCTCGGTCACGGAGCAGATCGCCGACGCCCTCGGCCACGTCCACGCGCGTGGGATCGTGCACCGCGACGTCAACCCCCGCAACATCCTGCTCTCCGGCACGAACGACGTCAGGGCCCTGCTCACCGATTTCGGCATCGTCGTGGACACCCGGTCCGGAGCCGCCGCGCCGACGTGTATTCGCTCGCGTTGGTCGCCCTGTCGTGTCTGACCGGTGCGACGCCCGCCGCCGACGGCCGGTTTCCCGACCCGGTCCGGCTGCTGCGGTCCCGCCCCGAACTGCCCGCCCGGGTGGTGGAGGCCGTCGTGCGTGGCGCCTCGGCCGACCCCCGGGACCGTTTCGGCTCCCGCGGTGAGCTCGTCGCGTCCTGGCGGTCGGGGCATCGCAGGGCCGTCCGACGCGTGGAGGCCTGACGCCCGGTGCGCGTGCTCCGGCCAGCGGGTGTGCGTGCGGACCATCTAATCCTCCCTCGATTCGCGCGGGTGTGGTTCGGGGACGGCCGGGGTCGCGTCCCGGTCCTCCCCTCCGCCGGAACCCTTCTCTTCTCCTCTGCTGGAGACCCCGGCCCGCCGCAGGGCCCGGGGCAGCGTCAGGGCCACCGCGACGGTGGCGACGAGCCCGCCCACGCCCGCGATGACGAGGGTCACGGGCGCCGAGGTGGCGTCGAGCAGCAGCCCGCCGCCCACGTAGGACAGTCCGGCGGCCACCCCGACCGCGCCGTACAGGTTGCCGAAGACCCGGCCGAGCATCCTGGCCGGAACCATGCGCTGGAGCAGCGTGTTGGTCGCCACGTCCATGGCCGCGATGCCGATGCCCCGCACGGCTTGCAGGGCGAAGGCCGCCGCGACCGCCCAGGCCAGACCGGTCAGCAGGTTGCCCAGGCTGCTCACACCGAAACCGAGGAGCAGCAGCACGACCATCGAGCCGCGCATGCCGTAGCGCGCGAGCAGCGCGTAACCGACCACGAGCCCGATGCCGACCGCGCCCAGCAGCAGGCTCACGGCCGAGTCCCCCGCGCCGAAGGTGTCCTTGGCCAACAGCACCAGCGCCACGTCGTCGATCCCGTTGAAGGCGACCACGACACAGAATCCCAGCGCGATCACGCGGACCGCCGAGACTGACCAGATGTAGCCCAGGCCCTCTCTGGCGTCGGCCAGCAGCGAGGTCGACTCGTGCTCCTCGCGAACCGGGGGCAGTGGCCGCAGTCCGAGGAGGATGAGCGCGGAGAACACGTAGGCCGCCGCCGCGCCGAACAGCACGCCCTGGATCCCCAGGAACGGGAACAGCACCGCCGCCAGCAGCGGACCGGCGGCCTCGGCCCCGTTGGTGCCGAACCCGATGCTGGCGTTGGCCGGCTCCAGATCGCGTCCCCGCACCAGACCGGGCACCGCAGCACGCGAGGCCGGCATGAACACCTGCCCGGCCGCGGCCCGCGCGGCCACCAGGAGCAACAGCAGCGGCAGCGGCGGCATCGACAGCGCGATCAGCGCCAGCATGGCGCCCTGGACCAGTTCGCAGACGATCATCACCCGCTTGAGGTCGAAGCGGTCGCTGATCGCGCCGGTGACCGGCCCGAGCAGGGCCGGGATGAAGTCCCCGACCAGCGGCAGAACCGAGACCGCTATCGCCTGGCCGGTCGAATCGGCCACGAACAGCATGAGCGCGACCAGGCTGATCGCCTCACCCGTGTACGAGACGGTTCGCGCGGTGAAGAGCGCGCGGAAAGGCGCGTTCGACATGAGGAGGCGCAATCCTCCGACCCCCTCCTCCTCATGCTGTGAACTGGTGTCCGAGGTTGCCATGTGATCTTCTCTCATTGCCTGCATCCGTCGTGAACGCGTGCGATTGTTTCACGGACGGATGCCGGTTTCGACGCTGGTTCCGGTGCCTGTCTCAATTCTCGTCGGCGGCCATTGCCCGCCGCAGACTGAGGGGGCGCATGTCAGTCCAGTGCTCGTCGATCCACGACAGGCACTCGCTCTTGGTCCCTTCGACGCCGACATCGCGCCAACCCGGCGTATTCTCCCGGCCCACCGGCCAAATCGAGTACTGTTCCTCGTGGTTGACCACCACCCGGTAGTTCCACTCGTCCTCGCGATCTGACATTTACGCTGCGCTCCTTTCGTGTGGGACGGTCCCGGTCACCCCTCCTGGGCGATCCCGTTGTTGATGAGGACGGTGACGTCGCTGGAATTGTGGTTGGCCGTGGCGAAGTCGATGTCGCGGTTGCCGGGCCACGTCGGCGATCTGCGGGGCGGATGGGAGCTGCGGCGGCCGCGCGCCGGTGGTGTGCGCCGAGTACAGTGCCGCGAGTTCCTCCAGCAGGACCGTGTTGGACCAGGCGTCGGTCGCGACGCGGTGGAGGGTGAGCATCAGTACGTGGTGGCCGGCGGCCAGGCGTGCCGGCAGGGCGCGCACCGGCGGGGCGGTGTCCAGGTCGAAGGGATCGGCCGCCTCCCGTTCGGCGAGCCGTTCCAGCCACCGGTCCGGGTCCTCGGAGGCGGCGTCGGCGTGGACGTCTGCCTCGCGTAGGACGAGTCGGGCCTCGGGTGTCACGACCCTGGCGGGGCTCACCGTCGACCTCGGTGAGAGGCCGGAGACGACGTACGGCTCCAGGTGCGCTCAGGGGGACACTTTCCAGTGCCCCGCCAGATCCCGGTAGAGCGGGGAGTCGCGCAGCAGGGACTCGTGCGTACCGAACGCCGTGCCCGCACCGTCCAGAACGAGGACCCGGTCGGCCCGCAGTGCCGACGACAGCCGGTGCGCGATGACGATCAGCGTCGTGTTCGGCCGGCGCGCCAGCGCCTCCTCCGCGTGAGCCTCGGCCGCCGGGTCCAGATGACAGGTCGACTCGTCCAGGATGAGCAGCGGCGCCGGGGACACGTACGCCCGGCCCAGGCAGAGTGCCTGCCGTTCTCCGGCCGAGAGCGCCGCGGGATCCACGGCGGCGTCCATGCCGCCGAGTCGGTCCACCAGCGATCCGAGGTCCAGTGCCGCCACCGCCCGTGCGATGAGGTCGTCCCCCGCACCGGGCTCCAGTTGGGCGAGGTTCTCCCGAACCGATCCGGCGAAGACGTAGGCCCGTTGGGGCAGCAGGACCCGCATCCGGGCCAGTTCCCGGGGGGAGGGGCCCGCGACCGGTCGGCCCCCCAGCCGTACGACGCCCTCGTCCGGCGTGTGCAACCCGGACAACACGTGTGCCAGCGTCGACTTGCCGATCCCGCTCGGCCCGACGATCGCGATGCGCTCCCCGGCCTCGACCCTCACACCGAACCGCTCGACCAGGGGTCGCGTCCCAGCCCCATAGGACACACGCAGCCCGCGGCACCACACCGCCGGCGCCGCCCCCTGGACGGCGGCGGCGCACGATCCGCCGTCGTCGGTCTCCACGCCCCGGGGATCTCCCTCGTCGGCGCCGCCCGCGTCCACGGACACGAACCGGTCGAGGACCACCACGAGGCGGCTTCCCGCGGCGCCCACGGCGGCCATCATCGTCTGCAGCGCCGGCAACAGGGACTGGACGAGGTAGGCCAGGGCGCCCATGAGAGCCCCGGTGGTGACGCCTTGGTCGCGCAGCCACGGGGTCGCCACGAGCAGCAGGACGACGGGGAGCTGGCCCGCCACCCCGAGTGCCAGCGTCCTGACCGCGGTCCACCGGGCCAGGGAACGCGTCGACTCCCGGGCCTCGTCGACCAGTGCGCCGGCTCCGGCGACCGCCGTGCCCGCGGTCCCGCAGGCGACCACGTCGCGCAGCTGGCCCCGCAGCGCTCCCGCACGGTCGGTGAACGCTTCGTCGGCGTCGAGGAAGCGGCGTTGCGCCGCGGCCATGGGAGCGAGTGTGAGGAGGAAGAGCACCAGCCCGAGCAGCATGGGCGGAAGCACGACCAGCAACAGCTCGGGGGCGAGGGTGAGCATTCCGGCGAGCGCTCCCACCGCGGTGAAGAGGAAGGACCGCACCGTCAGGACCAGGCCGGCGAAGCTGTCCCGCGCGATCTCCGTCTGCTGGGTGAGCCGCGAGACAGCGGTTCGTTCGGCTCCCGCGGCCCGCGCCGGATCGGCCACGGCTCGGCGCAGGGCCTGGTCGACCGCGCGCCGCACCAGCCCGTCCCGCAACGGTTCCACCAGCCCGGAGAGCTGGCCGAACACACCGCGCAGCGCGGGCCCGGCGAGGAGGACGGAGGCCGCGGCGACCGCCAGCCACGCCAGGCCGACGGTGGGCCGCCCCGCCTGGAACCCCTGATCCAGGGCACGCGCCAGGCCGAAACCGACGAGGAAGGTCTGCGCGGACTCCATCAGCGACCAGGCGCCCAGACGCAGCATCGCACCCCGGTGACGCCACAGGAAGGAGCGGGCATGCGGCATCAGCCCGCCCAACGCGCCGCGGTGGCCCCCGGAGCGCCGCCGTGTCGCGTCACGGCGCCGCGGGCGGACGCGCCCGGGTTCGGCAGGGCCGGGGGCCCTCGCCCCGGCCGCGTCCACCGCCGTCCCGGGCCTCACCGGGTCTCCTGACCGTCGGAGGAGTCGGTGTGGCCGAAGACCGCTCGGTAGTCGGGGTCCCGCCACAGTTCGGCGTGCGTCCGGACGGCCCGGACACGGCCTGCCTCCAGCCACACCACCAGGTCAGCGCGCGCCGCGGTGGAGAGCCGGTGCGCGATGACGACGCGGGTGCCGGGACGGACCTCGCACGCCAGGGCCCGGTCCACCTGCCGCTCGGTCGCCGTGTCGAGGCTGGAGGTCGCGTCGTCCAGGATCATCAGGCGTCCCGCGTGGGCGAACGCCCGCGCCAAGCCCAGCCGTTGCAGCTCCCCACCGGAGAGCGGCGCGTCCTCCAGCGGAGTGTCGTATCCGTGGGGAAGCGCCCGGACGAAGGTGTCGGCTCCCGCGGACCGGGCGGCCGACCGCACACGTTCGATCGGCGCGGTCCGCGCCCCCGCCGCGATCGCGTCCCCGACGGTGCCCCCCTGCAACGACGGGCGCTCGAACGCGTACCCGACCTCGCGACGGAGCACGTCGGCCGCCACGGTGTGGAGGGGCACCCCGTCCAGACGCACCTCGCCCTCGTCGGGCGCGGTGAGCCGCCCGGCGACCGCGCCGAGCGTCGACTTGCCGGAGCCGGAACGTCCCACGACGGCCGCCGTCCGCCCGCCGGGCACGCGCAGGTCGACCCCGCGCAGCACCCAGGCGCCGTCGCGTTTGACTCCGATCCCGCGCAGCTCCAGTGTTCCCGGCCCCTCGGGGGGGAGCCCCGCCCGTCCGTGGGACAACGGGGGGACTGTGAGGAGTTCGTTGACACGGCGCGCCGCCGTCCGCCCCCGGACCAGTGCGCCGAGCGGACCCGCGACCGATCCCAGGCCGGCGGCCAGCGCGGCGTACCGGGACACCGCCAGCAGGTCGCCGACGCTGATGCGCCCGTCCGCCAGGCCGAGCCCGCCGACCGCCAGCACGGCGGTGATCAGCAGGGGCATGAGCACGCCGCTGCGTGCCGTCGCGGAGCCGTGCACCAACCACATGCGTCGGCCCTCGACGCCCAGATCGGCCAGGGGACGCAGGACGCGGGCGCGTTCCTCGTCCACGGTCCCGGCCGCGGCGATGGCCCGTGCACCGCCCAGGGCGTCCGTCAGTCGTGTCGCGATCACCGACTGCACCCGCTGGTAGCGGGAGACGCTGTCGGAGGAGTGGCGGGCGAAGGACCGCAGCAGCAGGACGAGGAGGGGCAGACCCAGGACGAAGGCCAGCCCGGTCCACGGGTCGATCAGGAACAGTGCGACCAGGGCTCCGAGGGGGGCGAGGACCGCCGCGACGATCTGCGCCGCCGCGGCCGGGGCCGCCCCGGCCTCCGTGGCGTGCGCTGAGAGCCGGGTCGCGACGTCGCCTGGGGAGAACCGGCTCACGTCGTGGGGCGCGGCGGCCACCAGCCGCTGGACGGCCCGCAGCCGCAGCCAGGCGGTGGACCGCGCGCCGACCGTTCCCGCGAGCAGGGCGACGGCCGCGTCCAGGGCGACCTCCACCGCGGTCAGCGCCACGGCGACCGCCAATGCGGTTCCGGCGTCAGGGTGGCCTTCCAGAAGCAGGTCGAGGGTGTGTCCGAGCACCGCGGGCAGGGCGAGTGAGGCGGCCGCCGCGGCGGCCGCGCACAGCAGTATTCCCACCGTGCGCCCGGCGCTCGCCCGCATCACACGGGCGAGCAGGCTGTCCGCCGCGCGTGCGACGTCGTCGTCGGTCCCGGCGTCACGCGGGCGGGTGGACGCCATCCGGCCGCCTTCCTGCTTGGCTCGTGGCTGAGCCCGGCGGCGCCCATGGGCGCCGCCGGACGGAAGGGAGGGTCCTTGCACAGGACCCGACGCCGTGGGGCCGGGTTCACCGACCCCACGGCACGGTCACACCGCGCGTGTCGGCGGCGTACCGCCTAGCAGGTGGTGAGGCTCAGGCTGCTGTCGCCGCACAGCAGGAGGCTGGCGACGCTGCCGCCGGCCACCTCGCCGGCCGCCTCGTTCTGAACGGTCTCCAGGGACTGCAGGTCGAGCAGGGTCATGGCTGATATCCTTTCGATGCGATCTACTTCACTTCATTTGTTCCGGACCATGGCAGTGGCCGGTTCTGGGTCCGCCGCAGCGGAGGGAGGAAGGGCAGCTGTGCGGGCCGCTCGCGCCGCGTCGCGGCGAGCGCGAGGAGGCAGCCCGCTGTGCCCGTGGAAAGGTCCATGGAGAGCCGCATCAGCTGCTCTCCCGGGAAGGCCAGGTGTCCCCGGTAGCGCATGGCGTACCTGGACAGGGCGTCGATCTGGCGCCGTACCTGCGCGTTCCCGGTTCCCGGGGTCGTGGTCCGGCTCAGGTACAGCACCATGCCCGCCAGCCCGCGGAAGAGGCCCGGCTGGACGTAGAAGGAGGACCGCGCGGCCCGGACGATGTGCGGACGGACCCGCTCGATCGCCTCGTCGGACCGGTGCTCCAGGTAGTCGTCGAGCACGATCCCCACTCCTACGCTGCCCGCACCGAGATAGGGCATGGTCCGCCGCCCCTCGTCCACCTGAAGCGAGCCGAAGACGCTGGTGACGCAGCGGTCCAGGTCGGCACGGAGCGACCTTTCCGCCAGGTCCAGCAGCGCGGTGTCACCGTTGCGCCGGTGCAGACGCAGGCAGAGCAGGGCCACGCCCGCGCCTCCGTGGAGCAGTCCGGCCCGCCTCCGCTCGGGTGGGGCGTCCAGGAATCGGCGTGTCGCCAGCTCCGCGCAGCGCAGGGCGCCCGCGCGCATCTCCGTCGAGCCGGTGTCGGCGGCCAGGGAGTCCAGGGCCAGGCCGATTCCGGCCGTCCCACCGTGCAGTCCCGGTCCGAGCTCTTCCCACGACTGTGACAGGAGCAGATCGACCAGGTCCAGGGCGGGTTCCCCGTGGCCGAGGCGGTTCAGGGCCCAGGACAGGCCCGCGAGCCCGTCGAAGAAGCCCAGGGGGGTCCCGGACGGGAGCTCCTTGCTGTGCCGCAGCAGCCATTCCTCGGCGTCGGGGCACCGTTCGGCGCCGCTCTCGGCCAGGGCGTAGAGCACCCCGGATACGCCGTATCCGAAGGAGAGGCGCCTCCCGCGGTCGAGAACTGGGCGATGTCGCCGGGAAAGTAGCGGTCGTCGCGGTCGGGGGTGGCCGAGGCGAGGATGGCACGAGCCATCGAGTCCCGGCTGCGCGGCCAGTCCCCCGGCTCGACCGGTGGATAGGGGTCGTGCGCCCCGATGACCGACGCACGCGCGCCCTCCGAGGATGCTCCCGTGTCCGGTTCGCCGTCCGGATCCCGCAGGATCTCCGCCACGCCGAGCTCCAGGAACTCCCGGGCCTCCGGGAAGACGCGCGCGGCCTCCTCCGCGAGGTGCCGGACCTTGTTCCGGTCCATGGCCAGCACACTGGTCAGGGGCAGCAGGAGTGCGACGCGCAGGCAGGCCAGCGCGTACAGGTCCACGTCGAAGCCCCGGCGCCCGCGCGGGGCGACGAACCCCGGGTTGGCGACCGTCTGGCGTCCCCCCTCGTCGACGTCCCGGGCGGCCTCGAAGTCGAGCAGCACCACCGAGGACTCGTCGTCGGAGACCATGATGTTGAACAGGTGCAGGTCGTTGAAGACGATGCCGCGCTCATGCACCGCCTCGACGGCCTCCTCCACCAGGTGGTACAGGCGCATCGCCCATCGCCCGTACTCCCTGAGCGCCTCGGGGGAGGGATCGGGCTCGACCAACGGATGCCGGTGGGCGAAGAAGGAGTTCAGCGGTCGGCCCTGGATGTACTCCATCACCAGGAAGTGGTGGTCTCCGAGGGTGAAGGAATCCTTCACCTCGGGCGTGCAGGCCAGGCCGGAGAGGCGCTCCAGGGCGCCGCGCTCCCGTTCCAGCCGACGTACCGCGTCAGCGCCGTCCGCGGCGAGTCCCGCGTGGGGCCGGCCTTCCTTGAGCACGACCCGTTCACCGGTGCGCCGGTCCCGCCCCGCGTAGACGCCTCCCCCGTTGGAGAAGTGGAGGGCCTGCTCGATCTGGTAGGGCAGACCGGTGACGTCGACGGCGCCGCGCGCCTCCAGGTGCGGGCGGAGGAACTCGGGCGGGGCCACCCACTGCGGGGTCTGGAAGACCGGCCCGCGTCGATCGGGCACGAGCACGCCCTCGGCGTTCTCCAGTGCGGGCACCGCCTCGCCGTGTTCGTCGTAGCAGTGCCTCCTGGTGAAGCTCCCGTAGCGCAGGTGGACCGGACCCTCGTTCCAGCGCACGTCGCTGAGGATGTAGGGGCCGGGTTCACCGCCCACCAGCGCGTCCAGTCCGGCGGCGACCGTGGCGCACTCGTCGTCGTCCGCCGGGTAGACGGTGATGAACTTCCCGCTTCCCCCGCGGTCCGCGTACTTGGCGTTCCGGTTGTGCAGCAGATACCGCGTGGGGACGAACTTGAAGGAGACGCCGCGCGCCACGCAGTAGTCCCAGACCCGGTTCAGGATCGAGTCCGCGTTGTCCAGGCAGGCGGAGAGGTGGATCTTCCACCCCTGGTCGGGCAGGCGGTGCTCGATGGGGCGCAGTGCCAGCCAGTCGCCGGCTCGGTGGCTCTGCCATCCTTCGGGAGCGGGCCGCTCGGCCGCCTCGAAGACCTGGTCGCGCGAGCCGACCGTTCCGGAGGCGCCCGCCCCCGACCAGAGACGGTGGGGTGTGTCGTAGAAATAGCGGTCGGCGTCGCAAAATACACCGTACCCCTTGATCATACGAACTCCCTCGCGGTCGTCTTGGTCAGCGACATTCCAGATGATGACATAGGGGTCATCCCCGGGTCCATACCTTTACATACTCTTTTTCGGACCACTGATTACTCGCGATTAACTTAGGGCGGGAGACGGCTCCCACCCAGCGCCCTTTTGCGTTTGTCCGCCCTCCCCGTTCATCGATTCGGAGGCGAACCCGGGGATCTCGTTGTCGCTTCCCAGGCCGGGAGCCTGACTTCCACGTCAGAACGAATAACGGCAGACCAGAGCCGCCCAAGGTCCCTTATGTAGTGTTTTTTCGGTTGCTAGTATTTTGTCGATCATCTCCTGGTTTCGAGTTGCCTGTGAGGTATGTAAACAGCTGTGAACAGGGACAAGAGGGCTCGCGAGGGCGACCCGGGGCTGGGCGGCGGCGGAGCCACGCCGAGCTGAGGCATCCGCCGGACGGCGAATTCTTCGCCGGCGATCGACGGCGCCCGGATGCGAATCAGCGCCCCGCGGGAAGGCACGGCCGATTTCTCGTCGCGAACTTGCCCGGCGCCACGGGAGCGATGTTGTACTAATCTGGTAAGTAAATTCGTGATGAACCTTCCCCGTTGGGCCCGGGACCGGGCATCCGGAACTGCCCGGCGACCCCGCCGGCACTCGGGCAAGGAATTCTCCCTGACCGCCCAGACGCGCCCCCGGGAAGGTTCTTCGGCGCCGGGTGGATGACGCCCGCGATTTCTCGGGAACGAACCCGGATTCCGCCCGTCGTCGTACGGCGCGCCTCCCGGCCCCGGCCCCGGACCGGGGGCACGACCCCGGTGCGGCTGTCGCGCCCGCGTCCGTCGGGACCCCCGGTCCGGGCGTCGTCCGGCCGTGGCCGACGGCGGGGAGCTCGCACCGACGACGGCCCGAGCGCCGCCGGTCCTCAGACGAACCGGTCGCGCGCCTTCGGCCCCGACCGCCACACCCGCGCGGCCTCGTCGATGAGCGCCTCTCCCCGCACGGCCTCGGCCCCGGCCACCGCGCCCAGGGTCACCAGGACCGCGTCCGCGTCCGCCCCCTCCCGCAGGGCCGGTGCGTGCTCGTCGAGGTAGGTCCGCAGGGCCACGCCGTCCTGGTGCTCGCCGAGCACGTCCTGCAGACGGGACGACCACGTGCGCACGCGTTCGGCCCGCTCGCCCAGGGCGGGGACGGCGAGCGTGGCGGCGTAACGGGCGCGTTTGGCGGCCTTGCGCACCTCGTGCCAGGCTGCCAGGCGCGTGTCGGCGTCCCCGGCGGTCTCCGCGCGATCGTGTGCGGCGGACATCCGGCGACAGGCCCGTCCGAGGTCACGGGCCAGGACGGAACGCGGACCGCGCTCGGCCGCCCCGGTCAGCGGCGGGGCGGCGCGCAGGCGGTCCAGATCGTCCAGCAGCGCGAAGTAGCGCGGGCTCGACAACTCCTCGGTGATCCGACGCATCTCCGCTTCGCGGTGGTCCTCGACCGCGTCGAGCCAGACGTCCGTGAGCCGGTTCCCGGCGGCGTGGTCGGGGAGGGAGTCGATCCACCGCGCGCACCTGTCCCGGAGGACCTCCAGGTCCCGGGCGAGCCCCAGTACGCGGGCCAGGCGGCGGAGTTCGTCCGCGACCGGCCGAGTGGACCCGCGGTCCAGGACGGAGGGGAACACCTGGAGCACCGCGCGGATCCTTCGGGTGGCCACACGCATCTGGTGCACGGCGTCGGGTTCGTCGAGGCGGACCTTCGGGTCGTGTTCCAGCAGGTGCTCCACCTGGTCCCACAGGTAGGACAGGACCACGTCGCCCGCGGTCTCGCCCTCGGGGCGGGGCACCGGTCGCGCGACCCGGTCCCCGAGCAGGGTGAGCAGCTTGGCGCCGGTCGCGGAGGGGGCGGCCCCGGCCGAGGTCAGGCGTCGGCCGATGTCCCGCTGCATCTCACGGCCGCCCTCGACGAGTTCGATCTCGATCTCCCGCCACACCGCGGTGGCGGTCGTCTCACCGGTGACCGTGTCGTCGGCGACCAGGGCCAGTGGCTCGCCCCGGGCGCCGCGGAGCTCGTACTCGGTGCGCCGGGTGCCGATCCGGGCCACCGGACGCAGCGGCTCGCCCCGGGCGGCCGAGGCGGCGAGCCGCGCCAGTTCGGGCGGGACGGCGCCGGTGTCCGGGCCTGGCGGAGCGTGGAACTCGCGCTTGGCGTCCGTGCCCCACGGGATCTTCAGATGCCACCCGGCGTCCGTGCCTCCGGTGCGTCGGCGCAGCGTGATGCGGCGTGCAGCCAGACGCAGGTCGTCGGTGTCGTAGTACGTGGCGTCCAGCTCATGCGACCGCTCCTCGATCCCGCCGGGCGCGAGGTCGGCCAGGTCCGGCAGCCGCACGCGGGTGTCGACGGAGTAGGTGGTCTCGATCTCGATGTGGTCGGGCACCGGTGGTTCACCTCCGGCGTCGCGCCTCGCAGCCGCACGGGCGGGCGAGAGCGGTGGAGCCTCGTGCCTACCATCTACCCGCGCGACGCCACGGGAAAGGCGTCGCCACGGGTTTCGGGCCGACCGGCCGGGTTCAGGCGGGCGCGTAGGTGAGGCAGTCCACCTGGTTCTCCACGTAGCCGACGTTGATACCCGGGGCCTGGCATTCGAGGTGGACGTTGTGCTCGCAGTCGGACATCTTGCAGGCGCCGACGTGCCCGGTCTGGACGGGGTCGCCTCCACTGCTGTCGTCGCCGAAGAAGGTGTCGCAGTGGGCACGGGGCTCGTTGCCCACGGTGATGGCGAGAGCGTGGCAGGAGTGGTCGGTGTTGTACGCGCAGGCGTGCGCCTCGCACGAGTTCACCAAGGGCATGTTCATCAGTGGCAGGTTCACGGCGATCCCTCCGGGGACGACGGCGACGCTCCAGAGCCTCCCACGCCAGACTCCGCGCGGCCAGAACATCGCTCCGTGTCGAGTTCGCGAGCCGCTCGCAGTCCGCGTCGGAAAAGGCCGTCGCCCCGACCAGCTCGCTCACGAATCCGACGCGGTACAGCGTGGCCGAGGCGTCGATGCGTCGGCGGTCCGGCCCGCCGCTCCCGACGCGGCGACGCGCGTGTTCACGACCCCGGCGAAGATGGTGAACGCGGCGACGAGCAGGTACAGGAACCCCGCGACCCGTGCGAGCCTCTTCGGTTCCGTCACGGTGTGGTCCTCCCCTGGTCCCGGCCGTCGCTCGGCCGCACCCGGCCGCGTCGGCGCACCGCGTTCGGGGTCGCGCCGTTCACGCCGGACCGCCGGCGTGGGCGAGGGCCGACGGGGTCAGCCGGCCGACGATGGCCGGGGCCTCGCGGACGAGGGCGTCGTCGTCCACCGCCTCGACCATGAACTGGGCGTAGTCCACACGCCGGGTCAGGTTGCTCGCCAGGACGGGGTCGCCCACGTGCCGGCTCCACACGGGCAGGCCCTGGCTCTCTCCCTCCTCCAGGTCGCTGCCCCGCACGACCGTCCATCCGGTGTCACTGGCGAAGATCCGCCGACACGCCTCCACCTGGTCGTCCACGTCGACGACGCGCGCCAGCTTCGCCAGCCGCCCGAACACGGCCGCGTACAGCCTGAACCTCCGGCTGTACACGTCCTTCCCGTCGCGTGTGATGTGCCAGCCGCAGGAGAACACCAGCCGGCGCCCGGACGCGCGTGGTCGAGCACGGCCTGCGCGGTACCGGTGGCGTAGTGGTTCACCCCCCACGGCACCAGCACGGTGAGCACGGCGTCGCACCCGTCGACCGCCCGCGCGATGACCTCACGGTCGTCGGTCATCCCGGGGATCACGGTGATCCGCTCCCCGAACCCGGCGAGCTTGTGCACGCTCCGCTCGCGGCACACGCCCACGACCTCGTATCCGCGGTCCAGGGCGTGCCGGACCATGTGGCGCCCGAGTTTGCCCGACGCGCCGACGACGCACACCCTCCTCCCCGCTCCCGGCTTCCCGGCTCCGTCCGCGGCGGTCGGTCCCATGGCCCTCTCCTTCGCTCGGCAGTTGCCTCTTACGGTGTAAGGTACAGCCTTGCGGTGTAAGGTTGTCAAGCATCCGAACAGCCCCGACTGGAGGACCCCGTGACCGCGGAGCCGACCGACACGCCTCGCCGCGACCCGTTGAGCAAGGAGACGGTGCTCCGCACGGCGGTCGAACTGGCGGACGAGGCAGGCACCAATGCTCCGAGCATGCGCGGTCTCGCCAAGCGACTCGGCGTCGAGGCCATGTCGCTGTACCACCACTTCCGGAACAAGGAAGCCATCCTCGACGGCATGGTCGACCTCGTCTTCGGCGAGATCGAACTGCCCTCGGTCGACGTCGGCTGGCGGACGGCCATGCGACGTCGGGCGGCCTCGATGCGCGACGCACTGACCCGACACCCGTGGGCGATCAGCCTGATGGACTCACGGACCAGCCCCGGTCGGGCGACCCTGCGCCATCACGACGCGGTCATCGGCTGCCTGCGGTCGGGAGGCTTCTCGATCTCCGGAGCGGCGCACGCGCTGTCCGTGCTGGACGGCTACGTCTACGGGTTCACGCTCCAGGAGCTCAGCCTGCCCTTCACATCGTCGGCCGACCTCGGGGACGTGGCGGGCGCCATGCTGGAACGCATCCCGGGCGACGAGTTCCCGCACCTGACCGAGATGATCGCCGACCGCGCCCTCAGACCCGGTTACGCGTACGCCGAGGAGTTCGACATCGGACTCGACCTGATCCTCGACGGCCTCGAACGGCGGCGCGGAACGTGGCGGTAGGAGCAGGGCGCGGGCGCCGGACGGCGGTGGCGGGCCCGCCCTCGGCCGAGCACGCGCGGGAGATCCCCGTGTCGTGCACCGGCTGAGCGCGGCCCGACGGGGAGGATGGCTGCGACGCCGCCGCCGTGAAACGGAGACGCCGCATGCCGGTCGCCCGCGCCCTGCTCGCCTGCGCCCTCGTGTCCGCCGTCCTGGTGACCGTGGTGGTCCCCGCCAACGCCGACGCGTCGGCCGAGTTCCGACTCAACACCTTCGAGCGCCCGGCCGCGGGCCGCGCCTATCCCCTGACTGAATGGGCCAAGGACGGGTGGCACGCCCCCCGGGGCCGGGGGATGGACGAGCGCACCCTGATCGACGACCGCGTCCCCGCCCACACGGGCGGACAATCCCTGCGCGTGTCCTATCCGCGGGGCAGGATCGGTCCGCGCGAGTCCGGCGCGCAGGCCCCGTTCCGGCTCACCCCCGCGCGCGAGTACCACGTGTCCTTCTGGGTGCGGTTCAGCGACGACTTCAGCTGGGGCACCACCTCGTACGGCGGGAAGTTGGGCCTGGGCCTGGCGGGCGGCGGCGCGTGTTCGGGCGGCCGGGTCTGCGACGGCGAGAACGGCTTCAGCTCGCGCATGATCTGGCGCCGTGACGGCCGAGCGGCCGTGTACTACTACCACATGGACAAGAAGGGCGCCTTCGGCGACCAGGAGTTCCTGCGCGTCGACGGCGCGACGTGCACTACCCACGGGGCGAGTGGGTGAACATCGTGCAGCGGCTCAGGGTGAACACCGTGACCGAGGGCCGGGCCAACCCCGACGGAGAGATCGAGGTCCACTACAACGGCGCGCCCGCCGCCGAGGTCACCGGCCTGCGACTGGTCTCCAACGACGACCTGGTGGACAAGGCCTACTTCTCGTCCTTCTTCGGCGGCTCCACCGAGGGGTTCGCCCCGGCCAACGACAGCCACGTCTGGTACGACGACCTGAAGGTGTCGGTCCTGCCCGGGCGCGTCTGCGGATTCGGCGGCTGCGTGTGACGGCTCCGGCCCCCCGCGGACCCGTGGACCCGGGCGGTCACGGCGCCAACCCCGGTTGGGCGCTCACGCGTCCCTCGGCCCGGAGGAGTCCGCGCACGGCGTCCCGTACGGCCCGATCCCTGGCCCGGTCCACGAAGGAGTCCGGTGTGGGGCCGCACAGTCGGCGGAGTTCGGGTGATTCCGCCAGCAGGGACCGGATGAGCGTCGCCTGATCGGTCAGCCTCCGCGGCCGTCCCTCGCCGTCCACCAGGCAGCCGTGCCCGCTGACGTAGATGGAGCAGGGCGGGAGCCGCGCACCGGACACGAACGTGACGGGGTGGCGGTCCACCGGCAGCGGCCGCGGTAGTTGGGTTCCGTGGCGTCGAGCGCGTCGAGCTCCGCGTCGTCCAACCACAGGACGAACAGGCGGTGGGTCCGCCCGGGGGCCGCTACGGGAGCCGCGGGCAGGTAGCCGCACCTGTTCACGTGCGCGGACACACCCGGCGCGATGCCGTCCACGTCGGCCAACGTCATGGGGATGACCGGCCTGCGCCAAAAGCCGGCTCGGCCGTGGGACCGAGCCGGCTCCGGGGGGTGCCGCGCACCCGGGTGCGGATCAGACGAGGTCGAACCGGTCCGCGTTCATGACCTTGGTCCACGCGGCGACGAAGTCCGCCACGAACTTCTCCCTCGCGTCGTCGGAGGCGTACACCTCGGCGAGCGCGCAGCTCGGAGTTGGAGCCGAACACCAGGTCGACACGGCTGCCGGTCCACGTCACCGCGCCGGACTCGTCCTTGGCCTCGAACGTCCGCGACGTCTCGGAGGTCTCGCCGGTCGGGGCCCACGCGGTGCCCAGGTCGAGCAGGTTGACGAAGAAGTCGTTCGTCAGCGCGCCCGGCCGGTCGGTGAGGACACCCAGGTCGGAGTTGTCGTGGTTGGCGCCCAGCACACGCAGGCCGCCCACCAGGACCGTCATCTCGGGAGCGCTCACGCCGAGCAGGTTCGCCTTGTCCAGCAGCAGGTACTCGGCGGGAAGGCGGTTGCCCTCGCCGTAGTAGTTCCGGAAGCCGTCGGCGACCGGCTCCAGGTAGGCGAACATCTCGGTGTCCGTCTGCTCGGCCGTGGCGTCCACGCGACCGGGGGTGAAGGGCACGACGACGTCCTGACCGGCGGCCTTGGCGGCCAGCTCGACGCCGACGCCGCCAGCGAGCACGATCAGGTCGGCGAGCGAGACCTTGGTGTCGGACGAGGCGTTGAACTCCTTGGCGATCTCCTCAAGCGCGCCGAGCACCTCGCGAAGCTCGGTCGGGTTGTTGACCTTCCAGTCGACCTGCGGCTCCAGCCGGATCCGCGCGCCGTTGGCCCCGCCGCGCTTGTCGCTGTCGCGGTAGGTCGACGCCGAGGCCCATGCCGTGGACACCAGCTGCGCGACGGACAGGCCGGACTCGGCCACCTTGGCCTTGAGCGCGGCGATCTCCGCCTCGCCGACGATCTCGCCCTCCCACGCGGGCAGCGGGTCCTGCCAGATCAGCGTCTCCTCCGGGACCTCCGGGCCGAGGTAGCGCGCCTTCGGGCCCATGTCACGGTGGGTCAGCTTGTACCACGCACGCGCGAACGCGTCCGCGAACTCCTCGGGCCGCTCGTGGAAGCGGCGCGAGATCCGCTCGTAGACCGGGTCGAAGCGCAGCGACAGGTCCGTCGTGAGCATGGTCGGCTTGTGCTTCTTGGCGGTGTCGTGGGCGTCGGGGATGATCTCCGCGGCGTCCTTCGCGATCCATTGCTTCGCGCCGGCCGGGCTCTCCGTGAGCTCGTACTCGAACTCGAAGAGGTTCCTGAAGAAGCCCTGGCTCCACTGCGCGGGCGTGGTGGTCCAGGTGACCTCCAGGCCCGAGGTGATGGTGTCGCCGCCCTTGCCGGTGCCGTGGTTGTTCTTCCAGCCCAGGCCCTGCATCTCCAGGCCGGCGGCCTCGGGGTCGGCCTCCAGGTTGCTGTCCGGGGCGGCGCCGTGGGTCTTGCCGAAGGTGTGGCCGCCGGCGATGAGGGCGACGGTCTCCTCGTCGTTCATCCCCATGCGGGCGAAGGTCTCGCGGATGTCGCGCGCGGCGGCGACCGGGTCCGGGTTGCCGTTCGGGCCCTCCGGGTTGACGTAGATCAGGCCCATCTGGACAGCGGCCAGCGGCTTTTCCAGGTCACGGTCGCCCGTGTAGCGCTGGTCGTCCAACCAGGTGGTCTCGGGACCCCAGTAGACGTCCTCGTCGGGCTCCCACACGTCCTCGCGGCCACCGCCGAAGCCGAAGGTCTCGAAGCCCATCGACTCCAGCGCGACGTTGCCGGCCAGGATCATCAGGTCGGCCCAGGAGATGTTCTGGCCGTACTTCTTCTTCACCGGCCAGAGCAGGCGGCGGGCCTTGTCCAGGTTGACGTTGTCCGGCCAGCTGTTCAGCGGCGCGAAACGCTGCTGACCGGCGCTGCCGCCGCCGCGGCCGTCGTGCGAGCGGTAGGTGCCCGCGCTGTGCCAGGCCATGCGGATGATGAGCGGCCCGTAGTGCCCGAAGTCGGCCGGCCACCAGTCCTGGGAGGTGGTCAGGACCTCGGCGATGTCCGCCTTCACGGCGTCCAGGTCGAGGGCCCCGAACGCCTTGGCGTAGTCGAACCCCTCACCGAGCGGGTTCGCCACGGCCGGGTTCTTGGCCAGGATCTTCAGGTTGAGCTGGTTCGGCCACCAGCCTCGGTTGCCGCCGCCCGCCGTGGGGTGCGGCGCGCGGTCGTGGGCGACGGGGCAGCCGCCTGTTGCGGCCGCTTCGTGACTGTCAGGCATGGAGATCCTTTCGCCTAAGGGAGAGAGGTGAAACGTTGATTCAGGAACCGGGTGCCACGGAGCAGTCGGGGCAGATCCCCCAGTAGACGACCTCGGCCTCGTCGACCGAGAAACCGTGGTCGTCGGAGGCGGTCAGGCACGGCGCGTGGCCGACGGCGCAGTCGACGTCGGCGATCGCCCCGCACGACCGGCACACGATGTGGTGGTGGTTGTCCCCGACCCGGGTCTCGTAACGGGCCACGGAGCCCTGCGGCTGGATGCGTCGTAGCAGACCCGCGCTGGTCAGCGCTTTGAGCACGTCGTAGACGGCCTGGTCGGACACCGTCCCGAGGCTGCCGCGCACGAGGCCGATGATCGACTCCGTGTCCGAGTGCGGGTGCTCGTGAACGGTGGCGAGAACGGCGAGCCGAGGGCTCGTCACCCGCAGGGCGGACTCGCGCAGCATTCGCTCGAAATCCGAAGGGCTTGGCATGGTCCTCAGTCTGGTCGCTTTTCTGGAGTAAGTCAAATGATGTAGAGATTCCGCTGTGGGATGGGAAACGGTCGACCGGGAGGTGGGCAGGTCAGGAGAACCGCCGCACCGGGACGCTTCGGTAGAGTCGCCAGCGCCCTCCCCCCAGAAACGGTGAGAACGGTGTATGCGCGTCACGGGAGATCAACCGGGAACGAGAGTTCCGAGGGTCGTCGTCGTCAACGCCGCGCTGGCCGCCTGCGTGTGGCTGGTGTGGGCTCTCGTGTGGGGGCCGCGGTTCCTCGACGCCCTCCAGGCCAACTGGCCGGTGGCGCTCACGATGGTGTTCGGCTCGCTCATCGGCGGCGGGACCAGTGAGGGAGGCGGGGCGGTCTCCTTCCCCGTCATGACCAAGCTGCTGTCCGTTCCCGCCGACGAGGCCCGCGTCTTCACGTTCGCGATCCAGTCGGTCGGCATGACGGCGGCCTCGATCTCGATCCTGGCGTGCCGGGTGCCCGTCGAACGACGGGTGGTGGTCCACGGTTCGGCCGCGGGCGTGGTCGGCGTGGTCGTCAGCGCCGTGTACCTGGCGCCGCTGGTACCGCTTCCGCTGGTCCGCGTGCTGTTCACGATGCTGCTCGTGGCACTCGCCGTCGCGCTCCTCCTCCAGCTGTTCCAACGCGGGTACCGGAGGAACCCGGCCGTTCCCGAGTGGACCGTCCGGGAACGGGCCCTGGTGGTCGGCGCCGGTTTCGCGGGCGGAGTGCTCAGCGGCGTGGCGGGCGTGGGCGAGAACTGCGTGATGTTCCTCCTCCTGGTCCTGCTGTTCCGGGTCTCGGAGAAGGTGAGCACGCCCACGACAGTGATCATGATGACCGTGGTCTCGATCGGCGCGTTCACCGCGCACGTGTTCGTCATCGGCGACTTCACCGGGGCGGTGGTCGGTTACTGGGTCGCGGCGGCACCCGTCGTCGCGGTCGGCGCGCCGCTGGGCGCGTGGATCTGCACGCGGCTCACGCCGTTCACGATCCGGATGATCCTGTTCGCGCTGATCGCAAGCGAGCTGGTGAGCACGCTGCTGTTCGTGCCGTTCACGCCCCTGCTGACGGTCCTCGGCCTGACGACCCTCACCGTCCTCACCGTGCTGTGCGTGGCCTTCATCCGAAGCGACCGGTACGCGGCCGGTGGACGCCCGCCGGGAGAGGACGACCAGGCCAGGGCCCCGCTGAGGTCCGGAGCCGGCTGAGGACGCGGCGGTCCGCTCCTCCCAGCAGGAGCGGACCGCCGGACACGCGAAGCCGCGGATCAGTCGTTGCCGGACTCGATGGCCGCGTGGTCGAGCAGGTCGCCGTCGCCGGAGCCCTCGCCGCGGGAGGCGATCGTCTCGGCGCCGCCCTCGGGCATCGCGCCGATCAGCCCGGTCGCGGCGGCCTGGGCCGCGCCGATGCTGGTGGGGTGGGCGTTCTCCCCGACCATGCCGATGCTGGCGTACTCCTCCAGTTTGGCGCGGGAGTCGGCGATGTCCAGGTTGCGCATGGTCAGCTGGCCGATCCGGTCGACCGGGCCGAACGCGGAGTCCTCGGTACGCTCCATGGACAGCTTGTCCGGGTGGTAGCTGAACGAGGGACCGCGCGTGTCCATGATCGAGTAGTCCTCGCCGCGCCGCAGCCGCAGCGTCACCTCCCCGGTGACGGCGGTGCCCACCCAGCGCTGCAGCGACTCGCGCAGCATCAGGGCCTGCGGCTCCAGCCAGCGGCCCTCGTACATCAGCCGGCCGAGCCGCCGCCCCTCGTTGTGGTAGGCGGCGATGGTGTCCTCGTTGTGGATGGCGTTGACCAGCCGCTCGTAGGCCGCGTGCAGGAGCGCCATGCCCGGCGCCTCGTAGATGCCCCGGCTCTTGGCCTCGATGACGCGGTTCTCGATCTGGTCGGACATGCCCAGGCCGTGGCGTCCGCCGACGGTGTTGGCCTCCAGCACCAGGTCGACGGCGGCGGGGAAGGACTTGCCGTTGATGCTCACCGGTCGGCCCTGCTCGAAGCCGATGGTGACGTCCTCGGCCTGGATCTCGACCTCCGGGTCCCAGAACCGCACGCCCATGATCGGGTCGACGATCTCCACGCCGGTGTCGAGGTGCTCCAGGGCCTTGGCCTCGTGCGTGGCGCCCCAGATGTTGGCGTCGGTGGAGTAGGCCTTCTCCGCGCTGTCCCGGTAGGGCAGACCGCGTTCGGTCAGCCACTCCGACATCTCCTTGCGACCGCCGAGCTCGTTGACGAAGTCGGCGTCCAGCCAGGGCTTGTAGATGCGCAGAGCCGGGTTGGCCAGCAGGCCGTAGCGGTAGAACCGCTCGATGTCGTTGCCCTTGAACGTGGAGCCGTCGCCCCAGATCTGCACGCCGTCTTCGAGCATCGCGCGCACGAGCAGAGTGCCCGTGACCGCCCGCCCGAGCGGGGTGGTGTTGAAGTAGGCGCGGCCACCGGTCCTGATGTGGAACGCCCCGCAGGCGAGAGCCGCGAGCCCCTCCTCGACCAGGGCGGCGCGACCGTCGACCAGGCGGGCGACCTCCGCCCCGTAGTCGGCGGCACGCCCCGGCACCGAGGCGATGTCGGGTTCGTCGTACTGGCCGATGTCGGCGGTGTAGGCGCACGGGACGGCGCCCTTCTCGCGCATCCACGCGACCGCCACCGAGGTGTCGAGACCACCGGAGAAGGCGATGCCGACGCGTTCACCGACAGGGAGAGAGGTGAGTACCTTGGACATGGCAATAAGTATGCGCGAAAATGAATGATCATGCAAGGCGCGCGTCGGACCAGGCACTCCGGGTGACCGCGGCGCCCGTGAGCGCGCGGCCAGCCGGAGGCGGTCGGGAGTGGACGGCCCTCAGCCAAGGCCGTCGGGAACGCGGGTCAGGCGCGGGCGGCGGACAGGACCACGTCCACCAGGCGGTCGGCCGCGTCCGGGCGTCCGAGCGCGCGGGCGTTCTCCTCGATCCGACGGCGGCGCCCGGGATCCGCCAGCAGTGGCTCGACCGCCTCCCGCAGCCGGTCGGCGCCGACCTCGTCCAGCAGCGCGACCGCCGCTCCCGACTCCTGGAGGTGCCGGGCGTTGTGCCGCTGCTCGTCACCGGCGGACGTGGCGAGCGGGATCAACGCGGCGGCCTTGCCCAGCGCGGTCAGCTCCGCGATCGTCCCCGCTCCGCTGCGCGAGACCACGACGTCGGCCAGCGCCAGCACGTCGGGCAGCTCCGGCCCGACGAAGTCCGTGAGGTGGTAGCGGACGAGCAGCTCGGGGTCGAGGTCGCGGGTGGCCTCGCGCAGCGGGTCCAGGTTGGCCGCGCCGCACTGGTGCACGACGTTGGCGCGCGAGAGCAGCCACGGCAGCAGGTCGCGGACCGTGCCGTTGATCTGTGCCGACCCCTGGGCGCCTCCGGTCACGTAGACCGTGGGCAGCGACGGGTCGTGCCCCTCGAATCCGAGCCCCTCGGCGGCCCGGTCCGCCCGCCCGCGCAGCACCTCGGGGCGGACCGGGTTGCCGGTGATCACCGCGCGGTCGCGGACGTCGTCCGGCAGCAGGCCCGTGCTCGACGGAGAGGACACCGCGACCCGCGCGGCGCGGCGGGCGAGCACCTTGTTGGCCAGCCCGAGGCGCACGGTCTGCTCGTGCACCACCAGGGGGCGGCGGCACATCGCCGCGCCCACGCCCACGGGAACGGCCACGTAGCCGCCGGTGGCCAGCACGACGTCGGGCGCGAAGCCGGTGATGATCCGCCGGGCCTGGAGCACGCCGCGCGGCACGTTGGCCATGTCGCGGAGGTTCTCCTTCGTGAGCATCCTCAGCGGGTTGGCCGCACGACGGATCTTGCCGACCTCGACCGAGTCGAAGGCGATCCCGTTGGACCCGGCCACCCGCTGCTCCAGGCTGTCGGCGGCGCCCACCCACAGGACCTTCAGGGTCCTCCCCTCGGCCTCCAGCCGTTCACGCAGGGTGTTGACGACCGTGAGCGCGGGATAGGTGTGCCCGCCCGTTCCCCCTCCGGTCACGATCAGACGCAGTTCCTGGGTTCGACTGTTGTTCAAGGGTGTCCCATCTGTGCTCGCCCGTTGGCGCGCGCGGGTCGAGGGTGTCTTCGGTCGAGGGGGACCCCGCGTCGGACCGATCGGGTCATGCGGGGGTCGACATGCACGCTAGCCGCCCGCGGAGCCCGCCGCACACGGGATTCCCGCCGAAGTGCACGGGAACCCGCCCGGTGCGCCGCCGGGCTCAGCCAGCCCTGGAGCCGACCGAGGCCATGCCGCGCGGAGTCCACTCCGGACGGCCCCATCTCGCCCATCGTCAACTCCCTTGCCAACCTGGCGGAGAACTCTTGCGCTTTTCGAGAAGTTCATGAAGGTTTTTCACAGACCCTCCGCACTTCGTCACCCTTCGTGTCAGAAAAGCTACGATGAGACTGCATGCGGTGTCTGGCCCACGCACTGCTTCCAGGAGGAAGCCGGAAGGAGCCACGTTGGCACGACCGAACCGGAACCAGCCCGCCCCCGCGGCCGCGACGGCCCGGATCCGCGGACGGCGGACCGCCCTCCTGAGCGGCGCGCTCGCCGCAGCGCTCACCACGACCCTGCTCCACGCGCCGCCCGCCGCGGCCGAACCGGACGGGCTCCGACGCGGACCCGCGGAGTGCGAGGCCGACCCGCTCGCCCCTCCCAAGCGCGAGATGCGCGCGGAGTGGATCGCGGGGGTCCACAACATCGACTGGCCGAGCAGGCAGGGGCTGGCCCCGGAGCAACAGCGCGCCGAACTGGTCGGCCTCTACGACGAGGCCAGGGCCAACGGCCTCAACGCCGTGTTCGTGCAGATCCGCCCCACCGCCGACGCCTTCTGGCCCTCACCGCACGAACCGTGGTCGGAATGGCTCACCGGCCATCAGGGCCGCGACCCCGGATACGACCCCCTGGAGTTCGCGGTCGAGGAGGCCCATGCCCGCAACCTGGAGTTCCACGGTTGGTTCAACCCCTACCGGGTGGCCATGCACGACGACCCTGGCAGGCTGGTCGAGGGCCACCCGGCCCGGCGCAACCCGGACTGGGTGTTCGACTACAACGGCCGCCTCTACTACGACCCGGGCATCCCCGAGGTGCGCTCGTTCGTGATCGAGGCGATGATGCACGCGGTCGAGAACTACGACCTCGACGGCGTGCACTTCGACGACTACTTCTACCCCTATCCCTCGTCCGGTGCGCCGATCCCCGACCGGGACACCTTCGAGCGGTACGGCGGCGCGTTCGACGACATCGGCGACTGGCGGCGCGACAACGTCAACCGCCTGGTGCGGGAGATGAGCGCGGCGGTGCACGCGGCCAAACCGCACGCCCGGTTCGGGATCAGCCCGTTCGGGATCTGGCGGAACGCGTCCAGCGACCCGGACGGCTCCGACACCCGCGGCTTCGAGTCCTACGACGGCATCTACGCCGACAGCCGCCGATGGGTCCGCGAGGGGTGGCTCGACTACGTCAACCCTCAGGTCTACTGGGAGATCGGTCTGCCGGTGGCCGACTACGCCGTACTGGTCCCCTGGTGGGAGAGGGTCACCGCCGGCACGGGAACCCACCTGTACATCGGGCAGGCCGCCTACAAGGTCGGCAACGACGGCGCCTGGTCCAACCCCCGCGAACTCGCCCGACACGTCGAGATGGACCGCGCGCACCCCGGTGTGCACGGCGAGGTCTACTTCAGCGCCACGTCCCTGCGCACCAACGCGGCCGACGCCATGGCGATCCTGGCCAGCGAGCACTACGCGCGCCCCGCCCTCGTTCCGGTGACGCCGGACCGGGGCGGCGCCACGCCCGGGCGGCCGGTGGTGGTCGGGGCCGAGTCGGCGGGCGGCGACGTCCGGCTGAGGGTCCGCGCCGGGCAGGGCATGGCGCCGGCCTACTACGCGGTGTACGCGTTCGAGGGCCATGACGGGTTCAGACCGACGCCGTGCCGGTTCGAGGACCCCCGCTCGCTGGTCACCACCGTGCGCGCCGCGCGCGGCAGGGAGACGGTGCTGACCGTGCCGGGAGGCAGCGGTGCGCACACGTACTTCGTGACCGCGGTCGACCGGCTCCACCACGAGAGCGACCCGAGCAACCCGCGCCGCCTGCCCTGAGAGCGGACGGGCTCCGCCAAGGGACACGCAGGGTCGCGGCGCTCCTGCGCTCCTCGGGCGGTGCGCCCGTCGCCCGGTACCGGCCGCGGACCGTGATCCGGCCGCGCGCGGACGGCTCCGCCTACGCGCGCGTGGCTCTGCGGCGCGGTGGGGCGGGCTCGATGCCGGGGTCGGGCACGTGCTCGGGGACGTCGCGATCGGTGAAGGGCAGCGTTCCCGGGTAGCCGACGGCCAGGGCGACGTGCCGCCCGGCCAGCTCGCGCGCCGCCGGGACGGTCAGAACCGGATCGCGGGCCAGGAGCCGCACGGCCAGTCCGCCGAGGAGGGCGTGGGCCATGGCGGCGGCCTCATCAGGGTCGCAGGGGCCGAAGTCGCCCGAGGCGACGCCGTCGCGGACCGCTTCGGAGAAGGGCTCGCGCATTCGCGCGTAGAGGCTGGTCAGCGCGTTCGCCAGGTCTGAGGAGCGCACGGCACGGCTCTCCAGCTCCGACCACAGCATCCACTCCCGCACGTCGTCGGGGGTGAGCGGTAGCCAGAAGTCGACCAGGTCGGCGACGCGCTCCGGCGGCGAGGTGCGGCCGACGTCCTCGGCCAGGTGGGCGGACCGCGCGTGCTCGCGGTCCAGGGAGTGCGCGATGGCCGCGGCCAGCAGCTGGGTGCGGGTGGCGAAGTGGTAGTGGATCAGGGCCGTGGAGGACCGGGCGCGCCGGGCGATCTCGGCCAGGCGCACGCCGTCGTATCCGTCCCGGGCGATCAGCTCGACGGCGGCGTCGAGGATGCGAATGCGGCTGTCGCTGGAGGTCATGGCGCCATTCTTTACCATCGGGCGCTTGTGTCGCAGTTCACTCTGACTTTAAAATCAGTCAAGTTGATTTTAAAGTCAGGACCCGAGGAGTGCACATGCCAGACCCCCACGGCATCCGACGCCCGTCCACGGGAGTGGCCACGGACGAGGTCTTCCAGGTCGAGACCCACGGCGCCGACCGCATCCCGCTCAGCGACCGCCACGGCGGCCCGCGCGAGCTGTTCTGGGTGTGGTTCGGCGCCAACCTGACCTTCACCTTCGTCATCAACGGCGCCTCGTGGTCGGCTTCGGCCTCTCCTTCTGGGAGGCGACCGCGATCTTCCTCATCGGCAACCTGGCCTTCTTCGCGGTCGGAGCGGCGTCGATCACCGGCGCCCGCACCGGCTCGCCCACCCTCGTCGTCGCCCGTGCCCCGTTCGGGCGCTGGGGCAACTACCCCGTGGCCGTACTCAACTGGCTCGTCAGCATCGGCTACATCATCCTGAACACGGTCGTCGGGGTCCTCGCCCTGGCCGTCCTGGCCGACACCCTCGGACTGGGCGAGGGCGCGGCGGTCCGCGTCACCGCCCTGGTCCTGATGATCGCGTGCACCGCCAGCGTCGCCGTCTGGGGACACGCCACCGTCGAGGTCATGCAGCGCTGGCTGGGCGTGGGCCTGGTCGTGTGCACGGTAGTGCTCGGCGTCCTCGTCCTGCCTCAGGCCGACCTGTCCGTCACCGCCCCGACCGAGCCCCGCCTGTGGGCGTGGAGCCTGGGCCTGGTCGTCGCCGTCTCCGGCGGCGCCCTGTCCTACATCGCCATCTGCGCCGACTTCACCCGCTACCTGCCCGCCGACAGCCGCGCACGCGGGATCACCCTGGCCACCGGGCTGGGCGCGATGCTGCCCTCCGTGGCGCTGGGCGTCATCGGCGTCGCCGCGGCTACCAGGGTCGGCACCGACGCGGACACCGACCCCGTCGAGGCCGTCGCGGGCCTGCTCCCGGTCTGGTTCCAGGTTCCGTTCCTGCTGGTCGTGGTGGGCGGATCGGTCACCAACACGATCATGACCCTCTACTCCTCGGGGCTGAACCTCCAGGTCCTCGGCGTGCCGCTGAGGCGCGCCCGGACCGTGTTGATCCAGGTCGTCCTGGTCACCTCGGGGTCGGCGGTCGCCCTGTTCGTCGTCGACTTCACCGCGGCCGTCCTGTCCCTGCTGTCGGTCATGGTCGTGGTCTTCACGCCCTGGGCCGGGGTGTTCCTCACCGACGCCGCCCTGCGCCGCGCCCGCTACGACACCGCCGGGCTGCACGACCTCCACGGCGGCCCCTACCGCTACACCCGCGGGTTCCACCGCTCGGGCCTGATCGCCCTCACGATCGGAACCGTGTTCTCGGCGCTGGCCGCCGACTCCGAACTGTGGCTCGGCCCGTTGGCCGCCGCCGCCGGCGCCGACCTGTCGCTGCTGGGCGGTCCGATCGCCGGCGCCTCCTACTACCTGCTCGTCCGGGGCCGGGTGGGCCCGACCGCCGACCCGGGCACGAGCACCACCTCGTCCACCATCGAAGGAGACCGTCCATGACCCGTTTCGCCCCGCTGTTCGGCCCCGACATCACGTTTCTCGGCATCGACCGGTGCGACCTCGACCAACCCGCCACCTGGGCCGACTCCGAAGCGGTCATCATGGGGGTGCCCTTCGACGGGGGCACGTCCTACCGTGCGGGCACGCGCTTCGGCCCGCGCGCGCTCCGGGGGACCGACTACCTGCCGCACGACGGGCGACGCCCGCACCTGGCGGTCCGCGCCGACGGCCTGGTCGAGCTGAACGTCAGGGACGCGGGCGACGTCGACTGCTTCAACGGCGACATCGAGGGGATGGTCGAGAACGTCCGCGAGGCGGTGGCCAAGGTCGCGGCGGCCGGGAAGATCCCCGTCATGCTGGGCGGCGACCACACCATCGCCCTGCCCGACGTGCAGGGTGTGGCCAGCCACCACGGGTGGGGGCGCGTGTCGGTGATCCACTTCGACGCGCACGCCGACACCGGAAACATCGACTTCGGGTCGCTGCTCGGCCACGGGCTGCCCATGCGCAGGCTGATCGAGTCGGGCGCCGTGCGCGGCGACCGGTTCATCCAGATGGGGCTGCGCGGCTACTGGCCCGAGGAGGAGACGCTGTCCTGGATGGCCCGGCAGGGCATGCGCTGCTACGAGATGAGCGAGATGGACGCGCGCGGCCTCAACACCTGCCTGGACGAGGCCTTCGCCCTGGCCACCGACGAGTGCGAGGGCGTGTTCCTGTCGGTCGACGTGGACGTCGTCGACCCCGGGATGGCCCCGGGTACCGGGACCCCGGAGCCGGGCGGCCTCACCTCGCGCCAGCTGCTGGACGCCGTGCGCCGCATCTGCGTGGAGCTGCCCGTGGTCGGGGTGGACATCGTGGAGGTGTCACCGGACCACGACCACGCGGACATCACCGCGATGCTGGGCAACCGCGTCGTGCTGGAGGCGCTGTCGGGGATCGCCGCCCGCCGCAAGGGGCAGGGCTGGGACCCCGCCCGGCCGCTGCTGGACGGCCGCTGACCGAACCCGACCGTCACGACACGGCTCGCCGGGCCCCGGAGCACACCGCCCCGGGGCCGCCATGCCGACCGGGTGGCCCCGCACCCGCGTTCGTCGGATGTGACCTGCCACGCCCCCGCCCGTGCGACCAGGATCCGCGAATCCGCCGCTAACGTGGGGTGAACACCGGCGGGAGGGGGAGCTGCGTGCAACACCGCCTGCGGATCGGCGAGGTGGCCGAGCGCACGGGGCTGTCCCTGCGCTCGATCCGCTACTACGGCGAGGTCGGCCTGGTCGTTCCCTCCGAGCGCTCCCCCGGAGGCTTCCGGCTCTACACCGAGAGCGACGTCGACCGTCTCCAACTGATCAAGCGGATGAAGCCGCTCGGGTTCAGCCTGGAGGAGACCCGTGACCTGCTCACGGCCGTCGACGGTCTGAAGCGCCCGGCGTCGGGGAGGGCGAACGCGCCGCGCTGGCCGAGCGCCTGGACGCCTTCGAGGCGGCCATCGCCGACCGCTGTGTCACCCTGCGCCGCGAGCTGGACATGGCCGAGGAGTTCGCCGAGCGCCTGCGTGAGCGGCGCGCGGGCCGCGACGCCGACCCGACGGTGTGAACATCCCCGCACCGCCTCACCGATCGTCACACCGGGTCAACGCGTCCGCGACGGGTGTCGCGCCCTGATTCCCGTCCCGTCAGCGGGAACGCGCCCGACGACGTCCTCCTGTGAGGGTTGTCTCAGTCGCGCACAGTGACGCAAACCCTCACGTAACGGTAGAGTCGGTCCCGTTGGACCCACGCACCCTCCGCTGGTCCACCGACGACTTCCCGACCCTCCCGGCGACACGCTCCCCGGAGGCCTCGGTCGGGCACGGGGCGACGCAGCCGCGCCCCGGAGCACCACCCGCACCGGAGCACCGGAGCACCGGGCGCCACCCGACACCCACGCGGTGCCGGTCCGCCGCGCGCGCCGCACCGCGCCACCAGCCCCGAACACCGCGGCCCTGGCTGTGGGCTACCCGACCCCAGATGGGTTCCATGAATCTGCCGCTGAAGACCTCCGCACGAACGTGGAAGTCCCGCGTCCCCAACGCGGCCCAGCTCCGCGCCGACGTGCTCGCCGGGCTCGTGGTGGCTCTGGCCCTGATCCCCGAGGCCATCGCCTTCTCGATCATCGCCGGGGTCGACCCCCGCGTCGGCCTGTACGCGTCCTTCGTCATGGCCGTCTCCATCGCCTTCCTGGGCGGTCGCCCCGCGATGATCTCCGCTGCCACCGGCGCGATGGCCCTGGTCGCGGCGCCGCTGTCGATGGAGTACGGCGTCGACCACCTCCTGGCCGCCACCATCCTCGCCGGTCTCCTCCAGGTGGTGCTGGGCCTGCTCGGGGTGGCCAAGCTGATGCGGTTCGTGCCGCCCAGCGTCATGACCGGGTTCATCAACGCCCTGGCCATCCTCATCTTCCTGGCCCAGATGCCGCATCTCGTGGACGTGGGCCTTCCGGTCTACGTCATGGTCGGCGTCGGCCTGGCGATCATCTTCGGCCTGCCCCGCCTCACCAGGGCAGTGCCCGCGCCGCTGGTGGCGATCGTGGTCCTGACGGTCGCCTCGATCGCCCTGGGCCTGCAGGCCCGTACCGTCGGGGACATGGGAGAGCTGCCCGCCAGTGTGCCGGTGCCTTTCCTGCCGGACGTGCCGTTCACGTGGGACACCCTCACCCTCCTCGCCCCCTACTCCCTCACCCTCGCCCTGGTGGGTCTGATGGAGTCGCTGATGACGGCGAAGGTCGTCGACGAGCAGACCGAGACCTCCTCCGACCACTCCCGCGAGGCGCGCGGCCAGGGCATCGCCAACGTCATCGTCGGCTTCTTCGGCGGAATGGCCGGGTGCGCGATGATCGGCCAGACGATGATCAACGTCTCCTCCGGCGCCCGCACCCGCGTCTCCACGTTCCTGGCCGGTGTGTTCCTGCTCGTCCTGTGCGTGGGACTCGGCGACGTCGTCGGCATGATCCCGATGGCGGCCCTGGTCGCCGTGATGATCTTCGTGTCCGTCGTCACGTTCGTCTGGCACAGCGTCGCCCCGGCCACGGTCCGCAGGATGCCGTGGACCGAGACCCTGGTCATGGTGGTCACCGTCGCGGTCGTGGTCTACACCCACAACCTCGCTCTGGGCGTGATCATCGGGGTGATCGTGTCGATGGTGCTCTTCGCCCAGAAGGCCGCCACCCAGGCCGACGTGACCAGTGTGCTGGACCCCGAGGGCGGCACACGGGTGTACACGGTGCACGGCGAGCTGTTCTTCGCCTCCACCAACCAGCTGGTGGGCCGGTTCGACTACGCCGAGGAGGACCTGACCAGGGTGGTCGTGGACATGTCCGAGGCGCACGTGTGGGACTCCTCCGCCGTGGCCGCCCTGGACCACGTCGCCGAGCACTTCCGCAGGCACGGCGTGGAGGTCGAGATCACCGGGCTCAACCAGCCCAGCCAGCGACTGCACAAGGAGCTGACCGGCACCCTGTCCGGCGGGCACTGACGCTCAGCGGAACACGCGCGAACACGGGCCGCCCCGGACTCCCCGGGGCGGCCCCCCGTTTCCGGCGCCGCAGTCCCGGTCGGGGCGCCTCCCGGTCCAGCCGCGACTCGACCTCGGCGCCAGCCTCGCCACGCGGGAGCGGACCGGCCACGAGCCGGCCGACGGCCGCGCACTCCTGATCGCCGAGGCCTCCCTGGCCCTGCACGCCCCACTCAGCGCGGTGCGGCTGGGGCCGCCCCGCCTGAGGCGCGCGGAACCATAAACAATCCGGGCGTGATCATTCCCTTGTCCCCCCTGACCGTTAAGTGATCACATAACACCCTAATTCCACCACTTCTGCCATTTTACATGCCTACATATGGAGCATATCCGGACGAAACGAATTGAGACGTCGAGCACACAGAGGGTCCACCTGGTACTTTCCTATCGCCGCGCCGAAATCCGACGCTCCGGTCCACCATCCACCGCCGCGGACCGCACCCAGTCCGCACGGACCGCTGACTCCACCACCGCCCCACGCCCCGCACAGCCACGCGGCAGCCCCGGGTCATGCCCGCCGCCGCAAGGCCGAACTCGGAAGACGGCGCACGGCACGAGCACGCCTTTCACTGGAATTGGACCCCTCCGCGGTGCCCGCGTGCCCGAAAAATCCCGCTATGACGGGGAACGGGCGGAATCACCACGCACATCCGAGAATCCAGAAGGAAACGATGCTGAATATCCCCAAATCATCCTTCGCCAACGACAGGATCGCGATCATCGGCATGGGCTGCCGCTTCCCCGGCGGCGCGTCCGACTATCGCACATTCTGGAGGAACATCGTCGACGGCCGCGACTGTCTGATCCCCACACCGGCCGACCGGTACGACGTCGCCACCCTCGGCAGCAAGGACAGGGCCAAGCCGGGACGCCTGGTCGGCGGGCGCGGCGGGTACATCGACGGATTCGACCGGTTCGAGCCTGAGTTCTTCGGCATCGGCCCGCGCGAGGCCGAGCACATGGACCCGCAGCAGCGCAAACTGCTGGAGGTGGCCTGGGAGGCGCTGGAGGACGGCGGCCAGAAGCCGTTCGGCCTCGCCGGAACCGACGTCGGAGTCTTCGTCGGCGCCTTCACCCTCGACTACAAGATCCTCCAGTTCGCCGACCTGGACTTCGACACCCTGGCGGCGCACACCGCGACCGGGACCATGATGACGATGGTCTCCAACCGCATCTCCCACTGCTTCGACTTCCGCGGGCCCAGCGTCTCCCTCGACACCGCGTGCAGTTCGTCCCTGGTGGCCGTGCACATGGCCTGCCAGAGCCTGCGGCGGGGGGAGAGCACCGTGGCCCTGGCGGGCGGCTCCCTACTGCACATGACCCCGCAGTACACCATCGCCGAGACCAAGGGCGGGTTCCTGTCCGCCGACGGCCGGTCACGGACCTTCGACGCCTCCGCCGACGGCTACGTCCGCGCGGAGGGCGTGGGGATGGTCGCGCTCAAGCTCCTGTCGCGGGCCCTGGCCGACGGAGACCCCGTGCACGCGGTGATCACCGCGACCGGCGTCAACCAGGACGGGCGCACCGACGGGATCACCGTCCCGAACCCGGACGCCCAGGCGCGCCTGGTCGAGCAGGTGTGCGCCGAGGCGGGCATCACGCCCGGCGACCTCCAGTACGTGGAGGCGCACGGCACGTCCACGCCGGTCGGCGACCCGGTCGAGGCCGGCGCGCTCGGCCGCGCACTGGCCGTGGGCCGGGCGGCGGGGGCGCCCTGCTACGTGGGGTCGGTCAAGGCCAACATCGGCCACACCGAGTCCGCCGCCGGTGTGGCCGGACTGATCAAGACCGTGATGAGCCTCAAGCACGGCGTGATCGCTCCGCAGATCAACCTGGACGAGCTCAACCCCGAGATCGACGCCGAAGCCCTGCCCTACACGATCCCCACCGCGGCGACCCCCTGGCCCGCGCAGGACGGCCCGGCCCGCGCCGGGGTCAACTCGTTCGGATTCGGCGGCACCAACGCACACGTGCTGCTGGAGGAGGCGCCCCCGCGACACGACGCCCCCGTCCTGGCCGCACGGCCGCCCCGCTCCCACGGGACCGCGATCCTCCCGCTGAGCGCTCGCGACCCCGGGACCCTTCCCGAGATCGCGGCCGGCATCCGGGACGAACTGGCCTCCGGTGACGCCGTCCTCGCCGACGTCGCGCACACCCTCGCGCACCGCCGCGAGCACCTGGAGTCGCGACTGTCGGTCGTGTACTCCTCACGCGAGTCCCTGGTCGAGGCGCTGGACGCCTGCGCCCGGGGCGAGAGCCACCCGCGTGCGGTCGACGGCCGCGTCCTCCCGGCCGCTGACCGGCGGCTGGTGTGGGTCTTCACCGGGATGGGCCCGCAGTGGTGGGGGATGGGCCGCCAGCTGTTCGAGACCGAGCCGGTGTACCGCGCGGCGGTCGAGAGGTGCGACCGGGAGATGGCCCGCCTGACCGGCTGGTCGCTGATCGAGGAGATGTCCGCCGACGAGGACGCCTCTCGGATGGACCAGACATGGCTCGCCCAACCAGCCAACTTCGCCGTCCAGGTGGGGCTCGCCGCGCTGTGGCGGTCCTGGGGGGTGGCCCCGGACGCGTCGTCGGTCACAGCACCGGAGAAGCCGCTGCCTTCTACGAGGCCGGGGTGTACACACTGGAGGAGGCGGTCACGGTGATCGTGCACCGCAGCAGACTCCAGCAGACCCTGGTGGGCACCGGCACGATGATGGCGGCGAGCCTGACCCAGGAGGAGGCGCAGCGGCGCGTCCGGCCGTTCGGCGCACGCGTCTCCGTCGCCGCCGTGAACGCCCCGGCGAGCGTGACCCTCGCGGGCGACGCCGACGCGCTGGAGGAGCTGGCCGACCAGCTCGCGGACGAGGGAGTCTTCCACCGGTTCCTCGACGTGCTCGTGCCCTACCACAGCGCCCGCATGGACCCCATCCAGGACGAACTCCTCACCTCTCTCGCCGACCTGCGTCCCAAACCCGCCGAGGTCCCGCTCTACCTGACCGGGCGCGAGGGCAGGGCCGAGGGGCCGGAACTGGACGCCGACTACTGGTGGGACAACGTCCGCCGCACCGTGCGGTTCCACGCGGCGGTCAACCGGCTGGCCGAGGACGGACACAGCGTGTTCCTGGAGATCGGACCGCACCCCGTCCTGGGCCACGCGATCCGGGAGGGCCTGGACGCCCGCGGTTCCCAGGGCCGCTGCCTGCCCTCGATCCGACGCCGGGAGGACGAGCCCGAGCGCATGGCCACGTCCCTGGCGCAGCTGCACGGACTGGGTGTCGAGATCGACTGGAGCGCCCTGCACCCGGAGGGCGCGCCCGTCCCGTTGCCGCCCTACCCGTGGAAACGGGACCGGTACTGGGTGGAGCCCGAGAACGTGGCGCGGGTCCGGCTGGGCCGGGTCGACCACCCGTTGCTGGGACGACGGCTGCCCGGCGCGGATCCGGCGTGGGAGGCGTCCCTGGACACCGAGACCACGCCCTACCTGGCCGACCACCGCATCCAGGGCAAAGCGGTGTTCCCCGCCGCCGGTTACCTGGAGATGGCGATCCAGGCGGCGCGCGCGCTGACCGGCGGTGAGCGCGCGGGGCTGGCGGACGTGGAGTTCCGACGGGCGCTGTTCCTGCCCACGGGATCGGTGACCCGTGCGCGGGTGTCCTTCGCTCCGCACGACGCGGCCTTCGCCGTCGCCACCGGCTCCATCGACCAGCGGTCGGTGCACGCGGCCGGAACGGTGCGCGGAGGCCAGCCCCGCCGCCTCGGCCCGGACCTCGACGTCGACGCGGTCCGCGGGCGTGCCGACCGGAGTCTGGACGCGACGCGTGCTACGCGGCGCTGGGTGAGCTGGGGTACCACTACGGGCCCGCGTTCCAGGGCATCGAGCGGGTGTGGACCGGCGCGGACGAGGCACTCGCGCTCGTCCGGCCGACCGCGCCGGTCCGGGGCGAGGCCGCCGACCACCACATCCACCCGGTAATCCTGGACTCCTGCTTCCAGACCCTGTTGACGACCCGGCTGACCGGGGCGAGCGGTACGGGGATCCGTCTGCCGGTGTCGGTGGCCGAGGTGCTGATCGACCCGATCGGCGACCGGCCGGTGTGGGCGCACGCGAGGGTCGCGGGCGAGGACGCGGACGGACTGGTGGGGGACATACGGCTCTACGCCGAGGACGGGACCCCGCTGGGCGCGGTGACCGGCCTGCGCGCGGTGGACGTGGAGCGGGCGTCGACGTCCGTGGGCACGGGCACGATCGACGGCTGGCTGTCCGACGTCGCGTGGGTGCCCGCCCCGGACCTCCTGCCGGTCGATTCGTACGCGGCCGACGAGGGAGCCGTGTCCACCGGAACCGGTGACGCTGACGCGACGAGCGAGACCGTGCGGCCAGCGTCGGTCCCGGACGGGACCGACGAACGCTCCCGGACCCCAGGGCAGGAGCGCGACGAGGCGGCGGGAACCGTGGGGGTCGCCGCCCGGCCGGGCGGCGAGTGGCTCGTCCTGGCCGATGCCGGGGGTCTGGCCGACGCCTTCGCGGCGCTGGTGACCGAACGCGGCGGCCGGTGCCACCTGGTCCGGCCGGGCGCCGGTTTCCATGCCCTGGGCGAGGTCCGCGGGTCCCGGGAGTCCCTCGCGGCGAGGGCGGACCGCGCGACGCGGACCGGGGGCACGGGCCATGACAGGGACACGAACCACGCCGTTGACGGGGACAGTGGGGCTGGTGGTGAACACGCGGCACACGAGATCCGTTCGGTCGCTGAGGAAAGCGGTCGGGCCTTCGAGGTCCGGCCGGACTCGGCCGAGGACCTGCACCGCCTCCTCGACGACCTGGGAGAACGCGGCGGCGCCCTGGCGGGCGTCGTCCACATGTGGAACCTGGACGCACCGTCGTTCGACGGGGCCGACGACGCCGAAGCCGACGCCTTCCCGGGCACCGGCGCCTACTCCCTCGTGGCACTGGCCCAGACCCTGGGCGCACGCGAGCTCGGCGGCGCCCTGCACGTGGTGACCCGTCAGGCGCAGGGGGTGGTCCCCGGCGAGGAGGTCGAGCCCCTCGGCGCTCCGGCCTGGGGCGTGGGCCGGGTCCTGTGGCAGCAGGAGCTGACCGACCACCGGGGCGTCCTGGTCGACCTCGGCCCCCGGCCGGACGACCACGGCGCGGAGGCCGCCGCCCTGTTCGCCGAGTTGACCGCCGACACCGGCGACGACGAGGTCGCCCTGCGCGACGGCGGGCGCTACGTCAGCCGTCTGCTCCCGGTCACCGACCTGCCGCGCCCCCTGCCGCTGCGGCTGCGCGCCGACGGCGCCTACCTGGTCACCGGCGCGTTCGGAGCGCTCGGCCGTCTGCTGTGCCGGACCCTCGTCCAGCGGGGGGCACGCCGCCTCGTGCTGGTCGGCCGCACGCCCCTGCCCGACCGAGCGCAGTGGCGGGAGACCGACCCCGACACCCGTGCGGGCCGCGACGTCCGTCTCGTCCGCGACCTGGAGCGGCTGGGCGCCCACGTCGAACCGGTCTGCCTGGACCTCACCGACGCGACGGCCTCTCCGCCTGGCTCGCCGCCCGGCGCGCGCGGGACGCACAGCCGCTGCGTGGGGTGTTCCACCTGGCCGGACACGTCGACGACACCCTGGTGCCCGCCATGGACCGGACCGTGTTCGACGCGGTGTTCGCTCCCAAGGCCACCGGCGCCCGTCTGCTGCACCGCCTCCTGGCCGACGAGCCGCTGGAGCACTTCGTCCTGTTCTCCTCCGTGGCCGGGTTGCTCACCACCGCGGGTCAGACCAACTACGCGGCGGGCAACGCCCTCCTGGACGCCCTGGCCCACCACCGCCGGGCGCGCGGACTGCCCGCGATCAGCCTGGACTGGGGCCCGTGGGCGACCGGCATGATCGAGGAACTCGGTCTGGTCGAGCACTACCGCACCGCGCGCGGCATGAGCTCGCTGTCCCCGGAGGCGGGCATGGCCGTGCTCGAACGCGTCGTCGAGCAGGACCGAGCCCAGCTCCTGATCTGCCCCGTGGTCGACTGGCCGACCTTCCTGGCCTGGTACTCGCCACCGCCGCCACTGGTGTCCGACCTCGCCGAGGCGGCGTCGGCGGTGTCGGGCGACTCCACAGGCGCTGCGGGCGCCTTCCCCGAGGTCTTCGCCGCCACGCCCGCCGAGTCCCGGGAAGACCTGCTCACCGAGCGGTTCAGGCAGGTCGTGGCGCGGGTCCTGCGCGTGTCGGAGGACCGTGTCGACCCGGCGGCGACGCTGAGCTCCCTGGGGGTCGACTCGCTGTTGGCGATGGAGCTGCGCTCCGGCATCCAGGCCGAGATCGGGGTGACCGTGCCGGTGGTCGCCCTCCTGGGCTCCGGGTCGGTCGCGGCCCTGGTCCAGGAACTGGGCGGGCGGTTGTCGGAGCTGGTCGCCGACGGCGTGGTCGGCGGCGTGAGCACGGGTGCGGTCGAGCTGTTCTCCGACCCCGCCGAGTACCCGCTGACGCAGAACCAGAAGGCTCTGTGGTTCCTCAAGCAGCTCAACCCGGACGGGTTCGCCTACAACATCGGCGGCGCCGTCCAGGTGCGCGCCGAAATCGACCCCGACGCCCTGTTCACGGCCTTCCGCACGGTCGTGGAGCGCCACCCGAGCCTGCGGACCAACGTGTCCATGCGCGACGGCCGCCCCGTGCAGCGCGTCCGCCCCGTCGAGGACGCGCTGCACGACCACGCGCTCGTCGACGTCCAGGGGCGGCCGTGGGAGGAGATCCACCGGCTGATCGTCGACACCTACCGCGAGCCCTACGACCTGGAGCGCGACCCGCTGGTGCGGTTCCGGCTCTACCGCCGGGCGGACGACCACTGGGTGATCATGAAGGCGGTTCACCACATCGTCTCGGACGCGATCTCCACGTTCACGTTCATCGAGGAGCTGTTCGCGGTCTATGAGGGGCTGCGGTCGGGGCACCCCATCGAACTGCCCGACCACGCGGCCACCTACCTCGACTTCCTCAACCACCAGAACCGGTTCCTCGCCGGTCCCGACGCGGCGCGGATGCGCGAGTACTGGATCGACCACCTGCCGGAGGAGACTCCCGCGCTCGACCTGCCCACGGACCGGCCGCGCCCGCTCGTGCAGACCAACAACGGCGCCTCGGAGTTCTTCACGCTCGACGCCGACCTGAGCGCACGCGTGCGCGCGCTGGCCGAGGACCGCGGCGTCACGGTGTTCGTGGTCCTGCTCAGCGCCTACTACCTGTTCCTCCAGCGCTACTCCGGCCAGGACGACCTGATCGTCGGCAGCCCGGTGACCGGCCGCACCAGCCCGGAGTTCGCGTCGGTGTACGGGTACTTCGTCAACCCGCTGCCCCTGCGCACCGACCTGTCGGGCGATCCCGCCGTCGCCGAACTGCTCGACCGGGTGCGCACGACCGTTCTGGGCGGTCTGGACCACCAGGAGTACCCGTTCGTGCTGCTGGTGGACGAGCTGGGACTGCAACACGACCCCAGCCGGTCCGCCGTCTTCCAGGCGATGTTCATCCTGCTCACGCACAGCGTGTCCACGGAACGGCACGGGTACCGGCTGGAGTACGTCGAACTGCCGGAGGAGGAGGGCCAGTTCGACCTGACCCTCTCCGCCTACGAGGAGGCGGCCGACGGCCTGTTCCACTGCGTGTTCAAGTACAACACCGACCTGTTCGACGCCGAGACCGTGCGGCGGATGCTGTCGCACTACGTGAACCTGCTCCGGGGACTGACGCGGGGCCCCGTCGACCAGCCGGTGTCGCGTCTGTCGATGCTTGAGGACGCGGAGCGGGAGCTCATCGTCGACCGTTGGAGCGGGCGGCGCGTGCCCGCCGAGCGCGCCGAGCCCGTCCACGTCCTGTTCGAACGGGCGGCGGCCGCGGCGCCGGACGCCGTCGCGGTGTCGGCTCCGACCGAGTCGGGCGACACGAGCGTGCTCTCCTACGGGGAGCTGGACGAGCGGTCGGCCCGCCTCGCCGCCCACCTGCGCGCGAGCGGCGTGGGGGCGGGATCGGTCGTGGCGCTGTGCATGGAGAAGTCACCGGAGCTGGTGACCCTGGTGCTGGCGGTGCTCCGAGCGGGGGCCGCCTACCTCCCCCTGGATCCGGGGTACCCGGTGGAGCGGCTCTCAGCCCTGGTGGAGGCGTCCGAGGCACGGCTGCTCGTGACCGATGACCAGGGAGCGGACCGGCTGGCCGGGGCGCCGGTCACGGTGGTGTCCGCGGCCGACCTCCTGCTCACCTGTCAGGCGCCCACCGCCGGTCGAGCGGTCGCGGCCCCCGAGCCGACGCCCGCCGACGAGGACTCCGAGGACCCCACCGCCTACCTGGTGTCGACCTCGGGCTCCACCGGCCGGCCGAAGCTGGTCCGCGTCGGCCACACCAACCTGGCCGCGGCCTACGCGGGCTGGCGCGACGCCTACCGTCTGGAGGATGACGCGCGCGTCCATCTCCAGATGGCGAGCCCGGCGTTCGACGTGTTCACCGGCGACCTGGTCCGGGCCCTGTGCTCGGGCGGAACGCTGGTGCTGGCCTCGCGCGAACTCCTGCTGAACTCGGCGTTGCTCTACGACACGATGGTCCGCGAGCGGGTGGACTGCGGTGAGTTCGTCCCCTCGGTGGTGCGCGGACTGATGGCGCACTGCGAGCGCGACGGCCGTTCCCTGGACTTCATGCGGCTGCTGGTGGTCGGCTCCGACGTGTGGAAGAACGAGGAGTACCTGCGGCTGCGAGCGGTGTGCGGGCGCGACACCCGGGTGGTCAACTCCTACGGGCTGAGCGAGGCGACCATCGACACCACATGGTTCGAGGGGGCGGTGGACTCCGCCGACCCCGGCAGGACGGTGCCGATCGGACGGCCCTTCCCCGGCAGCGCGGTCTACGTCCTGGACGGTGGCGGCGAACCCGTGCCGCCCGGCGTGACCGGGGAGCTGTGGGTCGGGGGGACCGGCGTCGCCCACGGGTACGCGGGTGACCCGGAGCTGACGCGGGAGCGGTTCGTCGCCCTCCCCCTCCCCTCTCCCTCCACCGCCCAGGGGGACGCTCCGGAGCAGCGGGTGCGCCTGTACCGGACCGGCGACCTCGCCCGATGGGACGCCACCGGAGTCCTGCACCTGATCGGCCGGGCCGACTCCCAGGTCAAGGTGCGTGGCCACCGGATCGAGATCGGTGAGATCGAGTCGCGGCTGGCCGCCTGGCCCGGGCTGGAGCAGGCGGTGGTGACGGTGCGCGCCGACGCGGCCGGAAACACCAGCCTGCGCGCGTACTGCGTCCCGATGCCGGGGACCGTCCTCGACGTACGGGAGCTGCGCCGACACCTGGCGGCGACGCTGCCGACCTTCATGATCCCCGCGGCGTTCGTGGAGATGGCGGAGCTGCCGGTGACCGCCAACGGAAAGGTGGACACCAACGCCCTACCCGCCCCGCGCCCGAGACCCGCGACCGGGCGCACGAACCACCCGTCACCCTCTACGAGACCCGGATGGCCGAGCACTGGCGGGAGCTGCTGAGCGTCGGGGAGATCGGGCAGCGGGACGACTTCTTCGAACTCGGCGGCGGTTCGGTCCTGCTGATCGAACTGGTCCACCGCCTCCAGCACGAGTTCAACGCCACGATCCTGGTCAGCGACCTGTTCCGGGCCACCACCCTGCACGGTATGGCGGCCACCCTGGAGGGGGTGGTCACCGGGCGGATCGACGGGGCCGGACCCTATCTGGACTTCAACAGGGACGTGGACGGGCCGCACGTGTTCTGCTTCCCGCCCGCCGGGGGCCACGGGCTGGTGTACCGGCGTCTGGCCGAGCACCTGCCCAACCACCGCCTGGTGGCGTTCAACCACCTGGGAGGCGACGACAAGGTGGCCCGCTACGCCGATCTCGTCGAGTCCGTCCAGGACGGGGGGCCTACCGCCTCCTCGGCTACTCGCTCGGCGGGAACCTGGCCTCGAGGTGGCCAAGGAGTTGGAGAGCCGCGGGCGGCGGGTACGGGACGTGGTCGCCGTGGACGCCTACCGGGTCCGCGAGGAGTTCGAGTTCGGCGAGGAGCACCTGGCGGTGTTCGAGCTCGAACTCGGCGAGCACCTGCGCAAGCACACCGGGTCGGAGGTCGTGGCGGCCGAGACGCTGGAGCAGGCACGCGAGTACATCGGCTTCTGCGCCCGCAGGCCCAACACCGGAACGGTGGCGGCGCGGATCACGGTCGTGGCGGACGAGAAGAAGGCCGACCTGTTCGCGGAGGGCGAGGAGGGGGCCTGGCACGGGTCCTCGTCCACGGCCACCGTGGTGCTGGCCGGGTCCGGCGAGCACGCCGACATGCTCGACGACGAACACCTGCGGTTCAACGCGGGGCTGATCCGCGAGGTCCTCGCCGAGGAGGCCGACCATGGCACCGTCTGAGACTCCGAACCCGGCCGCGGACGGAACCGCGGCCACCGACTGGACCCGCCGTGAACGGGACGCGGGTACGCCGCCCCGGGTGCTCATCGTGGGGGGCGGCATGGGTGGCCTGTCCACCGGCTGTTACTCCCGGATGAGCGGGGCACGGACCCTGATCCTGGAGAAGCACGTCCTGCCCGGCGGATGCTGCACGGCCTGGTCCCGGGAGGGCTACGTCTTCGACTACACGATCGAGTGGCTGACCGGGACCGGTCGGGGCAACGACGCGGCGCGTATCTGGCGCGAGCTGGGAGCCCTGGACGGCAAGACGGTCACGGACTTCGAGATGTTCAACCGGGTGGTCGGCGAGGACGGCCGGGAGGTGGTGTTCTACCACGACCCGGACCGGCTGGAGGAACACCTCCTGGAGGTGTCCCCCGGTGACGCGGGTCCGATCCGCGAGCTCTGCCGCGACCTTCGCGGGTTCGTCCGGCTCAACCACTACCCGTTCCTCACCCCGCCCGTGCTGCGCACGTTCCGGGAACGGCTGAGGGCGGCCCGGGAGATCCTGCCGGGGTTCCGGCTGATGTGGCGCACCGCCACCACACCGATGGAGAAGTTCGCGGAGCGGTTCCAGGACCCGTTGGTGCGCCGCGCCCTGCCGAACATCTTCTTCCAGGACCACGAGGTGTTCCCGGTACTGCCGTACCTGTTCAACCTGGCCAGCGCCCACCACCACAACGCCGGGTTCCCACAGGGCGGATCGCTGGGGCTGGCCCGGTCGGTGGCCGAGCGGTACACGTCCCTGGGCGGGGAGATCGCCTACCGCGCCCGGGCCACGCGGGTACTGGTGGAGGACGGACGCGCGGTGGGGGTCGAGCTGAGGGACGGCCGCCGGTTCTACGGCGAGCACGTGGTGTGCGCGTGCGACGGGGTGACGGTCCTGAAGAAGCTCCTCGGCGGCGAGCACACCAGCCCGACCCTGGACGCCCTGTTCGAGCGGCTGCTGCACCAACCCGAGGTGCTCTACCCGGGGGTGGTGTCCGCGTTCGTCGGCTTCAAGGGCGACCTGCCCCCCGAGACGGCGCACAGCACCACCTACCTGCTGCCTGAACGGGAGGCCGCGCGGCTGCCGTCCTGCTCCCAGAACAGCCTCGTGGTGCAGCTGCGATCCCGGTACGCGGACGGGTTCGCCCCACCGGGGAAATCGGTCATCCACTGCACCTACTTCAGCGACTACGGGTACTGGAAGGAGCTGCGCACGAACGACCGGCGCGGGTACCGGGCGCGCAAGGCCGAGGTCGCCGACTTCGTGCGGGCGTTCCTGGAGGACCGGCACCCGGGTCTGGGCGAGCGGATCGAGCTGGTGGACGTGGCCACCCCGGTCACGACCGAGCGTTACACCGGCAACCGGCACGGCAGCATCCTGGGCTGGAAGTCGTTCACGGAGGCCGACGACCTGCTGACGAAGCTGGTCAACAAGGACCGGATGAGCATCCCGGGGTTGGCCGGACTCACCCTGGCCGGACACTGGTTCAGCGGCGGCAGCCTCATTCTGGCCGCCTCCTCGGGCCGGTTCGCGACGCAGTTCCTCTGCCGCGATCTGGGGCTGCGCTTTCGGGCGTGGGAGAGCGAGGGCGGCGAGCCCTGGCATCCCGGAAAGTGGGGGGACCTGCCCCAACTGGACGCGTGGGACGAACGATGGGCGGAGGCACGATGAGGGATCGGCGTCAGAGCACGACGCGCGGCGGAACCGCGGCGCGGCCCCGGGAGTCGATGATCATCGTCGGCGGCGGGCTGGGCGGGCTGTCCACCGGCGTGTACGCGCGGATGAACGGGTACCGGACGCGGATCTTCGAGATGCACGAGATCCCCGGCGGGTGCTGCACGGCCTGGGACAAGGGCGACTTCACCTTCGACTGGTGCGTGAGCTGGCTGCTCGGCAACGGACCCGGCAGCGAGATGCACCAGATCTGGATGGAACTGGGGGCGCTCCAGGGCAAGGAGATGCGCCACTTCGACGTGTTCAACGTCGTGCGGGGGCAGGACGGGCGGAAGGTGTACTTCTACTCGGACCCGGACCGGCTGGAGGCGCACCTGCTCGACCTGTCCCCCGCCGACGCCCGGGTCATCCGCGACTTCTGTCAGGGGTTGCGGCGGTTCATCCGGTGCCTGCGCGTCTACCCGTTCCTGAAGCCGGTGGGACTGATGGGTCCGGTGGAGCGCACGCGCATGATGTCGAAGTTCATCCCGTACTTCAACGTCATCCGCAAGTCGATCACGGTGCTGATGCGCGACTACTCCCAGCGGTTCACCGACCCGCTGCTCACGGACGCGTTCAACCACATCCTGTACGAGAAGCACCCCAACTTCCCCGTGCTGCCGTTCTACTTCCAGCTCGCGGCGCACGCCGGGCGCGCCGCGGGCGTCCCCGAGGGCGGTTCGCTCGGCCTGGCGCGCTCGATCGAGGACCGCTACCGGCGGCTGGGCGGTGAGATCAGCTACACGCCCGGGTCGAGGAGATCCTGGTGGAGGACCACCGTGCCGTGGGCGTACGGCTCAGCGACGGCAGCGAGCACCGCGCGGACATCGTGGTGGCGGCGTGCGACGGGTACACGACCATGCACGAGCTGCTGAAGGGCCGCTACCTCAACGAGGAGTACCACCGCCTCTACACGCGGACCATCCACGAACCGGAGATGGTCTTCCCCGGGTACTTCTCGATCTTCCTGGGCCTGAGCGAGGAGTTCGCCGACGCGACCCGTGCACGACCTATCTGCTGACTGAGGAGGAGGCCGCGCCGCTGCTCGGCATCCGGCACCCGAGCGTCAACGTCCAGTTCCGCAGCACCCACTATCCGGAGCTGTCGCCGCCGGGGACGGCGGTGGTCTACGCGACGTACTTCTGCGACATCGAACCGTGGCGCGAGCTGAGCACCGGTCCCGAACGGTCGAGCCGACTGCACCGGGGTGAGGAGGTGCACACGCTGCCGGTGCGACGCGGCCGGGACTACGTCCGCGCCAAGCGACGGGTGGCCGAAGCCTGGTGGAGATGGTCGACCGTCGCCATCCGGGGCTGCGCGAGGCGGTCAGGGTGCGCGACATCGCCACGCCGCTCACCCAGGTCCGCTACACGGGCAACCTGGACGGAACGGTGCTCGGCTGGCAACCGTTCGTGGAGGGCGGCGAGACGCTGGAGGAGCTGGTGAAGAAGTATGGCCCCGGACTGCCGGGCCTGGAGGGGTTCTACATGTCCGGAGTGTGGGCGACCACCGGCGGGCTGATCCGCGCCGCCGCGGCCGGTCGGCACGTGATGCAGTTCGTCTGCCGTGACGACGGACGTGAGTTCCGCGCGGAGGTGGACGAGAACGCGCCCCCGCCCACCCACCGGCTCATCCCGGTCGGACCGCGCTCGGGGCCGAGGCCGAAGGCGCGGACGTAGCGACGGATGTCCGGGCGGCCGCGTCTCCTGACGCGGCCGCCCTGGCGTGCCGTCCGCGGTTCCTCACCAGGTGACGGGACTCGAAGTCGGTCCGGGCGTACCGGACCAGCCCGCCTCCGTTCCGGCCCATGGTGCGCACGATCTCCTCCACCGCGTCCGGGATGCGTGCGGGCTCCTTGCGGAGCCGCTCCCACTGGTCGCGGTGGGCCATCAGCCGGGCGACGCCGGTCGTCATGGCCATTTTGGTGGTCTCCTCCCCGGCGAAGAAGAGCACCATGGCCAGTCGGACGATCCCTTCGCCGCTGGTGCCGCCCGCGGCTCGCAGGCCGGAGATCACGTTCTCGCCGGCCCCGGGCCGGCACGCCGCCACCAACCGGTGGATGTACCCGAGGAGCGCGCGCAGGCCCTCCGCCGCCCGCGCGGGGTCAACGGCCGCCTCGGCGAGCGCGACGAACTCCGTGTGCCCCTCGGCGGGCACACCGAGGAGTTCGGCGATGGCCCGGGTGGGGACGACCGCCGTGACGTGCCGCCTGAGGTCGGCGGGCGGCCCCGCCTGCTCCAGGCCGTGCAGGCAGGAGAAACGGTGACGGCTTTCCACAGGCCCGGTTCCGCTCCTGTCAGTCGACGAACAACGCGTCCAACCGCGAGTCGAGCACCCGAGCGGCCTCCTCCCCCGTCACCTGTCCCAGGAGCAACTGGGCGCGCATCCCCTCCACCAGCGCGAGCAGTGCGGCCGCTTCCAGACCGGCGTCCGGTTCGGTCCCGGTCCGGCCTTCGTCGGTCCCCCGGCGGATGAGGTACTCCAGCGTCTCCCGGACACCGGTGTAGGCGCGGTGCACGCGCCGGGCCAGCTCGGGTTCGACGAGGGCACGCGCTTGGAAGGCCACTCCGACCCTCAGGCCGTCCACCCGCCGCGCGTCCTCACCGAGCAGCCCGCCGAGGATGAGTCGCACCACCTCCCTGGGGGAGAGGGGGCCGGGCCGTTCCTCCAGCGACGCGCGGACCCGGGCCATGTCGCGCTCGCCCGCGTACTCCAGCGTGAAGGCGAGCATCTCGCCCTTGGTCCTGAAGTAGTGCTGCACCCGGCCCATCGACACCCCCGCCTGGGCCGCGACGTCCCGCAGGCTCGCCGCCTCCAGCCCCCGGGCCGAGACGAGCGCGCACACCGCCTCCGCGATCTGGACCCGCCGCTGCTGGTGGTCGACCTGCTTGGGCATGGCTCCCCCGTCCTTCCCGTACACCCGCATTGCACCACATCCGTCACTCCGGGTGTCGGTGCGCACGCATCGCGTCGCGTGTACCGGTCAGGGGGGTCGCGCTAGCGTGCGCGCCGGGCGCGCCACCCCGCCGCCCGGTCGCCCGGTCGCCCGTGCCGCCGACGTGATCGGTTCGCTTAGGGAGTGTGTCGCCGGGGGCCGAAGCGGTCGGCACGGAAGGGCTCCAGGACCGCGGGGCGCACCCGTCGACCAGGAAGGTCGCGAGCGCCTCGGCCGCCGGGCCCGACAGCGTCAGGCCGAGCATGGAGTAGCCGGTGGCCAGGTAGGCGTTGGCGTACCCGGGCACACGGTCGACCACGGGCAGGCCGTCCGGCGCCAGGGGTCGGTCCCCCGCCCACGCGTGCCGCCGGTCCGTCCAGTCCACCCCGACGACCATGGGCGCCGCGCCGCGCGTGATGGCGTCGATCCGCTCCGGGACCGGCCGTGCGGGACCGCGCCGGAAGTCCATCCCGCCCGACACGCGCAGCCTGCCGCCCATCGGGGCGCACGCCACGTGCGCGTCGAGCAGCAGGGTGGACGCGTGCGGCAACCGCTCGGCGGGCACGTCGAAGCTGTACCCCCGGCCGCCGACCACCGGCAGGCGCCGCCCCAGCCGGGTGGCGAGCGCGCCGGCCTTGGCGCCGGTGGCGATGACGAGGGCGCCGACCCGACGCTCCCCAGCCGTGGTCGTGACCGCCTCCACCTCCCCGCCCCGCGCGCTCACCCCCGTCACGGCCACGCCCTCGTCCACGCGGACGCCCTCGGCGCGCAGGTGGGCGGTCAGACCGGCGACGAGACTGTCCGGCTCGGTCTGGACGTGATCGCGCAGGAGCACCCCGGCCCGCACCCGGCCGGAAAGCGCCGGTTCGACCTCGCGCAGTTCGTCGCCGCCCAGCACGGTGGCGGGCAGGTCGAATCCCGCCTGGCGCAGGGGGTCGAGGGAGCCGAGGTAGGCCTCGGCCGCGCGCGGGTCCTGGGCGACGGCGAGGAAGTCCGTGCGGGTGCGGGTGAACTCCACGCCGTCCTCGGCGAGCTGGTCCAGCAGGGGGAAGGTGCGTCTGCCCAGCATGGCCAGGGCGCGGGCGCGCGGGCGTGGCGGGCGGGGGTGCAGTTGCGCAGGAACCGCAGGAACCAGGGGGTGAGGAGGGGCAGCGCGTCGGGGGCGATGCGCAGCGGGGCGTCCGGGTCGCGGAAGGCGCGCACGGCGTCGCCGAGCAGGACGGGGTCGGGGACCGGGCCGGCCTGGGCGGGGTTGACCCAGCCCGCGTTGCCGTGGGAGGCGCCGCCCCCGGATGGCGGGACTCCACGACCGCCACGTCGATCCCGCGGCGGCGCAACTGGTGGGCGACGTTGAGGCCGGCGACGCCCGCGCCGACGACGAGCACCCGACTCATACCCTCTGTCATGAGAGCAATCCTTTCGGTGACCAAACCCCGTGGTGGTGCAGTGCCCGCGTGGACGGGTGGGAAACGGCCCTTCGGGGTGGCGCGGGCGGGGCTACCGGACGGTAGGAATGGAGGCGGTGCGCACCGGCCGCCACCCCACGACCCCGAGGAGAGCCCCGATGACCCCCACCAGCCCCGCCAGAACCGCGCTCGTGACCGGTGCGTCGTCCGGTATCGGCGCGGCCGTCGCCGCCGCCCTGGTCCAGCGCGGGTACCGCGTGTACGGGACCAGCCGCGCGCCCGAGGCGGTCGCGGCCCCGGTCCCCGGCGTGGAGTACCTGGCCCTGGACCTGACCGACCCCGCCTCGATCGAGGCGTGCGCGACCGCCGCGGGTCCGGTCGACGTACTGGTCAACAATGCCGGGGAGAGCCAGAGCGGCCCCCTGGAGGAACTGCCGGCGGACGCCGTGGAGCGGCTGTTCCGGATCAACGTGTTCGGGGCGGTGCGCCTGACCCAACTCGTGCTGCCCGGGATGCGGGAGCGCCGGTACGGTCGCGTGGTGATGGTGGGATCGATGCTGGCGAGCTTCCCGCTGGCGTTCCGGTCGTCGTACGTGGCGTCCAAGGCGGCGCTCAAGGGGTTCGCCGACGCCCTGCGCCGGGAGGTGTCGCCGTACGGGGTCGGTGTGACCACGGTGGAGCCGGGGTCGATCAGCACGGGCATCAGCGAGCGCCGCACCGAGTACGTGGGGGCGGCCTCCCCGTTCGCCGACGAGTACCGGACGATGCTGGGCGCGCTCAACGCCAACGAGGCGCGGGGGATCCCGGCGGACGCGGTGGCCCGAACGATCGTCCGCGCGGTCGAGTCCGACCCGCCGCGCCCGTTCTACGCCGTGGGCAGCAACGCGCCGCTGGTGTTCGCCCTGCGGCGGCTGTTCCCGCGTTCGTTGGTGCTGCGGATGGTCGCGCGCAGGCACGGGCTCTGACACGGGCGGCGGGTTCCACGGGGGCGTCGGCGGTCTCCGGCAGGATGTGGTGGGCCACCCACAGCGACTCGGGGAGTCCACCGTGAAACAGCAGGTCCACTTCATCACCCTCGCCACCGCCGACCTCGACGCGGCCCGGTCCTTCTACTGCGACGGCCTCGGCTGGCAGCGCCTGCTGGACGTGCCGGGCGAGATCGTCTTCTTCCAGATCGCGCCGGGTGTGGTGCTGGGGCTGTTCGACGCCGAGAAGTTCGACCGCGACCTCGGCGGCGCGGCGGGCGTGACCGGGACGACCGGCGCGTCGGGGGTGACGCTCGCGCACAACGTCGGCGGGCCCGAGGAGGTGGAGGAGACCGTGGCGCTGATGCTGGCCGCGGGCGGGACGGTGCTCAAGCGCCCCCAGCCCGGAGAGTTCGGCGGCATCTTCCACGCCCACGTGCAGGACCCGAACGGGGTGGTGTGGGAGATCGCGCACAACCCGGGGTGGCGGATCGACGAGAACGGCGACGTGGTCTTCGGCTGACCGGCCGATAGGTTGGGCCCGGATCGAACAACGCGAAGGGTGCGACATGAGCGTCGTCAAGTTCAACGTCCTGACCGTCCCGGAGGGGTCGGGGGCCACTCTGGAGGAGCGCTTCGCCAAGCGCGCCGGCCTGGTGGAGAACCAGCCGGGGTTCGAGGAATTCCAGCTGCTGCGGCCGGTCGAGGGCACCGACCGGTATCTGGTCTACACCCGGTGGCGCGCGGAGGAGGACTTCCAGAACTGGGTGAACAGCCAGGACTTCCGGCACGGGCACGCCCAAGCCGCCCGGGAATCCGGACGGACCGGGCACGGGCACGGCGGCGAGGGCGCGGCCGCGCCCGCCGCGACCGGCAGCGAACTGTGGGGCTTCGAGGTCGTCCAGCGGGTCTGCGGGCCTTAGCAGCCGCGCACGCGGGGCCGGAACCCCGGTCGGTTCCGGCCCCGGGCGCGCGTGGCGCTCAGCCCTTGATCTGCCGTGCCTCCGCACCGCCGGTGACGCTGATCCTGCGCGGCTTGGCCCGCTCCGCCACCGGGACTCGGACGGTGAGGACGCCGTCGGCGTAGTCGGCCGACAGGTTCTCCGTGTCCAGCTCCTCCCCGAGGTAGAGCTGCCGCGAGAAGTTGCCCGTGGGACGCTCGGCCACGACCGCGTCGCTGCCCTCCGGGACCGACAGCCGGCGCTCAGCCCTACAGGTCAGGACGTTCCGCTCGATCTCCAGGTCGATGGAGTCGGCGCGGACGCCGGGCAGGTCGAAGTGCACGACGAACTCGTCACCCTCGCGGTAGGCGTCGATCGGCATGACGACCGGGTGCATCACGTCGCCGAGGAGACGCTGGGTGATCCGGTCGAACTCCTGGAACGGGTCGGTACGCATGAGCATCATGACGACCTCCAGAGTCTGCGTGTCGGACTGCCCTCATGTCCTCATCCTTCCAGGGTCAGGCGTCGGACTAACCGGAACGCGGGTAAGAAGGTCCCGCACTGGTCGGTGAAGTCCCGTCGTCGGGACGGCGGGACGTCCGGCGGCCCGCTCGTCCACCGGGGCCGCCGGGCGCGTGTCGGAGCCGTCACGGACCCATCACGGCGCACCTCCGCCGTCGGGCCGTCCGCGCCGCCGAACCGACAGCGGGCGCACTCTCCCCGGGCCCGCCACGGTCTCCCTCCTGAGGGAGCGCAGGAGGGCCGCCATCATGATGAAGGCGATGACGAAGAACGGCAGCCCGAACACGATGATCGTCTGTTGCAGGGCGTCCAGTCCGCCGACTCCGGAGGCGGTGAGCACGGTGGCGGCCACCACCCCCTCGGCCACGCCCCAGAAGACGCGCTGCCGTGTGGGGTTCTTCGCCGTCCCCGAGCACAGCATGTCCACCACCAGGGACGCCGAGTCGGAGGAGGTGGTGAAGAAGATGACCACGATGACGATCGACGCCGCCGACAGGAGCACCGTCAGCGGATAGTGCTCCAGGAAGGCGAACAGGGCCCCGGGCAGGTCCTCCTCGACCACCACCGCCTGGACGAGGCCCCCGCCGCCGTGCCTCTCGATGTCGAACGCCGACAGCCCGAACACGCTGAACCACACGATGCTGAACGCGGTGGGGATGAACAGGACCCCGACCACGAACTCCCGGATCGTGCGTCCCTTGGAGACGCGGGCGATGAAGATGCCCACGAACGGCGACCAGGTGATCGTCCAGGCCCAGTAGAAGACGGTCCAGGAGCCCTGCCATCCCGTGTTGTCGAAGGTGTCGTTCCAGAATGACAGCGGGACGAGCGCCTCCAGGTACACGCCCGTGGTCTCGATGATGCCGCGGGCCAGGTACACCGACGACCCCGTCACGAAGACGAAGACGAGCAGCGCCACGGCCAGGACGATGTTGAGGGTCGACAGCCACTTGATGCCGATGTCCAGGCCGGAGGCCACCGACGCCACGGCGATGCACGTGACGACACCGATGAGCACGACCTGCGTCAACCGGGTCTCCGGGACTCCGAACAGCTCGTTCAACCCGCTGTTGATCTGCATCGTGCCCAGGCCGATGGTGACCGCCACCCCGAAGAGGGTGCCGAGGACGCGACGATGTCCACGGCCCGCCCGACGGGTCCGTGGATCCCGTCGCCGATGAAGGGGTGGAGGACCGAACTGACCCGGAACGGCAGACCCTTGCGGTACACGAAGTAGGCGAAGGCGAGCGCGGGCAGGCAGAAGATCGTCCAGGTGTGCAGGCCGAAGTGGTAGAGCGTGAAGCCCATAGCCTGCCGGGCCGCCTCCACCGACTCGGGGGCCACGTCCCCCCGGGGCGGGTCCGCGTAGTGGCTGATCGGCTCGGCGACGGCCCAGAACATGAGGATGCTCCCGATCCCCGCGGCGAACAGCATGCAGAACCAGATGAAGTCGCGGTACTCCGGCTCGCTGTCCTGCGGCCCGAGCCGGACGTGTCCGTACCGGCTGAGCGCGACCCCGATGAGGAAGATGAGAAAGGTCGTGACACCGAGGATGTAGAGCCATCCGAGGTTGATGAGAATCCAGTCGGAGACCGCGCCGAACGCCGTGTCGACGCGTCGGTGAAGAGGATCGCGGACACCACGAAGAGAATGGCCAGTCCGGCGGAGACGGCGAAGATGACGGGGTCCGTCCGCAGCCCCAGCCATGCTGTCAGTTTTTGGATCATTCAGTGTGCTTTCTGGTGTCCGTGGCCAGCTCCACCGCGCCGGAGCGGTTTCGCTCATCCGCTCCGGACTCGCACGATACAACGGACGGGGAAGGGGGAATCGACACCGTTCCGACGCCGTGGCGTCGCGTGCGATCTCTCCCGAACCGCGGAAAGACACCCGGGGACATCGCACCCCATTTCCCCGGGGAGGGAATCTTACCGGAGCACTCATCCATTTCGTGGATGATTTTTCCGGAAATGTCATGCCATTCGCAAGGCAAGCGCGACGTTGGCGGCACCCATCGCGCCCTGGGCGGAGTAGGGGTGCGACTCGATCTGGTCGCCCGTTGGGGAGACGTCGGCCTCGGCGACCAGCCGGTCCAGGCACCCGGCCTCGTCCTCGGAGCACCGTCGGGCGCCGAGACCGAGCCGCGGGCACGGCGTGTCCGCCGTTCGGCGGGACGTCGCGCGTGTGCGCCTGTCGAGGTGGGGGTGGCGGGACGGCCGGACCCGGGTCGCCGGACCCGGCCGGCGCCGTCAGGATCCCAGACGCACCAGCATCTTGCCGGTGTTGGCTCCACGCATCATGTCCAGGAAGCCGTCGACGGCGTGGTCGATCCCCTCGACCACCGTCTGCTCGGCGCGCAGGGAGCCCTCGGCCAGCCAGGTCGCGGCGCGCTGGGCGTACTCGCCGAACAGGTCGTAGTGGTCGCCCACGATGAACCCGCGCAGGGTGAGCCGCTTGCCCACCGCGAGGTGGAGGTTGTCGGGGCCGGGCACCGGCTCGGTCGCGTTGTACATGGAGATGGCGCCGCACAGCGCGATCCGCCCGTGGGTGCGCATGGCGCCGATGGCCGCGCGCAGGTGGTCGCCGCCGACGTTGTCGAAGTAGACGTCGATCCCGTCCGGGGCGGCCTCGGCCAACTGGCCCTCCAGGTCGCCCTCGCGGTAGTCGATCGCCGCGTCGTAGCCGAACTCCTCCAGCAGGCGGCGCTTCTTCTCGGGTCCGCCCGCCGAACCGACCACCCGGGAGCGCCGAGGTGGCGCGCGATCTGTCCGGCGATGCTGCCAACCGCGCCCGCGGCGCCGGAGACGAACACGACGTCGCCCTCCTTGACCGGGGCGATCCGGGTCAGACCCGCGTAGGCGGTCAGACCGGTCATGCCCAGGACGCCCAGGTAGGCCTCGGCCGGTGCCCGGTCCGCGTCGACCCCGGTCACGCGTCCGCGTCGAGCAGGGCGTACTCGCGCCAGCCGCCCATGTGCAGGACGGTCGCTCCGACGGGCACGGCGTCACTGCCCGAGGCCGTCACCGTGCCGACGGCGCCGCCCTCCATCGCCTCGCCCAGCCGGAAGGGGGGAACGTAGGACGCGCCGTCGTTCATCCGGCCGCGCATGTACGGGTCGACGGACATCCAGTCATTGCGGACCAGGACCTGGCCTGGACCGGGATCGGCGACGGTGCTCTCGGCCAGGGAGAAGTCCCCGGGCTTGGGCTCGCCGACCGGACGCGCGACGAGACGGACTTCCCTGCTGGTGACGGACATGGTGTTTCCTCTTACCTTTCGGACCTGGGATTTCGACGTACGCGTCCGAATGCGCGCACCCGCCCACAGTAGACCCCACTCTGATCACATGACCAATAGAAATGCATGGTAAGGTCATAGGTTTTCCGATGGGTCCTCCGAGGCCCTCCGGATGCGCTCCGACGAGCGCGGCGAGGGCGTCGGGCTGGGGTGCGCCACGGGACACGCCCTCGTCCCGGCCACGGTCCGCACCGCCGGTCCGGGAAGGCCATCGCCGATGGAGCCCGGACCCGCTGCTGTGACCGGATCGGTCCGCCAACGGCCCCGATCGTGTCTGCCGCGGCCCGGGGTCCACTGACACGATCGACGCATGGCACACGCACTCCTCGTCATCGACGCCCAAAAGTCCTTCCTCCAGCGCGAGAGCTGGACCGCCGCCTCCGACCCGGACGTGGCCGACCGGATCGCCACGCTGGTCGACCACGCCCGCGACCAGGGCGACCTGGTGGCCTGGGTCCTGCACACCGAACCCGGCAGCGGCAACGTCTTCGACCCCGAACTCGGCTTCGTCGAACTCATGGACGGGCTCGTGCCGCGCGAGGGCGAGCCGGTCCGCACCAAGACCGTGCACAACGCGATGACCGGGGCCGACCTGCACGGATACCTGACCGAACGGGGTGTGGACGCGGTCACCGTCTGCGGCGTGCGCACCGAACAGTGCTGCGAGACCACCGCCCGGGTCGCCTCCGACTTCGGCTACCGGGTGACGTTCGCGGTCGACGCCACCGCCACCGAGCCGATCGAGGCCCCGGGGTCCCCCGCCGGGCGTTCGCTGGAGGAGGTCCTCGCCGACCCCGCCACACTGCTCCCCGACGCCGTCGTCCAGCGGACCGTGTACGCGCTCGCGGGCCGCTTCGCGCGGGTGCGCACGGTCGCCGAGATCACCGGGGATGCCACTACACTGACCGGATCGTGACCACCGTCGTCTTCCTTCTCACACCGGGCCTGCACCTGCTCGACCTCGCGGGCCCGGCACAGGTGTTCTCGACCGCCGCGTCGCACCTGGGCCTGGACTACCGGACCCGGTACGTCGCCGAGCACGAGGACGTCCCCACCGCGCAGGGCGTCCCCCTGCGGGCCGAGACCTCCTGGCCCGATGTGGGTCGGGGCGACCTGGTCCTGGTCCCGGGCTGGCACACCGGCGGCGCACCGGTGCGCCGGGTGCTGACCGACGCGCGGAGACGGACCCTGACCGCGCACCACGCGGCCGGCGGCACCGTGGCGAGCGTGTGCTCGGGCGCGTTCGCCCTGGCCGAGGCGGGCCTGTTGGACGGACGGCGCTGCACCACCCACCACGATCTCCAGGAGCAGCTGGCCCGCCGCCACCCCCGGGCGCTCGTGGTGCCCGACGTGCTGTACGTGGGCGACGGGGGTGTGGTCACCTCGGCGGGGATCGCCAGCGGCATCGATCTGGCCCTCCACCTCGTCACCGTCCGGCACGGTCCCGCTGCCGCGGCGGCGGTGGCTCGGAACATGGTGGTCTACGCGCGCCGCAACGGAGACGAACCGCAGGCGAGCGCCATGCTGCGGCACCGGGGACACGTCGTGGACGTCGTGCACCGGGTCCAGGACGCGATCGACGCGCGGTACCTGTCGCCGCTGCGGCTGGCGGACCTGGCGGCGTTGGCGGGGGTGAGTGAGCGCACACTGACCCGCGCGTTCGTCTCGGCGACCGGGTTGACGCCGCTGCGCTACCAGCAGGCGCTGCGGTGGGAGCGCGCCGAGCACCTGATCGGCGCGGGGGAGACCGTGGAGGCGGCGGCGCGGGCGGTCGGATTCCAGGACGCCCGGATGCTGCGGCGCCTGCGGTCGCGGTTCACGACGGCACCGCTTCGGCGCGCGGCCGGGAACGGTACCCGGACGGGCTGACCCCCGTGTGCCTGCGGAAGGCCGTGCTGAAGGCGAAGGCGCTGCCGTAGCGACCCGCGCCGCGACCGCCTCCAGTCGCAGCTCGGGATCGGCGGTGAGCAGGTCTGCGGCCAGGTTCAGCCGCCAGGTGCGCAGGTAGGTCATGGGCGGCGTGCCCACGGCCCGCTGGAAGCGCGCGGCCAGGGTGGCGCGGGAGACCGAACAGGCGCGGGCGAGCGTGTCCAGGGTCCAGGACTCGGCGGCGCGTTCGTGCAGCAGGTCGAGGGCGTGCGCGACCACGGGGTCGCTCTGTCCGTAGAGCCAGCTGGGGCAGCGGTCGCAGTCCTCCTCCAGCCAGGCGCGCACGGCCATGACCAGCAGGGAGTCCAGGAGCCGGTCGTGAGGCTGGCCTGGGCGACCCGGCCGGAGGTGATCTCGCGGGTCAGCAGGTCCACGAGCGCCGCGTCGACGCGGCCGCCCGACAGGACGGCCATCGGCGGCAGGGCGGCCAGGGCCAGTCGGCCGATCTCGCTCTCGTCCTCGTAGGCGCCCACGATCATCGTGTCCTCGCCGTCGGGGTCGTTCCCCCACGCGCCGACACCGTAACTCATCGTCAGGCAGACCTCCCGCCCCTCGGCGGACACGCACCGCTGCCCGGGGAGGATGGTGATCGCGGGGACGCGACCGCCGCCGTTGGAGACCGTGTACGGGTCCGGTCCGCGCATCAGCGCCACGTCGCCGGGGCCCAGGCCGGCCTCCCCGTGCGGGCTGGTCACGCGGGCCCGTCCCGAGGTGACCACGACGAGGGTGAGCGCGGCGCGGTCGCGCACCTCGATCGTCCAGGGCGGGCTCATGACCGTGCGCAGAGTGCAGGCGCCCCGGGCGCGGGGCCCGTCGAGGAGGTGGGTGAGGGGATCCATATCCCCCACCCTACTCCGATTCAGACGATCTCTTATGCGATCCGGCGAATGAGCCATGTTCCATCTGACCCGGCGCTGCTGTACTGGACGCATGACCACACACGAACGAGTCCTTGTCACCGGCGGCACGGGGATGACCGGCCGCCGCGTCACCGACCTCCTCAAGCAGCGCGGAGTCGACACGCGCGTCGGGTCGCGGTCGGGTTCCCCGCGCTTCGACTGGCACGACACCGGCACCTGGGACCCCGTGCTGGAGGGCGTCACGGGCGTCTACCTCTGCTACCACCCCGACCTCGCCATGCCGGGCGCGATCGAGGCCGTCTCCGGGTTCGCCGCCCGGGCCGCCGAACGCGGAGTGCGCAGGGCGGTGCTCCTGTCCGGGCGCGGGGAGGACGGCGCGCTCGCCGCGGAGCGAGCGGTCCGGGACGCCTTCCCGGACACCGTCCTGGCGCGGTCCTCGTTCTTCGCGCAGAACTACTCCGAGAGCTTCTTCACGGAGCAGGTCCGCGCGGGGGCCACGTTCATGCCGGTCCCGGACGTCGCCGAACCCTTCATCGACCTGGACGACTTCGCTGCGGTGGCCGTGACGGCGCTGACCGAGGACGGGCACGCCGGGCGGACCTACGACCTGACGGGGCCGCGGTCGCTGACCTTCACGGAGGCCGCGGCGGTCCTGTCCGAGGCGACCGGACGGACGGTGGAGCACCGGACGATCGCACCGGGGCAGTACATCGAGGGAGCGGTGGCGCAGGGCCTGTCCGACGAACTCGTCCGGGGTCTGGTGGAGATCTTCCAGCAGACCCTGGACGGACGGAACACCGAGCCGACCGACGACGTGGCGAGGGTCCTGGGCCGCCCGGCCCGCGACTTCGCCGACTACGCCCGGCGCGCCGCCCGCACCGGGGCCTGGGACTGATCCGTCCCGCCGACACGGCACAGAGCGAGTGCGGTGGGTTGAGCCCGTCGCGATCGGCAGGGCAGGCGCCTGGCGACGGAGGTCCGGCGGGCGTCGGCCTGGGTGGTGTGGAGCGTCGACCGGGGTGGGTGTCGCCAACCCCGGTGGCCGCTACGCCTACTGTGGGCACCGTCCGCCCGATCGCACAGGTGGGAGGCCCCGTGTCCCCGTCGGAGAGGTTCCAGGGCCTGTTCGTGGCCGCGGCGGCGCTGGCCGGGCTGGCCGCGGGAACGCTGTGGCCCGTCGGCGCGGCCGCGGGCCACGCGGTCCTGCCCGCCCTGATCCTGCTCCTCGTCGCGGTGTTCACCCAGGTGGACGCCGGTCAGGTCTGTGCCGCCCGGGAGTCCGGCCGGGTGGTCGTGGCGAGTCTGGTGCTGAACTTCGTGCTGACGCCGCTCCTGGCCTGGGCGCTGGGCGCGGGGCTGCTCGGTGACGCCCCGGACCTGCGGATCGGTCTCCTGTTGCTGCTGGTCACACCGTGCACGGACTGGTACCTGGTGTTCACCGGGCTGGCCCGGGGGCACATGGGTGCGGCGACGGCGTTGCTGCCGCTGAACCTGGCGCTCCAGCTCGTCCTGCTCCCGGTGTACGTGCTGCTGCTGGGCGGTGAGGCGGCGATGGTCGGCGTGGACACCCTGGTGGAGGCGGTGCTCCTGGTCCTGGTGCTGCCCATGGCGGCGGCGGTGGTCCTGCGCCGGTCCGCCCGGTGGTGGCGCGGGCCCCTCTGGCGGGACAGGGTGCTCATGGGGTGGGCCAACCGTGCGGTGCTGCCGCTGCTGTACACGGCGGTGCTGGCGATGTTCGCGTGGCAGGCGCGCACGGTGGCCGAGCACGCCGTGGACCTCGTCGGCCTGCTGGTGCCGCTGGGGGTGTTCTTCGTGGTCGCGCCCCTGGCCGCGGTGGGCGCCGCGCGCGTGCTGCGGCTGCCCGCCGACCAACGGGTCACGCTCACCATGACGACGGTCGCCCGCAACTCACCCGTCGCCCTGGCCGTGGCCGTAGCCGCCTTCCCCGACCGGCCGCTCATCGCGGTCGCCCTGGTGGCGGGTCCGCTCCTGGAACTGCCGGTGCTGGCGCTGCTCACCCAGCTCGTGCGGGTGCGGCGGGCGGATCCGCCCGGCTGACGGCGGTTCCGGAGCCGACCGAGGCGCCCGACGCGTGACGGGCGGCGGTGCGCGCCTCCTCGACGAACACCCCTGACCCGGTGGTCAGAGGGCGACGGGCGCGGTGGCGGGGGTGGCCCGGCGGGCGAACTCCCAGGCGTCGGCGACGATGGTGTGCAGGTCGGACCGCTCGGGCCGCCAGCCCAGCACGCGCGCGGCGCGCTCGGAGGAGGCCACCAGGGTCGCCGGGTCACCGGGGCGGCGTGGAGCGGGCACGGTCGGGATGGGGCGACCGGTGACCTCGCGGCACACCTCCAGCACCCGCCGGACGGAGAAGCCCGTCCCGTTGCCCAGGTTGAGGATCTCGTGCGCGCCGGGCCGGGCGTGTTCCAGGGCCAGCAGGTGCGCCCGCGCCAGGTCGGCCACGTGGATGTAGTCGCGCACGCAGGTGCCGTCGGGGGTCGGGTAGTCGTCGCCGTGGACCGACACCGACGCCCGCTCCCCCAGCGCCGCCGACAGGACGATCGGGATCAGGTGGGTCTCGACCCCGTGCCGCTCCCCCACTCCCCGGTCGGCCCCGGCGACGTTGAAGTACCGGAGGCTGACCGCCGCCGTGCCGTGCATGCGGGCGTGTTCGGTGAGGGCGGCGTCGACGGCCGCCTTGGAGGCGCCGTAGGGGTTGGTGGGGCGGACGGGCGCGTCCTCGGTGATCGGCGTGCTCTCGGGCTCGCCGTAGACGGCGGCGGTCGAGGAGAACACCAGGCGCCCCGTGCCGGTGGCGCGCATCGCCTCCAGCAGGGCCAGCGACGTGCCGACGTTGCCGTCCCAGTAGCGGCCCGGATCGGCGACCGACTCGGCAACGATCGAGCGCGCCGCGAAGTGCAGGACCGCGTCCTGGCCCTCGGCGAGCACGTCGGCCGCGCGTTCGCGGACTGTGCCGGGCACGAGGCGAGCCCCCGGGTGGACGGCGTCGGCGTGCCCCGTCGAGAGGTCGTCCAGGACCGTGACCCGATGACCCGCCTCGACCAGCCGGGCGGTGACGACGCTGCCGACGTAACCGGCGCCTCCGGTGACCAGAACCTTCATCGGCTTTCCCCCGTGTTCGGCGCTCCGAGTGCGTGACTGACCTCACCCTAGGGCAATGACCAGGGAAAACACATTCGGAGAAAGCCGGCCATTCCCGTCGTCACCGGCGATTGCGCCCTGGTCCGCTCCCCGATCGGGCCGGATCAGGCGTTGTTCATCCACAGGTTCAGATTGAGCGCCGAAGCGAAGGCGACCCAGAGGGCGTAGGGCGCCAGCACCAGGGACGCCGCCCGGTGCGCGCGCCAGAACAGGACCATCGTCACCACCACGGCGAGGAGCAGCAGACAGATGTCGAGGAACGCCAGACCGTACTGCCGGGCGCCGAAGAACAACGGCGTCCACAGCGCGTTCAGGACGAGTTGCGCCCACCACCACAGCAGGGCGGTGCGCGCGTCCCACCCCGCCCGCCGCCACACCAGCCACGCGGAGACGCCGATCATCCCGTACAGGACCGTCCACACCGGGGCGAACAGCCATGGCGGAGGCGCCCACGGCGGTCGTTCCAGCGAGGAGTACAGCGCCCCGGCGTCCGAAGCCGCCGCGGACCCCGCGATCGCCACCAGGTAGGAGGCGCCGACGAACACCGCCAGCGAGGGCAGGCCGCGTCCCCGGCCCTCGCCCCCGCCGAAGAACGTCGTAGCTGACATGTCGCTCATCGTAACTCGGCGGGCTCGCACCGGACGGCCACCCGCCGCACCGGTTCTCGGGCGGCGACCGGTGAGGACTCCGGCGTGACCTGATCCGGCCATCCCGGGGCGAACGTCCGTCCCCGTTCCTACCCTGGGGGCAACCGACCCCCGGGAGTGTCCCATGCACCTGTCCGCGCTGTTGGACTTCGACGTCGTCCCCCTGGACTCCGACGACGCCGTCCGCGTCCTGCTCGACGTCACCGCGCCCGAGCACAAGGCGGACGCCGAGCGCCCGCCCGCGACGCTCCAGATCGTCCTCGACCGCAGCGGCTCCATGGGCGGCGGGCGGCTGCGCGGGGCGGTCGAGGCCCTCCTGGCCCTGGTGGACCGGCTCTCCCCCACGGACAACTTCGGTCTGGTCGCGTTCGACACCCAGGCGAGCGTGGAGGTGGCGGCGGCGCCCCTGTCGGACAAGGCCGGGGTACGCCGTCGGATCCGCGCGCTCCGGGCGGGCGGGGGCACGGACCTGTCCAGCGGTCTGCTGCGCGGGATCCAGGAGGCCCGTCGCGCGGCCGACGGCAGGGGCGCCACCCTGCTGCTCGTCTCGGACGGGCACGCCAACCAGGGGGTGACCGACCACGACCTGCTCAGGCAGGTGGCGGCCGACGCCTACGCCCACGGGGTGAGCACGACCACCCTCGGGTACGGGCTGGGCTACGACGAGGCCCTGCTCGGCGCGATCGCCGACGGCGGCGCGGGCGGAGCGCTGTTCGCGGAGGAGCCCGACACCGCGGGCGGGCTGATCGCGCGGGAGGCGGACTACCTGCTGGCGAAGTCGGCGCAGGCTGTGTCGCTGCGGGTGCCGTCCGGCCCGCACGTGCGCAGGGTCGAGGTGGTCGGCGAGGTCCCGTCGTCGACGCTGCCGGACGGTTCGCTCATGGTGGAGCTCGGCGACCTCTACTCGGGCGAGGACCGCCGCCTGCTGCTGCGCGTCGAGGTGCCCGGCGTGGCGGAGCTGGGGACGGTCACGGTCACCACCGTGGAGGCCGTCTACGTCGATCCGGCGACGCTGACCACCTACACGGCGACCCTGCCGATCACGGTGAACGTGGTGCCGGGGAACGAGGCCTCGGGCAGGACACCGGCGCCGGAGGTGCGCACGGAGGAGGCGCTGCAACGCGCCCAGACCGCCAAGCGCAGGGCGAGCGAGGCGCTGCGGCGCGGGAACCGGTCGGAGGCGGCGGACATCCTGGACGAGGCGCGCCGGAACCTGCCCGCGCCGCCCGCGGGGTCGGCGGCGCACGCCGATCCGCAGGTGAACGAGCAGGCGGACGAACTCGGGCGGATGGCCCGGCGGGCGCGCCGGGACGACGCGTCGCGGACGTCGAAGTCCCTGTACGCCAGCCAGTCGGGGTACGCGCGGCGTCGCAAGTCCCAGGGCGGGGAGGAGATCCGCGGACAGGAGACCGGCCGCGACCAGTCCTTCCCCGACCAGCGGGCGCCGGGGGACTCACGGGAGTGAGGCACCCGAGCCGGGGTCGGTGAATTCCCGCCACACCGCGGGGGCGGAGAAACCACCCCCGCCGCGATGAGGCGGAGAGCGGGGCCGGTTTCCCGTTCAGCGGTCGACGCGCACCGAGACCAGGAGGGCGGTCCACTCACCTGCGGGAACAGCGAGGTAGCCCAGGTGTCGGTTTCGGGTGTCACGAACGCGTATGCTGTCCCCTTCCCGTACTTCCACGCACTCTCCCGAGTTCCCGCTGTAGGAGGACTTGTGGTACCCGTCGAGCGTGTTCACGACCTGTTCCTTTCTCTGACCAGGAAGTCCTTACTCGCTGCGGGTGAGAGGCTCCCGCCATGAGCGAGTTGAACCTGCCCGTGGCGTTCAACACGAGTTGGGGATCACTGTAGACCTGTCCGCCCTCGGCGTTCTCCAGGTACATCACTGACTCCACGGGCGACAGCCCAAGGATGGTGAAGGCCCCCTCCAGCGCGGCATGCGCTCCCTGATCGAACGGCAGCACCTGAACGGTCACGAACGGCTCCTGGGATCGCTCTATGATCTGATCCCACTGTGCCCGCATGACGTCGGGTCCACCAACCACGCGACGCAAAGCCGCCTCGTCAATCACGTACTCCACAAGCGGTGACTGGTCTCTGTCCAAGACCTTCTGCCTGGCCATGCGAGCCGCGAGCAGCTCGTCAACCTCGGAGTACGGCTTGGGGGGGAAGGCGGCACGCAGGACCTCAGCCGCGTAGTCCTCCGTCTGCAACAGGGCTGGCATCACTTGCGGTTGGAACTGACGGATGTTCTGCGCACGCCGCTCCAACTCCACGTACTTGGGCAACGAACGCCGGTGCCCCAGCAGCTTCGTCGCTGACCACAGCTCCGTGAAGTGGCCGTTCGCCCCCAACTTCTCGTCGAGCAGCTGCGCGAACTGCCGCGTCGGCATGCGCTCCTGTCGCTCGACCGCGCCGATCTGCTGAGCGGACATGCCGATGAGGTCGCCGAACTCCTTCTGCGACAATCCCGACGCGTTTCGCTTAAGGAACATTTCCCTCGCGAACAGTGCGACAGCCGCTTCGTTGACAAGCTTTTTCTTCGACATTGCCACAGGAAACCACGAATTCGCGTCCCGAACTTGTGGTTCCTGCAAATCCGCTCGGAAAACAGCTCACTCCTGGACCGCGAGATGGCTGTTCAGGCACGGTTTCACTACCGGGCGGCGCAGTAGCGTCGCTCCACCCGACCTGCATTTCGGGTCGGGGTGACCACCGGGACGGGCCTCCGCTGACGGTCCAGAGGAACCCGGTGACCCGGCCGTCCCACCTCGACACCAGGCAGAACGGCCCGAAATATGACAAAGCGCCCTGTGCCGATAGGAGCGGCCCAGGGCGCGGACCCTCATCCCGACACGAACACGAAGAACGAGGACCCATGCGAAACTCTACCGACGCACACATCCGAATTCCGCGAAACGGGAAAAACGACCACCCGATCCCGCTCCCCCGCCGCCCCCGGCGCGCCCACCGCGTCCGTCGCCACATCCCCCGCCCCTGCGCGACGACCGCCCCCGAAAGCGTCCTGCGCGCGGCCCTGGACGGCCTCTCCTGGCTGGGGACGCGCCGATGACCCGGGTCTGCGACATCCGCGAACTGTCCACGGTGTCCGAACTGCGCGCCTGGGCCTCCGCACACGGCGCACGCGTCCGCCACCTCGGCCCCGACCTGGAGAACCGCCCCGTCTACGGCGCCACCCGGGGCCACGTCACCCGCGTCGCACGCGGCCCGCGCCCGGACCGTTACTCGCACGCCCTGGTCTGGCACTCCCCGCTCGAAACTCCGGAGGCCACCCATGAGTGACCACCACGAGGACCAGCCTGACTCAGTGAAGATCCCGAGCCGCCCCAGCCTCGCTGACGCGGTCGGGCTCGCGCTCATCCTGCCGCCCAGACCGCCGGACGACGGCGACCCGGTCGCCCGTCTCCAGGCCGTCCTCCGCGCCGCACTGGACTCCTGAACCACCCCAGACCCACCGTTCCCCGGGGGAGTCCCCGGCCGAGAACCCCCGGAGCACACCCATGGACGGCACGACCGCGTGCGCCGGTGGTCGGGGCCACGACTACGTCCCCGACCAACCGCCGGTCCGCCACGGAACGACGGCATCGGCCACCTGCGACCGCTGCGGCCACACCATCACCGCGACCCGGGGCACGGTGCCGAGGACTACGGCACCTGGTAGTCGGCGTCCCGGACGTCGGTGACCGCCATGTGCCCGGGCGCGTGGCCGATCGCGAACTCCGGCGCGGACGCCATCACCGCCGCCTGCGGCGTCACCCCGCACGCCCAGAACACCGGCACCTCGCCCGCCCGCACCTCGCCCGGGTCGCCGAAGTCGGGCCGCGCCAGGTCCGCGATCCCCAACCCTTCCGGGTCCCCCACGTGCACGGGAGCGCCGTGGACGGCCGGGTACCGCGACGTGATCCGCACCGCGTCGGCGACCCGGTCAGCGGGAACGGGGCGCATCGACACCACCAGCGGCCCGCGGAACCGCCCGGCGGGACGGCACTGGCGGCCGGTCACGTACATCGGCACGTTGGTCCCGGCCTCCATGTGCCGGACGGGCACCCCGGCGGCGAGCAGCGGGGCCTCGAAGGTGAAGCTGCACCCGATGAGGAACGCCACCAGGTCGGGCCGCCACAGGTCGACGACCTCGGTGCGCTCCTCCACCAGCTCCCCGTGCCGGTACACCCGGTAGGCGGGAAGGTCGGTGCGCAGGTCGCCCCTGAACACCGGGGCCGAGGTCTCCCCCGGCTCGGCGACGTCCAGCACCGGGCACGCCTTCGGGTTGCGCTGGGCGAACAGCAGGAAGTCGAACGCCAGCTCCCGGGGCAGGGCGATGAGGTTGGCCTGCGCGAACCCGGCGCTGTACCCGGCCGTGGGCGCCGCAGCCCACCGCGGAACAGGGCTCGGGCCTCGTCGGGGGACAGCGCGGCGCGGGCGGTGGACTGGGGCATCGAAAGACCTCCGGGTCAGAGTGCGAAGCGAACGCGCGTCCCGGGCACCGCCTGGGCCGCCCGGGGCAGGTCGGCGGAGCGCACCACGGCGACGACCGGGTACCCCCCGGTCACGGGATGGTCGGCGAGGAAGAGCACGGGCTCACCGCTCGGCGGAACCTGGAGCGACCCCGCCACCATGCCCTCGCTCGGCAGCTCACCGCCGCGCGACCGCTCCAGCGCCGGACCGGCCAGGCGGGCCCCCACCCGGTCGCTGCGCGAGGTCACCTCGTACTCCCGGGACAGCAGCGTGGCCACGGCCTGGTCGGTGAACCAGTCGTCCCGGGCCCCGAGCACGACGCGCAGCACGATCGACGGCTCGCCAACGGGCGCGGTCGGCGCCTGGTCCACCCGGGGGAACGCGGCGGGCGCCGGTCCCACGGGCAACCGGTCCCCGGGCGCGGGCACGGCCGGACCGAGCCCCGCCAGGACGTCGGTGCTGCGCGACCCCAGCACGGGGGCGACGTCCACGCCCCCGCGCACGGCCAGGTACGTGCGCAGCCCCCGCGCGGGGACCCCCATGGTCAGCGCCGCTCCGTCGGGCAGGTGGACGACGGAGTCCACGGCGGCGCCGCGCCCGTCCACCCGCAACGGCACGGGCGCCCCGGTGACGGCCACCGTCACCGCACCGCGTGCGCGCACGCGCAGCCCGCCCATGGTGACCTCCAGGGCGGCGGCGCCGACCGGGTTGGCCACCAGCCGGTTGGCCAGGGCGTAGGACACGGTGTCGGCCGCGCCGGAGCGCCCGACCCCGAGGTCGGCGTGCCCGAACCGCCCCGCGTCCTGCACGGTGGTCATCGGGCCGGTGGCCAGGATCTCCAGCGCGCTCACGCCGCCTCCGTGAATCGCACGCGCACACCGGGACGCAGCAGCCCCGGGGGGTCGCGGTCCAGGTCCCACACCCGTACGTCGGTGCGGCCGATCAGCTGCCACCCGCCCGGGGAGCTGCGCGGGTACACCCCGGCGAACTCCCCCGCCAGGGCCACCGCTCCGGCTGGCACGCGGGTGCGCGCCTCGGGGCGTCGGGGCACGTGCAGGCGCGAGTCGTCGCCCACCATGTAGCCGAACCCGGGAGCGAAGCCGCAGAACGCGACCGTCCAGGTGGCGGCGGTGTGGGCCCGGACGACCTCCGCCGGGGTGAGCCCGGTCAGCACGGCGACGTCGGCCAGGTCCTCGCCGTCGTAGGCGACCGGGATGGTGACCGTGCCGCCGTCGACCGCCGGCCGCTCCGCTGCGAGGGGAAGCTCGGTGACGGCGGCCGCGACCGCGTCGGTGTCCGTTCCGGGCTCCACCCGCAGCAGCACGGTGCGGGCGGCGGGGACGATGTCGGTGACCCCGGACACGGAGTGCCCGGCGAGCGCCGCGCGCAGGGCGATCACTTCCGCCAGGTCGGCGACCTCCACCAGAACACCGGTGTCGCCGCAGGTCAGGACGCGCACGTTCGGTTCCTCCCAGAGTCAGTCGGTGAAGGGGGCCAGGGTGACACTCTCGGCCCTGAGCTTGTCGGCGACGGTGCGGGCGATCTGCACGGCGCCGGGGCTGTCGCCGTGCACGCAGAGCGAGTCCGCCTCGATTCGGATCTCGCTGCCGTCGACCGCGGTGATCGGCTCGCCGAGTGCGATGCGCAGACAGCGTTCGGCGATCTGGTCGGGGTCGTGCAGGACCGCGCCGGGTTCGCGGCGGGAGACCAGGGTCCCCTCGGGGGTGTAGGCGCGGTCGGCGAAGGCCTCGCGGCGGGTGGGCAGTCCGGCCTGCCGCGCCAACCGGAGGAACTCCGAGCCGGGCAGTCCGAGCACGGCGAGGCCGGGGTCGAAGGAGCGGACCGCCTCGACCACGGCGGCGGCCTGGTCGGAGTGGTGCACGATCGCGTTGTACAGCGCGCCGTGCGGTTTGACGTAGCGGATGCGCTCACCGGCCAACCCGGTGAACGCGGACAGGGCGCCCAGCTGGTAGAGGACGTCGTCGGTCAGCTCGCCGGGCGGCATGTCGACGAAACGGCGCCCGAACCCGGCGAGGTCGCGGTATCCGACGTGCGCTCCGACGGCCACGCCGCGCTCGGCGGCGGCGCGGGTGGTGCGCCGCAGCACGGTCGGGTCGCCCGCGTGGAAGCCGCAGGCGACGTTGGCGCTGGTCACGATGGACAGCAGTGCCTGGTCGTCGCCCAGTTCCCAGCGGCCGTAGCCTTCGCCGAGATCGGAGTTGAGGTCGATGCGCAACGTGGGTCCTCCTCAGGGGTCGTGCCCCGCCCGTGCCCGGTGGCCGGGGCCGGGCGGGGCACGGCCGGGATCGGGGTGTGCCTACTGCAGGAGCGCGGCGATGCCGCCGAGGGCGTTCCAGGCCATGTACAGGGTCAGCGCCCAGGCGGCCCATCCGATGGCGAGCAGCCAGCGCGGGTAACGGTAGCCGCCGAGCAGGTCCCGGGAGCGGCGGGTGGCCGCATAGAGCATGACGCCGAGGCCGATGGGCAGGATGGCGCCGTTGAGCGCTCCCGCCAGGACGAGCAATGTGGTGGGGGCCTGACCGGCGACCAGGAAGACCGCCAGTGACACGCCGACGAAGACGGTGACCAGCAGGCCTCGGCGCTGGGTGAGCACCGGGTGGAAGGTGGTGACGAAGGAGACGGAGGTGTAGGATGCGCCGATCACGGAGCTGACGGCGGCGGCCCAGAAGATGACGCCGAACATCCGCAGGCCGACCTCGCCCGCCGCCACGCGGAACGCCTCCGCCGCCGGGTTGGCCGCGTCGGCGATCGCGGCGCCGCCCGCGACCACGCCGAGGACGGCGAGGAAGAGCACGACCCGCATGACGCCGGTGACGATGATGCCGGTGACGGACGTGCGGGTGATGGCGGAGACGTTCTCACGCCCGCCCTTGCCCAGCTCGACCAGGCGGTGCGCGCCCGCGTAGGTGATGTAGCCGCCGACCGTGCCGCCGATGATGGTGACGGTGGCGAGGAAGACGTCGCTGCCGAGCTGGTCGGGCAGGACCGACTGGCGCAACGCCTCCCCGACCGGTGGGCGGGACACGAACGCGACGTACAGGGTCAGCGCGATCATCGCGACGCCCAGCACGACCAGGATCCGGTCCAGGGCCACGCCGAGTCGCGCGACGCCGAGGATGACGACCGCCAGGACCGCGGACAGGACGGCGCCCACGCGCGGGTCGAGACCGGTCATGGCCTCCAGCCCCAGGCCCGTGCCGGCGAGGTTGCCGACGTTGAACACCAGGCCGCCGAAGACGATGAGGGCCGCCAACAGGTAGCCCGCCCCGGGCAGCACCCGGTTGGCGAGGTCCTGGGCGCGCATGTCGGCGACGCCGATCACGCGCCAGATGTTCAGCTGGACGGCGATGTCCACCAGCACCGACACCAGGATGGCGAAGGCGAAGGTGGCGCCCAGTTGGGCGGTGAAGGTCGTAGTCTGGGTGATGAAGCCGGGCCCCACGGCGCTGGTGGCCATGAGGAACAGGGCGCCGAGCAGGCCGCTGTTGAGTGCGACGCGTCCGGGGCGGGGGCGCACCTTGGCGGGCGCGGAGGAGTCGTCCATGGGTGTCTCCGGGTGTGGAGGGGGAAAAGTGACCCACACCATTGTGGGATTGTTGAACAATACTTCAATCCAACGAGGACGGTAAAGACCCGGTCAGTAAAAACAATCCGCCGGTACGTACCATGGAGGGGACGAACCCGCCCCTCGAAGGAGCCCACGTGACGGCCACGGACGACCTCATCGACCGGCTCCCAGAGCCACCGGAGGCCCTGGCCCCAGCGACCAGCCAGGCCGAACGGGTCGCCGACATGCTGCGGGTCTTCGTCATCGACGGCGCCCTGGCCCCCGGAACGCGCCTGTCCGAGGAGCGGCTCAGCCGCAAGTACGGGGTCTCCCGCAACACGTTGCGCGAGGCCTTCCGCCTCCTGTCACGCGAACGGCTCCTGGTGCACCAGATGCACCGCGGCGTCTTCGTCAACCGCCCGACCAGTGAGGACGTCCGCGACCTGTTCAGCGCGCGCCGGACGTTGGAGATCCCCGCCGTCCGGGGGGCACGAGACGCCTGCGACCGGGCGGTCGCCGCCGTAGGCTCCGCCGTGGCCGAGGGCCAGGCGGCGCGCGCGCAGGCCGACTGGTGGGCGATGGGCACGGCCAACATGCACTTCCACCGGGCACTGGCGGGGCTGGCGGGCAGCGCGCGGATCAACGAGTTCATGAGCCAGGTGCTGGCCGAGACCCGTTTGGTCTTCCACGTGATGAACGCGCCAGAGCAGTTCCACGCCCCGTACCTGGACTGGAACCGGCGGATCCACCAGCGGCTGACCGAACGCGACGCCGACACCGCCGCCGTCGAGCTGTCCCGCTACCTGGACACCTCCGAGGAACAGCTGGTCACCGCGTTCACCGCGATGGAGCGGAGGGCGGACGGCCGATGACGCCGCCCGCCCCGGCGCCCACGACGGGGCGGAACCCGCTCAGCGCACGTCCGCGACGGCGGCCCGATCCGTCCGCTCCCGACCGTCCGAGGGGAGTCCGGGGCCCGCGCCGCCCCTGCCCGCACGCCCCGGCCACCAGGTCCGCTCCCCCAGCTCCAGCGCGAGCGCGGGGACCAGCAGCGAGCGCACCAGCAGCGTGTCCACGAGGACGCCGAAGGCCACCAGGAACGCCAGCTGGAACAGGAACAGCAGCGGGATGACCGCCAGCGCGGCGAAGGTCGCCGCCAGCACGACCCCCGCCGACGTGATGACGCCGCCGGTCACGGCGAGGGCGCGCAGCACACCCGCCCGGTGGCCGTGGACGAGAGTCTCCTCCCGCGCCCGGGACATGAGGAAGATGCTGTAGTCGATCCCCAACGCCACCAGGAAGACGAAGGCGAACAGGGGCACCACGGGATCGGCGGAGGGCAGGCCCAGCACGCGGTCGAAGACCAGGGCGCCCACGCCCAGGACGGCCGCGAAGGACAGCACGTTGACCGCCAGGAGCAGCAGGGGCGCCACCAGCGAGCGCAGGAGCGGGATGAGGACGAGGAAGACCACCGCGAGGACGAGCGGGACCACGACCGCGAAATCGCGTTTGGCGACGTCGCGGGTGTCCAGGGCGGTCGCCGCGGCGCCGCCGACCACCGCGTCGGCTCCGTCGATCTCGGCCAGTGCCCCGCGCAGTTCCCGCACGGTGTCCACGGCCTCGGCGGACTCCGGCGGGTGCGCGAGCACGGCTTCGACCAGGACGCGGCCGTCCTCGGTGATCGGGGCGCCCTCCTGGCCCGGAGGGCCCGGTTGGCGGACGGGCTCGGCGCCACTCACGCCGGTGAGCCCCTCAGCCGCCGCGATGACGGCGTCGGTGTGGTCCGCGTCGGCGACGACCAGAGCCGGAACGGCCGTGGAGTCGGCTCCGAAGCCGCGGGTCAGGGTCTCCTGGCCGTCGACCGCCTCGACCTGGGTCCGGAAGATCTCGGCCTGGGAGCTTCCGGTGGCGTCGAACTGGGGGGCGAGCGCCGCGGCTGCCAGGAGGAGGACGGCGGTGCCGGTCCAGTAGGCGCGGGGACGGCGTCCGACCGAGGCGGCCACCGCGCCCCAGGCGGGGTGGCCGGCCCGGACATCGTCGGGACGCCGCCGGGCGGCGTCCCGCGCCCGGCCCGGGGCGAACGGCCAGAACGCTGCTCGGCCGAGGAGGAGCAGGGCTGCGGGAAGGAACGTCAGCGCCGCCAGGACGGCCGCGCCGATCCCGACTGCGACGACGGGGCCCAGCCCGCGAGACGAGGCGAGGTCGGCGGCGAGGAGGCAGAGCACGCCCAGGACCACGGTCCCCGCGGAGGCCAGGACCGGGCCGACCACGCCGCGCAGGGCGGCGGCGACGGCCTCGGCCGCGGTGCTCCGTGCCGCCAGCTCCTCGCGGTGACGGGCGACCAGGAGCAGGGCGTAGTCGGTACAGGCCCCGACCACGAGGATGAAGAGGATGCCCTGGCTCTGACCGTTGAGGGTGATCAGGCCCGCGTCGGCGGCGGCGTACACGAGCGCTCCGGACAGCGCCAGGGCGAGGAGCGCGGCCACGATCACCACGACGGGGAGCAGGGGCGAGCGGTAGACGGCGACCAGGATGACCAGGACCGCGGCGAGGGCGACCAGGAGCAGGCTCGTGTCGATGCCGGCGAAGGCCGCGGACAGGTCAGCGGCGAACCCGGCCGGTCCGGTGACCTGGGGTTGGAGTCCGGGCACGGGGTCGTCCGCGAGCACGTCCCTGAGCTGCGCGACGGCCTCGCCGGTGTCGGCGCCGGAGTCGATCGGAACGATGATCTGGGCGACGGAGGCGTCCTCCGTCCCGGGGAGGGGTCCGATGACAGCCCCGCCGACCCACGACCGGTCGGCGAGGTCCTCGGCGACCCGGGAGAGCGCCGCCAGGTCGTCGGCGTCCACGTCCCGCGCGGCGGAGAAGACCACGATCGCGGGTACGCCGTCGCCGCGGTCGAAGTCGCGCGCCAGTTCCGCGGCCCGGGTCGACTCCGCGCCGATCGGCAGGAAGGCGCTCTGGTCGTTGGTCTGGACCTCGCCCAGAGCGCCGAGCAGCGAGCCGAGGGGCCCGCGCCGACGATCCACGCCACCACCGACACGGCCGCCAGCAGTCCGGGTATCCGCTCCGGCGCCCGGTGTTCCGTGTCATCGCAGCACCTGCCTCCACGTCGACGCGAATAGCTCTGAAAACAACTATCTTGGATTTCGAGCTAATTTGTGCCAAGAGATTAACACGCTCGCCGACGACCCCAGCCTCCCGGCCCCCGCCAAGGGCGGGAGACGCCCGTCAGGCCTCCCTCTCGGCCCGGCGCGCGATGTTGCGCGCCATCGAACCGAACATCAGACCGTGGAACGGTGTGACCACGACCCAGTACAGGTGCCCGAGCAGCCCGCGGGGGTGGAAGAGCGCCCGTTGCCGGTAGACCGTGCGGCCGCCGTCCCGCTCGACGCCCAGTTCCAGCCACGCCGGACCGGGCAACCGCATCTCCGCGCGCAGCCGGAGCAGCCGACCGGGAACGATGTCCTCCACCCTCCAGAAGTCGACCGAGTCACCGGCACGCAGGCGGGCGGGGTCCCTGCGGCCCCGGCGGAAGCCGACACCGCCGACCGCGAGGTCGATCCACCCGCGCGCCGCCCAGGCCAACGGCCACGAGTACCAGCCCCGCTCACCGCCGATGCCCTCGATGACCGACCACAGTCGATCGGCAGAGGCGTCCACGACCTGCCAACGCTCGTCCGTGTACAGGCTGCCGCCCGTCCAGTCGGGGTCGGTGGGCAGGGGGTCCGACGGAGCGGTCGGCCAGGCCGCCGACGACCATCGCGTGTCCACGCGCCCCTCGCACACCCTGAGCAGCGCCAACCGCACCGCGTCGTCGAAACGCAGCCGCTCGTGGTCGTCGAGCAGGTCGGACAGGTCGTCCTCGCCCATCACCGCGTCGTGGCGCAGCGACTCGACCAGGGGGCGCGCGATGGACGCCGGGACCGGCGTCACGAGCCCCACCCAGTGACTGGACAGTCCCGGCGACAGCAGCGGCAGCGGGAGAATGCACCGTCGGCGGATCCCGGCGATCGCCGCGAACCTCTGGATCATCTCCGCGTAGGTGAGCACCTCCGGGCCACCGATGTCGAAGGTGCGGTTGGTCCCCTCCGGCAGCTGCGCCGACTCCACGAGCAGACGCAGCACGTCGCGCACGGCGATGGGCTGAACCCTGCTGCGCACCCACCGGGGCGTCGTCATGACCGGCAGGCGCTCGGTCAGGTGCCGCAGCATCTCGAAGGAGGCCGAACCCGAGCCGATGATCACCGCGGCCCGCAGGACCACCGCGGGCACGGAGGAGGCCAGCAGGATCTCGCCGACCTCCGACCGCGAGGACATGTGCGGCGAGAGTTCCACCCCGCGCGGCGCCAAGCCCCCGAGGTAGACCACACGGCCGACGCCCGCGTCCTCGGCGGCACGGGCGAAGGTGCGGGCGCCACGCGCGTCCTGGCCCACGAACCCGCGACCGCCCGACATCGCGTGCACAAGGTAGTAGGCGGTGTCCACTCCGGCCAGCGCCTCGGCCAGGCCGGTCCCGTCGAGCACGTCCCCGCGCACCACCTCGACCCGGTCGCGCCAGGGGTGGTCCCGGAGCTTGCCGGGACTCCGCGCCAGGCACCGGACCTCATGGCCCGCGTCAAGCAGACGGGGCACCAGCCGACCCCCCACGTACCCGCTGGCCCCGGTCACGAGTATGCGCACGATGCCCACGTCCCCCCGCACGCCCGGTGGCGCCGCTCGACCGAACTCTCTCCCGGGTCCTCGGCGCGCCTCACCCTCGGTGTTCCCCGTCCCCGCCGGTCGCACCCGGCCGGCGCGGAGCCCGAACGCTTCCGTGCGGGCGGGCGCGCACCACGCTGACCAGGAGGTCGCGACCGCACCCCTTGACGCGCCCCGCGCCCCGCACGCGCCCCGTGTCGCGCACGGGCCGACGACGGCGTCCTCCCGGCGTGTCGGCCGGAACCCTCACCGCTCCGAGCCCGGTGCGCGCATCCGCCTAGACTTCTGGGTAGGACCGGACCAGCCGGTCACCGACCCGCCGGGAGCTCCATGGAAACGGCGCCGGCCTCGCCCTCCGGCGGACCCGACACCCGGTCGCGGGACGACCTCTACGACGCCCTCCAGGACGGCGGGCAGCGACTCGCGGTCGGTCTGGTGCGCCTCCTGCACCGGATGGCGACCGTCAGCGGCATGAACCCGACGGACTTCCAGTGCTACACGCTGCTGCGGGTGTCCGGCACGCTCACCCCGGGGGAGATCGCCGACAGCCTGTGCCTGTCCACGGGCTCGGTCACCGGAGTCCTGGACCGGCTGGAGGAGCGCGGTCTCGTGGAACGCACCCGCCACCCCGAGGACCGCCGCAAGGTCGCGGTACAGCTCGCCGAGGGCGCCGAGCGCCTCGCCGCGGCCTCGTCACCGGGCATGCGCGACGCCATGACGCGGCTGCACGAGGATTACTCCGAAGACGAACTGGCCGTCATCGTCGACTGGCTGGACCGGCTCGACGCGACCCTCGACGGCGTGGTGCGCGCTCCCCGCCCCCCGGCCTGACCTCCCCGCCGCACGTGCGGGAAACTCCGGTGACACAGGTCCCCCACTGCCAGGATGAGGACGACATGGAACTGAACGGACACCCCGTCAGCACCGGGGAACTCGCCGGACTCGCCCTGTGCGGATACGGCCACTTCACCACCATGCTCGTCGCGGACCTGCGCGTCCGCGGCCTGGATCTGCACACCGAACGGCTCACCCGCGACTGCCGCACCCTCTTCGGCACGGAACTGGACCTGCCCCGCGTCCTCGAACTCGTCCGCCGCACCGCCCGCGCCCATCCCTCCCCCCGCGTCGTGCGCGTGACCGTCTTCGACCCGGACCTGGACCTGGGCCGTCCGGCCGGCCGCGCGCTGCCCCAGGTCCTCGTCACCACCCGGCCGTTCACCCGGGACCTGCCCCAGGTCAAGGCACGGGCCTGTTCGGCTCGATCCGCCACCGGCGGTCCGCCCAACTCGACGGGTACGACGACGCCCTGTTCACCGGCACGGACGGCCGCGTCTCGGAGGGGCCCACCTGGAACATCGGCTTCCTGGACGACGACGGGCTGGTGTGGCCGCAGGCCCCGTGCCTTCCGGGCGTGACCGCCCAACTGGTCGAGCGGGCCGCCGTCGACCTGGGGATCCCGGTCTCCACCCGGCCCGTCGCCGCCGCGGCCTGCACCCGGATGGCGGGCGCGTTCACCACCAACGCCACGACCGGGGTGCGCCCGGTGACCGAGATCGACGGCGTCCACCTGCCGCGATCGGTGCTCGTCGACCGCCTCACCGAGACCTACGCCGCCCTGCCGGGCCAGCCGCTCTGACCCCGCTCCGCTCCCTTTCGTCGGGAATGGTTCCCGAAACTCCCGGATCGCGCCACTCAGGCACCCACCCGGACCTCCCCTAACATCCGGAATACACCGGCCGTCCGCACGGACGCCATTCGACCCCGGACACCGCCGTCCCGGCCGGCAGGGCAGCCGACCCTCCGGGGCTGGGGAGGAGTCACCATCTCAACCCTGCGCGACCACATACGGGAGCACACGAACCCCGCGGTCTTCTTCGTGTCCGGGGCCGTGATCATCGCCTTCGTCGTCGGCGGCGTGTTCGCCACCGGCCCGTTGCTGCACGCGGCCACGGCCACACGCGACTGGATCGGGAGCGAACTCGGCTGGCTCTACGTCCTGGCGACCACCTTCTTCCTGGTCCTGGCCGTCTACCTCATGCTCAGCCGGTTCGGCCGGATCCGCCTCGGCCCGGACGACGCCCGCCCCGAGTTCGGCACCCTGGCGTGGTTCGCGATGCTCTTCACCACCGGCATGGGCATCGGCCTGGTGTTCTGGGGCGTGTCCGAACCCATCCACCACCTGACCTGGCCGAGGAACGCCGACTTCCTCGTCCCCGAGGGGGAGGCGCCCCCGGCGGAGGCCGCCGACGAGGCACTCGCGCTGAGCTTCTTCCACTGGAGCTTCCACCCTTGGGCCATCTACATCGCGCTCGGGCTCTCACTGAGCTACTTCGCGTTCCGCAAGGGCCTTCCCCTGCGCCCGGCCTCGGCCCTCTACCCGCTGCTCGGCGACCGCGCGTTCGGCTGGCCCGGCAACCTCGTCGACGTCCTCGCGGTGTTCGGCACGCTCTTCGGCCTGGCCACGTCCCTGGGGCTGGGGACCCTCCAGATCAACGGCGGACTCGACTACGTGTTCGGCGTGCCCGTCAACCAGCACGTGCAGGCGGCCATCATCGTCGTCATCACCGGCACCGCGCTGCTCAGCGTGCTCGCCGGCATCGACAAGGGCATCCGCCGCCTGTCCGTCATCAACCTGTGGCTGGCGTTCCTGCTGCTCATCGTGGTGTTCCTGTTCGGTCCCAAGCTGTGGATGATCAGCACCATGACCACCGCGGCCGGCGAGTACCTGACCGCCCTCATCCCCCTCAGCCTGTCCTTCCCCAGCCCGCTCGCCGACCCCCAGGCGGCCCGGTGGACCACGACGTGGAGCATCTTCTACTGGGGGTGGTGGATCTCCTGGGCGCCCTTCGTCGGCGTCTTCCTCGCCCGGATCTCCTATGGCCGCACCATCCGCGAGTTCGTCGTCGGCGCGCTGTTCGCGCCGGTCATCGTGTCCATCCTGTGGTTCGGCGTGTTCGGCGGCTCAGGCCTGTTCTACGAGCTCTTCGAGGGCGGCGGACTGTCCGACCTGCCGGAGGAACAGCGCGCGTTCCGCCTCATCGACGTGATGTTCACGTTCTCGCCCGTGTTCGGCGACGCGATCGCGCTCCTGCTCATCCTGGTGGTCACGATCTTCTTCATCACCTCGTCAGACTCCGGCTCCCTGGTGGTCGACACGCTGACCAACGGCGGCGACCTCCACCCGGTCCGGGCACAGCGCGCCTTCTGGGCGATCTCCGAGGGGGCCGTCACCCTCGTCCTGCTCGTCCTGGGCGGCTCCGACGCCCTGGCCGCCCTCCAGGCCGCCTCCGTCGTGACCGGTCTTCCCTTCGCCGTGATCCTGCTGTTCATGCTGTGGGGCCTGGGCAGGGCACTGGCCGAGGAGCCGCAGCACGGTCAGACCGGGCCCACCGACCGGGACCGCGCCACGGCGCCGCGCCCTCGGGAGGAGTGACCCACGTGGACCGCAGACAGACCGAGACCAGCAGGAGGCGGCCGTGACACGCAAGAGGACGCGCAACCCGTTCCACGGGGTCATGGACATGATCACCGAGATGAACCGCATCTCCGAGACGATGTCCTCAAGCGAGATCAGCCACGCCGGAGAACGCGAGCGGGGCTTCGCCGACGCGTGGAGCCCACCCACCGACATCCTCGCGCACGGCGACGACCTGGTGATCCGCTGCGAGATCCCCGGAGTCTACGAGGAGGACGTCGTGGTCAGCCTCAGCCAGAACGTCCTCACCATCAGCGGGCGGCGCCGCCGCGACGAGGGCGACGTCGTCTACTACTCCTCCGAGCGGTACATGGGCGCCTTCCGCCGCGACATCGCCCTCCCCGAGGACGTCGAGGACGAGGACGTCGAGGCCGGATACGGCGAGGGGCTGCTGGAGGTCACCGTGCACGGGGCGGCCAACGCCGCCGCGCCGACCCCGATCGAGATCCGACGCCGCAGGCGACGCTGAGAACGCCGGGAACCGGGCGCCGCTCCGGAGCGACTGTCACGGTGAACGGCCGCGTCCGCGGCCCGACACGGGAGTCATCCGATGCACCAGCGCACCACCCGCTCCGCCACGGCGGCGGCCCTGTTCGCCCTCGCCCTCTCCGCGTGCGGAGGCGGCTCCGCCGAACCGGAGGAGGCGCAGGCCGAGCAGGCCGCCGCGGAGGCGACGGCGGCCGACGGCTTCGAGATCACCGACCCCTGGGTCAAGGCGGTCACCCAGGACGAGGGGATGACCGGCGTCTTCGGGGAGATCGCCAACACCTCCGCATCCGAGATGACCATCGTCTCCGCCACGGCCGACGGCGCGGACACGGTCGAACTGCACGAGGTCGCCATGGAGGGGACCGACACGACGATGACCGAGGTCGAGGGCGGCTTCGTCATCCCGGCGGGCGAGACCTACACCCTGGAGCCCGGCGGGTACCACATCATGCTCATGCAGCTGACCCGGGACCTGGCGGCCGGGAACGAACTCACCGTCACCGTGGAGTTCGCGGACGGATCGACCGCATCCTTTGACGCGCCCATCCGCCCCTACACCGGCGCCAACGAGGAGTACGAGGGCGGCTCCGAGGGAGGCGAGGAGCACGACATGGGCGACATGGAGGGCGACCACTCCGGCCAGGGCGACGGCTCGGGCGAGGACGGTGGCGACTCCGGCGACGGCTACGGGGACGAGTGATGGCCGACCACGATTCCGAGGACGCGGCACACGACAGCGGGGCGGGCGGCGGCGGGATGAGCCGCCGGGGACTACTCCTCGGCGGCGCGGCCGGACTCGGCGCCGCGGGCATCGGCGCGGCTGGGGCCACCGCGGCGCACCGGCTGGTCGGGGGGGCCGAACCGGCTCCCGGATCGGAGTCGGCGCCCCTGCACGGCGACCGCACCGTGCCGTTCCACGGTCGGCGCCAGGCCGGCGTGGAGACACCGCCGCAGTCGCACGCCACGTTCGTCGCACTGGACCTGGACGACGGCGCGGACGCGGACGCGGTGCGGCGGCTCATGGTCATCCTCAGCGACAACGCCGCGCGCCTCACCCAGGGCGTTCCCGCGCTCACCGACACCGAGCCCGAACTGGCCGAACTCCCGGCCCGCCTGACCGCCACCTTCGGGTTCGGGCGGGGCCTGGTCGAACGGGTGAACCCCGACGCCGTGCCCGACTGGCTCGGTCCGCTGCCGAAATTCGAGCAGGACGACCTGAGCCCGGAGTGGGGCGAAGCCGACCTGCTCGTCCAGGTCTGCGCGGACGACCCGGTCACCGTCTCACACACGGTGCGGATGCTGCTCCGGGACGCCCGGCCGTTCAGTCGGCCCCGCTGGTCCCAGAGCGGGTTCCGGCGCGCCCACGGCTCCCAACCAGACGGCACCACGATGCGCAACCTCATGGGCCAGGTGGACGGCACCGCCAACCCGGCCCCGGGCACGGAGGACTTCGACCACCTCGTCTGGGGCGAGGGCGGCCCCCACTGGATGGCCGGGGGCACCAGCCTCGTCCTGCGCCGGATCGCCACCGACCTGGACACCTGGGACGAGATCGACCGGCCCGCCCGCGAAGCGGTCGTGGGGCGCCGTCTGGACAACGGCGCGCCGCTGACCGGCGAGAACGAGCACGACGAGGTCGATCTGGAGGCCACCGGGCCCGACGGTCTGACCGTCATCCCGTCGTTCGCCCACGTGCGGCGGGCCCGGACGGGCGACCCTGACGAGCGAATCTTTCGCCGCGGCTACAACTACGACCTGCGCGACGGCGTGACGGGTGAAGCCGGACTGCTCTTCGCCTCCTACCAGGCCGACCCGCTGCGCCAGTTCGTACCCATCCAGCGCCAGCTGGACGAACTCGACCTACTCAACCAGTGGGTCACGGCCGTGGGGTCGGCGGTGTTCGCCGTGCCGCCGGGCTGCGCGGAGGGCGGATACGTCGGCCAGAGCCTGTTGGAGGGGTGAAAACGGCGCCGCTGCGCGCGCAGCGGCGCCCGAACCGTGCTTCCCCGGGCCCGCCGCTCCGCGTGGCTAGAAGCGACGGTCCCCGGCGTAGGGGCCGATGACGGCGAGGGCGCGCGGACGCGCGAGCAGGTCGGCGGCGACCTCGGCCACGTCCCGATCGGTCACCGCGTCGAACAGCGCGAGGTCCTCGTCGATCGACAGGTGGCGCGGGTGGTTGAGCTCATGCCCGAGCAGGCGGCCCATCCGCGCGTTGGTGCCCTCGTTGCCCAGCACCCACGTGCCCTGGATCTGGCCCTTGGCCCGGGTGAGCTCCTCGGCGGTGATGCCGACCGCCGCCACCTTCGCCAGTTCGTCCCGGCACACGCCGATGACCTCGTCGGCCTTCTCCGGCAGGCAGCCCGCGTAGATCTGGAAGGTCCCAGTGTCGGCGTAGCCGTGTGGTAGGCGTGCACGGCGTAGGCCAGGCCGCGCTTCTCGCGCACCTCCTGGAACAGGCGGGACGACATGCCCCCGCCGAGCGCCGCGCTGAGCAGGCGCAGCGCGTGCCAGCGCTGGTCAGTCCGGGGCAGGCCCTCCGATCCCAGGATGATGTGCGCCTGCTCGGTCTCACGCGTCTCCACCACGGTGCCGCCGAACGTCGTCACCGGGCCGCCGCTCAGGCGCGGGCGCGCCGGGCGGGCGTCCCCGGCGACGTCGAGTTGGTCGGCGAACATCTCCCGGACCCGTTGCACCACCTCGTCGTGGTCGAGGCTTCCGGCGGCGGTCACCACCAGCTCACCGGGCACGTAGGCGGAACGGTACTGTTCGAGGATGCGCTCGCGGGGCAGGGCTCGGATCGTGTCGATCGTGCCGAGGATCGGCCGACCCAGCGGGCTGTCCCCGAAGAAGTGCGCGGCGAAGACGTCGTCCACCAGGTCGGCGGGCTCGTCCTCGTACATGGCGATCTCCTCCAGGATCACACCGCGCTCGGTCTCCACCTCGCCCTCGTCGAGCACCGAGTTGGCGACCATGTCGCCGACGACGTCGACGGCCAGCGGAAGGTCGCGGTCGAGCACCTTGGCGTAGTAGCAGGTGTGCTCCTTGGTGGTGTAGGCGTTGTGGTCGGCGCCCACCCCGTCCAACAGCGCGGAGATCTCCATCGCCGAACGCGTCCGGGTCCCCTTGAAGAGCAGGTGTTCGAGGAAGTGCGCCGACCCCGCGTGCGCCGCGTCCTCGTCGCGCGACCCCGTGGTCGCGGAGATCCCGAAGGCCGCGGACCGCCCGCCGGGGACGTCCTCGGTGACCACCCGCAGACCACCGGGCAGCACGGTCCGCCGCACGAGGCCGGACCCGCGTGCGGGCTCCAGCAGCGTGACGGTGGTGTCCGGCTCCTGCTCGGCGGCGATGGGGACAGAGCTCATGAAACCTTCTTCCTCGCGTCGTTGGTGCGCTGGGCCGGTCCGTGGGCGGCGCGCCCCGCCGGTCCAGCAGAGCATACGGGGTGGGGGCGGCCACACCACCGGTGTGACCGCCCCCATCAGCTGATTTTACGCTTCGCCCCGCCGATCAGGTGTTCTCTGAGCGGCTGGAGGAGCGGCGGCGACGGCGGCGCGGAGCGTCCCCGCCCTTGTCGGCGGACGTGGCCGCCGGCTTCTCGTCGCCGGAGTCCGCGTCGGGCTCCTCGGTGCTCGCGGCGGTCTCGGCCTCGACCACCTCGACCGGGACCAGCGACAACTTGCCGCGGTCGTCGATCTCACGGATCTCGACCTGGATCTTCTCGCCGATGCTGATCACGTCGTCGAGGTTCTCGATCCGCTTGCCGCCGTGCAGCTTGCGGATCTGCGAGATGTGCAGCAGGCCGTCCTTGCCGGGCAGCAGCGACACGAACGCGCCGAAGGTGGTCGTCTTGACGACCGTGCCCAGGTAACGGTCGCCGACCTCGGGCATCGTCGGGTTGGCGATCTGGTTGATCGTGTCCCGCGCGGCCTCGGCGGAGGGGCCGTCGGTGGCGCCGATGTAGATCGTGCCGTCGTCCTCGATGGTGATCTCGGCGCCGGTGTCGTCCTGGATCGAGTTGATCATCTTGCCCTTGGGGCCGATGACCTCGCCGATCTTGTCCACCGGGACCTTGACGGTGAGGATGCGCGGAGCGTTCGGGCTCATCTCGGCCGGACGCTCGATGGCCTCCTGCATCACGTCGAGGATGGCCAGGCGGGCGCCGCGGGCCTGCTGAAGCGCGAGGGCCAGCTGTCCGGCGGGGATGCCGTCGAGCTTGGTGTCCAACTGGAGCGCGGTGATGAGCTCGCGGGTACCGGCGACCTTGAAGTCCATGTCGCCGAACGCGTCCTCGGCGCCCAGGATGTCGGTCAGCGTGACGAACTCGTCGCCCTCGCTGATCAGACCCATGGCGATGCCGGAGACCATCTCCTTGAGCGGCACACCGGCCGCCATGAGGGACATGGTGGACGCGCAGACCGAGCCCATCGAGGTGGAGCCGTTCGAGCCCAGCGCCTCGGACACCTGCCGGATGGCGTAGGGGAACTCCTCGCGCGAGGGCAGGACCGGGATCAGGGCCCGCTCGGCGAGCGCGCCGTGCCCGATCTCGCGTCGCTTGGGCGAGCCCACCCGGCCGGTCTCACCGGTGGAGTAGGGCGGGAAGTTGTAGTTGTGCATGTAGCGCTTGGTCTTCTCCGGGTTGAGCGTGTCAACCATCTGCTCCATGCGCAACATGTTGAGCGTGGTGACGCCCAGGATCTGGGTCTCACCGCGCTCGAAGAGGGCCGAGCCGTGCACCCGCGGCAGGACGCCGACCTCGGCGCTCAGCGAACGGATGTCCTTGGGGCCGCGGCCGTCGATGCGGACCTTGTCCCGCAGCACGCGCTCGCGCATGAGCTGCTTGGACAGCGAGCGGAAGGCGGCGCCGACCTCCTTCTCGCGCCCCTCGAAGGCCTCTCCGGCCTTCTCGGCCGCGACGGCCTTGACGCGGTCGAGCTCGGCCTCGCGCTCCTGCTTGTCGGCGATGGTCAACGCCTTGGCCAGGTCCTCGCGGACGGCGGAGTCGACGGCCTCGTAGGCGTCGTCCTCGTAGTCCAGGAAGATCGGGAACTCGGCGACCTCGCGGCTGCCCTTCTCGGCCACGGCGGCCTGGGCGCGGCACAGGACCTTGATGAAGGGCTTGGCGGCCTCAAGGCCCTCGGCCACCGTCTGCTCGTTCGGGCCGACGGCGCCCTCGGCGACCAGCTTGAGGGTGCGCGGCGTCGACTCCGCCTCGACCATCATGATCGCGACGTCGCCGTCCTCCAGGACACGACCGGCGACGACCATGTCGAAGGTGGCGTTCTCCAGCTCGGAGTGGGTGGGGAAGCCACCCACTGGCCGTCGATCAGGGCGACGCGCACGCCGCCGATCGGGCCGGAGAAGGGCACGCCGGAGATCTGCGTGGACATCGAGGCCGCGTTGATCGCGACGACGTCGTACAGGTGGTCGGGGTGCAGGGCCAGGATCGTCTCGACGACCTGGATCTCGTTGCGCAGGCCCTTCTTGAACGACGGGCGCAGCGGCCGGTCGATCAGGCGGCAGGTGAGGATGGCGTCCTCGGAGGGACGGCCCTCACGCCGGAAGAACGAGCCGGGGATGCGGCCCGCCGCGTACATGCGCTCCTCGACGTCCACCGTCAGGGGGAAGAAGTCGAGGTTCTCCTTGGGTCGCTTCGAGGCGGTGGTGGCCGACAGGACGACGGTCTCGTCGTCCAGGTAGACCGTCGCGGAACCGGCGGCCTGGCGGGCCAGCCGACCGGTCTCGAAGCGGATGGTGCGGGTGCCGAAGCGACCGTTGTCGATCACGGCCTCGGCCGAGTACACGCCCTCCATGGGCGACCTCCTACTACACGTTCTCGGGGCGCGCCGGGCGGGTCGGTGCCCGCGGCGCGCTGATGTCTTCGCCCGCGTCCGTGCCCCGGAGTTGATGACGGCCGGTCATCGATCGAAGTCCACGGAACCCATCGCGGGGGCGTCCGGGGACCACTACCGAGGACCGGCCTCGACTCTGCGGCCGAGGGTGGGGATCGCGGGTCTGTCTCTGTGAAGTTGTCGTGCTCCACGCGTGCCGGACCGCTCCGCACGCGTGTCACACCTTACTAACAAAGCGGGAGCGGCCGAAGCCACTCCCACGAGCCACCTAGCGGCGCAGACCCAGGCGCTCGATCAGCGAGCGGTAGCGGGTGATGTCCTGCTTCGCGACGTACTTGAGCAGACGGCGGCGGCGGCCGACCATCAGGAGCAGGCCACGACGGCTGTGGTGGTCGTGCTTGTGGCCCTTGAGGTGCTCGGTGAGCTCGGTGATGCGGTGCGTGAGCAGCGCGATCTGGACCTCAGGGGAGCCGGTGTCACCCTCGGAGGTGGCGTACTCGGCGATGATCTTTTCCTTGGTGGCGGCGTCGATCGACACAGCGCTCCGTTTCTCCGTTGTCGGTACGCGGGACGTGCCCGGCTCGAAGGGCCGGGATCAGACGCGGTGACCGCGCGTACGAACAGTCACCGTCGCGTGTGGTCGGGCGCGGTCCACGACGGGTCGTGGACACGACGCGATCCCCGGAGTTCGGGCCCCGGAGGGGGCCGGACCGCGGGGCACACGTGGACGCCGCCCAGCCTACCGTAAACCGCGAGGTGAAAGCCCCTTGGTGCGAGCGGGCGGCTCCCCGGTCACGCGGACAGGATCTCGCGGCAGCGGTCGACGTCACGGCGCATGGCCACGATGAGGTCGTCCAGCCGGTCGAAGCGCTCCTGTCCCCGGATGTGCTCGGTGAACTCCACGGCCATGTGCGCTCCGTAGAGCTCCAGGTCGTCGCGGTCCAGCGCGTAGGCCTCCACCGTCCGCTCCGCGCCGTCGAACGTGGGGTTGGTGCCGACCGAGATCGCCGCCGGCCACCGCGACTCGCGCCCCGCGACGGGGGCGACGTGGCTGAGCCAGCCCGCGTACACGCCGTCGCCGGGGACGGCCGCGTACGGGGTGAGGTCCATGTTGGCGGTGGGGAAACCCAGCAGTTCGCGACCGCGGGCCGCGCCGTGCACGACCTCGCCCTCGACCCGGTGCGGACGGCCGAGCAGGACGGCGGCCGGGGCCACCGCGCCCTCGGCCAGGAGGGCGCGCACACGCGTGGAGGTGATGGTGTCGCCGTCGGCGACCAGGCGCACGCCGTCGGCGGTGAAGTCGTGCTTGTGCCCCAGCTCGGTCAGCGCGGCCACGTCCCCGGCCGCGCGGTGCCCGAAGCGGAAGTCCTCGCCCACCACCACGGCGGCGGCGCGCAACCGGTCGACCAGGACGCTCTGGACGAACTCCTGCGCGCTCAACGCCGAGAGCCCCTGCGTGAACGGCAGGACGCACACCTCGTCGGCGCCGTGGTCCTCCAACAGCTCCACCCGCCGGTCCAGCGGGGTGAGCACGGGCGGCGTGACTCCGCGCAGGACCGCCTCGGGATGGGGGTCGAACGTGACCACCACCACGGGGAGCCCGAGCTCGCGCGCCCGGCGCACCGCGGTCGCGATGATGGCCTGGTGACCGCGGTGCACGCCGTCGAAGACACCGATCGCCACCACGGACCGGCCCCACCCCGGGGGAACGTCCCCCAGTCCATCCCATCGCCCCACCTGAGGACTCCCCTTCCGAACCGTAGGCGTTCGGCCGCGCGCGCTTCGTGGGCGGCGCGCGACGCTCGGGAACAAGGGTGCCATGCCGGTCCCCGCTCCGTGCACGCACGGCGCCGCTCTGCCCGCCGCAGAAGGGGGTTGGACCGCCAACGACGCCCCCGTAGCGTACCGGCATGGCGAGAATCACCATCGGAACGACCACCCTGGGCTACGACGAGGCGGGCGAGGGCCCGCCCGTCGTCCTCGTGCACGCCGCGGTCGCGGGCCGCGCGATGTGGGACCACCAGTTCACGGCCCTGTCCGCCCGGTTCCGGGTGGTGCGCTACGACCGGCGCGGGTACGGCGACTCGGACGACGCGGAGGGGCCGGTCGCGCACCACGAGGACCTCCTGGCGCTGATGGACGCGCTGGACATCGAGCGGGCCGCCCTGGTGGGCGCGTCGATGGGCGGCGGGCACGCGGTGGACGCGGCCCTGGTCGCACCGGAGCGCGTCAGTGCTCTGGCCCTGGTCTGCGCGGGCATGACCGGCCGGGCGTGGCCGGCGGGGTTCACCGAGGCGGCGGCCCAGGCGATGGCCCGGGCGGTGCCCCCTGAGCGCCTGACCCGGTACCGGGAGGGGCGTGCCGACCCCGACCCTGCGGACGTGGCCGCGATGGCGGAGGCGCAGGCGCGGTTCGTCGCCGTGGGTCCCGCGCGAAGCCCGCAGGACCTACCCGCGCCCGCGTGGGAGCGGATGCTCGGGATGTACCGGACGACCTTCCACCGGATGTGGAGCGGACCGCCGACCACGACCCGGTCGCCGGAGCCGCCCGCCGAGGGCCGCCTCGCGGAGATCGGGGCCCCGACCTGGTGGTCAAGGGGGGTCATGACGTCCCGGAGATCCAGGAGGTGTCCGACGTCTACGCCGAGGGAATCCTGGGGGCCCGGTTGGTGGAGCTGCCCGACGTGGGCCACCTGCCGTCCGTGGAGCGCCCGGACGAGCTGACCGAGGTCCTCGGCGCGTTCCTGGCGGAAGTGGCTCCTTCGAGCTGACTTCCGTGGAAACACCCTCATCGCGATCCCGCCACCGCTACGTTACGTGATGTGGACAAGGCAAACCTGGAAAAGCTCGCGGATGACGTCACGGCCACTGCCAGGAACAAACTCGCACAAGTCCGCCTCGCCGAGCTCTTCGCCGCTATGGAAGCGGTGAACGGACCGGTCAGTGAGGAGCGGATTCAAGCGGTCCGTGACACCATCCGTCGAGCCCATGCTGAGCAAGGAGTCACAGCAGAATGCCCGACAGCGGCCTCTGCCGAAATCCCTCGGGATCAGTGCCCACCCGAATAGTGGAAGGCGTCAGCTCGCCCTCGGATATCGAAGACGACGACCGCGTGCTTGTCGTCGTCTATGGCGTATCGGATGCGGTAGGTGGCACGACGCGCCACCCAGTCGCCTTCGTACGGAGCGTTCAGCGGCTTCCCCACTCGTCGAGGCGCGGCCCTGAGGTCACCGTCGATCAGCTCCCACGCGGCTGAGGCCACCTTGAAAGGCAGTACGTCCGAAAGCGCACGGCGAGCGGTCCTCGTCAGGATGACTTCGTACCGATCACTCAAGTCCCAGACTCCCGCCGTACCCGCTCACGCATGATGGCGGCCATCTCATCACCGGTCACGACGTCTCCAGTGGCGTACTCCTCCTTCGCTCGCGCCAGGCGAGCGCGGTCCTCGTCATCCTCCAGCAACGCGAAGGTCTCCCGCATGGACTCATAGTCGTCCACTGAGATCACCACAGCCGACGGCTTTCCGTTGCGCGTGATGGTGACCGAGTCGTGAGTTCTCTCAATGTCGTCGATGATCTTGGACAGGTTGTTTCTGGCTTCAGCCAGCGGCAGCGTCATCATGTACATGATTCTAGCCAGCAAGCCCTGCCCATGTACATGATTCTCGCCAACCAACGGCTACGCCGGGTCGAAGACCACCACCGGCTTCATGTGGTCGCGCCGGTTCTCCCCCAGCGCCACCACACGGCCGTCCGGCGCGAACAGCCCCACCGTCCCCGGTCCCGGAGCGCTCGGGTCGATCCGGTTGCCGTGGCGGATCCGCTTCGTCTCCTCCGCCGACAGCGTCCGCACCGGGAACGACGCCGCCACCGCCTGGTCCAGCGGGACCTGCGTGAACTCCGCCGCCAACTGGTCGAGGGTGCGCGCCCGCGACAGGTCGTAGGGCCCCACCCGGGTGCGGCGCAGCGCGGTCAGGTGGCCGCCCACTCCCAGGTCCTCCCCCATGTCGCGGGCCAGGGACCGGATGTAGGTGCCGCTGGAGCACGTGACGACGGCGTCCACGTCCACGAACGTCCCGCCCGCGTCGGCCGCCCGGCGGATGTCGGAGACCGCGAACTCCGCGACCGTCACCTCACGCGCCTGAGGGCGACCTCCTTGCCCTCCCGGGCCGACTCGTACGCCCGCTTCCCGTCCACCTTGATCGCGCTGACCCGCGGTGGGACCTGCTGGATCCGACCGGTCAGCCGCGCGACGGCCGCGCGCACGGCGTCGTCGCCGACGCTCGACGCGTCCACCCGCGCGCCGGGCTCCCCCTCGGCGTCGTCGGTGTCGGTCGTCAGACCCAGCCGGATCGTCGCCTCGTAGGTCTTCTCCGTGAGGGTCAGGTGGCCCAGGAGTCTGGTGCCCTTCTCGATGCCCAGCACCAGGACCCCGGTCGCCATCGGGTCGAGCGTTCCCGCGTGGCCCACCCTGCGCGTCCGCGCCAGGCCCCGCATCTTGGCGACCACGTCGTGCGACGTCCAGTCCGCGGGCTTGTCGACGACCACGACGCCGCTCTCGGCCATGGATCTCCTCGGAAGAAACCGGGGCGGCGGCACGCCCGCGCCGCCGCCGTGCTGATCGGACGCTACTCGTCCTCGTCCTCGGGGCGGGGAGCCCTGTACGGGTCCGCCTCCCCCGCGTGCCGGCGCCGGTGGCCCGCTGGGCCACCTCCTCGTCGGACTGGCGCGCCCTGGCCAGCAGCTCCTCGATGTGCTGGGCGTTCTCCTGCACCTCGTCCACGACGAAGGTCAGGCTCGGCGTGTGCCGGATACCGGTCTGGCGGCCCACCTCGCTGCGGATCACGCCCTTGGCGCTCTCCAGGGCGGCCGAGGTGCCCGCCTTCTCCTCCGGCGTGCCGAACACCGTGTAGTACACCGTGGCGTCCCGCAGATCGGCGGTGATCCGGGCGTCGGTCACCGTGACGAACCCCAGTCGGGGGTCCTTGATCCGCCGGTCCAGCATCTCGGCGACGACGCGCTGGATGCGGTCGGCGATCTTCCGCGCGCGTGCGGCGTCAACCATGGTCAGTCTTCCTCTTCGTTGAAGAGCCGCTGCCTGGCGGACAGCAGCTCCAGTTCGGGGCGGGCCGCGACGAAGCGTTCACAGGCGTCCATCAGCTCCCGCACGTGCGCGGCGCTCGGCGCGACCACGGCGACACCGATCTTCGTGCGCCGGTACAGGTCGTGCTCCCCGGCCTCGGAGACCGCCACCAGGAACTTGCGGCGCAGGTCGGCGATGACCGGGCGCACCACCGAACGCTTCTCCTTGAGCGAGTGGACGTCCCCGAGAAGGACGTCCAGGGTCAGCGCCCCAATGTACAAGTGATCACCTCCGATGGGAGTGAACCGCCAAAGGCAGGGCCCCGGCCGCTCGGCCGGGGCCCCGCGGAGCGGCACCGCGTGCTAGTCGCGGGGCTTCTCCTGCATCTCGTAGGTCTCGATGACGTCCTCGATGCGGATGTCGTTGTAACCGACGCCGATACCGCACTCGAAGCCCTCGCGGACCTCGGTGGCGTCGTCCTTGAACCTGCGCAGCGAGTCCACGGTGAGGTTGTCGGAGATGACCACACCGTCGCGGATGAGCCGCGCCTTGGAGTTACGGCGGATGAGGCCGTTGCGGACGATCGAACCGGCGATGTTGCCGATCCTCGGCACCTTGAAGACCTCGCGGATCTCGGCGCTGCCGAGCTGGACCTCCTCGTACACCGGCTTGAGGAGACCCTTGACCGCGGCCTCGACCTCGTCGATGGCCTGGTAGATCACCGAGTAGTACCGGATGTCGACGCCCATGCGGTCGGCGAGCTCGCTGTTCTTGCCCTCGGGCCGAACGTTGAAGCCGATGATGATCGCGTCCGCGGAGGCCGCCAGGTTGATGTCGTTCTGCGTGATGGCGCCGACACCGCGCCCGATGACCCGGATGCTGACCTCGTCGCCGCCGGCGTCGATCTTGAGCAGCGACTCCTCCAGCGCCTCGACCGAACCGGACATGTCACCCTTGATGAGGAGGAGCAGCTCGGAGCGCTCGCCCTCCTTGAGGTGGTCCTGCCAGGTCTCCATGGTGACGCGACGGGCCGAACGCGCCTGCTGGGCGAAGCGCTCGCGCGCCTCACGCTGCTGGGCGATCTGCCGCGCCACCCGGTCGTCCTTGACGACCAGGAAGCTGTCACCGGCGCTGGGCACGTTGGTCAGACCCAGCACCTGGACCGGACGGGACGGCTCGGCGCTCTGCACGTTCTGGCCGTACTCGTCGAGCATGGCGCGGACGCGACCGTAGGCGTCGCCGCACACGATCGAGTCGCCGACGTTCAGCGTGCCGCGCTGGACCAGCACCGTGGCCATGGAACCGCGACCGCGGTCCAGGTAGGCCTCGATGGCCAGACCCTGCGCGTCCATGTCCGGGTTGGCCTGGAGCTCCAGGGCCGCGTCGGACGTCAGCACGATCGATTCGAGCAGGGCGTCGATGTTCTCGCCCTTGAGCGCGGAGATGTCCACGAACTGGACGTCGCCGCCGTACTCCTCGGCCACCAGGCCGTACTCGGTCAGCTGCGCGCGGACCCGCTGCGGGTCGGCGCCCTCGACGTCGATCTTGTTGACCGCGACGACGATCGGCACCTCGGCCGCCTTGGCGTGGTCGATGGCCTCGGCCGTCTGCGGCTTGACGCCGTCGTCGGCCGCCACCACCAGCACGGCGATGTCGGTGACCTTCGCGCCTCGGGCACGCATGGCGGTGAACGCCTCGTGGCCCGGGGTGTCGATGAAGGTGATCTTCCGTTCCTCGTCGTCCACGTGGGTCGAGACCTGGTAGGCGCCGATGTGCTGGGTGATGCCGCCGGCCTCGCCGCTGACGACGTTGGTCTTGCGGATCGTGTCCAGCAGTCGGGTCTTACCGTGGTCGACGTGACCCATGACGGTGACCACCGGCGGACGCGGACGCAGGTCCTCGTCGTCGCCCTCGTCCTCTCCGTACTCGATGGAGAAGGACTCCAGGAGCTCGCGGTCCTCGTCCTCGGGGCTGACGACCTCGACCGTGTACTTCAGCTCCTCGCCGAGCAGCTGAAGGGTCTCGTCCGGCAACGACTGGGTCGCGGTGACCATCTCGCCCAGGTGCATCATCACCTGGACCAGCGACGCCGGGTTGACGTCGATCTTGTCACCGAAGTCGGACAGCGAGGCGCCGCGGGACAGACGGATGACCTGGTTGTTGCCGCTCGGGATCTTGACGCCGCCGAACGACGGGGCCTGGAGGTCGTTGAACTCCTGACGCCGCTGCTTCTTGGACTTGCGGGCACGCCCGGGACGACCGCCGGGACGCCCGAAGCGCCCGCCGTGCCGCCGCGACCGCGACCGCCGCCACCGGGACGACCGCCGAAGCCGCCCGGACG
>NZ_MKKC01000063.1 GCF_001942255.1 Nocardiopsis sp. CNR-923
GTCCCCCGACACCGCCCCCGCCCACCTCCACGGCCTGGCCTGCCACCTCCTGGAATCGGCCACCAGCGACCACACCGCCCAGACCAAACCCTTCACCACCGCACTGGACGAGCGACGACTCCTGCTGAGCTGGCTGGACGAGCCCACCGAACCCCGACCTGGCCGCCCGCCTCACCACCCCCCGTGCGCATCGGCTGCCACACCATGCGCCTCACCCTGGCCGACCGCCACGCCCACCCCTACTCCCGCTTGGCCGCCATACCCCCCGCCGCCAAGGCCCGCGTGGAGTTCACCACCCCCGCCTACGTCAACCGCGCCGGACGCCAACTCCCCCTTCCCGACCCCGAACTCCTCCTCGCCGGGCTCGCCCGCCGCTGGGCCGCGTTCAGCCCCCACCCCCTCCCGCCCGACGCGCTCGCCGAGGTCCTCCAGTCGGCGCACCTGGCCCGCCACGACATCCGCACCCAGCCGGTGGGCACCGGCCGCCACCAGCGCACCGGGTTCGTCGGCCACGCCGTCTTCGGTCTGCCCGCCCGCGCCCCGCGCACCACCCAGCGGGTCTTCGCCGCCCTGTGGGCCTTCGCGGAGTTCGCGGGCGTGGGCGCCCAGACCACCCACGGGCTTGGCCACGTCCGCGTCCACCAGCACGCCCCCGCCCTCGCCCCCGCACCACGGGCCGGGGGCGGCCCCGTCTGAGAGAAGGACGCACACCACACCGGCACCACCCCCACCGGGCAGGCCCGCCACCGCCCGCGGAACGGAGGCATATGAGCGAACACGACCCGCGCGACCTGGTGGTCATCGCCCTGTCCGGCGTCCAGCGCTACATCACCGAGTCCCGCACCACCGCTGACGCCGCCAACGCCAGCGACATCATGGCCCGGTTGGCCACCGAGGCCGCCATCCAGCTCACCGGGGACGGTGCCGAACTCGTCATCCCCGCCAGGGCCGATCCGTCCGCGGCGCCGAACCGGATCGTGGCGCTGACCGCCGCCGGGAACGGAGCGGACCTGGCCCGGGCGGCGGCGGACCGGGTGCGCTCCGAGTGTCGGGCCTGGACCGCTCACCTGTTCGGCGCATCCCGGGACGTCCCCGGTTTCCCCGAGGTCATGTGGACCGTGGCCCCCGCCGGGACGGGCGGTTACGCCGATCAGTGGAAGACCGCACAGACCGCCCTGACCGCGCGTAAGCGGCTGCGCGCCTTCGACTACCCCGAGCGCACCGGAACGCGACCGTGCGCGGTCTCACCGCGCTGGCCCTCGGAGAAGTCGCCACCACCGGGTGTGCCCAGGCACGAACGCGGGAGTGAGCTGTCCGCCGGGGTCTGGCTCAAGCGGCGCTGGCATGCCACTCCCGCGCTCCCTTCCACCCACAGTAGGGGGTTTCCCTCCACCGCCTCGATCGCCTCCACCCCCTTCCGGGCGCGCGTACTGGACGCCTGGACCGCTCCCGGGGTGCGCGGTCTGGTCGCCGAATTGAGCGCTGCTGCTCGGGACGTGATGGGCGAGAACCGGTTCCGGAGCCTGGAGGGCGCCGTTCCGGCTCTGGACCGCGCTGGCCAGGACGGGCTCAGACAGTGGTTCGTGCGCGGCGCGGGGTGGTGGGTCACCCCCGAGACCTGGAACGCCGACACCCTCACACACGAGTACGGAATACCCGGCAGCCCCGTCGACACCGGTGCGGTACGACGCGGCCGACGCGCCACCGAGGAACTGGCCGAGGCCGTCGGCGCCGACGCCAACCCCTACTACGCGGTGCTTGCCGCCGACCTGGACGGCCTGGGCGCACACCTGTCCGCCGCCCCCGTCACACGCGAACGCCACCGGCGCGTATCCGACCGCCTGGGGGACCTCTCCCGGGCCCACGGCCGCCGGGTCCAGGTCGACCACTCCGGGGTGACGGTGTACTCGGGCGGGGACGACCTGCTGGCGTTCCTGCCCGCCGAGACCGCCCTGGAAGCGGCTCAGGCCTGCCGCGACGAGGTGGACGAGAACCCGACCACGCTCAGCTGCGCGGTGCTCTTCGCCCACCAGGGCTCTCCGCTGCACACGGCGATCGCCCGGTCCCGCGAGCTGTTGGTCGAGGCCAAGGGGGTCCCCAACAAGAACGCCGTCGCGGTCGGCTACATCACCGGTTCGGGGGCGCGTTCCCACACGGTACGGTCCTGGTCCTCGGACCGGGTGGCGGACGCCCTGGGCACGCTGCGCGCGTTCGAGCCCCGCACGGGGGGAGCGGCCCCCACCTCCGAGGACAGAGGTCTCTCCCCCCGGCTGGTCAACGACCTGTACGCCGAACGCGCGGCCCTGACCGACCTGGCCGCGAGTCCTCACAGGAAGACCTACGAAGCGGAGGTGGCACGGTTGGTCCTACGGCACGGCGGCAGTGCACGGCAGGCACGGGACCTGGTGAACCTGGGCAGATCCGAGTACGGCGAGTCCTCCCACGCCCCGGTGCCGCTGGCGGCGGCGCGGGTCGCGGTGTTCCTCAGGAGGCAGGCGTGGTGACACCGGGTCCGGCTTCCGCATGGGGAGAGGCTTCCGGTGGCGGGCTGACGCCGGTGTGGATGGCCCTGCGCCCGCGCGACGCGGTCCAGGTCCGGGACGGACGTACCTTCGCCGCCGGGGCCGGGGGAGCGGCCCACACCCAGCGTCCTTGGCCCAGCACTGTCGCCGGCGCTTTGGGAGCGGCCTTCGCGGCCGCCGCGGGACCGGAACCGGGCACGGTTCCCGAGCCCCGCACGGTGCGGGGACCCTTCCTCGGCCGGTGGGACACCGGGGCGCGGCGTTGGCATCTGGCTTTTCCCGTCCCCGCCGACGTGGTGCCCTCAGACACCTCCGACCGCCTCTGGCGCGCCTGCGCCCCCAGGACACACCCGCCCTGACCGACCTGGACCGGGACGGGCTGCGGTGGCTGCACGCCGCTGACGCCGGAACCCGCGACGAGGACCTGTGGTGGAGCCGTTCCGCGATGCGGGAGTACCTGCACGGGGAGGGTGTCGACTCCGAACTCCTCTCGCGCCTGAGCCCCCCTGTCCAGGTCGAACGGCGCACCGGCATCGCCAGGCAGGGGCGGACCGTCCGACACGCCCACCTGTACGCGTCGGACTACCTGCGGCTACGCGAGAACGTCGACGAGGAGTGGGCGTTCCTGGCGCTGTGCGAGCTCGACCCCGGCCTGTCCCCGCCTCCGCTCAAGCCCGTTCGGCTGGGCGGGGAGGGGCGTCTGGCCGATGTCCGGGCGTGCGAGAGACAGGACCTCCTCACCCTCCCCGAGCACCCCGACCGCTTCCCCGACGGGAAGGTACTGGTGTACCTGGCCACACCGGCGATCTGGCGGCGCACCTCACCCGACGGCTCCTGGCGCGACGCCTGGCTGCCGCCGCTGCCCGACGGTGCGCACCTGGTCGCCGCCGCGGTCAACGGCCCCGAGCACGTGGCCAGCGCACGCCCCGACCGCACCGGCGGGGTCGAGTACGCCTGGCTCCGGTGGGCGGTGCCCGCTGGATCGGTCTACCTGCTGCGGTTCACCGGGCCGGACCCCGAACGCACGGCCAGGGACTGGGCCGTTCGAGCGCACGGACGAGCCTGGGGCGAGGGCGACGACAACCCTGACCACACCGGCCGACGGCTCGCCACAGCCGGGTTCGGACTGATCCTGACGGGAACGTGGACGTGAAAGACCTGCTGGCGTTCTTCTACACCGAATCCCCCCTGCACGCCGGTGCCTCCGACAGCGAGGGGATCATCGACCTGCCCATCCACGCGAGGCGCACACCCGATATCCGACCGTGTACGGGCAGAGCCTCAAGGGGGCCCTGCGCCAGGCGGCGGAGGAGCACCGGGAGTGGTCCGACCGGGACGTGACCGAGGTGTTCGGCTCTCCCGTCGGTCAGGGCGGCCCCACCACTCCGGGGCTGTTGTCGGTGGGCGACGCCCAACTGGTGGCGCTGCCGGTGCCGACCCTGCGCAGAACCTTCGCATGGGTGACCTCGGTGATGGCCCTGGGCCGTCTGGCACGCAAGTACCGGGCAGTGGACGCCCCAGCCGGGCCCGCACTGCCCGAGGAGCCAGGGGAGGCCCTCTCCACCGGCCACGGCTGGACGGGGGACCAGGCGTTCGGCCCCTTGGTGCTCGCGGTCGACGGCATCGAGACCAACGAACAGAACCAACTCCTCAGGTCCTGGGCCGAGAGGATCCGCTCCGACGCCCTCGCCCAGGAGGACGCCTTCACCCCCTTCTCGGACAAGTTCGCCCGCGACCTGGTCCTGGTCACCGGCGACGCGATGGCGGCCCTGGTGGAGGAGGGGACCGAGGTCAGCGTCCGCGTCCAACTCGGAGCGAACAAGACCGTCGAGAACGGCCCCTTTCACAGCGAGTACCTGCCCGCGGAGACCGTCCTGGCCTCCACTCTGACCCTGCGCGGCCCCCAGGGCTCGGTGGACCCCGATCCCGAGCACGTGCGGCTGCTGACCGTGCTCCTGCACGGATCGGGTGCGACCCTGCACCGGATCGGCGGGGACGAGACCCTCGGCAAGGGGCTGGTGTGGACACGCCTGGCCGGAACCGACCAGGCGCCGGCACGGGGGAGGCCTGATGCACCGGATCGACCAGGGCATGCACGCACCGCCGCGGGTCTCTGCCCGAGGCCACAGGGGACAACGCCAAGGAACTGCGCTCCCGGTTCCGGCACCTGCCCGTCCAGCTGCACGGCAGCGGTTTGGCCGCCACCTACGCCTTCCTCGCCGCCCGTTCGAACTCGGCGTCCTCGGAACGGCTGACCCAGGCCTACCGGGCCGTCGCCCAGCAGATCCGCACCCACCTGGCCGACAAGGGTCTGGTCGCCGCCGACCTGGCCACGGGTGCGGAACCCGGTGTCCACCGGGAGATGCTCTCAGCCCTGGGAGACATGGACTGGGCCGCCTACGCGCGGGCCGGCCGCGAGGTGGGCGTCCTGTTCTCCTGGCTGCGCAGGCTCGCCGACGCCGTCTACCCCAACACAAGGACCGAGAACACCAAGACCGAGCCCGAACTCCCGGAAGGCGGGCGGGGACGGTGAGCGAGGAGCAGACCGCACCCTCGCGCGCCGCGGGCCGCCCCGGGTTCTCACCCGCCGACATGCCGAAGGTGCGCGCGTCCCACGGGGCTGGATCGGGTTCGCCCCCGAGGCGAGCCGCCGACACCCGCGCCGCTCCGGACCAGGCGCCCGACTCCCGGGCACGGGACGGCGGCGCCCCTCCTCGGACGGCGAAGCGGGCCCGTCCCGCGCCCGAAGCCGACCCGCGGGTGAACATGCCCGTACCCAGCGCCGGACCGCTCGGCGGCCTCCTCCAGACCGAATGGGGGACCGCCGCGCATCCGTACCCCACCCTGGTCGGTCCGGGCACGGCCGAGAACGCCAACGCGCTGATCGTCCTGCGGCGGACCGCGTTCGTCCCCGAGGGGCGCGCCGGGGTGGAGCTGCCTCCGCAGGCGGGTCAGGCTCTGGTGAGGTGGGCACAGGACCACGATCTCGGCCAGGTGCGCGGGGACGTGCTCGACGCGGCGCGGCGACGCGAGCGCGCACTCGTCCAGCTTCGCTCCCAGGGCAAACACGTGCCCGTGTCCTCCTGAGCCCCGAGTGGCGGCTCGTCGTCGGCCTCGGGGAGAAGGGCAACGCCCACGAACTCGGACTCACCCTCCACGGCACCTACGGATGGCCGGTCATCCCGGGATCCGGCCTCAAGGGTGTGACCGCGGCCTACGTGTGGAACAAGGCCGGGGGGACGGCCAGAGGGCGGGAGATCTTCCGCTCGGTCTTCGGCACTCCCCTGCCTCCGTCCCGCCGGACATCCGGTCGGGAACGGAGCGGGCGCGACACCGACGACGGGGCCCGCGCCGAGCCGGAGGCCGGAGAACGCGGGCGCGAGACGACGGCGCCAGGGGCGGTGCGCTTCCTGGACGCCTTCGCTGTCGGGGGTCCGGTGACGGTGTCGGCCGACGTGCTCACCCCACACGTGAAGCCCTACTACGACACCACCCGAACCCGGAGGAGGGCGGGACGCCCGAGCCTCCGGCGGAACACCACCAGCCCGTGCCCGTCCACTTCCTCACCATCACCGGTGGCACCTTCGCCGCCGACCTCGTCGGTGACACCGAACAGATCACCGAGTTCACCGCGAACCGCCTCCAGGAAGCGGTCACGGAGCTGGGTGTGGGGGCCAAGACCGCAGCGGGCTACGGGTACATGGACGTGCACAGGAGTCAGGTATGACGGTCCACATCGTCTCGGTCGGGATCAGCCTCAGGGACTTCTTCGAGAGGGGGCATCTGGAGCGGATGGGTCGGGTGGCACCCGGCGGGGAGGCGGCACGGGAGTACTGGAAGAAGGACAAGCTGGGACTCGCCGAGGGGATCTACGACACCACCGGTCGTCTCAACGCGGCCTTCGGCCCGGACTCCGGCGTCGACCTCCCCTCACGCAACGCAATCGCCGTTTTCCAGGAACTGGCCCAGGACGTGCAGGCCCGCAGGTGGACCTCCGTGCCGGGGCTGTCCGCGGAGCTGGACACCGTGCGCACCTACAACCCGACGATGGTCGCGGACGAGGACCTGACCGTCCTGCTCTCCAGCGACAACGAGGACGGACGCGCCTGCGCGGTCTGGACGGCCATCGCCCTGGCCAAGGGGGATGCGGAGCGGGTCCTGTACCTGTGCGGAATCGGCCCGGACACCAGACTCGTCCGGCCTGGGCGCGGCCAGATCCTCGTGCTCTGCGTCGAGGGCCTCGACGCCCACCAGGACGCGGAGTTCGCCCAGGCGATGGAGGGTCTCGGCTACCTGGCCCGGTTGCTCGTCGGCAACCGGACCCGTGGCATCGACCCGCTCCTGCACCCCGATGAGCAAGTCCTCTTCCATCTGTCCGGTGGGTACAGGGCCACCGTGCCCTACCTGATCGCGACGGCGGAGTGGCTGCGCAGCCTGGGCCGCGACGCCCAGGCCCACGTCCTGCCCGAGAACGCCGGGCGCTCCGTGCCCGTCCCGCTGCGCAGCATGTCCCCGAGGCTGGTCGGCCTGGAGTTGGCGGGCTTCGGCGCGCACACCGCGCCCACGGTCCCCGAAGGCCCTGCTTCAGGGCTACGCCTATGAATCGCAGGGCCGGGGCGCCAGGCTCACGGCGTTCGGCCGGGGCATGCGGATCCTGTTCGAGGAGCATCTGGAACCAGGGCGATGACCACGTCAGCCGCGACCCACGGCCCCGAAGCCGCCCGTTCCGTCATCGTGTCCCGTCTGCGTCGCCGGGCCGACGCGGGAGTGGGCGCCGCGCTCAACCGGCACCGGTCGGGATTCAGCGAGGAGACCGACATCGCCGCGCTGTCCGCACCCGCGGTCCTGCGGGCCTACGGAATCATCCCGAAGGTGCTCAGCCCCGCAGCGGGTGCCGCGGTCACCTCGGACGACGTTGGCCGGGCTGTCGACGCGATCACACGCGCGCTGTGTGAGCACCGGCCGAGGCTCCTGGCTGCCCTGTACCGTCCCCTGGCCATCATCCCGGCCCTGACGGAGGAACAGGAGCGGGGAGTGGAGCTGAGCCTCTACCACCAGTGGTTCGCCTGGTGCTGGACCAGCGAAGCGGCCTGGCGGGCTCTGCGCTCACCCCCCGCCGCCGTCCCTCTCCCGCTGACGGGCACCGAGGCCGAGTTACTCGTACCGCTGGCGGCCCGGCACCGCTTCCTGGCCCTGTCCGAGCCCTACCGGGAGGTGCGGAGGGCGGCCGGGTTGGTCCCCTCCGACGCGGCACACGATCTCTTCGGCAGACAGCCGGGCGACGTGCTCCTCAACCACTGCCGCCACGCACGGTGGGAGTGGGCGGAGCTGCTCGGCCGCCACGAGTCCCTGCCCGTCCTGGACGGGGCCGAGCCCGGTGAGATCGAGGCCGAGACGGACCTTCTGCTGTTCGAGTGCCCGACGGACGGCCGGGACCGGGCTCGGGGGCACCGTCCGTCGCCCGTCCGGCTGGGACCGCCCCTGGCGGTCAACCCCCACCGCCTGTCCGGATCGGACCGTCGCCACCGGTACACCACCGAGGACGTCGGTTTCGCGTCCGGGATCATCGAACGGCACCTGCTCCCGCGCTACCGCGTCCTCGCCACCGCACACGCCGCTCTGGCCCTGGCCGAACACCCCCGCCTGGGTCGGCTCATGGCGGCGGCGACGCTGTGTCCGGCCGTTCTCGCCCTGGCCGGGGCGCTGTCCTCACCCTGGATGAGGTCCGTGCCCGTCACCGGCTGGCCCACCCTGGGCACGTGCGCGGCCGTCGCCGGGCTCGCCTACGCTGTCGGGCTCGTCGGTCTCACTGTGCACGGGCGTTCCTGGGCGCTGCCCTGGCTGCTGCGCGTCCCGGCCGCCGCCGCGATCGGCCTGTTGATGGTGACCACGATGCATCCGTCCTGGTGGGGCGCCGCCTTCGATCCCACCGCCATGGAGATCCCCGGCAGGGAACCGGGCGCCGACCCGCCGCTGGGGCCCATGGGGGTCGCCCTCTTCCTGGCGGTCGCTGCGTTCGCCTACCTGCTCGCCAACGCGCGCAACACCGGTGTCGGCATCGGTGCGGCCCTCCTGCGGGCGTCATGGTGTGGTGCGCCGCCTCCGCGCACGCGCTCCTGATCGCACTGCTCGGCCTCGCCTGGATCGTGCCCGTCTTCAGTGAGAACGGCCATCTCTTCCGAGGCGCCTGGACCCTCTACCCGGACGCCGCTCTGGCCGCCCTGCTCCAGGCCGGAGCCTGGTGCCTCGTCGCCGGTGTCTTCTCCCAGATCCTGTGGGACGACCGGCCCCTGACGGCTCCCCTCACACACGCGCACTGGCGCACACGAGAGAGGTGACTCCCATGTGGACCACGCTCACGATCCAAGTGGCCACCCCGGTCTTCAACTCGGCCGCGCCCCCTTCGGACACGCACCTGAACACGCCTCCCGAGATCCGCGTCCCCTCCCTGCGCGGCGGGATGCGGTTCTGGCTGCGAGCCATGGCCGCCCGATACGTCGGCGACGACCTGTACCGGCTCCGCGAGGTCGAGGACCGGGTCCTAGGCTCCACCGCCAACTCCTCACCCGTCAAGCTCCGCGTCCCCCGCCAGCCCGCGCCCTCCACGGTGGAACTCCAGGACCTTCTCGACGACGGGGAGCAGGGTAGGTGGATCGCCTACCTCCTCGGTCCGGGCCTGGCCACCAAGGGACGGCCGCGGACGAGGCACTTCATCCCTCCCCAGGAGTTCCGGCTCAAGGTCCGCCTGGACGGGCGGGACCGCGACGCCCACCGGTGCGCGTTGGCCGCGCTCTGGCTCAACTGCGCGTACGGCGGCGTCGGGTCCCGCATCCGCCGGGGGTTCGGCAACCTGCGCATCGTGGGAGCCCAACAGGGCCTCCCCTTCGACTCGGGGTCCTCGTTGATGCACACCCCGGGGCTCCCGCACTACACGAAGGCCGCGCACCTGGTGTTCACCGGCCCGGTGGAGGAGGCACGGGAGGCACTGCGCAGGGTGTGCGCCGCGACCGGGGACGGCGGGGCCGCCGCGGACACGGAGGAGTTCGCCTGGGGCGAGGAACCGATTTCCCCCTTCCCGGTGCTGGGCGAGGAGCACACCGCGGCGGGGGTCGCGGGAGGCCGTAGCCAGGCGTCCTGGCAGGCCGTCCTCGCCAGGGCGGGCAGGGAACTGCGCTACTTCCGCGCCGAGCTCGCCTCGGACAAGGAGGAGAAGTACAGCCCACCGATCAAGACGCGAGGGTGGATCGACGTCATCCACGACGAGGCGAGGCGGGAGAAGCGGATGCCCATGGCCGCGCTGGGCCTGCCCCTGGTGTACAAGGGCGACTACGAGGTCAGAGCCACCAGGAGCAAGAACGGCGGCAGCGTCGAACAGCTGCGTCGAGCCTCACCGCTGTGGATCCGTGCCGTGGGTGACGGGAACGAGTGGCGGCTGTTCTCCTTCGCTTTCTGGAGCCGTCTCCTACCGGATGACGACGCGGTCAGCGTGGACCTGTGGAAGCGCGGCAACCATGTCCGGCGGCTGGAGGTCACCACGGACAACGCCCATGGTCTCGTGGAGAACTGGATCGACGAACTCGGAGGCGGGGCGAGTTTCATCCGCTGAGCGGACCTGCCCGGGGACAGCTCGGCGGACAACCGTCCGGGCCGACGTGCAGAGAGGGCACATCACCGCAGGTCGGAGCGCATGAAAATGGGGAAGGGTTCCGCAGGCCTGTAAAGCCCGTAGGGCATGGAAACCCACGTAGCCTTCCCCGGTTATGGGGTTGACCACGTTCCGCAGGCCTGTAAAGCCCGTAGGGCATGGAAACGAAACGATCCTGAGCGCGTCGCCCTGCTGCTGGTGGCAAAGTCCAGGAAGACGCCAATGCCCGACTCGCCCAACAATCCCCGGGTCACCAGCGGACTGGATCCGCGCCTCGTGAGCGGCCGAATGGGCTCGGATGTCCCGCACGGACCGGGCGCCGGCGGGAGGCAGGCCTCCCACGCTCAGGCGCCTTCCTCGGTCTCCTTCGGCACCGTCAGCGGCAGGCGCACCTGGAAGCGGGTGTCGCCCGGGACGGACTGCACCTGGAGGCTCCCGTGGTGCTTGTTCACGACGATGCGCCACGAGATGTCGAGTCCGAGCCCCGTTCCCTCGCCCACCGGTTTGGTGGTGAAGAACGGGACGAAGATCCGGTCGCGGATCTCGGGGTCCACACCCGTCCCGGTGTCCCCGAACTCGACCATCAGCTGCTCGCCGTCGCGTTCGGTGCGCACGGTCAGCGTGCCCTCGCCGCCCATCGCCGAGACGGCGTTGTCGACCAGGTTGGTCCACACCTGGTTCAGTTCACCCGGGTAGGCCGGGATCCTGGGCAGGTTCCGGTCGTAGTCCCTGACCACCCGGACGCCCGCACCGATCTTCCCGGACAGCATCACGAGCGTGCTGTCCAGCAGTTCGTGCACGTCGGTCACCTGGAAGGGCGCTCGGTCGAGCTGTGAGTACTGCTTGGCGGTGTCCACCAGGTGAGAGATGCGGGCGGTGGAGTCCTCGATCTCGTTCATCAGGAGTTCGGTCTCCACGGTGTAGCCGAGCCAGCGGACGGCGCCTTCCAGGGCCTGTTCGTCTATGGCGGCCGCCACCTGGTCCAACCAGTCGGCGTCGAGTCCGGCCTGGACGAACGTCGCGGCCAGGTCCCACCCGCCGGTGATCCCGTGCTCGTCGAGCCAGTCGGCGAGTGCGTCCTCCCGGTCTGCGGCCTCCAGCGCACCGAGGGGCTCGGCCTTCGAGACCCGTTCGGCGGTGCGCTCCTGGATGTCGACGAGCACGTCCAGGGTCTGGCGCGAGTACGGGCCCGCCGTGAGTTTCGCCAGCTTGTGGCGCATCCCGGCCACCCGCTCACGCAGCGCCGAGGTGGCCCGGACGGCGGCGGCCGCGGGGTTGTTGAGTTCGTGGGTCAGCCCCGCGGACAGGGAGCCCAGAGCCAGCAGCCGTTCCCGCTCGTTGACCTTCTGCTGGGAGTTCTGGGTTCCGTAGAACATCCCCTCCAGCAGGTGGACGGCCATCGGGAACCAGTCGCGCATGATCTCGGCGAAGGTCTCGGCGGGCAGGACGAAGAACCGCGAGGGCTCCGTGACGCGCAGGGAACCCCGGTAGCGCTGTTTCTCGGCGCCGTCGAGGTAGGCCTGCATGGAGCCCGCGTACGCCCCCCGGTGCGAGGTGCGGACGGTCTCCACGTCGTCGGGGCCGACCCGGCGCGACAGCACGACCGTGCCCTCCAGGAGCACGTAGAAGCAGGTGGCCGGCTCGCCCTCGCGGTAGACGTGGCCCGGTTCGAACACCTCCACCCGGCCCTCGCGGCACAGCCGCGTCAGCTGTTCGTCGGAGAGCTTCTCGAACAGGAAGAGCGTGCTCAGCTCCTCCTCGTCGCACTGCGTCGGCTGCTCGGTCATGACTGCTCCAGGTAGCGGTGGACGAGCATCACGGCCATGGCGCCCTCGCCGACGGCGGAGGCGACCCGCTTGGCGGACTCCGCGCGGGCGTCGCCCGCCACGAACACCCCGGGCACGCTGGTCTCCAGGTGGTACGGCGGCCGATCCAACCGCCAGCCCCCCGGTGGCCGGCCGTCGGCGCTCAGGTCCGGCCCGGCCAGGATGAACCCGAGTTCGTCCGTGGCGACGACGCCCGCCAGCCAGCCGGTGCGCGGGGCCGCGCCGATGAACGCGAACAGCCACTGCGTGTCGACGCGTTCGGTGGATCCGTTCTTCACGTCGCGCAGGGTGAGCCGCTCCAGGTGGTCGGTGCCGTGCGCGGAGTCGACGACGGTTCCGGTGCGGACGCGGATGTTCGGCGCGCCCTCGACCTGCTGGATCAGGTAGTGCGACATCGACGCCTCCAACGAGGGCCCGCGCACCAGGAGGGTAACCGACCTCGCGCCCCGGGACAGGTGCATGGCGGCCTGGCCGGCGGAGTTGGCGCCGCCGACGACGTACACGTCCTGCCCGTGGCAGGAGGGCGCCTCGGTGAGCGCGGAACCGTAGAAGACCCCGCGCCCGGTCAGCTCGGCGAGCCCCGGAACGTCCAGCTGCCGGTAGGACACGCCCGTCGCCAGGAGGACGCTGTGCGCGGCGATCGCGGAACCGTCCGAGAAACGCACGGTACGCGAGGACCCGTTCACCTCCAGACCCGACACCTCGCGCGCGCTCAGGATCTCCGCGCCGAACTTCGTGGCCTGCCGTCTGGCCCGGTCGGTGAGCTGCGACCCGGACACGCCGTCGGGGAAGCCGAGGTAGTTCTCGATCCGCGAGCTCTGCCCGGCCTGCCCGCCGGTGGCGGAGCGTTCCACCAGGACGGTCCGCAGCCCCTCGGAGGCGCCGTAGACGGCCGCGCCGAGCCCCGCCGGACCGCCGCCGATCACCACGAGGTCGTAGAACTCCTCCGCCGGTGTCGTGGCCAGCCCCACGAGCGACGCGAGCTCGGGGTCCTCGGGCTCCGCCAGTGCCGTACCGTCCGGGGCGACCACCAGCGGAAGCCGCTCCGCGTCGTGACCGGCGGCGCTCAGCAGCCGCCTGCCCTCCGGTTCGTCGGACGAGTACCAGCGGTAGGGCACCTGGTTGCGGGCCAGGAACTCCCGCACCTGCGACGACCGCGCCGACCACCGGTGGCCGACGACCCTGGTCGTGTCCACGGGGCGCTGGCCGTCGTTGCGCCAGGCCTCCAGCAGGTCGTCCATGACGGGGTACAGCTTCTCCTCGGGCGGGTCCCACGGCTTGAGGAGGTAGTGGTCGAGGTCGACGAGGTTGATCGCGTCGATCGCCGCGTTGGTGTCCGCGTACGCGGTCAGCAGGACGCGCCGCGCACCCGGGTAGACGTCGATGGCCCGTTCGAGGAACTCGATGCCGTTCATACGCGGCATGCGGTAGTCGGCCAGGACCACCGCCACCTGGTCGCCGCGGAGCTTGAGTTCGCGCAGCGCCTCCAGCGCGGCCTCTCCGGACTCGGCCCGCACGATCCGGTGCGCGTCACCGTAGCGACGCCGCAGGTCGCGGGCGACGGCCCGTGACACCCCCGGGTCGTCGTCCACGGTCAGGATGACGGTTCTGCCCGAGCCCGCCGACTGCGCCATGCGTCTCCCTCGTCCGGTCCTCGCGGTGTCCCGCGACACCGTGCCCTGTAACGCCGTGCGCGGGCCGCGCAGTCCGCGGCGTGTCCCACGACACGGCGCCGCCGTCGCCCGATGCGCGCCACGGCACCGTGTCGCCCGACGAGTATGGCTTGCGTCGCGCCCCTCGGGGAAGGTGCTCCTCCGCCCGCGGCGGCCCTAACTCAGGGCGTGACGATCGCGAAGTCCGTCTCGGGTCCGTCCACCAGGGCGGCCAACCGCTGGAGCGCGCCCAGGTCACCCTCGTGTTCCACCCCGTCCAGGTCCCCCTCCCTGAGCACCGCCAGCAGCTGCGCCTTGGTCAGCGTGAGCGTCAGGTCGGCGACGTCCCCCTTGGGGTCCGGGTAGTGGATCAGGGCTCCGTTCGAGAGCAGCGCCCGGTACCGCTCCCCGGTGTCGGCCATCCGTAGATCGATGCACAGCTCCTCCCGCCAGGCCCGGGGGCCGTTGACGCGGATGCCGACCGAGTCCAGGATCTGGGTGACGTCGAGTGCCTGGACGATGCTCTCGGACTGGGGAACGGGCCTGGCCACCACCCCGTCCCGCAGCTCCACGGCCCCGCTCAGGTAGAAGTTGCGCCACGTCGCGCACTCGGCTCCGTGGCCCAACCTGGTGAGCACGTCGGCCAGCAGCTCCCTGGCGTCCTCGTGGTCGGGGTCGGCGAAGACGGCGTGCGAGGCCAGTTCGGCGGCGAACCGGAGCTCTCCCTCGTCGGAGAACTCGCGCGCCCGCCCGACCAGCGCGTCGATCCCGCCCATGGCGCGCGCGTAGAGCCTGCCCTGGGCCTGGGGCGGGTGCTGCCACAGGTGGGCGGGGTTGCCGTCGAACCACCCCATGTAGCGCTGGTAGATCGCCTTGACGTCGTGCGAGACCGATCCGTAGAAGCCGCGTGCGTGCCACGCCCGTTCCAGCCTGGGCGGCATCGGCAGATCCTCGGCGATCTCGCTGCCGGTCCAGCCGCGGTTCATCAGTCGCAGCGTCTGGTCGTGCAGGTAGGCGTAGACGTCCCTTTGCTGGGACAGGAAGACGCGGATGTCCTCCGTGCCCCAGGTGGGCCAGTGGTGGGAGGAGAAGACGACGTCGGACCGGTCCGCGAACAGTTCGATCGCCTCGTTGAGGTAGCGCGACCAGCGGCGGGCGTCCCTGACCTGGGCTCCGCGCAGGGTGCCCAGGTTGTGCAGGGTGTGGCAGGCGTTCTCCGCCATGCACAGCGCGCGGAAGTCGGGGAGGTGGAAGTTCATCTCCGCCGGAGCCTCGGTCCCCGGCGTCATGTGGAAGACGAACCGGACCCCGTCCAGGACCTCCTCCTGGCCGGTCCGGGTGACGTCGAGCGTGGGCGCGAGCAGCCCGACCCGGCCGGAGGAGAAGTCGAGGCCGAGCCCGACGCCGACCCGTCCCGCCGGTCCCGGCTCCACCCCGTCCGCGGCGAAGTACCTGCCGCGCCGGACCATGGCCGGTCCCGCGTGCACGTTCTCCGAGACGGCGTGTTCCATGAAGTGCTCCGGTGCGACGATCACGACCCGTCCGGACGCGACGTCGTCGGGGTCGACCACGCCCAGCACCCCGCCGAAGTGGTCGACGTGCGTGTGCGTGTGGATCACAGCGCTCACGGGGCGGTCCGCGACGTGCTCGCGGTACAGCGCCAGCCCCGCGGCGGCCACCTCGGACGTCATCAACGGGTCCACGATGATCACACCGTCGCGTCCCTCGATGAGCGTCATGTTGGACAGGTCCATGCCGCGTACCTGGTGAACGCCTTCGGTCACCTCGAACAGGCCGTTGATCGCGGTCAGCCTGCCCTGCCGCCACAGGTGGGGATGGACCGTGTCGGGGGCGGCGTCGCCCCCCTCCGCGAGGAAGTCGTACCGGGCCAGGTCCCATACCGTCCGCCCCCGGGCGTCGGTCACGGTCCTCGGCGCGGGCGCGACGAGTCCGCGGCGGGCGTCGTCGAAGTCCGCGGTGTCGGCGAGCGGCGGCCCCGCGCGGTCCGCTCCGCCGGTCGCCGCGGCCGGCCGCGCGACTCCGGTCGCGCCCTCGCCCGTCCTGTTCCCGTTCGCCACGTGGTCCTCCAGTCGTGCGTGGCCGGCGTCGGCCGCCGGCCCGGTATGAGATGCGGAACATCACCTACCCTCGGCCACTCGGGGCCAGCGCCAAGGCCGGGTCAACACCTGGGAGCGCACGGTCGTGACCGGACGGGACGCTGCCTACGCCGACGCCGTCACGACCCGGTTCGCCCATCCTGACCTGGATGATCACGTACGATCTCGCCCCGCCTACCCCGTACACTGCGCGGGGCGGAGCGCCTGGGGAGGCGCTCCATCCGATGCCGTCGGGGGGCGCCGACGGCTTTTGGACGTTCTCCACAAAGATGCCGCGCAGAGTCCTCGGTCGGCGACATGGCGCTGTCGGGCCGCGGTCGGCAGGATGGCACTGCCCGTCGTGTCGCGGCGCGCGCAACGATGATCAACGGAAGGGTCCAAACGCGTGTTCAGTCGTGTCGCCATCGTCAATCGTGGTGAGGCCGCCATGCGGCTCATCCACGCCGTACGGGACCTGGCCGCGGAGACAGGGGCACGGATCGAGACCGTCGCCCTGTACACCGATGTCGACCGCACGGCCACGTTCGTGCGTGAGGCCGACATCGCCTACGAACTCGGTCCCGCGTCCGCGCGCCCGTACCTGGACCTGAAGGCGCTGGAGCGCGCCCTGGTGGAGACCGGAGCCGACGCCGCGTGGGTCGGCTGGGGCTTCGTCGCGGAGGACCCGGCCTTCGCCGAGCTGTGCGAGCGGATCGGGATCGCCTTCGTCGGACCGAGCGCCGACGCCATGCGCAAACTCGGCGACAAGATCGGTGCGAAGCTGATCGCCGAGGAGGTCGGCGTCCCCGTCGCCCCCTGGAGCCGCGGCGCCGTCGAGACCCTGGACGCCGCGCTGGAGGCCGCGGCCGGGATCGGCTACCCGCTCATGCTCAAGGCCACCGCTGGCGGCGGGGGGCGCGGCATCCGCGTGATCACCCACGAGGCCGAGCTGGCCGACGCCTACGAGCGCACCAGCCAGGAGGCCGAGCGGGCGTTCGGCAGCGGCATCGTCTTCCTGGAGCGCCTGGTCACCAACGCCCGCCACGTCGAGGTCCAGGTGATCGCGGACGGCGAGACCGCGTGGGCGCTGGGCGTGCGCGACTGCTCGGTGCAGCGCCGTAACCAGAAGATCATCGAGGAGTCGTCCTCACCGGTCCTCAGCCCCGAGCAGACCGCCGAACTCAAGGCCTCGGCCGAGCGGCTCGCCGTCGCGGTCGGCTACCGAGGCGCGGCGACCGTCGAGTTCCTGTACCATCCCGGCGACCGGATGTTCGCCTTCCTGGAGGTCAACACCCGCCTCCAGGTGGAGCACCCGATCACCGAGTCCACCACCGGGTTCGACCTCGTCCGGGCCCAGCTGCACGTGGCCTCCGGCGGACGGCTGGAGGGAGAGCTCCCGGCGGAGCGCGGCCACGCCATCGAGGCCCGGCTCAACGCCGAGGACCCCGACCGCGACTTCGCTCCCTCCCCGGGCCGTATCGCGCGGCTCGACCTGCCCGCCGGGCCGGGTATCCGCGTGGACACCGGCGTCAGCGAGGGCGACACCATCCCCGCCGACTTCGACTCCATGATCGCGAAGATCATCGCCTACGGCCGCGACCGCGATGAGGCGCTCGGCCGCCTGCGCCGGGCGATGGCGCGCACCACCGTGATCATCGAGGGCGGCGCGACCAACAAGAGCTTCGTGCTCGACCTGCTCGACCGGCCCGAGGTGATCGACGCCAGCGCCGACACCGGCTGGATCGACCGGGTCCGAGCCGAGGGCGGCCTCGTCGCCCACCGGCACTCGTCGGTCGCCCTGGCGGCCGCAGCCATCGAGGCCTACGAGGAGGAGGAGCGCGCCGAGCGTCAGCGCCTGCTGTCGACGGCGTTCGGCGGCCGTCCCCAGGTGCAGCACGAGAGCGGGCGTCCCTTGGACCTGAAGCTGCGCGGCGTCGGCTACCGCGTCCGCGTCGCCCGGATCGGGGCCCACCGCTTCCGCGTCGGCGTCGAGGCGGGCGAGGACGTCCGCACCGCCGACGTCGAACTCGACCGCTTCGACGAGCACACCGGCCGCGTCGTCGTCAACGGCGTCTCGTACCGCCTGCTCATCGGCACGCACGGTCCGATCCACCTGGTCGAGGTGACGGCGTGGCGCACCGGGTCAGCCGCGACGAGGGCGGCGTCGTCCGCTCGCCCGCGCCCGCGCTGGTCGTCGCCACGCCCCTGGAGGTCGGCGCCGAGGTCGACGCGGGCGCTCCGGTCCTGGTGCTGGAGAGCATGAAGATGGAGACGGTGCTGCGGGCGCCGTTCCGGGCACGGCTGAAGGAGTGCGCCGTGTCCGTGGGCAGCCAGGTCGAGACCGGAGCCGCACTGCTGCGCCTGGAACCGGTCGCCGACGACGACGCCGAGGACACCTCGGAGTCCGCGTCCGTCGAGCTGGACCTGCCCGAGGCGCCCGCGAGCGTCCCGGTGCGCGAGCGCACCGCGCGCGGTCAACAGGACCTGCGCGGCCTGCTGCTCGGATTCGACGTCGATCCGCACGACGAGCGCCGTGTGCTCGACGACTACCTCGCCGCGCGCCGCGCGTCGATCGGGGAGGGACGCCGGCCGCTCCCCGAGGAGCTCGCGCTCGTCGACGTGTTCGCCGACCTGGCCGAGCTGAGCCGCAACCGCCCGGCGGGCGAGGGCGACGGCGAGGACACCCGCGTGCACAGCGCCCGCGAGTACTTCCACGCCTACCTCCAGAGCCTGGACGTCGAGCGGGCCGGTCTGCCGGAGGCGTTCCAGGCCAAGCTCGCCACGGCGCTCGGACACTACGGCGTCACCGACCTGGAGCGCACACCCGAGCTTGAGGCCGCGGTGTTCCGCGTCTTCCTCGCCCAGCAGCGGGTCTCCGCCGACGTGGCCGTCGTCACGGCGCTGCTGCGCGCCTGGCTGAACGAGTCACCGCCGGACGAGTCGCTGCGCGAGCGCGTCGGACTCACCCTGGAACGGCTGGTGGCCGCGACCCAGGTCCGCTTCCCCGCGGTCGCCGACCTCGCGCGCGGCGTGGTGTTCGCGTGGTTCGCGCAGCCCCTGCTGCGCCGCAACCGCGCCCGCGTCTACGCCAACGTGCGCAGACACCTGCGTCACCTGGACGCGCACCCGGACGCCTCCGACCGCGCCGAGCGCGTCGCCGAGATGGTGCGCAGCACCGAACCGCTGGTGCGCCTGCTCGGCCAGCGGCTGGTCCGCGCCGACCTGGACAACACGGTCATGCTGGAGGTGCTGACCCGCCGGTACTACGGCAACAAGGGCCTGACCGGCGTCCGCACCCGCGAGATCGCGGGGTGCGCCTTCGTGGTCGCCGAGCGCGCGGAGTCCAGCGTGGTCTCCGCCGGGGTGGCCTTCGAGGAGCTGGGCGGCGCGCTGAGCGGGCTCGCGGAGCTGGCGAACGGCGGAGAGGCCGTCGACGCCGACATCTACCTCTCCTGGGAGAAGCAGCCCGAGGACTTCGACGCGATGGCGGCCGCCCTGCACGAGGTGTTCAGCGTGCACCCGCTGCCGGATCAGGTCCGCAGGCTCACCGCGACCGTGGCGGGCCGCGACGGCGCCGTCATGCACCACCACTTCACGTTCCGCCCGTCGCCGACCGGGCTGGCCGAGGACCGGCTGATCCGCGGCCTGCACCCGTACATCGCGCAGCGGATGCAGATGGAACGGCTCCGTAGGTTCGACCTCACCCGGCTGCCGTCCTCGGACGAGGAGGTCTACCTCTTCCAGTGCGTGGCCAAGGAGAACCCGTCGGACGACCGTCTCGTCGCGTTCGCGCAGGTGCGCGACCTGGCCGAGCTGCGCGAGCACGACGGCAGGCTGGTCTCGCTGCCCACGGCCGAGGACACCGTCGCCGCGTGCCTCGACTCGATCCGCCGGGCGCGGTCGCTGCGGCCGGCGCGCAAGCGCTTCAACACCAACCGGATCGTGGTCTACGTCTGGCCGCCGTTCGGCATCACCCGCGAGGAGCTGGAGATGATCGCCGGACGCGTGCGTCCGACGACCGCGGGAGCCGGACTGGAGGAGATCCTGTTCATCGCGCGCCAGCGCGACCCGGAGACCGGTGAGTTGGCCAAGGTCGCCGTGCGCATCGCCTTCGACGCCACCGGCGGCTCCGAGCTGACCATCGGCGAGCCGTCGGACGAGGCCGTCGAACCGGTCGACGACTACCGTCAGAAGGTGCTGCGCGCGAGCAGCCGCAACACCGTGTACCCGTACGAGCTCACCGGGCTGCTCGGCGACTTCGTCGAGCACGACCTCGACGGGGACCACGCGCTCGTGCCCGTCGACCGGCCCAGGGGCCGCAACACCGCGGGCATCGTCGCGGGTGTGGTCTCCACGCCGACCGAGCGCCACCCGCAGGGCGTCACCCGGGTGGTGCTGCTCGGCGACCCGACCAAGTCGCTCGGCGCGCTCTCGGAGCCGGAGTGCCGCCGGGTGGTCGCCGCCCTTGACCTGGCCGAGCGGATGGGCGTCCCGCTGGAGTGGTACGCGCTGTCCGCCGCGCCCGGATCTCCATGGAGTCGGGCACCGAGAACATGGACTGGGTGGCCGCGGCGCTCAAACGGATCGTCGAGTTCACCCAGGACGGCGGCGAGATCAACATCGTGGTCGCGGGCATCAACGTCGGCGCGCAGCCGTACTGGAACGCCGAGGCGACGATGCTCATGCACACCAAGGGCATCCTGGTGATGACGCCGGACTCGGCGATGGTCCTCACCGGCAAGCAGTCACTCGACTTCTCCGGCGGCGTCTCGGCCGAGGACAACTTCGGCATCGGCGGCTACGACCGGGTCATGGGCCCGAACGGGCAGGCGCAGTACTGGGCGCCGAACCTGCTGGCCGCGCGGGACGTGCTGATGTCGCACTACGACCACGCCTACGTGGCGCCGGGCGAGGAGGGGCCGCGCAGGGCGACGACCACCGACCCCGTCGACCGTGACGTCTCCGACTTCCCGCACTCCGCGGAGGGCAGCGACTTCACCACCGTTGGCGAGATCTTCTCCGCCGAGACCAACCCCGACCGCAAGAAGCCGTTCGACATCCGCACCGTGATGCGGGCGCTCTCCGACCAGGACCACGCGGTGCTGGAGCGCTGGGCCGGCATGGCCGACGCGGACACGGCGGCGGTGCAGGACGTGCACCTGGGCGGCATGCCGGTCTGTCTGCTGGGCATCGAGTCGAGGTCGGTGCAGCGGCACGGCTTCCCGCCCACCGACGGCCCGGACGCCTACACCGCGGGCACGCTGTTCCCGCGGTCGTCGAAGAAGGCCGCACGGGCGATCAACGCGGCCAGCGGCAACCGGCCGCTGGTGGTGCTGGCGAACCTGTCGGGCTTCGACGGCTCGCCGGAGTCGATGCGCAGGCTCCAGCTGGAGTACGGCGCCGAGATCGGGCGCGCGATCGTGAACTTCCGGGGACCCATCGTGTTCTGCGTGATCTCGCGGTACCACGGCGGTGCGTTCGTGGTGTTCTCGAAGGCCCTGAACCCGAACATGACGGTGCTCGCGCTGGAGGGCTCCTACGCCTCGGTGCTGGGCGGCGCTCCCGCCGCCGCGGTGGTGTTCTCCGCCGACGTCAACGCCCGGACCGCGGCCGACCCGCGCGTGCGGGACCTGGAGGCGCGCGCGGCGGCCGCCTCGGGCACCGAGCGAGCCGCGCTGACCGCGGAACTCGACGAGCTCCGGGTGTCGGTCCGCGCGGAGAAGCTCGGCGAGGTGGCGGCGGAGTTCGACGGCGTGCACGACATCCACCGTGCGGTCGAGGTCGGCTCGGTGGACGCCGTCATCAGCGCCGCCGAGCTGCGTCCGCGCGTCATCGCGGCCCTGGAGGCGCACCGGCGGTAGGCGGCGCCCGCCCGGGGCGTCCGCTCGGCCCCGCCGTGCGGCGCCCGAACGACGCACGCCTCGGACGCCCGTGCGGACGAGGCGCGCAGCGGCGGTCCCCGGCGGGCCCGGTCATCGACGACGACCGGTTCCCGCCGGGGACCTGTTCGTGAGGGCGTCAGGCGCGCAGGGCCTCGATGAGCTCCTGCTCGTCGTCCTTGGTGAGGTTGGTCTGGATGACGGTCGGGCGCAGGGGCTTGAACGCGCTGACGACCCTGTCCCGAGTGGCCGACTGGGCGAGCAGGAAGACGGCGGCCCGGCCCTGATCGAGCTCGGAGCCGATCCGCTTGATCATGTCGTCGTCGATGCCGACGTCGCTGAGCTTGCCCGCGATCGCACCGGAGGCGGCGCCGACGGCCATGCCGAGCAGTGGCGCGAGGAAGAGCAGCCCGATGAGCGCGCCCCAGAAGGCGCCGCCCACGGCCCCCGCGCCCGCCAGGTTGACGGTCTGGTGGATCCGCGGTCGGCCCTTGGCGTCCTTGTAGACGTAGGCCGCGTCCTGCAGCTTCAGCAGTTCCTGGCGGCCCAGGTCGGCGGCGATCTCCAGGGCCTCCTCAGCGGTCTTGGTGTCGGCCACGCCGAGTACGACGAGGTGCGCCATCCGTCCCCCCATGATTCCTGAGTGCAATCGAGCGATGTCTCAGAGTGATTCCCCTGGAGGCTTCGCGGTAGTGCCATCGCCCGGGAAAGCGGGGGTCACGGAGCGCGCGGTCGGGCGACCGCGTCGGGTGTCCGAGTCGGATGTCAGCCGCGCTCAGCCGCCGGTCGCCTCGCGTTCGATCCGCTCGAACTGTGCGGCCATGGCCTCGGCGAGGACTGTGGCGCCGGACAGCGGCCGCACCATGACGGTGAGTTCGGCGATCAGCCCCTCGTCGTTGACGCGCAGGAAGTCGCAGCCGTGGACCTGGCGGCCGTCCACCGCCGCCTCGAACACGAGCGCGTGGTCGCGGGCGTCGACTCCGGTGAACTCCCGCACGTACCGGAACTCCTCGAAGACCCGCATGACTCCGCGCAGGATCGCCGCCGTGATCGCCTTGCCCGGGTAGGGCCGGAAGACCACCGGACTGGTGAACACGACGTCCTCGGCGAGCAGCGCCTCGATCGCTGTCATGTCCCTGGCCTCGACCGCCTCGCGGAACCGACGCATGTGTCCTTACCTTTCTTCTGGGAGTTCGTTCCTGACCGTCTGTAGGGTCGGGAGGACCCCAGGAGCGCCAGGTATGACTGTCATGCGTTCGCCGCAGGTCTGGCCGAGGAGGATTGGCCGCCTGGCGCTCCGCGACGACCCGGCCGCTGATGGGGATACGCGAACGGATCCTCCTGCACGACTCGTTGGTGAGTCGGAGGCTACTGGATAGTCACCAAGTTGACTAGTCTTGAAATTGAATGCTCTGCGTGCTTGGCTCTGGACCATGGCATTGCGCGACGCGGTGATGGCCGCGCTCCTGGAGGGTGAGGCGTCCGGCTACGATCTGGCCAAGGGGTTCGACGCCTCGGTGGCCAACTTCTGGATGGCCACGCCCCAGCAGATCTATCGGGAGCTGGACCGGATGGAGTCCGAGGGACTGGTCCGGGCGCGCGTCGTGCACCAGCGCAAGCGCCCGAACAAGCGGCTGTTCTCACTGACCGGCGCCGGTCGTCGGGCGCTGCGCGACTTCACCGCCGCGCCGCCGAGGCCGGGCGTGGCGCGCGAGGACCTCCTGGTCCAGGTGCAGGCGCTGGACGTCGGGGACGCGGCGGCGGTCACGGAGTCGGTCCGCGAGCGCGGAGACTGGGCCCGGGCCAAGATCGCGCGCTACGAGAGACTGCGCGAGCGCCTCCTGAACGGCAGGAACGAGGAGGAGTACCTCCTGTGCGCGGAGCGGGTCGGTCCCTACCTGAACCTCATGCGCGGCCTGGAGTTCGAACGGGAGAACCTGCGCTGGGTCCAGCGCGTCCTGGCCGTACTCGACCGGCGTGCCGCCGTGCGCGCCACGGAAGGGTGAGACGGGTGGGATACCTGCGCTACGTCGCGGTCGGCGACAGTCAGACCGAGGGACTGAACGACGGCGACGAGACCACCGGCTACCGCGGCTGGGCCGACCGGCTCGCCGAGACGCTCGCCGTCGGCGAACCCGAGTTCCGCTACGCCAACCTCGCCGTGCGGGGGCGACTGACCGCCCGGATCCGCGCCGAACAGACCGCACCCGCACTGGCCTTGGAGCCGGACCTGGTGACCGTCATGGCGGGCATGAACGACCTGGTCAGGCCACGGTTCGACGCTGACTCCACGGCCGCCCACCTGGAGGCGATGCTGGCCGGGTTCACCGCCTCGGGGGCGACCGTGGTCACCTTCACCTTCCCGGACATCGCACGGATCGCCCCTGTGGTGGGGCGCCTGCGTCCGCGGGTCCTGGACCTCAACGACCGCGTGCGGGCCATGGCCCGACGCCACGGCGCCGTGGTGGTCGACACCTTCCCCCACTCGGTGACCACCGATCCCCGGCTGTGGAGTGCCGACCGCATCCACGCCACACCGCTCGGGCACACGAGGATCGCCGCGGCGGTAGCGCACACGCTCGGTGTCCCGGGCGTCGACGCCTCCTGGTCCGACCCGCTCCCCCCGCTCGCGCCGGTGCCGCCCTGGCACCGGGCGGCGGCCGAACTCACCTGGGCGACGACCTTCCTCGGTCCCTGGCTGCTTCGGCGCCTGCGCGGGCGTTCGTCGGGCGACGGCCGTCGGGCGAAGCGGCCCCGGCTGGAGCCGGTCCGACCCGCCCGCCCGTGATCGCCGTCGGTCGCCCGCGAGCGGTGTTCGGGCGAAGGCCGGCGCCCCCGCCGGCGGCAACGGGGTCCACCGCCCGTACGCCGGATTCAGCACGCTACGGGGACGGTCGCCGCGACCGTGTCCCGGGCCCTGCGGCCCGGCAACGGGTAGACGATCCGCAGCCCTTCCTCATCGCTCGGTGACGAGCGGACGAACGACGAGTTGAGCACGCGCTCCCGGAGCTCCGAGCGCACGAGCCCCGCGGACGGGACGGTCATCACGTGCTCCCTGGGTGTGGGGGACAGCGGGTCAGCCCGGAAGGCGAGTTCCGGCGGCCGGTCATCGCCAGGCACATGGGAGTCGGCACGACTCTCGCCGTGTTCTCATCAGTCGACGGGACCCCACCCGGGCCTTCGCTGTGTGACACCGCGGAGCGTGCGGAGCGGGCACGGTGGGGCACCCCCTCTTCGGCCTCGCGAGTGCCGTACCGGACACGCCGCTCGCGACGGGCAGCAGCCACGGAAGACGCCCTAGGCGGACCGCTCCGTCTCGTTCATCCGCTCGATCGTGGGCCCGGCCGCCCGGGCCCAGGGCACGGAGAGGACGGCGGCGGCCAGGACCCCCAGACCGCCCGCCACCACGATCACGGAGCCGGTGCTGAAGAACTCCGCGCAGAACCCGGCGACGAGGATGCCCAGGCCCTGCGCGACCTGGAGTCCGGCCGCGACCAGCCCGAAGGCCAGCGCCCGCCCCTCCTTGGGCACGCACAGGACGAACGCCGCGTTGGCCACGAACTGGTAGGAACCCGCGACCCCCACCAGTGCGAGCGCGGTGACCATCAGCCACAGTGGCGGGTGGAACAGCCACAGCAGCAACGGGATCGAGGTGAGCACGGCCAGCGGGCCCAACAGTCGCATCCGGGTGGGCGGCGGCACCAGACGGGTCAGGACCAGACCGCCGATCAGGGCGCCGACCGAGGACCCCGCCATGATGAACCCGGTCGCCGCGTCCCCCGCGCCGATCTCGGTGGTGATCGGCTTGGCGAGGCCGTAGGGGATCGAGTACAGACCGGCGAGCCAGCCGAGCAGGGCGAGCGTGCGCAGCCGGGAGTCTCCGAAGACCAGCTTGGCGCCGTCCCGGGTCATCGCGAGGAAGCCCGGGCGGTCCTGGTCATCGGTGCGGGCTGCGGGGCGGAACCGGACCCCGGCGAAGACGATGACGGCGGACAGGACGAAGACCGCGCCGTTGGCGGCCACGGCCACGTGCGGGCCGATGAGCCCCACGACGACGCCTCCCGCCACCAGGCCGGTCAGCATGCCCACCTGTGAGGTGAGCTGGATGATCGCGGTGCTGGCCACGTAGCGCTCGCCCTGGACGATCTCGGTCATCAGGGCCGCGCGCGCGGCGGCGAACGGGATCGAGGGCAGCACCGAACAGAACAGCAGTAGCCAGATCGCCCAGACGGGCATGCCCGGAACGGCGATGAGGACGACGACGAGCGCGCGGATCAGGTCGCACGCCACCATGACCTGGCGGCGCGGGAAGAGGTCGGCCAGTCCGGACAGCAGTGGACCGGCGATGAACGGGGGCAGGAAGGTGACCGCGAGCGTGACGCCGGTCGCGAACGCGGACTCGGTGAGCTGGTAGACGAGGATGCTGGTGGCGATGTTCAGCACGTTGGCGCCGATCATCGAGAGGGCGTGGGCGAGCCAGATGGAGCGGAACTCGCCGATGCGCACGACCTCGCGGTAGCTGCTCCGCCAGGTGTCGTTCGGGGTGCTGGGGGGTTCGTGGCCCCCGTGGTCGGGCGATTTGTCGAGGCTCGGATTTGTCACCCTGCGCTCCCTCATCGTTACAGGGTTGAATTCACACTGTGTCGCGTCCCAGTGACCAACCGTTCCTGATTGGCGATGCGGCCGCAACCACCTTTGGGGATTTCGTGTCTGATTCGTTGCGCTGGGTTACTGTCACGACATGCGTACTCCCAGGTCAGGCGGGTTCTGGGTCTCGGTTCCGGAGAATTCAGGCCCAGCCGAGATCGTCGAGTCGTGCGTCGTCGATCCCGAAATGATGCGCGATTTCGTGAATGACGGTTACGCGTACCTCCTCGACGACCTCTTCCGGTGTCTCGCAGATCGCGCAGATGTCACGCCGGTAAATGAAGATCCGGTCCGGCAGTACTCCGAAGTAGGTGTCGCCCCGCTCGGTCAGGGGGACGCCCTCGTAGAGCCCGAGCAGCCCGTCGGGCGACTCGTCCTCGACGGTGATGACCACGTTGTCCATGAGCCGCGCCAGGTGCGGGGGGATCTCGTCCAGGGCGTCGGCGACCAGTTCCTCGAAGCGTGCGCGCGTCAGTTCCACCACACAGACATTGTGCTGCCTGTCCGACGGGGCCGGTAGCGATCCGGGGAGACATAACACTCTGGATGGGAGGAAACATTGGGAACGGCTCCCCGGGGCGGCATCATGGGGGATGTGTTGTCATGGGAAGCGGTCCGCGCGTACGACTTCCGGGGTGCCCTCGCCCGGGCGAGGGCCGGGCGTGCGTGGCGTTGGGCGTGCGTGGTCGCGGCGGGCCTGGTCGGGGGCTGGCTGGGGCTGGCGCTCGGCGGCCACGTCGTCACACCGATCGGCCCCGCCGACGTCACCTTCGCCCTGGTCCCCCAGTGGCGCGGCGAGACCGTCGTCGACGTCGCGCCCTTCGGCCAACTGACCTTCGACACGCACCGGGCCCCGCTACGGGTGGAGGCGACGATCTCCGACATCCGGCTCGCCGCGGCCGAGGAGATGTTCACCGATCCCGATTCGATCAACCGCATGGCCGCGGGCATCGGAGAGGACCTGCGCGAGGGCGTGATCGCCCTGGCGGTCCGTGCGCTGCTGGTCGCGGCGCTGGGCGCGCTGGCCATGGGGCTGCTGCTGTTCCGGAACGTGTGGCGGGCCGTGGGCAGCGCGGCCGTGTCGCTGGTGGCGCTGGTCGCGTCCGCGGCGGTCGCGGCGGCCACGTTCAACCCCAGCGCGATCGCCGAGCCCCGGTACACGGGGCTGATCGCGGGCGCGCCGCAGGTGGTGGGCAGTGCCGAGGCCGTGGTCAGCCGGTTCACGCGGTACCAGGAGCAACTCGCCGGCCTGGTGGGCAACGTGTCGATGCTCTACGAGGCGACCTCGACCCTTCCGGTGTACGAGGAGGACGAGTCGGTGATCCGTGTGCTGCACGTGTCCGACATCCACCTCAACCCGGCGTCCTGGGCCATCATCGGCACGCTGACCCAGCAGTACGCGATCGACGTGGTCGTGGACTCGGGCGACCTGACCGACAGGGGGAGCGCGGCGGAGGACGCCTTCGCCGACGAGATCGCGGACCTGGAGGTCCCCTACGTGTGGGTGCGCGGCCAGCACGACTCCATGGGCACCCAGCGGGCGGTGGCCGCCCAGCCGAACGCCGTGGTGCTCGACGGCGAGGTGCGCGAGGTCGCGGGCCTGACCTTCTTCGGCGCGGGCGACCCCCGATTCACCCCGGACGCGACCCGGCTCAACCCCGGGCCCGGGGAGATCGCCGGCCTGGGCGAGGATCAGGCGGAGTCGGTGGCCGAGTCCGGCGAGAAGGTGGACGTGGCCGTGCTGCACACGCGCGCGCAAGCGGAGGCCTTCGACGGGGTGGTTCCGCTCGTGCTCACGGGAGACGAGCACCAGCGGTCGACGCGGTCGGGCACGGAGGGGACGCGGTTCCTCGTCCAGGGTTCCACGGGCGGCGCGGGTCTGGGTGGCCTTGATCACGGTTCGGGGCGGCCCATCCCGTACCAGGCCTCGGTGCTGTACCTGGACGCGGAGACGGGACGCCTCCAGGCGCGTGACGACATCGACCTCGGGGGCATCGGCCTGACGTCCGCGCAGGTCGAGCGGCACATCGAACCCGAGTCCGGCCGCCCGGTGGGGGATCGGGGGAGCGAGTCCGGCGACGCGGCCGACACGCCGGAGAGCACGGCCGAGGGGTGACGTTCGCGCTGGTGACGCGAGGCCGTCAGGCGTGGGCGAATCGCTTTGGAGTTGGTGGGAATCTCCCCTATGCTTGACCTGTCACACGGGCCCCCATCGTCTAGCGGCCTAGGACGCCGCCCTTTCAAGGCGGTAGCGCGGGTTCGAATCCCGTTGGGGGTACGACGCGGTCGGACCACTGCCGGGCATCTGGCAGAATGATGACCGCAGCTGCGCGCCGGGGCCATGCTCCCGGCGTGACAGGCGAACAAGGTCCTGTGGAGCAGTTAGGAGTGCTCGCCACCCTGTCAAGGTGGAGGCCGCGGGTTCAAATCCCGTCAGGACCGCAGATGCCGCCGGGAGATCGGCGCGCATGGCTAGGTAGCTCAGTTGGTACGAGCGTCCGCCTGAAAAGCGGAAGGTCGGCGGTTCGACCCCGCCCCTAGCCACCTGTAGCAGACATGCGAAAACGCCCCGCCACCTGGGAAGACAGGCAGCGGGGCGCTTTGCTGTGTCGGTGGTCGTCGGTGGACCGTGGCGGGTGCCGGTGGGTGCCTGCGGCCAATGCGCGGCCACGTTCAGGAGCGGCGCAGGGCCTCCTCGATCTGGCGCTTGGCCCGGTCCTCCTCCCCGACGAGACACTTGGCGTAGATCTTCTTGAGCACGGCCACGCTGTGCCCCGCCCACTGGGCCACGAGCGTCTCGGAGACGCCGCGTGAGCCACGTGGACACGCAGGTGTGCCGGAGGTCGTACGGACGCCTCGCGAGCGGAGAACGCGTCTCAGCCTCGCTCAGGACCGCGTCGCGGGTCCACGCCCACGCGCGCCGGTAGGTGATCGTCGCCAGCGGTCCGCCGCGCACCCCGGTGAACAGCCGACCCTCGGGGTCGGTGCCGAACACCTCCAGGTGCTCCCAGAAGAGCCGGGTCAGCTCCGGCGGACAGGGGACCGGCCGGACCTCTCCGGCCTCGCGCTGCTTCGGCCCGCGCCGGGTGTCGCGGCTGGTGCCGTCGTCGGTGAACTCGGGCCGGGCGTCGGGGGTGACCTCCTCCACGTAGATCTCGCCCCAGTCGTAGACCGGTGAGCCGGTCGCGTCGGTGCGGGGCGCGGGCAGGGACAGGTTGTGCTTGTGCAGGTTCACCGCCTCCTCGGGCCGGAGCGCGGCGTAGTACATCGACCCGAAGAACGCGACCAGCCGCGGACCGGACTTCATGCCCTGACGCCGCTCGGTCTCCTCGTAGCCGTACTCCCGCACCTTGTCGAGCAGGTTCCGGGCCTGTTCCGGGTTGACCACGCACCGCCGGTCGACCTGGTGGACCGAACGGGACGTGGTGGCCTCCAGGTCCCCGATCGGGTTCCGTTCGAGCAGCCCTTCACCCACGGCGTGGGCCAGCGCTGCCTTGAGGATGCCGTGGTTGCGCCGCTGGGAGCCGATCACCAGCTTCCTGCCCTCCAGGTCCCGGGTGGCCGCGCGCACGGCTGCCTCGGCGACCTTCGGGTCGGCCAGTTCCCCGACCGTGCGGCTGTGCCGATAGACCCACCGCAGCGCCTCCTCCACCTCGGGCGGCCGCTCCGCCGCGCGGTAGGTCTTGCTGTAGGCCCAGCGCCTCAGCGCGGCCCGGAGGAGCGCCGGATCGGGCATGCCCCGCTCGGTGGTGAGCAGCGCGGTCGTCGCCATCATCAGGGCGAACGCGATGTTGCCCCGGTGCTTGGCGGAGATGTCCGGCCACTTGTGGTCGACGTAGGAGACCGCGAAGTCGTACCAGGACTTCTCCGGCCGTTCCTCCCGGAGCATGCTCACGGGCAGTCCCTTGGACAGGCTGAACGCCTCACCCCGGCTCTGCGCCTGCACCAGCTGGGAGCGGAAGGCGTCCGCCTGGGCGCTCTTCTTGAACGGCTCCTTGAACTCCTCGGTGCCGACCTTCCAGCGCACCCGGTAGGTCGTGCCCCGGGCGCCCTTGTAGGTCGTGACCTTCCAGACGGCGACCCTGTAGCTCAGGTCGTCGGACTCGATCATCAGGCGTTGTCCTCAGCGGTGGTCATGAACTTCTCGAACTCCGAGCGGCGGATGCGCAGGCTCCCGTTCGGGAGCTTCGCGCACTTGGGAGCGCGGCCCTTCTTGCGCCAGTCGTAGAAGGTGTCGCGGCTGATCATCAGCTCCCCGCAGAACTCGTCCACGGTCAGCCAACCCCGGGAGCGCTGCGCGGGGACGGTGGGGGCCTTGGCCGGACGCACCCGGCGCGGCTTGGCGCGGTCGGTCATCATGGGAAGTACTCCTTGCCTCTCACGGGGTTCGGGGTGCGGCTCCGGCGGTGCTTGGCGGTACAGGCCGGGGCCGTCTTCTGTGCTGCGGGTGGCGGCGCTCATCGGGTGAGCCGCCGGTCCGCGCCGGTCATCTCGACTCGGGTCGTCATCTCGATCAGCCGGGACGCGATCCGGTCGCCCATCAGCTCGGGCAGGGCGGCGGGCGGTTCGTTGCTGGTGAGGATCACCGGGAGCATGCGGTTGTAGCGGTGGTTGACGATCCGGTACGTCGTCTCCTCGGTCCACGGCGAGGACTTCGTGGTCCCGAGGTCGTCCAGGAGCAGCACGGGCACGCTCAGCACGCGGCGCATGAGCCGTTCGCGTTCCTGGTCGCCGGACGCTCCGGGGCGGAGCGCGGCGTACAGGTCCGGGAAGGTCGTCGCCAGGAAGCCGAACCGTGTGGGGCCGGTCAGGGCGATCCTGCGCACGGCTCCGAACGCCGCGTGGGTCTTGCCGGTGCCGGTGCCGCCCCAGAGCATGAGGGACGGTGCCTGCGTGACGTCGGCGGCGACCTGGTCGGCCCAGTCGCAGACCCGGGAGTGCTCCGTCGAGGCGGTCAGGTACCGGGGCGGCGTCATGCGCTCGAACTTGGTCAGGGCCGCGTTGACCCGCTGCGTGTGGTGGTAGGCGGGGTGGCCCGGGAGTTCCGGCCGGGGCATGTCCTCCACCGGGCCGGGTGTGGTGTCCAGGCCCTTCTCGCGGGTGATGCGTGCGAGCCGGGCGAAGAACTGGGTTTCGGTGGTCGTGTTCATGCGCTGCCTCTCATGACCAGGGGTCCGGGTTGTCGCCGTAGTCGCCGGGGTTCCGGTACGGGGTGTGTCCGCCCACGGCACGCAGCTGAGGGCGTGGGCGGGCGCGGTTGATCGCGATGCGCAGGGTGTCGGCGGTCAGGGCGAAGCGGCCGTCCGCCGCGACGTGTTCGAGCCCTCGGGAGATCTCCTCATCCGAGTAGCCGCTGTTCAGGGCCTTCTTGACGACGGCGCGGATCTTGTTCCAGTCGCCCATGCCGTGGGTGGCCCGGTGGTAGACGGTGGCGAGCGCGTTGACGCGCTTGTGGCCGACCTGGGCGGGTGTGTCCGGTCGTTCCGGAGAGGCGGTGGGGGTGGCCTGTGACGGCTGTTCCCGAACGCCTTCCCTTATAGGGGCGTCGCTCTTCGTCGCCCCCGGGGGTGACGAAGCAGAGGCGCTTGGTCTCCCCCGGGGGTGACCTGTTTCCTCGGAAACCCGTCCTCCCCGGGGGTGATCGGTTTCCCCGGAAACGGGACTTGGATCCGGCACCCGTTTCCCCGGAAACGTGTCACCCACGGGGGTGATGGACTCGCCCTCGGGAAGGGCCGCCTGGAAGACGGACGTGGCACCACGGGTGCCCCGGCGAACCTGCCGGAGTAGCCCCGCTTCGATCGCCTTCGAGGAGCGACCGGAGACGCGTTGCGGGGCGCGGGACAGCAATGCCGCGAGGTCGTCTCGGCTGATCGCGACACGGCCGTCGTCGTCCATGTGCTCCGCCAGCACCAACAGCAGTACGCGCACGCTGTCAGGGACGCGGGCGGTGGCGTAGACGTAGCGCAGCCACCGCCCGCGCACCGTGCTCGGGTCGGCCGGTGCCACTACTCCTCCGAGGCGTTCACGTCGTCTCGGAACTCGGGGGCGCACCAGACCCGGACGACGATCCCGTCCACGATCGCTCGTGCGTCCGGAGTGGTGCCGCGGCGCAGTTCCACGCGCGTGCCCAGACGCGCGGCCCAGTCCCGGACCGCCTGGTGGGAGTCGGCCTGTCCCGCCAACAGGTCGGCGTTCAGGTCCGCGGTGACGTAGGAGCGGGTGAAGCGTCCCGGCGAGTACAGGTTCCAGCTCACTTCCGGCAGGTTGGGCGTGTCGAGCAGAGCAGCGAGAACGCGCGCGGCCGTGCGCTGGAGGTCGCGGTTGGTGGTCATACTGGGGTCCTCTCGTGTTTCGGGAGAGACGGCCCCGCCCGGTGCCTGCAAGCTGAGGGTGGGGCCGTCGTCGCGGTGCGGACGCCGCTGTGGACGCCCCGGCGCGGTGTTACAGGTCAGAGGGTGTCCACACCGGTCTGGACACCCGGTTTGGACAGGGTTTGGACGGCTGTCTGGAACGGGGTTGGACAGCCCCTTGGAATCGGTGCGGGCGGTCCCTGCGAGGGCACCCCGGTCGGTGGGCGGGATGCCCCACAGGCAGCGCCCGGGGTCAGGCGTCGACCAGTTGGCGGGTCTCCAGGACAGTCCACGACCCGTCGTCCTCGTGGTGAAGACGGCCGTCGCCCTCCAGGCGGCTCAACTGGCCGTAGAGCCAGCTCTTGCTGCGCTCCACCCCCATCTCCCGCAGCTCCGCCTTCAAGTCGAAGGCCTTGAACGTGCGGCCAGGTCCCCACTCCTCGACCAGCGAGTCCATCGCCGCGCGGGCCTTCTCGGCGGACGCCTTGGTGCCCTTCTTACGCACCGGCAGCGCGAAGTCCTGCCCCTCCTCCAGGGGTGGGATCTCGGTGTCCAGGTCGCCCACGACGTCGGGGTTGTCGTCGGGGACGGTCAACACGATCGGATCCATCTCGTCGTGCTCCTGGTCGTGGTCGGCGGTCACGATCTCGTCCTCCTGGTGCTCGTCGGTGGACGCGGTTTCCACGAGCGGAGCGGCACCGCCCGTCCGGCCCTCCAGGAACCGCGCGTACGCCTCACCGAACGCGGCCCGGGTGACGGGGTCGAGCTTGCCGTCCTGCGCAGGCAGGGAGTCGGCGGCGGCCTTGAGGACCTTGTTCTCCTCGGCCGGGTTGGTCGAGGGCGGTCCGAACGCCTTGACCGCCACGGTGTGCCGGTCGGGGTCGGTGTGCTCGATCGCGGCGAAGAACGCCCCGGGCTTGGACTTGCGCCACCGCGAGGGGTCGCACCCGGCCTCGGTGACGTAGTCCGGCAGTACGAACGAGGCGTCCGCGTGGTCGCGCACTCCGAAGCAGAGCCCGTCCCCGAGGTTGGCGCGAGTGTCGGTGTCGAGGTTGCCCCAGGTGGCGCGCTGCAACGACAGCTCCAACTGGATGCCGACCGACCGGGCGACCCGGGCCACCTCCACGATCTCGTCGAAGTCGACGACCTCGGCCGCCTCCTCCACCAGCAGGTAGAGGAAGCTCAGCCCGCATCCGGGCACCCACTGGGAGTGCCCCTGGTCGGCGAGGTGGTTGGCGCGGGCCTTGATCGCGCGCTTGAGGGCTTCCAGGAGGAGCCGGGCGTCCTTCTTGGTGTAGGCGGGCCACCCGATCGCGCCCTCGATCGGACCGAGGGTCTGGCGGCCCTTGGCCAGGTCGACCGCGAGCGTGAACGTGTCGCACCGGGCGGCGACCTGCACCATCTTGACCTTGCCGTACACCGACTTCCCGGCCCCGGCCATGCCCACGGTCAGGCTGTGCCGGTTGGTGATCTCGTTGGTGAACGGCTCCCCGTCCTCGTAGACCCCCAGGTGCAGCGGGTGGTCGGCGATCGAGGCTCCCACGTGGTCGGGGTTGAGCCCTTCCCAGGGGATGAGCTTGCCCATCACGTCCTTCTTCGTGATGACCAGCTCGGCCCGGTCCGCGCGGGATTGGTCCTCGATCACGCGGATCGCACCGGGGGCGACGCCGTAGGCGCTGGCGAGTTCCTTGCCCCGGTTCTGGAGGGACTCGGCGGTCTCACCGTTCTCCAGGGTCAGGGTGTGGCGCTGCTGCATCTCGGTGTCGGCGGTCAGCTTGGCCTTGATGTCCTTGATCCGCAGCTTGGCCGCGACCTCCTCGAAGGTCGGCAGGATGCGCCCGGCCCCCTTCGTCCGTGCGGCCTCGGCACTGCCCTGCGAGCGCGCCCACTGGTGCACGTTCGCGATCGCGGCGGCGGCCGACCCGCCGATGATCAGCGCGTCCATCAGCGGACGACCGGGGCCGAACGCGGTGGCCAGAGCCAACCAGGCGGCGGACCCGCCGGTCATGGCGGTGGCGATGTGGTGGGCGTACCAGGTGCGGGAGTTGGTCAGTCGGTGGGTGGCGTAGGTGACCACCCCACCGGCGGCCGTGATCGCGGCGGCGGCCAGGCCGGTGCCGAGTCCGAGGTCGCCCCACAGCCAGTGGGTCAGGTATCCGGCCGGGATCAGCGCCGGAGCGGCCAGCCAGGGGCGGACGTAGTCCACCGTGTTCGCGGCGCGGCGGGTGGCGGCCTCCGAGTCCTCTCGGCCGCGAACCACCAGATCGTTGCGAGCCACGTGCTGCTCCTTCTCGTGTGGGGCGGGGCCGCACCTGGCGGCCCCGCGGCTTCCGGCGGTGGGGTCAGGCTTCGAGGTTGATCGTCTTCTTGCGCTTCTTCGGTTTGATCAGGTGCTCGAAGTGCTTGACCATCGACCCCCACGTGCGCACGGCCTCGATGCCCACGGTCCGCTGCGCCTCAGCGGAGCGGCGCAGGTGCCGGGCGATGCTGCGGGACTTCGAGCGCACCGCGCGGTGGGACTCCCCGTCGCCGGGGGGCAGGTCCTTGAGCACCGCTTCCAGCTCCTGGGCGGAGTACTCCAGCTCCATCGCCAGGGCGCGGGACAGGCGGCGCACCCGCTCGGTGTAGCGGCGGATGTCGGAGCCGGTCTCGAACTCGATCTCCTCCAGCTCAGCGATGATCTGCTTGGCGTAGTTGGCCTCAGCGCTCACGGGCGCGCTCCTTCTCGCTGTTGTGGGTCGGGCGGTTGATGACGACTGCGATCACGCCCCGGCCGGGGCCGTACTTGCGCACGTGGGCGCGGTGCAGGTGGGTGCGCCAGGTCCGCCCCAGCCAGGCGGCGGCGTCGGCGAGGGTGTTGCGGAGCGGACGGATGTCCAGCCACGCGCAGATGAGTGAGTCGGCGTGGCACAGCAGGTGGTCGACGAACGAGGCGGCCGCCGCGAGGCGCACCCGCCAGGTCGGGCGGCGGCTCATCCGGCCACCTCCAGGCTCTCGAATCCGGGAAGGGTCAGCTGGTCAGCGCACACCGGGCACCGGTCCCAGGACTGGCAGCGGTGCTTCCTGGGGTCGCGGCACCGCTCGGAGTGCGGCGGGGCGACCTCGATCAGGTGCTTGGCCTTGTCGTTCTCGGCCAGGCGCTTGGTGTAGTGCTCGTCGAACTCGGCCTCGCAGGAGCAGCGGACCGTGTAGCACCACGCCTCGCCTTGGGAGGTCTCCTCGCGCCAGCGGCGCACCTTGGGGCGGTGGCGGACGGTCATGCCGTGTCGCCTCCATCCTCGATCTCGCGGCGGATCCGGCGGACGGTCGAGGCGGCCAGACCGAGCGCTTGGGCGATCTCACCCGTGGGAGCGCCGGGGTGATCGGACAGGAAGTCCGCGACGCGGCGACGGTTCTCGATGCCCTTCAGGCGTCGGCGCTCCTGCGCGGTGAGCACACGCTCAGACGACTCGTCGTCGCCGTGCGAGCGGTCCCGCTCACACGGGCGCTCAGACGGGGTAACCTCGTCAGATGCGGCGTTGACCCCGTTGTCGTCGGGGGAGTCGTCGCCGTGCGAGCGGTCCGGAGTCTGCCCGTGTGAGCGGGTGGTGTCGTGCGAGCGCTCAGACGGACCGCCGTGTGAGCGGGTGTGGTCTCGGAGGTAGTCGGCGGCCTGTTCCGCGATCTCCTCTCCCACGACCTCCAGAGCCTGCCCGACGGTGCGGTGCGGCAGCGGACCCGTCGGCTCCCCGTGCTCCTGGTCCCCGTCGTCGGCGGGCACGTCGGTCGCCGTGGTCCGGGTGCGGCCGTCGATGCGGCCCACCAGGGCGGTGATCGCGGCGGCGGAGGTAGTGGCCACCAGGTACGCCATCGCGGAGAACGCCGCTGCTCCCAGCGACGCCACGGCTCCGACTGGGCCGGAGCCGATTGTGGACCCGATGATGCTCACCAGCAGTGGCACCGCGATCAGCGCGATCAGCGTGGTTCGAGCCCGCCCCTTGGAGGGAAGGGCTTCGGCGCGGGCCAGCTTCCCGGCCCACAGGATCGCGGTGGTCGACATCCCGGTTAGGGCGACTTCGGCGAGGTAGCCGATGCCGTCCGGGGCGGTCGGGTGGTGGGCGACCACGGCCGCCTCCAGTCCCATCGCGGACCCGACTGACAGCACGATCGAGGCTCCCAGGCACAGCCGGGAGAACCGCGTACGGCTGCGCACGAGGTCGAGGACGGTGTAGGACTCATCCGTCGCGGCGCGGGCGGCGTCCACGGCGGCGGCCGCCCGGATGACTTCTTCGGCGCGCCGGTCGGCCTCGCGCACCGCCCGCAGCTCCCGGCGGTGCTCCATCTCCAGGCCGGTCGCCAGCCGCTCCGCCTGGAGGCGGTCAGCGGTCGCCCTGGTCTGCGGGTTCAGGCGCGGGTCCGCGAGCAGCTTCTGTTCGGGCACGGCCGCCAGGGCCTGAGCCTGACGGATGCGCTCTTGGAGGTCGGTCACCACGTCGGTGGTCTTGTTCGTGTGCCTGCGGCGGAGGTTCATGAGGTGGCTCCCATCCAGACCAGGCCAGCTCCGATGACGAGAGCGGCAGCGATCAGCAGGTCGACGGCGATGCGGATGCGGACGAACTTGATGGAGGCGACGGCCGCCAGGTTGACCAGGCGCTCGCGGGTGCGCTCGGGCTTCCAGCTCTCGGGGTCGTCGGTGATCCGGGCGAACGGAGCGCTGATGCTGCGGGGGCGGACGACCGTCAGGAGCACGACGAGTGCCACGACCAGAAGCAGGGCTCCGCCCCGCAGCACCCAGTGCGCGGTGGTGCCGCCGGTCAGCAGCGGTCCGGCCGCCAGCACCGCCAGCGAGGCACCTCCCAGGGCGGTCAGCGCGGACGCCTTAGCGTCTGCGCGGGCAAGCTCGGCGCGGGTCTCGTCGATGTAGTCGGTCAGCGGGACGCGGGGGTCAGTCACGGCGGTCTCCCAGCTTGGAGAGGCGACGGATGGTGCGCAGGTCAGCACGGATGTTCACGATCGGGATGCCGACGAGCCGGTAGACCAGAGCGCACAGGACGAACAGGGCGAACAGCGAGATCAGCGGAGCCATCAGCGCGACCTCCAGAACGGGGGAGTGAGCATCAGGGCGGCCAGCGCGAGGTAGGCCAGGACGGTCAGGATCGCGAGCAGCATCAGCGCCGACCTCCCTTCCGGCGGCGGGCGGTGTGGGTGACGACCAGGCGGGTGCGGGACAGGCGACGCAGCTTCGAGCGGACCTTGCGGTAGGCGGCAGCCACGCGGAGTGCCCCCAGCACGAGCAGGAGAACGAGGACAGCGGTCGCGATCACCAGGGGCAGCAGGTCGGGAGTCACAGCGCCCACCCCCGGATGTCCTCGGAGGCCAGGGCGGCGTGGGTGATCTCGGTCAGGCGGTCGTCGAGGATGTCCGCTGCGGCGGCCAAGCGGGCGGCGCGCTCCTGGTCGCTCTCGTCGGCCAGTTCGGCGGCGAACAGGTCGTCGGTGTCGGTGATGCCGAGGACGTCCAACGCTGCGGGGGCGACCTCGAACGGTGCGGGGGGAGTAGTGCTGTTCTCGGGAGCGTCGGGGACGGCATCATGGTGGTGCGCATGTGCTGCTCCTTGCAGGTGAGCGAGTGCGTAGGAGTCCCGCCGGGCGGCATCCCGGCGGGACTCGTCTTTGGTTGGTCGGTTGTTCGAGCCGGTGACGGCCCTGATGGACCCGGGTGGTCCCGGCCCGGTCCCGTGTCCCGTGTTGTGCCGAGAAGCGGGGTCGGACAGGCACCCCTGGGGTGCGGCGCGGCCATTCCGTACCCCCGGTCTCCGCCGGTCGGCGCACCCTTGTCGGGGTGCCGTGGCCACGTCTTCCCTTCGCCGCCCCTTGTCTGCTCGGGGTGGGGTAAGGGCTTGCGCGCTATGTGCCTCAAGGGCTTGTGAAAGCTCGTGCGCTCGGGGATTCCACGCGATGGACAGGGCTCTGCCCTGGTCACCGGAGTCCTCTTCCGGGCTGCGGCCGGTGGCCGTGAAACTGTTATAGCACGCAAGCGTCATGTGTCCTAGTACAGTTGGCATATTCCTTGGCCTGAGTGCGTTGAGGATCGCAGAGTCCCAGGTCACATGCCCGAACATTTATGCGTACTAGTACACTGATCATGTTCACCACGAAGGAGCCGCACGTGTCCCCTCAGGTCCAACGCACCGACCCGCCCTACATGCAGGTCGTCAAGCACATCAAGGCTGAGATCGAGTCCGGCGCTCTCCAGGACGGGCAGAAGATCGACTCAGTCCGCTCCATCGCCGCGAAGTGGAAGATCTCGCTCGCGACCGCGACCAAGGTCGTCGGGGTGCTCAAGGCTGAGGGCCTGGTGCGCAGCGAACCCGGCAAGGGCAGCATCGTCACCCGCGACCAAGCGGCGGCCAGCGCCAAGGACCGTGTGCTCCGCAGCCTGGAAGGTCGGATCTACGCGGCGAACGAGCGTGCAGAGATCACGTCGGCCGAACTGGTGCCGGCACCCGAGGAAGTCGCGGACGCCCTCGGTGTGCCTGCCGGTACGCACGTCATCCGACGCCAGCGGATCACTCTTCGGGATGACGTGCCCTCCTCGGCCAGCACGTCCTGGTTCACGGGCGAGCTGGCCGACAGCGCTCCCCTCCTCCTGGAGGCGAGGCGGTTGCCGCAGGGCACACCGAAGTACATCGAGGAGCAAGCGGGGCTCACGGCCGCGGCGGGTAAGGACCAGCTCCGCGCGGACATCGCCTCGGAGGAGGACTCCGCGGCGCTTGGCATCCCGCTCGGTTCCCCGGTCCTGCGCAAGCAGAACTGGGTCTTGAACGCCGAGGGCGACGTGATCGAGTTCGGCCAGTCCGTCTCCGTGGCCCGTCGCTGGGCCACGTACAACTACGAGATCTCCAGGTAGGAGCGACATGGAACTGCTGCACTCGGGCAAGGTGCGCGACGTCTACGCCGATGGTGACGACCTCATCCTGGTGGCCTCGGACCGCGTGAGCGTCTACGACGTCGTGCTGCCCACCCCCATCCCCGACAAGGGCAAGGTCCTCACCCAGCTCTCGCTGTGGTGGTTCGAGCAGCTGGCCGACGTGGTGCCCAACCACATCATCTCCGCGACGGACGTTCCGGAGGAGTGGGCCGGGCGCGCGGTGCGCTGCCAGAAGCTCACCATGCTCCCCGTGGAGTGGATCGCTCGCGGCTACCTCGCGGGCCTCGGGCTGAAGGAGTACGAGAAGCAGGGCACAGTCTCGGGCATCAAGCTCCCCGAGGGCCTGGTGGAGGCGTCCAAGCTCCCCGAACCGATCTTCACCCCCACGACCAAGGCGACCGAAGGCCACGACGAGTTCATCACCTTCGCCGACGTGGTCGAGGAGATCGGCCAGGAGACCGCTGACCGCCTGCGCACGGTGACCCTGGACGTGTACAAGCGTGGTGCGGAGATCGCGGCTGAGCGCGGCATCATCATCGCTGACACCAAGCTGGAGTTCGGCCGTGCGGCGGACGGTACGCTCGTGCTCGCAGATGAGGTTCTGACCTCGGACTCGTCGCGGTTCTGGCCTGCGGACGACTGGGAGCCGGGCAGGCCCCAACACGCGTTCGACAAGCAGTTCGTACGGGACTGGTCGAGCACGGTCACTGACTGGGACCGCACCCCGCCCGGCCCCGAGATCCCCGACGAGATCGTGGAAGCGACCCGGGCCAGGTACATCGAGGTCTACGAGCGGATCACCGGCAAGCGCTGGGAGGCGTGAGCATGTATCAGAGCTACGACCGCAACAAGCTCGTGCGGCAGGTGCGGGAACTCCTGGAGAGTGAGGGCCTTCAGCCGGTCGCGCAGGACGATCCGAAGCCCGAGCACGCCGCGATGCTGCTTCTGCGTTCCTTCGGAATCGATCCCGTCGTTGACCACGTGGAAGTCCTCAAGGGCGCGATGAACCGCACCTGGGAAGACGCTGACGAGCAACGGTCAACCAAGCACTAGCATCACAATTCGACGGAATATTAAGTGCCTGGGACATTTTCCCAGGCGCTTTTTATTGTACGCCCTTGAGTTGGCGGTCTACCCAGGTTGGGAACTTTCTGGTTGCGCTATATGCCATGGCCCCAGCGCCGTTGGCGGTGAGGGTGGCTGCGAAGAATTCGAACCTATTTGGATCTTCGAAGTCCGAAAAAAACATATCAAACACGAAACCTAGGGCAACCACATACATGATCAAAGCGACATAAAAAATGTAGTCGCGATCGACGGTATCGGCATCCGCAGCTTTATGTGCTTCTTGCCTGGCTTGCTTCCACAGTTCTGATGTGAAGTCTGCAAAATGGGCTTGGGCAAATTGTGCGGCGATGGTGTTGAGTCCCGAGGTGGACTTCATGACATCTTCGAGGTGCGTGCTGATTCCGAAGGGTCGAGGCTGTGTGTTCGCGAGTGCGGCGCCCAGGAAGATGCCGGAGCGATCCGTTCTGATCATTCCGAGGTTGCCCAGGGCGAAGCGCTGGGCCTGTGCGGCGATGGTGTTGAGTCCTGAAGTGGACTTCATGACACGGTTCAGAGTGGCCAATATTCCCCCAAATAGTTGGCAGGGCCAAGGATACACGATCGTGCGAACAAGGGTTCGACCTTAGATCCTCAACTAGTCAAGAAACATCCGCTTACGTGATCATGGGATATTGCGCAGTGGGATCCTTCGAGATTTCGCCGTCTTGGGTGGTCTCGTCTGAGGCCAAGCGGCCAATCCGCGTCCAAGCTCCGCTATGAGAAAGCAGATCCTTCTGTTTATGCAGGTCAAGGTGGGTTCTGCTGGGTTCAGTGTGGCCTACTGAAAAGCGGAAGGTCGGCGGTTCGACCCCGCCCCTAGCCACCTCTCGCAGACATGCGAAAACGCCCCGCCACCTGGGAAGACAGGCAGCGGGGCGCTTTGCTGTGTCGGTGGTCGTCGGTGGTCGTCGGTGGGCCGTGGCGGGTGCCGGTGGGTGCTCACCGCCTGTCGTAAGTCAGCAGGACCGTGCCGCTCTCCAGGGGGCGGGACTCTCTGAGTGTGAACAGCGTCGGCGAGAACTCGGCGCGAAACAGCGGGATTCCGGCGCCCAGGACGGTCGGGTAGAGCTTGATGACGAGCGAGTCGATCTCCGGGAGCAGGGCGCCAGCCAGACGGCCGCCGCCCGCCAGGTAGACGTCCCCTCCGTCCTTCGCCTCCTCGGCCTTGAGCCTGCGCACCCGTTCGACGACGTCGGCGGTGATGATCTCCACTGCGGGGTCCGGGCTCTCCCCGAGCTCTCCGACACCACGTACTGCCGCAGGTGGGCGTACGGGCTGGTGACGCCGATCTCCAGGGCGGGGGCGTAGGTCGCCCCGCCCATGACGGTGACCGCGAAGTTCGGGTTGGGGGCGTCCACGCCCAGCTGTGCGCGGACGTGGGTCGGCAGGGCGTCCGGGAACTCCCCGACGATCAGGTCGACGACGTCCTGGGTCACCGGGTAGAGGTCGATCTGGCCCTCGGGGCCCGCGATGTAGCCGTCGATGGACATGCCGACGTAGTAGACGAGTTTGCGCAAGCGCGTGCCCCTCCTCGTGCTCGGGATTCGCACCGAACCCGTTGGTCTCATGTGTAGTACTATGGTTAGAGTGGTTGAACTGTAGTACTACGTACAGAGTGGTGTCAACACCGAACGGAGGACTCTTCCATGCGGCAGAATCCCGAACGCCGGGCCGCCCTGCTCGACGCGGCCATCGAGGTGCTCGCCCGCGAGGGTGCGCGCGGCCTGACCTTCCGAGCCGTGGACCAGGAGGCGGCCGTTCCCGGCGGAACGGCCTCCAACTACTTCGCCAACCGCGACGACCTGCTCACCCAGGTCGGCCACCGGTTCTACGAGAGGTTGGAGGCCGGCGTCGACCTCGTCGCTGTCGCGGAGGGCGGTCCGCGCGACCGCGCCCGGGTCACCGAGCTCATGCACGAGGTTGTGGGCCGCGTCAGCGACTTCCGTTCCGGCTTCCTCGCCCAGATCGAGCTCCGTCTGGAGGCGACCCGCCGCCCCGAGCTGCGCCGTCTGCTCACCGAGCGGGTCCGGGCGGACCTCGACGCCAACACCGACTTCCACGTCCGCACCGGCTTCCCCGGCGACGACACCTCCGTCGTCCTGCTCTACCTGGCGTTGAACTGGCTGATCCTGGATCGGCTCACCCTTCCCGAGGTCATCTCCGAGGAGCGGGCCCGCGCCCTGGTCGACGCCGCGGTCGAGCGCTTCCTCCCCGAGACCCACGGTTCCTCCTGACGTTCGCCCGGCGCGGTGATGCAGGGGTTGACGCGCAACCCCCGGGCTGCCCGGGGTCGACGCCGGCGCGTCCCTCTCCGTGGCCGTGGCGATCAGCCTGTTCGGCGTGGCCGCGCCCGAGGGCCACGTCTGGTTCGCGATCGCGGAGGCGGCTGCGGTGGTCGTGTACGGCGTGTCCAGCCCGCTGCGGCGTCGGATGCGGCGGCTCTGGCCACGAGCGCCGTCTCCTGGGCCCTCCGTCCAGAGCGACGTTGGTGACGCGCAGGTGGCCCTGACCTGGATCACGGGTAGTCTGGCGCGCGCGGGTTGGCCGACGCTGAACCCGCTGTCGGCCTGCGCCGGGATCCTCGTGGACGTGCTGGACGGGCGGCTGCGTTCGCTCGAACTCGGCGGCGACCCGGCTGCTGCCCTGGGAGTGTCCGTGGAACGGTCCCGGCGGCGCTGGTCGGCGCAGTGACCATGCTCGCGTCCGACCTCCTCGCGCGGTACACGATCCCCGAGACCACTCTCCCCGTGGACGTGGTGACCGGTGTCGTGGGCGCGCCCTACCCTCTCTGGCTCCTCATGCGGACCGACCGGTCCGGGGCAGGTGGTTGACATGACTCTGGCCGACACCGGGCGGGCGGGAAGTTCCGTGCTCGCCTTCTCCTCGCTGGAGACCGAGGGGCTGACCCTCGGGTACGGGGAGGAGGCGGTCGTGCACGACCTCACGGTCAGCGTGCCGCCAGGCGTGGTCACCTCGATCGTCGGGGCGAACGGCTGCGGCAAGTCCACCCTCTTGCGTGGCCTGGCCAGGCTGCTCGCCCCGCGATCGGGGAAGGTACTGCTCAACGGCGCCGACATCCACGGGATCTCCACCCGCGACGTGGCCAGGATCATCGGGCTGCTGCCGCAGAACCCGGTCGCACCCGACGGGATCACGGTCGCCGACCTCGTGGGGCGCGGGCGCTACCCGCACCAGGGGTGGTTCCGGCGCTGGACGGCCGAGGACGACCGGGCGGTGCAGGAGGCCCTGACGGCCACCGACACGCTGGAACTGGCGGAGCGGTCGGTCGACGAGCTGTCGGGAGGACAGCGGCAGCGGGTGTGGATCGCGATGACCCTCGCCCAGCGCACCGACCTGCTGCTGCTCGACGAGCCGACGACGTTTCTCGACATCGCGCACCAGGTCGAGGTGCTGGACCTCCTGCTGGAGCTGAACCGCACCCAGGGCGCGACGGTCGTCATGGTCCTGCACGACCTCAACCTGGCCTCGCGCTACTCCGACCACCTGGTGGCGATGCGGGAGGGGCGGGTGTACGCCGCGGGGCGGCCCCGGGAGGTGGTCACCGAGGAACTCGTCCAGGACGTCTTCGGGCTGTCGGCGAAGGTGTACCCGGACCCGGTCACCGGCACGCCCAGCCTGTCCCCGCTCGTGCGCAACCCCGATCACCTGCCGAGCTGAGCGGAACCGATCCGTCGGTCGGACCGGGCCCGGTGTGACCCGGGCCGCGGCGCTCAGCCCGCCGCTCGGGTAGTGTCCGGCCACGTGAGCCACGCGACCGCCGCTGACGGCACCCGGATCTGGTACGACACCCTCGGCGAGGGCGAACCCCTCCTCCTCGTCCACGGCCAGTCCCTCGACCACACGATGTGGAACGGCGTCGCCGAGGAGCTGGCCCGCCACCACCGGGTCGTACGGATGGACCTGCGTGGCACCGGAGGCAGCGACACCCCCGTCGACGCCGCCTACACGATGGACCTCCTGGCGCGCGACGCCCTCGCCGTGCTGGACGACCTCGGCGTCGCGCGCGCCCACGTCTACGGCTTCTCCATGGGCGGCAAGGTCGCGCAGACGCTGGCGGCCACGGCTCCCGAACGGGTCGGCGCGCTCGTCCTCGGCTCGACCGCCCCGGGCGGCGAGCACGAGATCGAGCGACCGGCCGCGGCCTCGCTGGCCCTGCGCAAGGCCAACACCGAGGAGGGACGCGGGCTCATCGCGCACCTGTTCTACACACCCGCCTGGGCCGACGCGCACCCGGACCACGTCGCCACGATCGTGCCGCACAACTCCCTGCGCGCCCAACGTCGGCACTACGAGGCGAGTCTGCACCACGACGGGTGGGACCTCCTGCCCGCCATCGCCGCCGCGACCCTAGTCGTGCACGGCGAGGACGACGAGCTCACCCCGGTGGGCAACGCGGCACTGATCGCCGAACGCGTCCCCGATGCCCGGCTGACGGTCCTGCCCGGCGTCCGCCACGGCTACCTGCACGAGGCCGAGCCGAAGGCCACCCGGGAGGTCCTGGACTTTCTGGCGGAGCACCCGCTGCCCCGTTGACGGAGGACGCCCGGGCCGGCTCCCACCCGGCTCAGGCCGATCCCGGTCCGGCTCCGGCCGACGGCCACTGGTCGGAGCGCAGCCTGTCGAGTTGGCGTCGGTCGCGTTTGGTCGGACGGCCCGCGCCCCGGTCGCGCCGGATGACGGGCGCCGTCGCCTGGGGCGCGGGAGCGGGCGTCCGGTCGAGGTAGCACCGCGTCGCGACGGGCGCGCCGACCCGCTTGGCGATGACGTGACTCACGTCGACGAGCCGCGTCGTTCCGTGCAGTCGGACGCGCACCTCGTCCCCGGCTCGCACCGTGGTGGCCGCCTTCGCGGGGCGTCCGTTGACGCGCACGTGTCCGGCGCGGCAGGCCTGGGCGGCGTCGGACCTGGTCTTGGTGAGGCGGACGGCCCAGAGCCAGCGGTCCACCCGGGTCGACTCCGGTCCGGGCGGCAGGGGGGCCGACGGTTCGCTCACGCCGTCTCCTCTCGGTCTCGTGGGGCGTCGTCCACCACTCTAGGCGGGGCCGGTACGAAGTACTCCAAAGTCGCGCTAGAGTTGTTCCTGCAACGAGGTCCTGTGGAGCAGTTAGGAGTGCTCGCCACCCTGTCAAGGTGGAGGCCGCGGGTTCAAATCCCGTCAGGACCGCAGTCGGAGCCCGGCACCGCGAGGTGCCGGGCTCCTGTCGTTGTGGGGTGGAACCCGGCTGACGGGGAAGATCCCCTCGGGGGCGACGGCATCGGGCACGGGAGGATGACGGAACCTTGGGCTACCGGTACGCCGTCGAACGGGCGGACCACTCGGCGCTGGCGAGCGGCCAGGTGCTGCGCTCGGCGCCCGGTTACCCGGGCTTCCCGGTGCGGCTGGCCAGCGAACTCTTCCAACGGGGGCTGGCGCACGTGCACGACAGCCCGGTACGCCTGTGGGACCCCTGCTGTGGCGGTGGCTACCTGCTGACGGTGCTGGGCCTGCTGCACCGCGATCGCGTCTCCCACGTTCGGGCGTCGGACGTGGACGCGGACGCGGTCGACCTGGCCGCGCGCAACCTGGAGCTGCTCACCGCGTCGGGCCTCGCCACACGGGAGGCCGAGTTGCGCCGTTCGGCCAGGGACTTCGGCCGTGTGGCGTTCGTGGAGCGGGCGGAGGCCGCCGCGAACCTCGCCGCCGGGCTGGCCGCGATGGGCGGGGACCTTCCGCACGACGCGGCGGTGGCCGACGTGTTCGCCCTGGGCGAGCCGGTCGGCGCCGATCTGGTCGTGACGGACGTGCCCTACGGCGAGATGACGCGGTGGTCCGGGGGCGTGCCGGGAGAGGATCCGGTGGGCGCTCTGCTGGCCTCACTGGGCCGTGTCCTGCCCGAGCGGGCGGTGGTGGTCGTGGCGGCGCGCACCCGTCGGATCGCGCTCCCCGAGGGTGTGCGTGCCCTGGAACGCGTGCGGGTCGGCAACCGTTCGGCGGTCCTCGTGCGGGCTCGCGACGTGGCGCCGTAGCCTTCGGTCGCTGCGCGGCCCCGGGGCCGCGCAGCGCGGCCAGGCGCGTGGTCAACCGCGCGCACGCGCGGTGCGCGCGGCGTAGACGGCCACCGCGAGCGCGGTGATCGCGAGGAGGACGAACCCCAGCGTGTACTCGCCCGTCGCCCGTTGGATCCCGGTCAGCAGCACCGGCGGCAGGAACCCGCCCAGCGCGCCGCCCGCCCCCGCCATGCCGCTCACGGTTCCCACCTGTCGCGGATCCACCGCCTCGGCCACCAGTGCCATCACACCGCCGGTACCCAGCCCCAGCGAGGCCGCGACCAGGGTGAACGCAACGCCGGACAGGAACCCCGCGGGCGGGTGCAGCGCCAGTGCGACGGCGAACACGCCCGTCCCCACGAACGACGCCACACAGACCCGGGCCGCGCCGATCCGGTCCGAGAGCAGGCCGCCGCACGCCCGCGCCAGCATCGCCACGACCGCGAACCCTGTCGTGCGCAGCGCGGCCTCGGCCACGGTGTACGCGTGGTCCGCGGTGAGCAGCGTCGGCAACGCGGTGGTGAAGGCGACCACGCCGCCGAAGGCCACCGCGTACAGCAGTGCCGCCCGCCACGCCACGGCCAGTTCGAACGCGTCGCGCACCCGGATCCGCGAGGCGTCGAGCGGAAACCGCCATTCGGGCGCGTCGCGGCCGAACACCCACGTCACGACGCCCATCGCGACCAGGGCGGCGCACAGCAGCAGGTGGGCTCCGGCGGCCCCGACCGCCGTCACCAGGCGCGGCGTGAGGAACGTGGACAGGCCCATGCCGACCATGCCCGCGCCGAACACCCCCGTGGCGAACCCGCGCCGCCCCGACGGGAACCAGGAGGCGACGAACGGGAGCCCCGCGGCGAACGAGGCGCCCGCCACCCCCAGCAGCAGCGTCCACAGCACGAGCAGCCCGTAGGAGGTCGACGCCACCCCGAGCAGGAGCGTCGGGACGGCGGTCGCCAGACACACGGCCGCGAGCGTCACCCGACCGCCGAAGCGGTCGGCCAGCAAGCCGACCGCCACGAGTGCGCCCGCGCCCGAAAGGGTGGGCAGGGACACCAGGACGGTGGTCTGGGCGTTCGTGAGACCGAGGGCGTCGGCGTAGGAGCGCGACAGCGGCCCGACGAGGTTCCACGCCCAGAGCGTCAGGGCGAACGCCGCGGTGGCCAGGGCGAGGTTACCGCCCGCGGTTCCGTTCCGTGTCGCGTGTCCCGCGACATGCGTGCGCATGTGGAGAACTCCCCCTCGTCGTCGATTCGCGGCGATTGTCGCCGAAATCGGAGTGGGATACGTGACATCCGTGCCGGAGCAGGCATATTCATTAACGGAATGTGGCGGGTGCTGGGCCGGATCCCGCAGGGCCAGGAAAAGGCAAACGGAGTGTTGTGGCGATGGCGGCACGAGGTCAAGGCGGAATTCCCCAGGGCGAGGTCGCGGGCGGGGACGAGCACCGGGCGGTCACGGACCCGGCGATGGACGATGCGGGTGGCGGGACTGTTCAGGGCGGTGGTGCGCGGTGGCAGGGGCGGCGCTCGCGCGGCCGTCCCTACCGTCCCGCACACGGCGTGAACTCCAGCGGTCCTTGTTCGCGCGAGGTGGGAGTCGAGGACGGATTCGTCATCCACGAAACGCGCGCGGCCGATTTTCCGTCGATCGTCCCGGGCCACCCGGAACTCGGGTCGCGCGGTTGTCCGCGCGGCGCGCCGTACACGCGCGACATCTATTTCCGCGTGCGCGGTGACCGCGGGGGGCGCCCGATCGCCCCGCGTCCACGGAGCGGCGACGACGAGCAGACGCGCGTGTCCGCGGGCGCGAACGACGGCGAGGGGGACGAGGGAGCCAGCGGTCCAGGGTGCGGCTCGCGCTGATCCGTCCCGCCCGGGCCCGACCCGCACCCGTCTCGCACGCACTGCCCAGGAGACCCGGCATGACGGAGCTGTTCCCGCCCTTCCCGCTCGCGGACTGGTACGACACCAAGCAGACGCTGCACCGTTTCGAGCAGATCGTCGGCAAGACGCGCCTGCGCCACAGCCCGCGCCGCAACCACTGGTGGCACGTGCCCTTCCATCTGACGGGGACCGGGATCACCACGCGCCCGATGGGCGTGGTGGACGGGAACCCGGTGTTCAGCGTCGACTTCGACTTCGTCCGCCACCAGCTGGTCGCGTCGAACATCGACGGCGCGCGGGTGTCCTTCCCGCTCCAGGGCAACAGCGTCGCCTCGTTCTACCTGCGGTTCCAGTCCGCGCTGGACAGCCTCGGCGTGGACGGGAGTATCCCGGAGGCGCACCCGTTCGACCTGCCCGACGCCGACCGCCCGTTCGCGGACGACCACGAGCACGCCGCCTACGACCCGGCGCACGCCACGCGGTACTGGCAGATCCTCAGCCAGGTCAACCTGATCCTGGAGGAGTTCTCGGCCGGGTTCTCCGGTAAGACCAGCCCCGTGCACCACTTCTGGCACACGTTCGACCTCGCGGTCACCCGCTTCTCACCGCATCCGGTCCCGCAGCCACGGGAGGCGGGACCGCTGATCCGCGAGGCGTATTCGCGGGAGGCGGTGAGTTTCGGGTTCTGGTTCGGCGACGACGCCGTCCCCGAACCGTGCTTCTACTCCTACACCGTGCCCGAACCCCGGGGCCTGACCGAACGACGCCTCTGGCCCGCCTCCGCCGAGTGGGTGGAGAGCGGCCGGGGGCACCTCGCGCTGCTGCGGTACGCCGACGCGCGCACGGCGCCCGATCCCCGTGCCACGGTCCTGGAGTTCCTGGAGAGCGCCTACCGGGCGGGGGCGGAGCTGGCCGGATGGGACCTCGACGCGTTGGCCTGCCCCGGCGGGATCACCGATCCGCACCTCGACCAGTCCTGATTCCGCGGCGGGAATCCCCGGGGAACCCGCTTCCGGGGTGTGCGCCGGGTGTCCGGTCTCCGGGCACCCGGCGCACGGTTGGTCGGAAAAGGGTCATGTAGGGAACTTCCAGGGGTAAAATCCCGTTCCTTTGTGTGCGCGGATTTTCTGGGGGAATGGGCTCCGGAACGTGGTGGTTCGCGACGCGCACGCAGCGCCCGCGAAGGGCGCCCGGAGCGGGGGAGTGGCATGGATCTGACCGTCGTCGACGCACCGGAGCGGTCGAGGTACGAGGCGAGCGCCGACGGGCGGGTGGTGGGCTTCTCCGCCTACCACCTGATCGAGGAGGGCGTGCTCGCACTTCCCCACGTGGAGGTGGAGTCAGCGTTCGAGGGCCGGGGGGTGGCCAGCGCGCTCGTGCGCGAGTCGCTCGACGACATCCGCGCCCGCGACCTGAAGGTCGTGCCGATCTGCCCGTTCGTCCGGGCGTTCCTGAAGCGTCACCCCGCCTACGGGGACCTGGTCCACGGAGGGTGAGGGCCGGGACCCGGGCGACGGGTCCGGGTTCCTCCCGCGTGCACCGAGAAACACTTCTGTGTCGGATCCGTCACCTTCCGGCGAAGGTGTGGAGCGATGAGTGAATCGCCCAGAGCGCAGGGTATACGGCAACGACCCGTACCCCTGAGCGAAGGAGCTCCCCCGTCGTGTTAGTCGCAGACGCAGCCCCCACTCTCAACGAGCGCGTGACCGGTGCCATCGGGGACTTCAACAACGACATCCTGTGGGCCTGGGGGGTGATCCCCCTCCTCGTCGTCGTCAGCCTGTACTTCACCTTCGGCTCCGGCCTGGTCCAGATCCGGATGCTGCCCGAGATGTTCCGGGCTGCGGGGGACGCCGGAGCGGGCGCAGACGGGAAGAAGGCGGTGTCGTCGCTCCAGGCGTTCATGATCTCGGCAGCCGGCCGCGTCGGCACCGGAAACATCGTCGGCGTGTCGGTCGCCATCGCGCTCGGGGGGCCGGGCGCGGTGTTCTGGATGTGGACGATGGCGACGGTCGTCGGCGCGGCCAGCTTCGTGGAGGCGACGCTCGCCCAGCTGTACAAGGTGCGCGACCGCTCCGGATACCGCGGCGGCCCCGCGTACTACATGGAACGGGCGCTGGGTCAGCGGTGGCTGGGGGCGTTGTTCGCGGTCGTCCTCATCCTGACCTTCCCGATGGTGTTCAACGCCGTGCAGAGCAACACCATCGCCGGTGCGATCGCCAACTCCTCCGAGACCCTGGGTCTCGGCTCGGGCGTGTGGCTGTCGGCCGCAGTCGGCGTCGTGCTCGTCGTGGTCACGGGCCTGGTGATCTTCGGCGGCGTCCGCCGGATCGCGCACACGGCCCAGGCGCTCATCCCGTCCTTCGCCGCACTGTACGTCGTCCTCGGCCTGGTCATCATGGCGATGAACTGGCAGGTGCTGCCCAGCGTGCTCGCGCTGATCTTCGAGCACGCGTTCGGTCTGCGGGAGTTCGGCGCCGCGACCCTCGGCACGGTGATCATCCAGGGCGTGCGCAGGGGCATGTTCTCCAACGAGGCCGGTCTGGGGTCGGCGCCGGTGGCGGCGGCCAGCGCCTCGGTGACGCACCCGGTCAAGCAGGGCCTCGTGCAGACGCTCGGCGTGTACTTCGACACCCTGCTGCTGTGCACGGTGACCGCCTTCATCATCCTCCTCGCCTCCGAGGGGTCGTTCGACAGCGGTCTGGAGGGCGATCTGGCTCAGCAGGCGGTCATGACGTCGCTCGGGCCGTGGGCGCTGCACCTGATGACCGCGATCATCCTGTTGGTCGCGTTCACGTCGGTGCTCGGCAACTACTACTACGGCGAGTCGAACGTCGAGTACCTCACCCGGAGCAGCGGTGCGCTGGTCGGGTACAAGGCTGTGTTCCTGCTGGCGACCTTCCTGGGGGCGCTGGGCTCGATCGACCTGGTCTGGACGCTGGCCGACACCACGATGGGCGCGATGGCGCTGATCAACCTGCTGGCGATCACGCCCCTCGCGGCGGTCGCGTTCCGGCTGCTCAAGGACTACAACCAGCAGCGGAGGCAGGGCCGGGACCCGGTGTTCACGCGGGACCGGATGCCGGACCTGCGGGGGATCGAGTGCTGGGAGTCGGAGGAGGAGGTCACCTCCGGGTCCGGGGCGCGGTGACCCCCGGGGCGGTGCGCTGGCCGACGGCCGGAGCACCGCCTCCGCGCGTGCACGGGCGAGGCACGTTCTTCACTGTGAACGCGAAGATTCCGTAGTTTCCGGACAACTGTGTGCTTTCGGTCACGGAGATGAGGCGCTAGTGTGCAGCATCACAGTTGTGGCGGTCCGTGCGTCTCGTCGAGGGAGTCCGATGTCCATCGTCTCAATCGAGCCCGCCACCGCCGAGCGGTGGGAGGACCTGGAGAACCTGTTCGGACCCACCGGGGCCTACGGGCACTGCTGGTGCACGTTCTTCCGCAGGCGGGCCAAGGACCACACGGCCAGCACCTCGTGCGAGCGCTCTCGGCGAGGGGTGGACAACAAGGAGGAGTTGCGGCGGCTGACGTTGGACGGCCGGGTCCCCGGGCTGATCGCCTACGACGAGGACGGGCCGTGCGGCTGGGTGTCCGTGGCGCCCCGGGCGGATTTCATCCGGCTCTCGCGGTCGCGGTCGCTGCGGCCCGCCGACCCCAACGAGCCGGGCGTCTGGGCGCTCGTCTGTTTCTGGCTGCCGCCGAGGCGTCGGCGCCGGGGGCTCGGCAGCCGTCTGCTGGACGGGGCCATCGAGTACGCGCGGACCAACGGCGCCCGGGTGTTGGAGGCCTATCCCGTGGACACGGCGGGTGGCCGGGCACCGAGCGCGGAGGTCTACACGGGGACGGTCGAGATGTACCAGCGCGCGGGGTTCTCGCTGGCCCCGCACCACAGCAGCGAGCGCGTGGTCGCTCGGCTGGCGTTGAAGTCCGACTGACGCGGGGCCCGCGCGGACGGCTCAGCGCGCTCGCCGGGCCGTGCGCATGGGCGCGGCGCGTCGGTGCGTCGGGCCGCGCCGGCTCGCCGTGGCGGGTCGGGGCTCGCGCGTGGGCGTGGGCTGATTCTCTGCGGCACGCACCCCCTCTTCCCGGGGCCGGGGCTCACGCGGGGGCGTGTCGGCGGGCGGCCCCGGTCGTCGGGGGCGGGCCGTGCCGAATCGGCGGGATGAGGTCGTCCGAAACGCGCGCGGAAGGTCGCCGGGGAACCGGGGGAGGGTATCGACCGATCGGAGTGGATCCGGCCCGTCGGTGTCCTCTCCCCCGTGGGGCCGGTCCGAAGGCGCGGCCCGAGGGCTGAATCCGACCCTCGGGCGAGGTGGGGCGGCACGAGGCGGCCGGTGGGACGCGCCCCCCTGCGACGCGTGGACCGCGCGGGCGCGGGGCGGCGCCAGGGCGGTTCGCCGGGTCGTGGACGGCCGGACGGTCGGTGCGCGTCAGGGGGCGGTCGTGTGGCCGGGAACGCGTGTGCGCGGCCCCGGCCAGGGCCGCGGTGTCTCCCGCTCCGGTCGCTCCCTGCCGTGGACTTGTACCCCCCTGGGGTAATCTCGAAGACGCGTCGGGCGGACGTGCTCATGTACTTGACGAACTAATACCCCCAGGGGGTATAGTTTTCCTCAGTTGGAGCGGTCCGGCACCGGACCGCGGAGGTACACGCGTACTCAGGAGACGACATGGCCACCATGACCACCGCTGTCTACGACGTCGACGGCATGAGCTGCGGACACTGCGTCAACGCCATCACTCAGGAGGTCACGGGTGTCGCGGGCGCAGCGACGTCAGCGTCGACCTCCAGGCCCAGCGGGTCACGGTCACCAGCGAGGGGCCGGTCAAGGACGCGCAGGTCCGCGCCGCCATCGACGAGGCGGGATACGAGGTGCGCAACTGACATGGGCGTGACCACGAGACTCGCGCTCTTCGCCACGGGGCTCGTGGCCGTGTTCGCCGCGATGTTCGGGGTTGGCTCCCTGGCCGGCCCCCTCCTCCCGGAGGGCGCCGCCCCACAGGCCGTCACGGGCACCCCCGGCGGCGACACCGGCCCCGAGCAGGGCGACGACGCCTCCCCCACGGACCACTAGCAGCGGTAGGAGCGGTGAATTGAATACCAGCGGCACCAGGGAGCTGCGGCCCGGCGCGGCCTCGGTCGAGCTCGCCATCGGCGGCATGACCTGCGCCGCGTGCGCCAACCGCGTCGAGAAGCGGCTCAACCGGATCGACGGCGTCACGGCCAGCGTCAACTTCGCGACCGAGAAGGCGCGGGTCTCCTTCGACGGCGCCCCGGTCGCGGTCGAGGACCTCGTCGCCCAGGTCGAGCAGGCGGGCTACACGGCCACCGTCCCCCAGCGCGACGCCGGGCCGGAGGCGGCCGCCGCCGATCCGCCGGACCCCGCGCGGGACCTGCGGAACCGGGCGCTGGTCTCCCTGCTGCTCTCCGCCCCCGTCATCGCGATGGCGATGATCCCCGCCCTCCAGTTCACCTACTGGCAGTGGGCTTCCCTCGCCCTGGCCGCCCCGGTCGTCGTCTGGGGCGCGCTTCCCTTCCACGTCTCGGCCTGGAAGAACCTCAGGCTCGGCGCGGCGACCATGGACACGCTGGTCTCCCTCGGCGTGACCGCCGCGTTCCTGTGGTCCCTGTACGCCCTCTTCCTCGGAACCGCCGGGATCCCCGGCATGGTCCACCCCTTCGAGTTCACCATCGCCCGCACCGACGGCTCCGGCAACATCTACCTGGAGGTCGCCGCCGGGGTCACGTCCTTCATCCTCCTCGGCAAGTTCTTCGAGGCCCGTTCCAAGCGCCGCGCCGGGGCCGCCCTGCGCGCCCTGCTCGAACTCGGCGCCAAGGAGGTCACCGTCCTGCGCGGCGAGGGCTCCGCCGCGCGCGAGGAGCTCGTCCCCGTCGACCGGCTCGCCGTCGGCGACCGCTTCGTGGTCCGCCCCGGCGAGAAGATCGCCACGGACGGCACGGTCGAGGAGGGCACCTCCGCCGTCGACATGAGCATGCTCAGCGGCGAGTCCGTCCCGGTCGAGGTCTCGCCCGGGACCGCCGTCGTCGGCGCCACCGTGAACGCGGGCGGCCGCCTGGTCGTCCGGGCCGGCCGGGTCGGCTCCGACACCCAGCTCGCCCAGATGGCCCGCCTGGTCGAGGACGCCCAGAACGGCAAGGCCGCCGTCCAACGGCTCGCCGACCGCGTCTCCGGGGTGTTCGTCCCGGTCGCGATCATGATCGCCGTCGGCACCCTAGGCTTCTGGCTCGGCGCCGGCGGGTCGCGTCCGCCGCCTTCACCGCCGCCGTCGCCGTCCTCATCATCGCCTGCCCGTGCGCGCTCGGCCTGGCCACGCCCATGGCGCTGATGGTCGGCACCGGTCGGGGCGCCCAGCTCGGCATCCTGATCAAGGGACCCGAGGTCCTGGAGAGCACGCGCCGCGTCGACACCGTCGTCCTGGACAAGACCGGTACCGTCACCACCGGCCGGATGGCCCTCACGGGCGTCACTGTCGCCGACGGCGAGGACGAGGACGAACTCCTGCGCCTGGCCGGGGCCCTGGAGAACGCCTCCGAGCACCCCGTCGCCCGGGCGGTCGCCAAGGGCGCCAACGTCCGGTTGGCGGCGTCCGCGCGAGAGGAGTCCCGAGGCCGGAGACCGTCCGTCGAAGGCGGCGGGGGGCGAGGGGCGGACCTGCCGGTGCCGGAGCACTTCGCCAACATCGAGGGCCGGGGCGTCCAGGGGACCGTCGACGGGCACGCCGTCCTGGTCGGCCGGGCGTCCCTGCTGGAGGAGCGGTCGCAGCCCCTGCCCGAGAGCCTGTCCGCCGCGCTGGCCGCCGCCGAGTCGACGGGCCGTACCGCCGTCGCGGTCGGCTGGGACGGCCGTGCCCGCGGGGTCCTGGTCGTGGCCGACACGGTCAAGCCCACCAGCGCCGAGGCGGTCCGCCAGTTCCGCGACCTCGGGCTCACCCCGATCCTGCTCACAGGTGACAACGAGGCTGTGGCCCGCGCCGTGGCGGCCGAGGTCGGCGTCGACGAGGTGATCGCCGAGGTCCTGCCCAAGGACAAGGCGGACGTCGTCCGGCGACTCCAGGACGAGGGGCGCACGGTGGCGATGGTCGGCGACGGGGTCAACGACGCCGCCGCTCTGGCCCAGGCGGACCTCGGGCTGTCCATGGGCACCGGCGCGGACGTCGCGATCGAGGCCAGCGACCTGACCCTCGTGCGCGGGGACCTGCGCGCCGCCGCGGACGCGGTCCGGCTCTCGCGGCGGACCCTGGCGACCATCCGGGGCAACCTGTTCTGGGCCTTCGCCTACAACTCCGCGGCGCTGCCCCTGGCGGCGCTGGGTCTGCTCAATCCGATGCTGGCGGGGGCCGCGATGGCGCTGTCGAGCCTGTTCGTGGTGACCAACAGCCAGCGCCTGCGCCGGTTCCGGCCGCTCTCGGACCACGTCCGGGCCGCCTGACCCGGTTCCCGGGCAGTCGGCCGACCGCGTGCCGCGCCCGGCACCGTCCCGGGACTCGGGTCCCGGGACGGACGCGTGCCCGCGGACAGCCGGAATATCTGGACGAAACCCCTGATGGTCGGTCAGAACCGGATGACTCGGTGTGAATCGGGTCTCGCGTTCCGCATTTCCGCCCGCTAGGTTTGCGCGGAGCCCCGCGTGGGTCGGGGTGCCGATCCGCACGGCGCCTCCCCGCCGCGCCCTCGCGAACCGAAGGACGGAGCCGCACCCCGAACCGCCTCCTCACCGTCGTCCCCGCCCCGCGTTCCCTCGCCCTCCACCCCTCCCACGAGGCCCCCGTGACATCTGGATGCCCGCACGCCACGTTCCAGCGGAGTGAACCGCACCCCGACCCGTACGCCGTGTACGCGAAGCTGCGCGCCGAGCACGGCCCCGTGGTGCCGGTCGAACTCGAACCGGGCGTCGACGGGTGGCTGGTCACCGACTACGAGACCCTGATCGCCTGGTCGCGCGACACCCCGGCCTTCACTCACGACTCACGGATCTGGCGGGACTACCGCGAGGGGCGCGTCGACCCCGACTCCCCGTTGTTGCCGATGATGGCGCCCCGCATGAACGCCCTCTTCACCGACGGGTCCGAGCACCAGCGCTACCGCCGTGCGATCAACGACAGTCTCGGCGCCGTCACCGGGGAACACCTGCGCGAGGTCACCCACCGCTACGCCGACGACCTCATCGACGAGTTCTGCGAGCGCGGTGAGGCCGACCTGCTCAACGAGTACGCCCGCGTACTCCCGATGCTGGTCATCAACGAACTCTTCGGCTTCGACGAGGACCAGGGCATGCGCTTCGCGACCGCCATGCGCAACCTGTGGCTGGGGGTGGACGCCGAACGCTCCAACGCCGAGGCCGAACGAGTCCTCTCCGAGGTCGTCGGCGCCAAGCACCGCGAGCCGGGCGACGACGTCACCACGCGCCTCATCCAGCACCGTGCCGGGCTCAGCGACGACGAGGTCATCATGCAGATGCTCCTCATCGTCGGCGCCGCCAACGAGCCCACCGCCAACCTCATCGGCGCCGCCGTCCGGTCCGCCCTCGCCGATCCCGTCACCACCGGGGGCCGGGTCCCCTCCGACGCCGCCCTGTCCGACCTCGTCGAACGCGTCCTGTGGCTGGAACCGCCGATCATCAACTACCCGGTGATCTACCCGCGCATCGACGTTCCCCTCGACGGGGGCCGGACGATCCGGGCGGGACAGCCGATCATGCTCAGCTTCGCCGCCGCCAACCACTTCTACCGCCAGGAGAACGCGGAGCGCCTGGAGGAGTCGCCCAACCGGGCCCACGTCGCCTGGGGCGCGGGGCCGCACCGCTGCCCGAACCGTGACGAGGCCACCGCCATCACCGGCATCGCGTTGCGCGCCCTACTCGCCCGACTCCCCGGACTGCGCCTGGCGGTGCCGCGGGAGGACCTGCGCTGGCAGATCACCGTGCTGTCCTGCATCCCGCTCCAGTTGCCCGTCCGGTTCACACCGCAGTCGCCCCTGCCCCCCACCGATGTGGAAGGACCCTCATGGAGCCCGTCCGACTCGCCCCGGGAAACCTCCGGTCCCAAGCCGTCCACCTCCGATCGATCGGCCCTGTCGTCCCTGTCGAACTTCCTGGTGAGGTTGCTGCGTGGATCGTGACCGGCCACGCGGCCGTCAGCGAGGCCCTCGCCAGCCAGCACGTCCAGAAGGACAAGCGGCACTGGCGGGCGTTCAACGCGGGTGAGATCCCGTCGGACTGGCCGCTCATCTCGTGGATCATCGCCGAGAACATGCTGACCAGTGACGGGGGCGAGCACACCCGGCTGCGCAAGCTCGTCTCCAAGGCGTTCACGCCGCGCCGGATCGAGCTGCTGCGCGGGAACGTCGTCGCCATCGTCGACGGCCTGCTCGACGGTGTGGAGGCCGCGGCCACCGCGGACGGCGTCGTGGACCTGCGGAGGCTGGTCGCCCAGCCCCTGCCGATGACGGTGATCAGCGACCTGTTCGGTCTCGACCAGGAGATCCGGCCGAAGCTCAACCGTCTGGTCGGCCAGTTCTTCGACCAGAGCGTCACGCCGGAGCAGGCGATGGCGGCGTTCGGGGAGATGACCGAGGTCCTCACCGGGCTGATCGCGGCCAAGCGCGAGGAGCCCGGCGACGACCTCACCACCGCGCTGATCGCCGCCCGCGACGAGGACGACCGCCTCAGCGAGAGCGAGCTGATGTGGAGCCTGCTGCTCATCATCAGCGCGGGCTACGAGACCACGATGAACCTCATCGCGAACGCTGTGCGCGCCCTCCTCACCCACCGCGATCAGCTCGACCTGCTCATGAGCGGCCGCGCGGACTGGTCCACGGCGGTCGAGGAGGTGCTGCGCTGGGACGGGCCGGGCGAGTACATCCCGATGCGCTACACCACGCGCGAGCTCGACCTGGCCGGGGTGCGCGTCCCGGCGGGCGAACCGCTGCTGCTCGGCTACGGCGCCGCCGGCCGGGACGAGGAGCGCTACGGGCCCACGGCGGGGGAGTTCGACGTCACCCGTGAGGACACCTCCCACCTGGCCTTCTCCCACGGCCGCCACTACTGTCTGGGAGCGAGCCTGGCCCGGATGGAGGCCGTGGAGGTCCTGCCGCGTCTGTTCGAGCGGTTCCCGAAGCTCGACCTGGCCGTGCCGTCGGAGCGGTTGAGGCCGCTGCCGTCGATCGTCGTCGCCGGTGTGGAGGAACTTCCGGTGCGCCTGCGCTGAGAGTGACGCAGGGTCGGACACGCCCGGCCGTCACGATCCCGCGGAAATGGGTTTTGCCCCGCTTCCTGCGGGATCGTCGCATTTCAGAGAGGGTGCCCTCTATGCCAGGGCGGCGGGGAAGCCTCGGAGGACCGTCACCGCCGGTGCCGACGCCGTCAAGGGTCTCTAGACTCGTTGGAGTCCCCCGACGCTCGCCGCGCCCCTCCTTCGCGGTCCCCTGTCCCTCTCCCCTTGTCCTCCAGAGGAATCGCGCCACGATGAACAGCTCTGCGGCCGAACCCAGCCGTGCCCTGGCCAACCGGTACCGCCTGGACGAGATCATCGGCGAGGGCGGCATGGGCCGGGTCTGGCGGGGCACCGACACCCTCCTGGACCGCCCCGTCGCCGTCAAGGAGCTGACGACGCCGCCCGGCCTCCCGGCGCAGGAGGTGGAGGTGCTGCGCACCCGCATGCTCCGCGAGGCCCGCAGCGCCGCCCAGCTGAGCCATCCGTCGATCATCACGGTGTTCGACGTGGCCGAGGAGGACGGCCGTCCCTGGATCGTCATGGAGCTGGTCCACGGGCCGTCCCTGGGCGACCTCGTCCGGTCCGAGGGAACGTTGTCCGTGCTGCGGGTCGCCGACATCGGCGAGCAGATGTGCGCGGGCCTGTCCGAGGCGCACGGCCGGGGCATCGTGCACCGCGACATCAAGCCCGGAAACGTGCTCATCGCCGGGGACGACCGCGCGGTCCTCACCGACTTCGGCATCGCCCACCTGGACGGTTCCACCCACCTGACCAGCACCGGTCTGCTCATCGGCTCGCCCAGCTATCTCGCCCCGGAGGTCGCGCAGGGATTCCAGGCCAGCCCCGCCTCCGACGCCTGGGCCCTCGGTGTCACCCTCTTCCAGGCGGTGGAGGGGTCGCTTCCGTTCGACCGGCCCACGCCGATGGCGACGTTGACCGCCATCTGCACCCAGGACCTGCCCGAACCGGTGGAGGCCGGACCGCTCCGGCCGGTTCTGGAGGGGCTGTGCGCCAAGGAGCCGGAGGACCGGCTCTCCATCGCCCAGGCGCGCGCCCTCCTGCGGGAGGTCCGCGACGCAGAGGAGGCCGCCTCGTTCGGGGGAGCGGTCACGCTGGGGACCACCCGGACCACGGAGGCGCCGGGGGCGGCGCCGGCCACGGACCCCGCGGACGCCGTCACCGGCGGCGCGGCGGACGTCGCCTGGGCCACGGACCCGTCGGCGCACTCCCTGGACGCCCCCGCGCCGGGACCCCGGCCCGCCGGAGCCGCGCGAGCGGCGGGCGCCGGATGGGGCAGCCGCATGCTCATGATCGTCGCCGTGCTCGTGGTCCTGCTCGGCGTTGCGGTCACGAGCGTCCTGGTCAGCATGAACCGACCGCAGGACCCGGCCGGGCTGGCCGGGAGCACCGTCGACGACGCGGGCGTCGGCGCCGACGGGGAGCCCCGGGAGCCGGACGCCGCACCCTCGGACGAGGCCGCCGCCGACGACGAGGACGGCGAAGGCGAAGGCGAAGACGAGGCGGACGCCGGGGAGGACGACGAGTGGGACTTCCTCACCCGTCACGAGGACTCCACGGGCTTCGCCGTCGACGTTCCCGAGGACTGGACGATCGAGCGGCGGGACTCCAGCGTCTTCTTCCACAACCCCGACGGCGGGTACCTCCAGGTGGACCAGACCGACGCCCCGAACCCCGACGCCGGTGACGACTGGCGCGCGTTCGAACCGGTCGGCAGCCAGAACTTCCGGGGGTACACGCGCACGGGGATCGAGGACGTCGAGGCCGACTGGGCCGACGCCTACGTCAGCGCCGCCGACTGGGAGTTCACCTACGACGGCGGCGACGGGCGGATGCACGCCATCAACCGGGGCTTCCACACCGAGAACATGGGATACGCGCTGTTCCTCGTCGCCAGCAACGACGACCCCGACGCCAACCGAGCGCTCCTGGACCGGATGGCCGAGTCGTTCGAGCCCGCCGCCTGAGCGTCGGCGGGCCCCGGTCCGGCGGCTCAGAACACCGAGCAGCGCGTGATGTCGGTGAAGGCCTCCAGCGCCAGCGCCAGCGCCCCCGCCGCCGAGTTCCGCTTGGGGTCCGGGCCCGGGGCCCAAGCGGCCACGGCGTACCGACCCGGCGCCACCGACAGGATCCCGCAGCCCACACCGCTCTTGCACGGCAGCCCGAAGCGGTAGGCGAACTCGCCCGCCGTGTCGCCCGCCGCGTCGCCCGCCGTGTGCACGACGCCGTCGACGGTGGCCACCGCGAACCCGGACTGATACGGGTCGACCTTGCTCAGCTCCGGGATGTAGTCGGCGTCCCGACCCTCGCCGATGTGCGGGCGGACCCGTTCCATCACGTCGTCGAGCACCCGGGGCAGGTCGTGGTCCGGGGTCAACTCCCCCCACCTCTCGGGCCCGAGCGCGCGCCGTGGTTGAATCCGCCGGCTTCCTTCCGGGTGAGCGACGGCGCGGGCGGGTGCGTCCTCAGGTGGTCCAGGCTGCGCGCGAGGTCGTCCAGGAGCAGGTCGGCCATGTCGTGGCTGAACCCGTGCCGCACCAGGACGCGCTGGATCACCTCGTTCCCCCGGTCGGCGGGCAGCGGGTAGGCGGGTAGGAGCCAACCGCGCGTGCGCATCCGGTCGGCCAGGTCGTAGAGCGTGAACGGCTCGTCGCCGACCAGCCGCCAGGACACGGCCGTGATGCCCTTGCCCGGGTCGCCGTCGTGGATCACCTCGAACGGCCCCAGGGCGGTGATCCCGGCGCAGATGTGCCGGGCGGTCTCGTACATCGCGCCGTGCACGTTCGCGTAACCGTCACGGCCGAGCCGAACGAAGTCGTAGTACTGGGTGATCACCTGCCCGCCGGGTCGGGAGAAGTTGAGGTTGAAGGTGGCCTGGCTTCCGCCGAGGTAGTTCACCCGGAAGACCAGATCCTCGGGCAGGTCCCCGGCGTCGCGCCAGACCACCCAGCCCGATCCGAGGGGAGCCAGGCCGCTCTTGTGGCCGGAGGCGTTGATCGACCGGACACGGGGCAGGCGGAAGTCCCACACCAGGTCGGGGTTGACGAAGGGCGCGACGAAGGCGCCGCTGGCCCCGTCGACGTGCAGGCGGATGTCGTGGCCGGTGCGCTCCTCGAAGTCGTCGAGCGCCTCCGCCAGCCCGGCGACGTCCTCGTACAGGCCGGTGTAGGTCTGTCCGAAGTTGGCGACCACCATGACGGTGTTGTCGTCGCAGTGCTGGTCGAGGTCGTCGGGGGTCAGGACGAACCGGTCGCCGACGAGCGGGACCTGCCGGATCTCCACGTCGAAGTAGCGGGCGAACTTCTCCCAGCAGACCTGGACGGGGCCGCAGACGAGGTTGGGCCGGTGAGCGGGCAGTCCCGCGGCCTCGCGCCGCTCGCGCCAGGCGAACTTGGCGGCCAGGCCGCCGAGCATGGCCGCCTCGCTGGACCCGGTGGTGGAGGCGCCCATGGCGGAGGCGGGGTCCGGCGCGTGCCACAGGTCGGCGACCATGCGCACGCACCGCCGCTCCACCTCGGCGGTCTGCGGGTACTCGTCCTTGTCGATGATGTTCTTGACGAGCGCCTCGTCCATGAGCCGGCGGACCTCGGGCTCCACCCAGGTGGTGCAGAACGTGGCCAGGTTCATCCGCGCCACCCCGTCGAGGAGGAGTTCGTCGTGGACGAGCCGGTAGGCGGTGCGCGCCGGGCTGCCGTGCGCGGGGATCCGCGTCGTGGGCGCGCCGCGACGCATCGGGCCCTGTGCGTAGACGTCGTCGTGCGGGTTCTCCCGAGGACCGCTCACCGCGTGACCCCTCTCTCGCCTTGGGTGACAAGGAAGTCACGGACAGTATGGGTGTGGGGTCGGCTCGATCACGGGAAGCGTCCCGGGTGTCCCGGAGAGCCCCCGCGTGCCCGGCGTGTCCGGCCCGCGGTGTCCGGGCTCACCCGGCCCCGTCGAGCAGCTGGGCGTCGTGGACGAGCAGGGCGATCTGGACGCGGTTGTTGAGGTCGAGCTTGGTGAGGATGCTGGACACGTGCGTCTTGACCGTCGGCACGCTGAGGTACAGTCGCGCCGCGATGTCGGCGTTGGACCGTCCCTGCCCCACCGCCACCGCGACCTCCAGTTCACGTGTGTTGAGCGCGGCGAGCCGCACCCGAGCCCGTTCCGCGCGCTCCTCGTGGTCGCTGGCGGCCACCCGGTCGATCAGGCGGCGCGTCACCGCGGGGGACAGGACGGGCAGCCCGCGCGCCACCTGGCGGACGGACTCGACGATCTGCGCGGGCGGAGTGTCCTTGAGCAGGAACCCGGCGGCCCCGGAGCGCAGGGCGCGCAGCACGTGTTCGTCGGCGTCGAAGGTGGTGAGGACCAGCACCTGCGGCGGGTTCGGTCTCGCCCGAAGACGCTCGGTGGCGGTCAGGCCGTCCACTGTCGGCATGCGGATGTCCATCAGCACCACGTCCGGCACGTGCTCGTCGACCAAATCGAGCACCTGCCCGCCGTCCTCGGCCTCCGCCAGGACCCGGATGTCGGGCGCGCCGCCCAGCATCATCACCAGGCCCACCCGTACCAAAGCGTCGTCGTCGACGATCATCACGCCGATCTCCCGGGCGTCCCGCCCCGTCTCACTCATGCGGGCCACGGTAGCCACACCGACAGGAGCCAGCCACCGCCGTCGGCCGGTCCGTACTCCAGACGGCCCGACGCGAGCGACACGCGTTCAGCCAGACCGACGAGCCCCTGCCCCGTGCCGTCGACGAGACGGGGCGGGCGGGCCGCGGTCGCGGGTCCGTTGCGCACCTGGACCGTCAAGCCGTCGCCGGCGCCGCCCGCCACGTGTACCAGGGTGTTCGCGCCGGGCGCGTGCTTGCGGACGTTGGTCAGGGCCTCCTGAACCACCCGGTAGGCGGTCCGGCCCACCCGCTCGGGTACCGTGCCCCCGTACTCACGCACCAGCTCCACCCGGGCGCCGACGTCGTCCGCCTCCTCGACGAGCTGGGGCAGGTCGGCCATGGTGGGCTGGGGCAGCTCGCCCACGGGCGCGCGCAGCACGCCGATGACCTCCCGCAGGTCCTGGAGTGCCTGGTGGGCGCTCTCGCGGATCACCGACGCCGAGCGGGCGACCTCCTCCGGGGAGGCGTCGGGTCGGTACTCCAGCGCGCCCGCGTGCACGCTGAGCATGGACAGCCGGTGCCCCAGGACGTCGTGGATCTCCCGGGCGATCGCCTCGCGGACCTGGTGCTGGGCCTGCTCCGCCCGCAGTCGCGCCTCGGCCTCGGCATGCACCGCGCGGTCACGCAGCGACTCCACGAGCTTCCGCCGGTGGTGGGCGGTCAGCCCCCACCCGGTGACGGCGCCCTGGATCGCCACCCCCAACAGGAAGCTGACGAACAGGGGCGTGGTCGGGTCGGGCCAGATCCACACGTTGACGAGGGAGGACACCGCGGCGAGCCCGAAGACCGACAGGCTGATCCGCGGCGGGCGGTGCACGGCCAGGGAGAACAGGGCGACCAGCATCGCCCCCGCGGTGAGCGGGGTCAGCGCCGCGATCGCGACCAGGGCCACCGTCAGCTCCACCGGCCACCGACGCCGCCACCACAGCGCCGCACAGCCCGCGAACGCGACGAGCTGCTCGGTGACCGACAGCCAGGGGGGCAGGTCGGGTCCGTACTCCCGGAAGCTCGGGGCTTGCGGGGACTCGCCGAAGCCGACGGCGACCATCAGTCCGAGTCCGACGGCGAACAGGAACATCGTCAGGTCGACGCACCAGTCGCGCGCGCTGCGCCGTCGTCGCCGTCCGGGGGCGGTGGGAGCGTCCATCGTCCCGGAGTCTACGGTTCGCATGGGCGGCGGGAGCGCGTGGCGGACGAGCCGGAGACCTCCGTCGGGGGACGCCCTACTTTCGTCCTGCGGCGGACGCGCCGTGAACCGCCTTCCGCGGGTGCGACACCGCACCAAGGACCGATGCGCGCCCGGGGCCGCGGCTCCTAGGGTCGGCCCCATGCGCAAGATCCTCCAGAGCACCGGAGTGCTTGTCCTCCTGATCGGTCTCAGCGGCGCGATCGACCACCTGTGGCACCAGCCGTTCCTCGGGTTCGTGCTGAACTCGTTCAACCGGTTCGTGATCCCGAACGTCGCGCTGCTCGACGAGTACGCCCTCTTCGCCAACCTCGCGGTCGGGGCCGTCGGCGTGGTCATGGTGCTGGCCGCGAAGGCCCTCGCCCCGCAGCGCCGACACTGAGGGACACCCCCGCTGGGACGTTACGCGCGGCGCGCATCGGTCGGTAGCGTGGGGCCGTGCGGGGCGCGGACACGGACGGGGCGCCCCCGGAGCGAATCGATCGTGGGGGTCTACCCGATGCGCACACTCGTCACCGGAGCTACCGGGATGGTGGGCAGACGCGTCCTGGCCGAACTGCGCCGCCGCGGGCTGGCCGCGACGGGGGCGTCGCGGACCGCCGAGACCCGTCTGGACTGGACGGACACGTCCAACTGGGACGACGTCCTCGACGGAGTGGAGAGCGTCTTCGTGGTGACCCCTACAGGCAGCGGACTGGGCAACCGCGTGGCGGGGTTCCTGGACCGGGCCGCGGAGGCGGGGGTGGGCAACGCCGTCGTCCTGTCCTGGATGGGCGTCGGAGCCGCCTCCGACCAGGGCGTGGTGGAGGAGAGGGCGAAACGGCGGTTCGCGCGCTGGACCGTGCTGCGCTCCAACTGGCTCGACCAGGATCTCACCGAGGGGGACTTCGCCCGCATGGCGCGGGCCCGCAACGGCAGACTCGAACTGCCGGTCACGAAACGGACGGCGGTCAGCTTCGTGGACGCCCGGGACGTCGCCAACGCGGCGGTCACGGCACTGGTGGAGGACCACCACGGCAGGGAGTACACGCTGACCGGGCCGCAGGCGCTCACGTTCCGCGAGGTGGTGCGGATGACGAAGGGCACCGACAGCCCGGTGTGGCGGTTCAAGGCGGTGGACGAGTCGCGGTTCTACTTCCGGGCGACCGACCGGGGCTGGGGTGAGCGGTACGTCGACACGCTCAACGAACGGTTCGCCGTCGCCGTCGCGGGCGGGGCCGCCGAGGTCACCGAGGACGTGCGCGCCGTGCTCGGCCGCGAGCCCATCCCGATGGAGCGCTTCGTCCGCGAGTCCACGGTCTGACCGAAGTCGCGGTGACGCGGTCCCCGCCCGGTTGCGCTGAGGGCATGGAGCGCACGCCGTATCTGGGCGCCACCGTCATCCCGGACACCGAACTCGGCGGATACGTCGCCAGAGCCGTCGAGGTCGCCTCCCAAGGGGAAACAGTGGAGGAGGTCGTCGCCAACCTCCGTGAGGCACTCGAACTGTACTTCGAGGACGAAGAGACCCCCGAGCTGCCGACGCTGACCATGCTCGCACCGGTCGACGTCCGTCTCCCCGCCTGATGGGCCCGCACGTTCCCGTGCTCTCCGGTCGCGAGGCCCGGCGTGCCTTGGAGAAGGCCGGTTTCGCGTACGTCTCCAGGCGCGGTGGTCATGTCAAGCTGCGCCAGGGGCGAAGGGTCGTGGTCGTACCGACGCACAAGGAGCGCACGCGCGGCACGTTGCGGTCGGTCCTGACCCAGGCCGGGCCTGGAGGACCTTCGAGCCCTCCTCTGAAGTCCGCCCGCCCGTACGCCGAAGCTCCGGGCGTTCCGTCATCTCGGGGAGAGGCGACGGAACGCCCAGGGCCTTCGTCGTTCCTACGGCCTACTTGAGCAACTGGCGGGCCATCACCAGGCGCTGGATCTGGTTGGTGCCCTCGTAGATTTGGGTGATCTTGGCGTCGCGCATCATGCGCTCCAGCGGGAAGTCCTTCACGTAGCCGGCGCCGCCCAGCAGCTGCACGGCGTCGGTGGTGATCTCCATGGCGGCGTCGGAGGCGAAGCACTTGGCGGCGGCGCCGAAGAAGGCGAGGTCGTCGTCACCGCGCTCGGACCTGGCCGCCGCGACGTAGACCATCTGGCGGGCGGTCTCCAGCTTCATCGCCATGTCGGCCAGCATGAACTGCACGCCCTGGAAGTCGGCGACGGCCTTGCCGAACTGCTTGCGCTCCTTGACGTAGGCCACGGCGTGGTCCAGCGCGCCCTGGGCGATGCCGACGGCCTGCGCGCCGATGGTGACCCGGGTGTGGTCGAGGGTGCGCAGGGCGATCTTGAGGCCCTCGCCGGGGGCTCCGACCATGCGGTCACCGGGGAGGCGGACGTCGTCGAAGAACAGTTCGCGCGTGGGGGAGCCCTTGATGCCGAGCTTGCGCTCCGGCTCGCCCAGGGTGAAGCCCTCGTCGTCGGCGTGCACGACGAACGCCGAGATGTTGCGGCCGCGCCGGCCCCCGGGGTCGGTCACGGCCAGCACCGTGTAGTACTGGCTCACCCCGGCGTTGGTGATCCACGACTTCTGGCCGTTGAGGATCCAGTCGTCGCCGTCGGCCACGGCCTGGGTCCGCATGCTCGCGGTGTCGGAACCGGCCTCGCGCTCGGACAGGCCGTAGGAGAACATCGCCTCACCGCTGGCCACCTTGGGCAGATAGCGCCGCCTGACCTCCTCGGACGCGCCGAGGATCAGCGGCATCGTGCCCAGTTTGTTGACCGCGGGGATGAGCGAGGAGGAGGCGCACACGCGGGCGACCTCCTCGATGACGATGCAGGTCGCCAGCGCGTCCGCGCCCGCGCCGTCGTACTCCTGCGCGATGTGCGGGGCGTGGAAGTCGGTGGCTACCAGGGCGTCGTGCGCGGCCTGGGGGAAGGAGCTGGTCTCGTCGACCTCCGCGGCGTGCGGGGCGATCTTGTCCTCGGCGACCGCGCGCACGGCCGCGCGCAGCTCCTCGTGCTCCTCGGCGGTCTTGAACAGGTCGAAGTCGCTCATCTCACGTTCCCTCTCCGGTGGCGTCCCGACGTCCTGGTATATGGCACCGCGTGCCGGTGTATGGCATCCAGTGCCAGGGTAGGGGGTGAGCGAGGCGAAGTACACCGTCGAGGTCGGATACCTTCTGGAATGTCCTCCGGGCGGGACGGACCAGGTGCGAGGCGGAGGGGGTGGACCCATGACCGGGACGGGGGCGCGGGAGCGCGCCGAGGCGCGCGGCACACCGCGCACGGACACGCGCGCGGTGGTGCTCGCGGCGGTCCGGCTCTTCACCGAGAACGGGTTCGACGCCACGACCATGGAGGGCATCGCCGCCGCCACGGGGGTCAGCCGCCGCAGCCTGTTCCGCAGGTTCGGTTCCAAGGAGGACATCCTCTTCGCCGAGCACGACGAACTCTTCTCCACGGTCGTCCGCTTCCTGGACGCCTCTCCCGACGACCCGCTCAGCTCGGCCCGCGCGGCCGCCCGCCTGGTCCTCCAGGGCTACCTGCGCGACCCGGAGATCACCGTGCCCCGGTACCGGCTGGTGCGCGCCCAACCCAGGCTGCGCGACCGGGAGGTCGCCATGACCGCCCGCTACCAGGCGGCGTTCAGCCGGTACCTGTCCGCCGGCCGGGGGGAGCGCAACTCCCTGGAGGCCGGTGTGGTGGCCGCGTCCCTCATCGCCGCGCACAACCACGTGCTGCGATCCTGGCTGCGCGCCCCCGACCAGGACCCGCGGGAGGTGTGGGCGCGGTTCGACGCCGCGACGGAGCTGGTGCGGCGCATGGCCGAGACCGTGCTCGGCACGCCGGAACGGCGGGGGGCCGGTGCTTCGGAGTCGGCGGGAGCGGGAGAGCACGTCCTGGTCGCGGTCTACCCGAGCGGGACCGGCCCCGACGAGCTCCTGAGCAGGATCACGGCCACGGTGCGGGACCCTCGACGGACGTCGTGACGCGCCCGTCGTACGAAGCGGGGCGAATCCCCCGTGCGGCGCGCGGGTCGTCCACGGGGCGGACCGGACGCACCTGCGGCGGGCGTACTCTGGACGGGGCCGGGATGTAGGACGGACGCGGGACGGGCAGCGGGAATGAGCGTGGATCAGGCGAACACGACACGGCAGGAGGCCGAGGTCGGGCGCGAGGCGGGGCGTCGACGCACCTTCGCGGTGATCTCGCATCCCGACGCCGGCAAGTCGACGCTCACCGAGGCGCTCGCCCTGCACGCGGCCGCGATCTCCTCGGCGGGCGCGGTCCACGGCAAGGGCGACCGCAGGGGCGTCACCTCCGACTGGATGCAGATGGAGCAGGACCGGGGGATCTCCATCACCTCGGCCGCGCTGCGCATCGACTACTCCGACCGGGTCCTCAACCTCCTGGACACCCCCGGCCACGCCGACTTCTCCGAGGACACCTACCGCGTCCTGTCCGCGGTCGACTGCGCGATCATGCTCCTGGACTCGGCCAAGGGCCTGGAGCCGCAGACGCTCAAGCTCTTCGACGTGTGCCGGGCGCGGAAAATGCCGGTCATCACGTTCGTCAACAAATGGGACCGCCCGGGCCGCGAACCGCTGGAGCTGCTGGACGAGATCGAGCAGCGGATCGGGCTGCGGCCGACTCCGCTGAACTGGCCGGTGGGCATCGCCGGCGACTTCCGCGGCCTGATCGACCGCGCGAGCGGGGTCTACACCAGGATGACCCGCACGCCCGGCGGCGCGCAGAAGGCGATCGAGGAGGTCCTCGACGCCGACGCGGCGGCCCGGACCGAGGGCGCCGAGTGGGGGCGCGCGCGGGAGGAGATCGAACTCCTGGAGGCCCTGGGCGCCGACTACGACGAGGCGTCCTTCCTCGCCGGGGAGTCCTCCCCGGTGCTGTTCGGCGCGGCCCTGCCCAACTTCGGCGTGGGCCAGCTCCTGGACACGGTCGTGCGTCTGGCGCCGGCCCCCGCGCCCAAGTCCGACGAGCGGGAGCGTCCCCGCGCGGTGGAGGCGCCGTTCTCCGGCCAGGTGTTCAAGATGCAGGCCAACATGGACAAGAACCACCGGGACCGGATGGCGTTCGTGCGGGTCTCCTCGGGCCGGTTCGAGCGGGGGATGGTGCTCACCCACGCGCCCACCGGGCGCCCGTTCGCGACCAAGTACACCCAGGCGGTCTTCGGCGCGGACCGGTCCACGATCGACGTCGCCTACCCGGGCGACGTGATCGCGCTGGTCAACGCCCAGGCGCTGGCCGTGGGCGACACCCTCTACGACGGGCCGAGGGTGACCTACCCGGCGATCCCGAGCTTCGCGCCCGAGCACTTCGTGGTCGCGCGGGCCGTGGACGCGGGCAAGTACAAGCAGTTCCAGCGCGGGATCGCGCAGCTGGACGCCGAGGGCGTGGTGCAGGTGCTCACCTCGGACGTGCGCGGCGAGCAGGCCCCGGTGCTGGCGGCGGTGGGCCCGCTCCAGTTCGACGTGGTCAAGCACCGGATGGAACAGGAGTTCCGGTCGCCGATCGAGGCCTCGCCGCTGGACTACTCCGTGGCGCGGCGCACGGACGCCGAGTCCGCGCCGGAGCTGCACGCCCTGTCGGGGGCCGAGGTGCTGCGCCGGCGCAGCGATGGCGAGCTGCTGGTGCTGGTGCACAACAAGTGGCGACTGCGGGTGATCGAGCGCGATCACCCGGGTTTGTTCATGGAGCCGTTGCTGGCCGGAGGCGTCGAGGAAGAGTGACCCTTCTGTGACAAGAACTGTGTCACACGAGGGTTTCGCCGTGGCCATTGTGGGAAGTCCCGACCCTTCCCTTGACTCCCGGTGAATGCCGTTGACGGCGTGTCGACTTCCGGAGACGGATTCCGGCTCGGACGTCTGAGCGGCCCCCGTTTACCGCGTTCTCACGCGTTCGCGGGTGAGGGTGTGAACTCGCGTGCCCCCGCATCACCGTCGAACACGGTGGGCGCGCTCCCGTGTGACCAGTGTGACTGGCGTGCTCGCCCGGCATCGCACAGAGGCCAAGATCACCGCGCTGTCGGCACCCCTCCTCAACGCCTGTGATCAGCGCGAAGGTACCCTGGGGGAAGGCCGCTAGGGCGCGTACGGACCCCCGTCGCACCGGGCTCCGGGGCGCTTGTCCACTTCTGTGAAGGGTGACCGGATTGACCCGGTTCGGGGTGGGTGGCGGAGTGCTCAGGGGACCGCCACGGAAGGCTGGACGCCATCGGGGGACCCCCGGTGTCGTCCACGACGCCTCAGGGTGATCACGGAGTAATCGACGTTCGGCAAAGTTTGGAAATCTTCACCGTGCGGTAATTCTACCCACATGTGGGTATGTGTTGCATGTCACCTGTTCGTGAATCGGTGAAACTTATATGATTTTGCTTAACCGTCGTTTAACAAAACAGAACAATAACGAGTGAATCAAGAACGCGGCGGCCGACCGCCCCGCGTCTGACGCACCTCACGTATCCCCCGCCTGGAAAGGTTGACCTCGGGCATGAGCGAAGACGACAAAGAGCGCACGGTGGAGCTCCACTACGAGGGCGGCGTGCTGAAGCTGCCGGTGTTCACCGGCTCCGAGGGTGAGCGCACCATCGAGCTGAAGACCCTGCTGGGGTCGACCGGTATGACCACCCTGGATCCGGGGTTCGGCAACACCGCTTCGTGTAGCTCGAAGATCACCTACATCGACGGGGACGCGGGCATCCTGCGCTACCGCGGGTACCCGATCCAGGACCTGGCCGTGGGCAGCAGCTTCCTGGAGGTCGCCTACCTGGTGATCTACGGCGAGCTGCCGGAGCCCGGCCAGCTCAAGGAGTTCTCCGACCGGCTGCGCGAGAACGCGGACATCCCGGCCGAGATGGGCGCGTTCATCGACGCGATGCCCCGCAACGGCCACCCGATGTCGCTGATGGCCAGCGCCGTCAACACGCTCGGGGCGTACTACGCCGACAGCGTCGACCCGGCCGACGAGAACCAGGTCGAGCTGGCCACGATCCGGCTGTTGGCCAAGCTGCCGACGATCGCGGCCCGCATCTACCGCAACTCCACCGGCGAGAAGCCGATCGCCCCGGACGCCGCCCTTGACTACGTCGAGAACTTCATCCGGATGACCTTCGGCGACGACTCCGCCGACGGCGAGCTGGGCGACCTGTTCGGCAAGGCCGTCGACCTCCTGCTCATCCTGCACGCGGACCACGAGCTCAACTGCTCCACCGCGACCGTGCGCGTGGTCGGGTCCTCCCAGGCCGACATCTTCGCCAGCGTCGCGGCCGGCATCAACGCCCTGTCCGGCCCGTCCCACGGCGGAGCCAACCAGGCCGTGCTGGAGATGCTTGAGGAGATCCGCGACTCGGGCACCGGCATCGAGGACTTCCTGGAGCGCGTGAAGGCCCGAGAGGTCCGCCTGATGGGCTTCGGCCACCGCGTCTACAAGAACTTCGACCCGCGGAGCAAGGAGATCAAGGGTCTGGCCAGTCAGATCCTCGACAACCACGAGAACCCCGACGAGCTCTTCTCGCTGGCCCTCAAGCTGGAGGCCGCCGCTCTCGCCGACTCCTACTTCACCGAGCGCAAGCTCTACCCGAACGTCGACTTCTACACCGGCGTCATCTACCGGGCCATGGGCTTCCCGACCAACATGTTCACCGTGCTGTTCGCCCTGGGCCGCCTGCCCGGGTGGATCGCCCACTACCGCGAGCAGCTGCACGACCCGGCCTTCCGGATCGCGCGCCCGCGTCAGCACTACATCGGGTCCGCCGAGCGCCGGTACCCCGGTCAGGGCTGACCCCACGGCCGGTCACGCCCGCCCCCGACGCTGGGGGCGGCGTCGTCGTGCCCGAGCCCGTACCGCCCCTTGCCAGGCATTTTGCCCGTGATCTGTCGTCGGGGCGCGCGCCCCGGGGAAGTTGCATCCTGAGGTCCGTGACCACGGGCGACCGCGAGGGACTCGGGGAGGCAGCGATGGTCCGGTACACGTTGGCCGGCGACATGCTCGGTGAGATGAGCCGGAACTGGTGGGTGGTGGTCCTGCGCGGGGTCGCCGCCGTGCTGTTCGGGCTGGTCGCGCTGCTGTGGCCGGGGCTGACCCTGATCGCCTTGGCGGTGGTCTTCGGCGCCTTCGCGCTCGTCGACGGCTGCGCCCTCGGGTACGCCGCGTTCCGCGCGTCGCCTGGTTCCCGCGCCTCGCTGGTCATCCAGGCGGTGCTCAGCGTCATCATGGGTCTGATCGCGCTGATCTGGCCGATGGTCGCGGTGATCGCGCTGGTGTTCGTGATCGGTGTGTGGGCGGTGGTGACGGGCGTCGCCGAGATCGTGACCGCCGTGCGCCTGCGGGCGCACATCAGCTCCGAGTGGCTGCTCATCTTCGTGGGCGCCCTGTCGGTCGTCTTCGGTCTGCTCCTGTGGTTCTGGCCTCTGGAGAGCGCGCAGGTGATCGTGCTGGTCGTCGGTGTCTACGCGATCATCTTCGGCGTGGTGCTCGCGGTGGCCGGGTTCCGGCTGCGTGGCGCCGCCGAGGCCCTCGCCCCGCCCGGGAACCGCGCGGGGGAGGAGGCCGGGTCCGAGGAGCGCGGGCCCGACGAGGGCGACGAACCGCCCGGGCCGGTCGCCAATCCCTAGGACGTGCGCCGCGGACACCGACCCTGCTGCGCGACGGGCAGCAGCCACGGAACGCGCCCTGGGACGTGCGCGGCGGACGCCCGCTCCGCCGCGCGACGCCCCGGCGCGGACCTCCACCGCGTTCTGTCCGGTCAGCCCTCGGACACGACGCGCGTGCCGAGGCGGTCGACCTGGCTGCCCGGGACGACCAGATGCGCCTTCTCCTCCTGCCAGGCCAGGAAGTGCGGTGCGCGTCGGTGCGCCCTGAGCGCCTCCCGGTCGGCGAACGCCTCGTAGACCCAGAACATGTCGGGGTCCCGCGCGTCCTGGGCGACCTCGAACCGCAGGCACCCCGGCTCGTCGCGCACCGAGGCGGTGGCGTTGCGGGTGATGCCGGTGACGAAGGCGTCGCGGCGGCCAGGGCGGACGCGGACGGAGACGACCAGGGACACGGCGCGGTCGCTCACGTTTCCTCCGGGGCTCGTGGCATGGCGGCGGCGTCTTCGAGGCTACCCCCGCCGTGGCCGCTGGCGGTCGACGCCCGGACGCCCTTGTGGTTCGGGATCCCTCCCGCCAGACTCGTACCCAGACACTGGGAGCACTGGGCCGTGCACGCGTGCGTGGGGCGTGTACGGGTGACATGGGGAGTGGTACGGAAGGTGGGGAGCGCACCAGGGGCACGCATGCCTCCGATGAGCTGGGAGGGCATCGACCACATGCTCGACCGCGTGCGCGGTGAGGCCGACCGGATCGCACTCCAGTGCGGGGACCTCGACCGCGACGGTCGCCACCGGACGGTCCGGTCGGCGAAGCTGGTCGGGCGGACCCGGCGGCGCTGGGAGGAGGCCGAGGTGCGCGTCCACAGCCTGTGGACGGTGTACGCCGCCCTCCGAGCCGTGGTCGACCGCGCCCGCGACCTGCGCGCCTCCGCGGACCCGAACACCCCGAGCGCGCTGACCCGCCTCCTCGACGGACCGTCGGTCGCCCTGCCCGACGGCGACGGGCCCGGAGCGCGGATCACCCTCGCCGAGGCCGTCGCCCGGGCGACGGCCGACCACGAGGAGATCACCGAGGTGATCTCCGCCGTCGAGACCGCGTGGGACGCGCTCCGGCCCCGGCTCGCGGAGCTGGAGTCCATGTGGAGCGACATCGGGACCCACTCCGACATGGTGGGCCTGCCCGAGGAGGCGCACGAGGATCTGCGGGCCGAGCTGGCCGGTGTGGACGAGACCATCCACCGCGACCCGCTGTCACTGGTCGTGGACGGCCACGTGGTCACCACCCAGATCGAGCGCCTGCGCGTCCTGTTGGACCGCACGCGGGGCGAACTCCGCGACGCCCTGCGCATGCGCGACTCCTACCACGAGAACGTCGAACGCCTGCGCTTCGCCATCGACGACGTCGGGCGGATCGTCGAGCGTGCCCGGATCCTGCGCGCACGGGTCGTCGCCAAGGTCTCCTCGCCCGCCGCGGTCGACGTCCACGACCCCGTTCCCGCGCTCAGCGCCGCCGTGGCGGACCTGGACGTCCTGCGCGCCGAGGGCCGCTGGCGCGACCTCGGCGCCCGCCTGGGCGTGCTCCAACGCGCGATCCACGACGCCACCGACGACGCCCGTGAACGCGAGGCCAGCCTCACCCGACTGCTGGAGCGCCGCGCGGAGCTACGCGGCCGCCTGGGCTCCTACCGGGCCCGCGCGGCCCGCCTCGGGCTGACCGGTGACCGCCGGCTCACCGAACTGCACGGCGCCGCGCACTGGGAACTGTGGCGGGTGCCCTGTGACCTGCGCGCCGCGACCGTCTCCCTGTCCGCCTACCTCAGGGCGCTCCAGGAGACGTCGGGCGCCGACTTCCCCGAGGACGGAACCACCTCCGGCGCCTGGGCGCCGGACGGCGGGAGCGATGGTGGTGTGACCAGATGACCATGTGCGCGGAACCCGGCTGCGACGGTGGGATCCAGGACGGCCGGTGCGGCGTGTGCGGACGGACTCCGAGCGGCGACGCGCTCCACGCCCGGACGCGGATGGTCCCCCTGGAACCGTCCCCCGCGACCCAGCCGGTGCTGCACCTACCCTCGCCCGAGGTTCCGCCGGTCGCCGACGCGCCCCCTCCCCGGAGCGGCTCCGTCGACGCCGCGCCGTCGGAGGGACCGGCGCCCGGGGTCCCCGCGCCGCGCGCCGCACCGCAGTCCGAACCGCCCGGTGACGGCGGCGTCGTCGAACGGTGGCTCGCCTCCGGCGCCGACCGAACCGACGACAACCCCGTGGAGTCCCACCCGCTCTTCGACACGTCCGCCTCTCCGGCCGCTTCCGACCGAGCGGCACCGTCGGCATCGACGGTGTGCGCGGCACCGGCTCGGGATCGGCCCGCACCAGCCGCCGTTCCGTACGCGGAACGCTCGGGATGGGCATGGTCCAGGTGCCCCTCGTCCCCTACCGGGATCCGACCGAGGCGGTCCTGTCCCAGCCCGTCGTCGCCGAGCACAACCGCCTGTGCGGCTCCTGCGGCGATCGGGTCGGCCGTTCCAGGGACGGGCGACCCGGCCGCACCGAGGGGTACTGCCGGAGCTGCGGCACGCGCTTCTCCTTCACCCCCAAGCTCTCCCCGGACGATCTGGTCGGCGGGCAGTACGAGGTGCTCGGCTGCATCGCCCACGGCGGACTCGGGTGGATCTACCTGGCCCGGGACCGCAACGTCAACGACCGATGGGTTGTGCTCAAGGGGCTGCTCAACGCGGGGGACGCAGCGGCGCACAGGGCCGCCGCCGCCGAGCGCGCGTTCCTGTCGGAGGTCGAGCACCCCAACATCGTCAAGATCATCAACTTCTCCCAGCACCCCGACCCGGACACCGCGATCCCGTCCGGGCACATCGTCATGGAGTACGTCGGCGGCAAGTCGCTGAGGCAGCTGCTCATGGAACGCCGCGAACGCGGCTCGGGGGACGAGGTCCTGCCCGTCGACCAGGTCATCGCCTTCGGGCTGGAGAGCCTGCGCGCCCTGAGCCACCTGCACAGCAAGGGCCTGCTCTACTGCGACTTCAAACCGGACAACGTCATGCAGAGCGAGGAGCAGATCAAGCTCATCGACCTCGGCGGCGTCCGACGCATGGACGACACCTCCAGCCACGTCTACTCCACCCCCGGTTACCGGGTTCCCGAGGGCGAGCTGCGCTCGCCGGGTCCCTCCGTCAGCTCCGACCTCTACTCCGTCGGCCGGACGCTGGCGGTGCTCAGCTTCCGGTTCGACGCCAAGCGCGAACACCAGCACACGCTTCCGCCCAGGGAGACGGTGCCGCTGCTCGTGCGGCACGAGTCCTTCGACCGCCTGCTGCGCCGCAGCACGCACGCCGAGCCCAGGAAGCGCTTCCACCACGCCGAGGACATGTCCGACCAGCTCACCGGGGTCCTGCGCGAGGTGCTGTCCGAACTCGACGGCACTCCGCACCCGGCGACCTCCTCCCAGTTCGGCGGAGAGAACACGATCGGCGCCACCGAGGTCGGAGCGATCGACGCGGACCGGCTGCTCACCCCGCCCTCGCCGACCGAGGCCGCCGCGCTCCTGCCCAAGCCCCAGATCGACCCCGCGGACCCGGCGGCGCAGCACCTGCGCGGGTTCTCCGCGCTGTCCGCGGACGAGCTGGTCCCCATCCTCCGGGGCATGGCCGCGCCCTCACCGGCGACCCAGCTCATGCTGTGCCGCGCACTCATCACGGCGGGCCGGCACGCCGAGGCGTTGGACGCGCTGCACCGGTTCAGCGAGGCGGCCCCGGACGACTGGCGCACCGACTGGTACCTCGCGGTCGCCGAGCTGAGCACCGGCCGATTCGAGGGGGCCCGCGACCTCTTCGACCGGATCTACGACCACCTCCCGGGGGAGAGCGCGCCCAAGCTCGGCCTGGCCATCGCCAGCGAGCGGATCGGCGACCACGACACCGCCGCCCGCCAGTACCGGACGGTGTGGAACACCGACCACTCGTTCGTCAGCGCGGCGTTCGGCCTGGCGCGGATCCGCCTGGCCCAGGACGACCGGGCGGAGGCGTTCCGTGTCCTGGACACCGTGCCCGAACTCTCCAGCCAGTACGTCCACGCCCAGACCGCTTTGGTGTCCGTGCTGTCCGCGCGGCACGGCTCCACCGACGCGAAGGACTTCCTGGAGGCGGGACAGCGCCTGGACCGGCTCGGCCTGGACAGTGAGTCCACCGACCGGCTGGCGGTTCGGGTCCTGGAGAACGTCCTGGTCTGGCTCGGCGGGGGCGGGCGGGCGCCCGCAGACCGGGTGCTGCTCGGCGCGCCGCTCTCGGAGAACGGCGTCCGCGCCAACCTGGAGCGCCGCTACCGGGCGATGGCCCACCGCGCCGCCTCGGTGCGCGAACGCCGCGAACTCGTCGACAAGGCCAACTCCCTACGACCGGTGACCCTGCTGTGAGGATCGAAGGAACAGCGATGTCCAAGGTGCGGACCTGCCCTGCCTGCGCCGACGGAGTGGCCTCTGGTGACAGCTTCTGCGAGGGGTGCGGTCGCACCCTCGCAGGCGACATCAAGGACGCTTGCGTCGAGAACCCCGACGCGGTGCCAACCGCCCCCCAGGTGAGCCTGTCCGGAGCGACCCCCGGACCCGGCCACGACCAACGGCCCGGGCTGGCTCCCGAGGACGGTCCCCCCACCGCCCCCCGGGTCAGCCTGTCCGGCGCCACGCCCCTGGTGCCCGACGCGCTGGTCACCCAGCCGATGCGGCGGGACTCCGTCCCCTCCGGAACCGGTGGGCCGAGCCTGCCCACCGAGCCCGCGGGTGCGGTCGGCCCCGCCCGGTCCGGAGGCCGGGCCGCGGCGTCCGCCCCGACCGCCCCGACCTGGCCGCCGCCGGCCACCGGCAGCGTCCCGGTCAAGCCCACCAACCCCGATCTGTGCGCGTGGTGTCCGGGGCGGGTCCGCACCGGGTTCTGCGTGTCGTGCGGCAGACTCCAGCCCAGGGGCCGCGACCACGTCGAGGTGTGCGCGCCCGGAGCCGTCGGCGTCAGCGACCGGGGGCTGCGGCACAGACGCAACGAGGACGCCCTGGGCGTCCTCGTCCTGCCCGACGACGACCCGCACGTCCCCGGGGCGGTCGTCGCGGTGGTCTGCGACGGCGTGTCCAGCTCACCCCGCTCCGACGAGGCCTCCCGGGTCACCGCCGAGACCGGCGTGGCGGTGCTCGCCGAACGGGTGCGCCGGGGGGAGGACCCGCGCAGGGCGACCGGCGCGGCGATGACCGAGGCCGCACGCGCCGTCGCGGCGATCGCCGACTCCCCCCGATCCGCGCCCGCCTGCACGTTCGTCTCCGCCGTCGTGCGCCCCGACACCGGAGCCGTCACCGTCGGCTGGGTCGGGGACAGCCGCGCCTACTGGCTCTCCGGAGGTCCCTCCGCCAGCGCCTCCGCCCTTCTCACCAGGGACGACTCCTGGAGCGAGGCCATGGTGCAGATGGGGATGCTCTCCAGGGAGGAGGCGATGCGCTCGGCGAACGCGCACGCCCTCGTCGCGTGGATGGGCGCCGACTCCGGCCAGATCGACGCGCACGTGTCCACCGTCACGCCGACCGGGCCCGGTGCCGTCGTCCTGTGCACGGACGGCCTGTGGAACTACTACCCGGAGGCCGTCGACCTGGCGGCCGCCGTCCCCGGCGCGGGAACGGCGCCCCGGGAGGCCGCCCGCCGTTACGTCGACCTCGCCCTCGAAGCGGGCGGCAAGGACAACGTCACCGTCGTCGTCATACCCGTGCCCGGAGGTGGTGGCCCTCGTGCGGGACAGGCCTGACCACCCCGACAGGCCCCAGCACCGTCTCCTGGAACCGTCCCCGCACCGTCGAAGCGAACCCCGGGGCGGCCCGTGCCCCGACTGCGGCACGTCCCGCACCGGCCGGTTCTGTGAGGAGTGCGGGTTCGACTTCGCCTCGCGCACCGGCGGCGACCGCGGGCACCGCGGCCCGGTCCACGGGGTGCCGTGGCGGGCGGTCGTGACCGCCGACCCCGCCTACTACCAGTACCTGGTGAACGAGGGCAGGCTCGACGCCGAGCGGCTTCCGTTCCCGTCAAGGTATCGGCAGCACCGCGTCGTGCTCCAAGGCGAGCGCCTGCACATCGGTCGACGCAGCGTCAGCCGCGGCTTCACCCCCGAGATCGACCTCGGCGGGCCGGGAGGAGACCCCGCGATCTCCCGGGTCCACGCGATCCTGGTGCCCGCGTTCGGCGGTACCTGGTCCCTCCTCGACCCGGGATCGGCCAACGGGACGACGATCAACGGAGCCACCGACCCCATCCCCCGCAACGTGGAGGTTCCCCTGCATGACAGCGATCGGATCTACGTCGGCGCGTGGACCGTCATCATCGTCCAGAAGGGGTGAGCCGCGGTGACCGCCCCCAGGGCGGGCGCACGCCCCCTCCTGAACTCCACCCCGGCCCGGGTGTGGGCGCTGACCGTGCTGTGCGCCGCGGCGATCGCGGGTCTGTTCGCGTCGTCGCACACCGCCCTGACCCAGGCCCGCGAGGGTCTCGACGTGCTCGGCCGCGACGCCGGTCCGCGTGCCATGGCCACCACCGAGCTGTACCTGGACCTGGCCGACATGGACGCGCGCATGGCCGACGTCCTGCTCATGGGGACCGACCACGACCTGGGGTCGGGGCGCGCGGACGCCCTGGAGCGGTTCGAGGCCAGCCGCGTCCGCGCCAACGGGGCGCTGCTTCAGGCCGCCTCGCTCACCGAGGGCGACAGCGTGGAGGAGCGCAACGTCGAGGCGGTGCTCGACGGGATGGGCGCCTACGAACGGCTCGCCTCCCGCTCCCTCCTGCTCAACGACCAGACCGGGGCCCCGCCCGGCCGACTGGACGAGGACGCGCTGGAGGAGTACCGGCGCGCCACCCAGCTGATGCACACCGAACTGCTGCCCAAGGCGTTCAACCTGGGCCTGGACTCCTCGGCGATCGTCCGGCAGAACCACGAGGAGGGGCAGCGGGCGGTCGTGCGGGGACTGCTCTCGGTCGGCGCCGTCGGGGCCGCCGCCACAGCGGCGCTGGTGGCGCTCCAGCTCTACCTGCGCGTCCGGTTCCGCCGCCGGTTCAACCTCTTCCTCCTCGGCGCGACGCTGGGGGTCGCGGCGCTCACCGTCGGCGTGGTCCTCACCCTGCAGGTCAGCATCGGCCACCAGCACGACGCCAAGGAACAGGGACTGGACGCCGCGATGGCGCTCGCCCGCGCGGGGGCGATCGCCACCGACATGCAGGCCGACCAGAGCCGCTACCTCGGCGACCCCGAACTCGCGGACAGCTACCAGCAGGTGTACCTGGAACGCGCCCAGCAGGTGCTCTTCCGTCCCGCCGAGAATCTCGACCAGTACTACACGGCGGTCGACGAGGTCGCCGCCGCCTACCCCGACCTGCCGGGGGCCCAAGATCCGGACGACGACGACCCGGGCACCCTCGGCTTCCTGGGGGAACGTGCGCAGGAGTCACTGCTCCCCGGACAGGAGGACGCGCTCGCCGAGGTGCTGCGGACCTACGGCCGGTTGCACGCGCAGGACCGCGAACTGCGCGCGGCCGTCCAGGAAGGCGACCTGGTCGCCGCGATCGGCACGCGCATGGCCGTCGCCGACTCCCGGGACGGCGCCTTCCCCGCCTACGTCGCCGCCCTGGACGGGCTGAGCGACCTGCACCGCGGCGTGTTCACCGAGGGCATCGCCCGCGGTGACAGGGTGCTGGAGCCGTGGCGGTGGGGGCTCCCCGCGTTCGCCCTGGTCCTGCTCGCCCTGGTCGGGTTCGGCGTCCGCTCGCGACTGGCCGAATACCGCTGAGAGAGGAACGGGAATGAGGCTCACCACCGGCCCCGCCGCGGCGGCCGCTCTCGTGCTGGCGCTGACCGGATGCGCCTCCGCGCTGGGCGACGAGACCTCGGTGCTCGACCTGGCGACGATCACCGTGGGGGTCAAGTACGACCAGCCCGGCACCGGTCTGCGGGGGCCCGACGGCGAGCTGACCGGCTTCGACGTCGACGTCGCCCACGACATCGCCGAGCGTCTGGGCTACCCCCCCGACCGGGTGGAACTGGTCGGGGTGACCTCCGCCGAGCGCGAGGACCTGCTGATCAGCGGTGAGGTGGACATCGTCGTGGCGACGTACTCGATCACCCAGGCCCGCAAGACCCAGGTGACCTTCGCCGGTCCGTACTACGTGGCCCAACAGGACCTGCTCGTCCGCGCCGAGGAGACGCACATCGACGACGTGCGCGACCTGGAGGGGCGCAGGCTCTGCCAGGGACGCGGGTCGAACTCGGCGCGGCGGATCACCGAGGGGCTCGGGATCGAGGTCGAGCAGACGGACGCCCCCAGCTACGGCGACTGCGTCGACGCTCTGCGCGACGGCGAGGTGGACGCGATGTCCACCGACAATTTGATCCTCGCGGGCTTCCTCGCGCGGGACCCGGACGCTTCCGGCTGGTGAACAATCCGTTCACCGAGGAGAAGTACGGGGTCGGGCTGCCGCACGGCGACGTGCGCGCGTGCGAGGCGGTCAACAAGGCGATCAGCGAGATGTACCAGGACGGAACCGCCGCGGAACTGTTGGAGCAGTGGTTCGGGGAGACCGGCCTGGACCTCGTCACGAGCGTTCCCCAGTTCGAGGGGTGCCCGTGACGCCGATGGTCCGCCGCGGTCGGATCACCGATACTTGACCGGACACGTCGGGGCCGGAGGGAGCTGCTTTCGTTGACCATCGTCGAGTTCCTCAACGCGCGGCTGGACGAGGACGAGCGAGCGTCGAGGGCGGTTCCCGTGGGCACTCGTGGTCGGGAACGGGCTCTGGCGGAGGTGGCGGCCAAGCGGATGATCATCCAGGGGTACACGCGGGCGCACGCCGCGAGCATGCGCGTGCTCGAACCGGCGCCCTCCTCGCCCGCGGACGGCGACCCGTGGTCGGAACTGCTCGCCTGGCGTCGCGCGGTGAAGTACGTGGCGACCGTGTACCGGGCCCATCCCCAGTACGACCGGACCTGGGAGGACTGACCGGGCGGACGGCCGGTCCGCTCGGCGGTCAGCCCAGCGTCTATCTACCGGCGGGCGCGGCGTCACGCCGGGTCGGCCCGCAGGCCCAGCAGGGCCTCGACCACCTCCCCGAGGTCCCGGCCCCGCACGTCGGGTTCGGGGAAGACCGCCGGGAAGCGGCCCTCCAGATGGGCCGACCAGCCCGTCACCAGGCCCGCCCGTCCCGCACCGGCCACGTCCCAACCGTGTGCGGTGACCAGCCCCATCCGGTGCGGTTCGACCTCCATCTCGCGCGCCGCCGCCAGATACGCCTCCCCGGCGGGCCGCCACCGGCCGGAGCACACCCCGTCGACCAGGTCGAGCAGTCCCGCCCCCGACAACAGCTCCCTTGCCGCGTCCTCGCCTGCCATGGTGAGCGCCGCCACCCGCAGGCCCGCCTCCCGAGCGGCGGTCACGGCGTGGACGGCCTCGCGCCGCGGGGCGAGCCGGGACAGCCCCTCGACGATGGCGTCCTCCGCCGCCGGGGCGATCTGGTGGCCGGTGATGTCCCGCAGCGAGCCCCGGGCCACGTCCTCGAACGTGCGGTCTCCGCCCACCAGGGCCAGCGCGAAGGCGTCGCGCAACAGGTGGTCGCTCCACCGGGCCATGAGGATCCGCGGGATTCCCGCCTCACGGAACCGCCACTCCAGCGGGCCCAGGGGGAACAGGGTGTCGAGGACGTCGAAGGCGAGGGCGGCGGGGCGGGTCGCATCTCAGCTCCTACCGGGGGGTGAGGGGGTGCTGTCCCTCCTTCTACCCAGTCGCGCCCCGGTTGGTCCCCGGATGCGCATAGGGTTCCTGATGGCCCGGCGGGGGCCACGGAGGACAGCGTGGAGCCAGCGGTGACGGAAGAACACATGGCCGGGGTCGACCCGGAGCACCTGCGCGTGTGCCTGGACGTGCTCGAACGCGCGGTGGAGCTGCCCAGCGACCACCCGGACTCGGTCACCCTGCAGCGCGCCACCGCCAAACTGTTCAAGGCCGTGAAGGAGCACCGCCGGCGCGTCCGTCGAACCGAGCGCAAGGCCCACGACGACGCCGTCCTGGCCGCGACCGCCACCGCGGCGCCCGACCGGATCGACGACGAGACCAACGGCCGTGCCCTGTCCGGCGCGGCCACCGGAGAGCTCGCGGGCGTGCTGCGCAAGGCCCGGCCCTGCTACGTGTGCAAGGAGAAGTTCACGGAGGTCGACGCGTTCTACCACCAGCTGTGCCCGAGCTGCGCGCGGGTCAACCGGGAGCGCCGCGCGGCGCGCACCGACCTGACCGGACGTCGCGCCCTGCTCACCGGCGGGCGCGCCAAGATCGGCATGTACATCGCGCTGCGCCTCCTGCGCGACGGCGCGCACACCACGATCACCACGCGGTTCCCCAAGGACGCGGTCCGCCGGTTCTCCGCCATGCCCGACAGCGACCGGTGGCTGCACCGGCTGCGCGTGGTGGGGGTCGACCTGCGCGACCCCGGCCAGGTTTTGCGGCTGGCCGACGCCGTCGCCGAGCGGGGGCACCTCGACATCCTCGTCAACAACGCGGCGCAGACCGTCCGGCGCGCCCCGGGCGCCTACGGGCCGCTGATCGCCGCCGAGGCTGAACCGCTCACCGCGGACGTGCCCGAGCCGCTCGTCCTCGGCGGTGTGGCGCCGCGCGTGCTGGGCTCGGGCGAGTCGGGCGTGTTCACCTCGGAGATGCTCACCTCCCTGGCCCTGACCACCGGCTCCGCCTCGATGGAGCGGGTCCGCCAGGGAACCGCCATCGACGCTGGAGGCCTCGTCCCCGACCTCGCTCCCGTCAACAGCTGGTCGCGCACGGTCGGCGAGGTCGACCCCGTCGAGATGCTGGAGGTGCAGCTGTGCAACGTGAGCGCGCCGTTCCTTCTCGTGGACCGGCTGCGCCCCGCCCTGGCCGCCTCACCGGCCCGGCGCGCCTACGTCGTGAACGTGTCCGCCATGGAGGGGGTCTTCGGACGCGGCTACAAGGGGGCGGGCCACCCTCACACCAACATGGCCAAGGCCGCGCTCAACATGCTCACCCGCACCAGCGCCCAGGAGTTGCTGGAGACCGACGGCATCCTCATGACCAGCGTGGACACGGGCTGGATCACCGACGAGCGGCCGCATCCGGACAAGGAGCGCATCGCCGCCGCCGGGTTCCACGCCCCGCTGGACCTGGAGGACGGCGCGGCGCGCGTGTACGACCCCATCGTCCGGGGCGAGCGCGGCGAGGACGTCTACGGCTGCTTCCTCAAGGACTACGCGCCCGCCGCCTGGTAGGCGCTCAGCGCACGTGGCCGCCCCGGTGGGCCCAGGCGGCGATCTCCACCCGGTTGCGCGCCCCCAGCTTGTTCTGGACGCTCGCCAGGTGGGTCTTGACGGTGCTCACGGTGATGTACAGCTCCGCCGCCACCTCCGTGTTGGTCAGGCCCCGCGCCACCGCGCGCGCGATCTCCAGTTCGCGCCCGGTCAGTCCCGCCGTGTCCGATTCCGGGCGCGGCCCCGTCCGCGCGAAGTGCCTGAGCAGACGGACGGTGATCCGCGGTGAGACCATCGCGTCGCCCCGCGCCGCAGCGCGGACCGCCTCGATCAACAGCGCGGGACCCGCGTCCTTGAGCAGGAAGCCGACCGCGCCGCCCGACAACGCGGCGTGCACGTACTCGTCCAGGTCGAACGTGGTGACCACGACCACCTTCAGCGGGTCGACCACCCCGGGCCCGGCCAGCCGACGCGTCGCCTCCAGACCGTCGACCCCGGGCATGCGGATGTCCATGAGCGTCACGTCGGGCAGCAGTTCCCGTGCCAGCCGGACCGCCGCCACGCCGTCACCGGCCTCGCCCACGACCTCGATGTCGTCCTCGGCGTCCAGCATGTAGCGGAAGCCGGTCCGGACCATCTCCTGGTCGTCGGCGAGAAGGACTCTCACACATTTTATCCCGCCTGCGCCTGCCCGCGTTTCGTCCATGTCTGGACTGTAGCCCGCACACGACAAACGGCCCCCGCTCCGAAGAGCGAGGGCCGTAGGTGGGTGGTTCAGACGTCGCGGCGGCTATCGCCTACGCGCCCACAGAGACGGGAGCGGGAAATCCTCTCCGAGTAGCCGTGTCAGGTCCGGCCACGATGTCCATCGCGACGGTGATGCCCAGCCGTTGCCTGTCCGCGTAGGCGGCTGCCTGCGCAGTTTCCCAGTGGCGGAAGCCGGGGCGGATGATCGCAGCAGATGGGAAAGACTCGCGCACCTCGCGGACCGGGGCGACCGCTGCGAACGGGTTCCCGTAGCCCGGACCGACCGGCAAGGCGGGGCGGGGGTTCGCGGCGTAGCGGCGGACGCGGTTCGCCCGGCGTGCCTCTCGGCGGAGCACGCGGGGGCGGCGTGCTGCCCACGGGGCGAGCGGAGTACGCGGAGGATCACCGCGAGGCAGGAAAGTAGTGTGTGCATGTCACTGATCCCTTGAATCGGTGGCCACGCTCCGGGGGTGGTAACAACACCCGCCGGGGCTCTGTCATTTGGCGCTCGTGACCATATCGCAACCGTTCAGACCTGCCCAAGGATTCAGAGCTTCCCAAGCCTTCAAATCTCCCTGGCGTGGGATCATGGGTTTATGACCACACCGCTTCCCGCTGGCTTCGGGCCGGACAGCCTCGTCAAGGAAGGCCCGGAACCGAAGTACGCCCAACTCGCGGCGATCCTCGCGGCCAGGATCGACCGGGGCGACTTCCCCCAGGACAAGCGGCTTCCGACAGTGGCTGACCTACAAGCGGACTACGGGGTGTCGCGCGGTACCGCGCAACGCGCGGTGTCGGTACTCGCTGAGCGTGGACGCGTTCGGGTGTCGAACGGCAAAGGAGCGTGGCCAGTTCTCCGCGACTGACACGAAGAACCCCGGGGACGCTTCCCTCACAGCACCCCCCGGGGGGGATAGCGGGGCGAGAGCGGAGCCGCCTCAACGCGTTCCACTGTTCGTGGTGGGTGTCGGTGCACGAAAGCCCCCGATCGAACACGGTGGCCGGGGGCTGGTGGGGCGGTCGTGCGTCCAGGTCAGGCGTCGACCTTCCACCCCAGGTCGGCCACGACCGACGCCATGAGGTTCGGGACCTGGTCAGCATCAACCTTGATCCCCCGCAGCGACAGGACACCCCCCACATCCTCGGTGGTGCTCCCGCGTAGGTCACAGCCGTCCATCCGGGTTCCGTCGAACTGGACGCCTGCCAGACGGCACCCGTCCATCGCGACTCCTGACAGGTCGCAGGAATCGAACACGGCCTCGGTGAACCGGCACCCCGTGAACGCCACCCCGGAGGCGGCCCTCACCCGGGCCATGTGCGCGTAGTCGAACACGCAGTCACGGAACAGCACGTCAGACATGGTGACCTGGTTCAGAACGGCCCCGGTGAGACGGCAGTCAGTGAAGACCACACGAGACATCTTCACGTCGTTCCACCGATGTCCGGCCAGGTCCACACCCCGGTACTCAGCGTGTGAGAGAGCCGCCTTGGCCAGGGTGTCGGCATGGGGCCAGGTGGTGTGTACGTCCTCTTCGTCGTCAGGAAGCAGGACGCGCACGTCATGGACGTTCACGGTTTCCATCAGTTCCTCTTGGCGTTTGCCCGTGCCGTTGCACGCGGGGCACAGGATGCGTTCGGTTCCCCCGTCACGGGTGACCACGATCGTCTTGGCCCCGTTACAGGTGTCGCAGGTGGCCATACTCAGTGTCCCTTCCGGATGATAGGTGTGCTCGTTCCCTGTCGTGAGGCGGACGCGAGAACGGCGTTCGCCTCTGAGTGCCGCATCCCGTACTGACGGGCGAGGTGGGTGTGGCAGGTGTGCCAGCTTCCGGCGACGTCGCCCTGGGGTGCCCCAGATAACGGACCACGGGGTCATGCGAGGCCACCCGAACCCCTCCTCGGACGGACGTCCACGGGGAACTCAGCCGCGCAGGCGAACACGTACCAGGTCGCGCCCAGGCGCACGTGGACGTTGCCGTTTCGGGGCGGGAGGATCTGGGACACCACCCGCAACTGGCCTTCGGGCATCAACACGATGTCGTGGCGCGTGAGCTGGTCGGCGCGGCGGTGCTCCCACCGCATGACGGCTACCTCCTGATCACTGGTGGGCTTAGCGGTACGGGCAGTGCCCGTCTTTGGTCAACTTCGTTCCGCACGTCGGGCACGTGAACGCGCACGAATGCAGGCACACGCGCACACGCACACACGAAGCGGTACACGGGGCGTTTCGGGGTTGGGATGCTTCATCGGGGCTGTGTCTCCGTGCTGATGGTGTGCGGCCAGCGATCGCGGTCACGGTCGCGGCGAGGAAGAGGACCGGGCGTGTACGTCCGCACATTGCGGGGGCGCTCGCGCGGTTGTGCCAGATAGGCAACGTCCGCGAGGGTCCGCGCGAGGGGCGGAGGAATGCGGTCCGGAGTCACGGGAGTTTTCCTAGGAGTTCCCGTGCGAGGTGTCGCGCGAGGGCGTCTTCCGCCCCTTCGTGCGCAACGGGCACGGTCACCCCGGGCTTTCCGGGCATCGGTCGCCACCACTGGTGATCCACGTAGCGGACCGTGACCTGACGCCCCCCGTGTTCCACGCAGACGGCCCCGGGAAGCTCACCGTCCATTGCGGGAAGGCCCCAGCGGTGCAAGGCGGAGCGCAAGGCGAGGGTGGGGTCAGAGGTATCGGCGTGCGTTCTCTGGTGGAGGCTCGCGGCAGACATAGCACCAGGCTGTAGGTACAACCAACCACAGACCAGGGACGCCGTGTCCTAGTCTCTGTTCACTAAATTCGCCTATCAGGTCGGCAATTCGACGAATTCCGCAAGTGAGTTCAAACCGGGCGGATGTACCGATCCCGCTAGCAAGTCTTGAATGATTACCACAGCCAACGTGTGATGCCGCATCCACGCGGGAGACTTACGACGCAACGTCTGTAGCGCCTTCACGGCCCCGAACGCGTCGCCCACGTCCGTGTGAGCACGGGCGATATCCAGTAGCAGCCACGTTCGCCAGGAAGGCGGAGTCTGCCCGTTCACCCGCATACCCCGGGCGAGTTGTATCGCCTCGTCAGGGCGTTCGTGCTGTACCGCGAGGCGGACGCGTTCGATGCGCACGGATGACGTGCTGAAGATCGACACCGCGCGACTGTCGACAGGCTGGGGAAGCTTGGGGATGCGTCGCGCTTCCTTCTCCGCGCGGGCCATCATGTCGGCGGACTCGGAGTAGTTCCCCGACCTAGCCGCACTGGTAGCCCCAGACATGAAGAGTCCACCCCACACGCGCAAGCTCGCGGCTGTGGTGATGCCCCCGCGTTCAACGTCCTCCGCTGCGTGTAGGGCGAGGCCGCTCGCGTCCTGTAGGCGGTCCTGCCGTTGGTAGGCCCAAGCAACGGAGCCGTACACCATGGGAGCTAGCAACGGGTCTCCGGAGTTCTGTGCAGCGTTCGTCGCGCGTTCCAACGCTGACAACGCGAGGTCCGTTTTCCCCAGCCGGATAGACAGGTGCCCCGCAAGCTGTAGCGCTTTGCTCAACGCCGCTTCACCGGTCGCACGCTGTGGGAACGTGCCGACACACGCCACAAGGCGCGCGTCCGCGATCATCCCCGGGAGAACGCGCATGAGTTCGCCGAAGTTCGCAGAGTGGTACAGCGACCAACCGTCGGATATCTCCGCGCGCAGCAACGGCACGGACAGTTCCTCCGCGCTCTCCGGAGCGGGCGGAGGGGCGAACAGTGGGGGCGAGATAGCGCGGCGGAGCGCCACCAGTTCCGGGGGTTCAGGGTCCCCGTTCGACGGAACGGCCGGAGGGTCACCGATCAACGCCGTGACTTCGACCTCCAACCCACTCGCGAGGGCATGCAACGTGGGAAGCCGTGCGCTGTGCCGTTGGCGTTGTTCCAGCTTTCGCACGGTATCGACGGATACGCCTGCCTTCGCGGCCAACTCTTCTTGAGAGAGGCCGGAGAACCTGCGCAGGCGGGCGAGGCGCTCACCGAGGTGTTCCATGCTGACAGGCTAGGTCCGTTGGCAGATGCGCGGAAAGTCTCTCCGGGAACCTCGCGGCAACGGCAAGGGGCTTCCGACGCAGCGGTATGCAGTGGCAAGGGGTTTACGGTGAGCGGCACGGCAGCGGCAACGACGACCAGGGCGACGAAAGCAGTCCGGCAGGAACGGCGAACACGCTGTTCAGCGCTTTGCCGCTCCGGTATGAATCGCCACCAGGGCGACGGGGAACGTGCCTCGCGCGAGTGCACGCCCGCAATGTGCGCGCGTCTGTCCGCGTGCATGTGCTGGTCACTTTGGGTAGTCAAAAAGTCCAGACTTGGGCAGCGACTGAGACGCTGTACCCCACCGCTGTCTGTCCCCTTCGGAAGGGGCAGGGGGAGGTGGTTACGTTCAAGCCGCGAGACCAAACGACATGGACTGCCGGTTATCGAGGACGCCCGCGCCCACGAACGTGGACATCAGGGAGACCTCAGCACGCACGGTCATATCGAAGTCCTGCACGACTCGCAGACTGTACCCGTTGTGCCGCTGCGAAGCGGACTTACCCGCACCCTCAGAGACTCGCGGGGCACGACATGCCAGTGCGAACGCGTCGCGTGTAAAGGCGGTAGTGCCGTTCACGAATGGAGAGATGAACACTCGGAACCCGAACACGCGGCCAATCTCACCGTTTCGCAGAGCCTGGTCACTGCCAGCGGCAGCGGCGTTCTGAAGTGCTGGAATGGTCAGGAACGCTTCCATCAGGTCCGGACCGATGACCATTACCCGACCGTTCATTTCCAGTTCGTGGCGCGTGAATTCAGCGGCAGCTTTAGAGCTCATCTCAAAAGTCCTGCGAGATGACTCCGAGCCTGGCATGATCACGGAATGTGAGTGACGTGTTGCCCGATGGGCTCTGGGAGATCGTCCAGCCGCTACTGCCCCCGCCGCCGAAGACCGGCCGCCCCCGCGCCGACCAGAGAGCGGT